>NZ_CP113519.1:0-602770 GCF_026723825.1 Pseudomonas sp. GOM7 | reverse complement strand
TCGAAGCGGATGCCAGGGATGGCGCGCGCCGCATCGGTCAACGCCGGCAGGGTATGCACCACGTCGCCGAGCGACGAGGTCTTGATGATCAGCACCCGCAAAGTCAGTCGTCCTCGGCCAGGATCAGGGCATCGCCAACCAGCCGCTCCAGCGCCTCGATCACCGGCTGCGGCTTCAGTTCACGCAGGCAGTTGTAATGCCCGTAACGGCAGGTGCGCTCGAAGCAGGGACTGCATTCCAGGCCCAGGCGGACGATTTCGACGCGATCAGCCAACGGCGGGGTGAAGCCCGGCGAGGTAGAGCCGTAGACCGCCACCAGCGGACGATTCAACGCCGCTGCCACATGCATCAGGCCAGAATCGTTGGACACCACCGCAGTAGCCGCCGACATCAGGTCGATCGCCTCGGCCAGACTGGTCTGCCCGGAGAGGTTGCTGACCTCCTCGCGCAGGCCCGGGATCAGGCGCAGGCGGATATCCTCGCCGCCGGCATGGTCGTTCTTCGAGCCGAACAGCCAGACCTGCCAGCCCTCGCGAATCTTGGCCTCGGCTACCTTGGCGTAATGCTCGGCCGGCCAGCGCTTGGCCTCGCCGAACTCGGCGCCCGGGCACAGCGCCAGCACCGGGCGATCCAGTTGCAGGTCGAACTTGGCCAGCGCAGCGTCACGGCTGGCCTCGTCGATCTGCAGGCGCGGCTGTGGATAAGGTTGCGGCAAAATCGCCCCAGGCTCGAAGGCCAGCGCCATGAAACGCTCGATCATCAGCGGGTAGCGCGCCTTGTCCAGGGTACGGATGTCATTGAGCAGGCCATAGCGCATCTCGCCCTTCCAGCCGGTGCGCTGGGGGATGCCAGCGAACCAGGGCACCAGGGCGGACTTGAGCGAGTTGGGCAGCAGGATGGCCTGGTCGTACTGGCCGACCAGCGACTTGCCGATGCGTCGGCGCGTGGCCAGGTCGAGCACGCCATGGCCCAACGGCAGGCTCAGCGCGGCGCGCACTTCGGGCATGCGTTCGAGGAGCGGCCGACTCCAGTCCGGGGCCAGCACGTCGATCTCGCACGCGGGGTGGCGTTGCTTCAGGCACTGGAACAGGGTCTGCGCCATCACCATGTCGCCTACCCAGCTCGGCCCAACGATCAGTATCTTCATCAAGGACAACCTCAAACGCCAAACCACAAGCTGCAAGCCACAGCAGCTCGGGCCACTTGAAGCTTGTTGCTTGAGGCTTGCGGCTTATTTAACCGGCGTACGCCATTCGGCGTGCGCGCTGGTCTTGCCGGTGACCAGGTCGAAATAGGCCTTCTGCAGCTTCTCGGTGACCGGGCCACGGCGGCCGGCACCGATCCGACGACCGTCGACTTCGCGGATCGGCGTAACTTCGGCGGCGGTACCTGTGAAGAAGGCCTCGTCGGCGATATACACCTCGTCGCGGGTAATGCGCTTCTCCACCACTTTGATACCGTGCTCGGCAGCCAGGGTCAGCACGGTGCTGCGGGTGATGCCATTGAGGCAGGAGGTCACTTCCGGGGTGTACACCACGCCGTCCTTGACCAGGAAGATGTTCTCACCCGAGCCCTCGGCCACGTAGCCTTCCGGATCCAGCAGCATGGCCTCGTCGGCGCCGCCGGAGATGGCTTCCTGCAAGGCCAGCATGGAGTTGATGTAGTTGCCGTTGGCCTTGGCGCGAGTCATGGCAATGTTGACGTGGTGGCGGGTATAGGAGCTGGTGCGCACCTTGATACCGGCTTCCAGCGCCTCTTCACCCATGTAGGCACCCCAGTGCCAGGCGGCGACGATCACGTGCACCTTCAGCCCGGCAGCGCGCAGGCCCATGCCTTCGCTGCCGAAGAACACCATCGGGCGCAGGTAGGCGCTTTCCAGGCCATTTTCACGCACGGCGGCGCGCTGTGCTTCGTTGATCTCGTCCTTGGAGAAGGGGATCTGCATGTTGAAGATGTGCGCGGAGTCGAACAGGCGGTCGGTGTGCGCCTGCAGGCGGAAGATCGAGGTGCCGTCCGGGGTGTTGTAGGCCCGCACGCCCTCGAACACGCCCATGCCGTAGTGCAGGGTGTGGGTCAGCACATGGGTGGTCGCATCGCGCCACGGTACCAGTTCGCCGTCGTACCAGATCACGCCATCACGGTCGGACATCGACATCTTGCCTGCTCCTCAATTCGCTTCGCGGTTCGGTCATGCTCGGGGCTTGGCCCCTCTCGTTCAACTCAGTTCCAACTGGCGCCACAACCGCATCACGGCGCGGCGCTCGTCCTGGAACTGATCGCCCGGCACCACCCCGGGCTGCTTCTGCAGCGCCTGGCGATGGGCAGCCGAGCGGTAAACCTTGTAGACCTCGCGCAGCAAGCCGGCATCTTCCGCCGTCATCAGGCCGACCCGCTCCAGGCCTTCCAGGATGCGGATGTTGTCGGTGAATTCGAGCAGTTGCGGGTATTGCCACGACCAGGCCAGGGCCGCGTATTGCACCATAAATTCGATATCGACGATACCACCGGCGTCCTGCTTCAGATCGAAGGAGGCCGCGGCGTCGAAGGCGTTCACCCCGGTGCCGGCAGCGGTCGCACGGGTGCCGAGGTTGTCGCGCATCTTCGCCCGCATCTCGCTGACTTCGCTGCGCAGGGCCGCCACGTCGCGCTGGCGCCCCAGTACCTCGGCGCGCACCCGGGCAAACTCCCCGGCCAGGCGCTGGCAGCCGACCAGCACCCGCGCGCGCACCAGAGCCTGATGCTCCCAGGTCCAGGCCTCGTTTTCCTGATAGCGCTGGAAGGCACCGAGCGAGCTGACCAGCAAGCCGGCCGCGCCCGAAGGTCGCAGGCGCATATCCACTTCGTAGAGCGCGCCGGACGTGGTCTGGGTGGTGAGCAGGTGAATGATGCGCTGGCCCAGGCGGGTAAAGAATTGCGCGCCGTCGATGGGCTTGGCACCATCGGTCTCGGCCTGCGGATCGCCGTCATGGATGAACACCAGATCCAGATCCGACCCATGGCCGAATTCTAAGCCACCCACCTTGCCGTAGCCGACGATGATGAAATCCGGGTCACAGGGCGAACCATCGGCACGCTGCGGCCGGCCATGGCGCTGCACCGTATGCTGCCAGGCCAGCGCCAGCACCTGATCGAGAATCGCCTCGGCCAGCCAGGTGAGGTAGTCCGACACTTTCATCAGCGGCAGCGTGCCGACGATCTCCGACGCCGCCACACGCAGGCTGTGAGCCAGCTTGAAATGGCGCAGCGCCTCCATCTGTTGTTCCAGATCGTCTTCGGGAATGCGCACCAGCCGCTCGCGCAACTCGGCCACCAGCTCCGGCGCCAGCGGCGGCGAATACAGCCGCCCCTCGTTGAGCAGTTCGTCGAGCAATAGCGGGTAGCGGGCGATCTGCTCGGCAATCCAGGGGCTGGCGGCGCACAGGGTAATCAGCCGCTCCAGCGCGCCGGGGTTCTCGGTCAGCAGCACCAGGTAGGCCGATCGCCGCGCCACCTTCTCCACCAATGGCAGCACACGCTCGAGCACCAGATCCGGCTGTTCATGCTCGACGGTCTGCGCCAGCAGGCGCGGAATGAAGGCGTCCAGACGCTCGCGCCCCAGACGCTGCATGGCGCGCACCTGCGGGCCGTTGCGCAGATCACCCAGGCGCCGACTGGCCGCTACGGCCTCGCTGAAACCGGCCTCCTGCAATTGTTGAACGGCAGCCTCCTCGTCCAGCGCGCCTTCCCAGAGCGGCAACCATTCGGCACCGACAGCGGCCTCGCCAGATTCGCCGCCCTCCTCGTCGGGGTCGGCGATCACCTGCTGGAAATGCCACTCGATGCGCCCACGCCAATGCATCAGGCGCTCGTGGAAGCTCGCCCAGTCGGCGAAGCCCATGATCGCCGCCACCCGCGCCTGATCCTGCGGGTCGGCCGGCAGCATCTGCGTCTGCCGGTCGCCGATGCCCTGCAAGGCATGCTCGGTGTAACGGAGGAATTCGTAGCCTTCGCGCATTTCCGCCACCACCGCAGGCGGCAGATAACCCTGCCCTTCCAGCGTGGCCAGCACCTTGAGCAGAGGGCGCTGCTGCAGACTGAGATCACGCCCGCCATGGATCAGCTGGAAGGCCTGAGCAATGAACTCGATCTCGCGGATGCCGCCAGCCCCGAGCTTGATGTTCTCGCTCATGCCCTTACGCCGCACCTCCTGCTGGATCAGCAGCTTCATCGCCCGCAGCGCCTCGATGGCGGAGAAATCCAGGTAACGGCGATAGACGAAAGGCCGCAGCATCTCCAGCAATTCGGCGCCAGCGGCCTGATCGCCACCGACCACCCGCGCCTTGATCATGGCGTAGCGCTCCCAGTCGCGGCCCTGATCCTGGTAGTACTGCTCCAAAGCATTGAAGCTGAACACCAGCGCGCCGGAGGAACCGTAAGGGCGCAAACGCATGTCGGTGCGAAAGACGAAACCATCGACGGTGATCGCATCCAGCGCCTTGATCAGCTTCTGCCCCAGGCGAATGAAGAACTCCTGATTGTCTAGCGGGCGTTTGACGCCCACGGTCTCGCCGCCTTCCGGGTAGCCGAAGATCAGGTCGATGTCCGAGGACAGGTTCAGCTCGTGCGCCCCGAGCTTGCCCATGCCGAGGATGACCATGTGCTGAGGCCGGCCGCTGCGCCGACCGGTGGGCGTGCCGAACTGCTCGCAATGGCGCGGGTAGAGCCAGTGATAGGCCAGGTCGATGCAGGCATCGGCCAGATCGGACAGGTCGCGACAGGTTTCCGCCAGCGTCGCCTGGCGGCTGATGTCGCGCCAGATGATGCGCACCTGCTGGCGATTGCGAAAACGCCGCAGGCAGCGCCCCAGCGCCTCTTCGTCAGGGCATTCGGCCAGACGCTCGGCCAACTGGGCGCGCAACTCACCCGGCGCCAGCGAGCGCTCCAGCTCACCGGAGCTGGCCAGGGCCACGAAGGTGTGCGGATCGCGGGCTGCCTGCTCGGCGACGAAATCACTGAGGGTCGCCACCCGGCGCCAACTGGCCAGCCGTTCTGCAGGCCAGCCCTGCCTCTGCGCCTGCAACTCGGCCTGCTCGGCCAGCGCAGCACTGAGAAACTGCTCGGCGCGGTCGCCAAGGTGATCGAGAGAGGCAGGCAAATCGAGCAGCACAGGCAGGCTCATGGTCTATCCTTTTTGCGGGCTGCGAACCGCAGGCCAGGGTCTCCAAGACCCTGGCGCCGCCCGAGGTGCGCGGCATACGGCACAGCTCACTGTAGTTTTACTACTGGTCAAATGTGCCCAGAGGGCTGAATCCGCCGTCGAAATGTAGTAAAACTACACACCGGCCGGTCCTACCCCCGGTACATCCAAGAATTCAGCTCGCCCGCTCAAAAAGCCAGCGAGACCCACTGGCCTCCGATTCTGGAAGCCTTTCCGCCCTGGAGCAAGCCATGCAAGACCTCGATCCGATCGAAACCCAGGAATGGCTGGACGCCCTTGAATCCGTCCTCGACCGTGAGGGTGAAGACCGAGCCCACTACCTGATGACCCGTCTGGGCGAGCTGGCCACCCGTAGCGGTGCGCAACTGCCCTACGCGATCACCACGCCGTACCGCAACACCATCCCGGTCACCCACGAAGCGCGCATGCCCGGCGATCTGTTCATGGAACGCCGCATCCGCTCGCTGGTGCGCTGGAACGCCCTGGCCATGGTGATGCGTACCAACCTGGAAGACCCGGACCTGGGCGGCCACATTTCCAGCTTCGCCTCCTCGGCGACCCTCTACGACATCGGCTTCAACTACTTCTTCCAGGCGCCCACCGAAGAGCACGGCGGCGACCTGGTGTTCTATCAGGGCCACGCCAGCCCCGGTGTGTACGCTCGCGCCTTCATGGAAGGCCGCCTGAGCGAAGACCAGATGCAGAACTTCCGTCGCGAAGTCGACGGCAAGGGCCTTTCTTCCTACCCGCACCCCTGGCTGATGCCGGACTTCTGGCAGTTCCCCACGGTTTCCATGGGCCTCGGCCCGATCCAGGCCATCTACCAGGCGCGCTTCATGAAGTACCTGGAAGCGCGCGGCTTCATCCCCGCCGGCAAGCAGAAGGTCTGGTGCTTCATGGGTGACGGCGAGTGCGACGAGCCGGAATCCCTCGGCGCCATCGCCCTGGCCGGCCGCGAGAAGCTGGACAACCTGATCTTCGTCATCAACTGCAACCTGCAGCGCCTCGACGGCCCGGTACGCGGCAACGGCAAGATCATCCAGGAACTCGAAGGCGTGTTTCGTGGCGCCCAGTGGAACGTCAACAAGGTGGTCTGGGGTCGCTTCTGGGATCCGCTGTTCGCCAAGGACAAGGACGGCGCCCTGCAGCGTCGCATGGACGAGGTGGTCGACGGCGAGTACCAGAACTACAAGGCCAAGGACGGCGCCTACGTGCGCGAGAAGTTCTTCAACAGCCCGGAACTCAAGGAGATGGTCAAGGATCTCTCCGACGACGAGATCTGGAAGCTCAACCGCGGCGGCCACGACCCGTACAAGGTCTATGCGGCCTACCATCAGGCGGTCAACCACAGCGGCCAACCCACCGTGATCCTGGCCAAGACCATCAAGGGTTACGGCACCGGCGCCGGTGAAGCGAAGAACACCGCGCACAACACCAAGAAGGTCGACGTGGAAAGCCTGCGTCAGTTCCGCGACCGCTTCGACATCCCGGTCAAGGACGAAGACCTGGAAAACCTGCCGTTCGTGCGCCCCGAGCCGGGCAGCCCTGAGCACAAGTACCTGCACGAGCGCCGCGCCGCCCTCGGCGGTTTCGTACCGCAGCGCCGGCAGAAGAGCTTCAGCATCCCCACGCCGCCGCTGGATACCCTCAAGGCCATCCTCGACGGCTCGGGCGACCGCGAAATCTCCACCACCATGGCCTTCGTGCGTATCCTCGCGCAACTGGTCAAGGACAAGGACATCGGCCAGCGCATCGTCCCGATCATCCCGGACGAAGCCCGTACCTTCGGCATGGAAGGCATGTTCCGCCAGCTCGGCATCTACTCCTCGGTCGGCCAGCTCTACGAGCCGGTGGATAAGGACCAGGTGATGTTCTACAAGGAGGACAAGAAAGGTCAGATCCTCGAAGAAGGCATCAACGAAGCCGGCGCCATGAGCTCCTTCATCGCCGCAGGTACCTCCTACTCCTGCCACAACCAGCCGATGCTGCCGTTCTACATCTTCTACTCGATGTTCGGCTTCCAGCGTATCGGCGACCTGGCCTGGGCCGCTGGCGACAGCCGTACCCGTGGCTTCCTCATCGGTGGCACCTCGGGCCGCACTACCCTCAACGGTGAAGGTCTGCAGCACGAGGACGGCCACAGCCACATCATGGCCGCGACCATCCCCAACTGCCGCACCTATGACCCCACCTACGGCTACGAGCTGGCGGTGATCATCCAGGACGGCATGAAGAAGATGACCGAAGAGCAGCAGGACGTCTTTTACTACATCACCGTGATGAACGAGTCCTACCAGCAGCCGGCCATGCCCAAGGGTGTCGAGGAAGGCATCATCAAGGGCATGTACCTGCTCGAAGAGGACAAGAAGGAAGCCGCGCACCACGTGCAACTGCTGGGTTGCGGCACCATCCTGCGCGAAGTGCGCGAGGCGGCGAAGATCCTCCGCGACGAGTACAACATCGGCGCCGATGTGTGGAGCGTCACCAGCTTCAACGAACTGCGCCGCGACGGCCTAGCCGTGGAGCGTAGCAACCGCCTGCACCCGGGCCAGAAGCCCAAGCAGACCTACGTCGAAGCGTGCCTGAACGGTCGCAAGGGCCCAGTCATCGCCTCCACCGACTACATGAAGCTGTTCGCCGAGCAGATTCGCCAGTGGGTGCCGAGCAAGGAATACAAGGTGCTGGGCACCGACGGCTTCGGCCGCAGCGACAGCCGCAAGCAACTGCGCCACTTCTTCGAGGTGGATCGCAAGTGGGTCGTGCTGGCCGCCCTGGAAGCACTGGTCGACCGTGGCGAGATCGAAGCCAAGGTACTGGCCGATGCCATCGCCAAGTTCGGCATCGATGCCGATAAAGCCAACCCCCTGGACTGCTAAGGAGCGTAGCGATGAGTGAGTTGATTCGCGTACCCGACCTCGGCGGTGAAGGCGAGGTAATCGAACTGCTGGTCAAGGTCGGCGACCGTGTCGAAGCCGACCAGAGCATCCTCACCCTGGAGTCCGACAAGGCCTCCATGGAGGTGCCCTCGCCCAAGACCGGCGTGATCAAGGAACTGAAGGTCAAGATCGGTGACCGCCTGAAGGAAGGCGACGAGCTGCTGGTGCTGGACGTCGAAGGTGCCGCCGAGGCGGCACCGGCGCCGAAAGCAGAGGCCGCTCCTGCCGAAGCGCCGAAAGCGGCTGCTCCGGCTGCTGCTCCCGCCGCAGCTACCACCAGCAGCAGCGTGCAGGATGTGCACGTACCGGACATCGGTTCGGACGCCAAGGGCAAGGTCATCGAGATCATGGTCAAGGTCGGTGATCGCATCGAAGCCGACCAGAGCCTGCTGACCCTGGAATCCGACAAGGCTTCCATGGAAATCCCCGCTCCGGCCGCCGGCGTGGTGGAAGAGCTGCTGGTCAAGCTGGATGACGAGATCGGCACCGGCGACCTGATCCTCAAGCTGAAAACCGAAGGGGCCGCACCTGCTGCTGCTCCGGCTCAAGCGGCAGCACCGAAGGCAGAAACCACTCCTGCGGCTGCCCCGGCACCTGCCGCAGCAGCGAGCGGCAGCAGCGTGCAGGACGTGCACGTGCCGGACATCGGCTCCAGCGCCAAGGGCAAGGTCATCGAGATCATGGTCAAGCCCGGCGACAGTATCGAAGTCGACCAGAGCCTGCTGACCCTGGAATCCGACAAGGCCTCCATGGAAATCCCCTCACCGGCAGCCGGCGTGGTGGAACAAGTGCTGGTCAAGCTGGACGACGAGATCGGCACCGGCGACCTGATCCTCAAGCTCAAGGTGGCCGGTTCTGCACCGGCCGCTGCTCCGGCTCAGGCCAGCCAACCGGTGCACCGCGTACCGGAAGGCGCCGCACCGGAAGTGGCCGCCGAAGTGCGCGCCATCGCCTCGCTGTCCGCCGCCGCGGCAGAAGTGGCCAACGCGCCCAAGCGCGATGGCGCCAAGGTGCATGCCGGCCCGGCCGTGCGTCAGCTGGCCCGTGATTTCGGTGTGGAACTGACGGAGATCGCCGGCACCGGCCCGAAAGGCCGCATCCTCAAGGAAGACGTGCAGGCGCACGTCAAGGCCATGATGCAGAAGGCCAAGGCTGCACCGCAGGCCGCTGCTGCTGCCACTGGCGGTGCCGGCATCCCGCCGATTCCGACCGTGGACTTCAGCAAGTTCGGTGAAACCGAAGAAGTGCCGATGACCCGCCTGATGCAGGTCGGCGCCGCCAACCTGCATCGCAGTTGGCTCAACGTGCCGCACGTGACCCAGTTCGAGTCCGCCGACATCACCGACCTCGAAGCCTTCCGCGTCGCGCAGAAGGCCGTGGCCGAGAAGGCCGGGGTCAAGCTGACCGTGCTGCCGCTGCTGCTCAAGGCCTGTGCCCACCTGCTCAAGGAGCTGCCGGACTTCAACAGTTCGCTGGCCCCGAGCGGCAAGGCGCTGATCCGCAAGAAGTACGTGCACATCGGCTTCGCCGTGGACACCCCGGACGGCCTGCTGGTGCCGGTGATCAAGAACGTCGATCAGAAGAGCCTGCTGCAGTTGGCTGGCGAAGCCGCTGCACTGGCCGAGAAAGCGCGCAACAAGAAGCTTTCGGCTGACGACATGCAGGGTGCCTGCTTCACCATCTCCAGCCTCGGCCACATTGGCGGCACCGGCTTCACGCCGATCGTCAACGCGCCGGAGGTGGCGATCCTCGGTGTGAGCAAGGCGAGCATGCAGCCAGTGTGGGACGGCAAGGCCTTCCAGCCGCGCCTGATGCTGCCGCTGTCGCTGTCCTACGATCACCGAGTGATCAATGGTGCAGCCGCCGCCCGCTTCACCCTGCGCCTGTCGCAGTTGCTGGCCGATATCCGCACCATCCTGCTGTAAACCCTTTCGAGCACGCCACGCTCGCATCCTCAACCCCGCCATTAAGGCGGGGTTTTTTTTGCTTCGTTGGAGGAGACTGGGTGAAACGGCGCGCGTCAGCCTTTCTGCAGATTGCGAATCAGGAAGCTCAAGGCCTTGGCCAGCTCGGCCGCGCCATTACGGTCACGCAGGATAGTCAGCAAGGGCTGGCCATCCCCTGGGCTGCGCAGGATGCAGCGGATACCACCCGGGGGGCATTCGTAGGCAATGAAAGGGTCGAGACCGAACAGCGAGATACGCCGGTTATGCACGCTCTGGGTAACACCCTGGGTGCTACGAATTTCCTCACGTAGCACCAGCTCGCCCGGCTCACCGAGGCGCAACTGGTAAAGCAGATCCTGGCGTTGCGGCTGGCCAACCTGATAGGCCGCGCGCAAGGCATAGGTGTCGAGCAGGGCATTGCTGTGCAGCAGCAGCGCCTGACGCTCGTTCTGAGTCAGGTACAAACGTTTCAGGTTGTCGAGGTAAACCTGCCGTTCACCGCCGCGAAGGCCGGAATCGTCTTCGGCAAGGGCATGGACAGTGGAAAAAAGCGCTCCCCAGAGCATCAAGACCATGAGTCTTCTTGTAAGTAACGATTGCATCATGCACCCTTGTCGAACGCTGTAGAGAAGTAGGCTCAAGTCAAAGTCATCATCCGTGTTGTCAGTGCTACTGAAGTAGCCATGCCCAATGCGGAAACCTTTGTTCGCCTGTTCAGCATACTGGAAGCCCACCGCCTGATGAAAAGCCGTCCCGATACTGGCAACCGCCCAGTAGCCGAGGTTGTGACGCAGTTGCCAGTGCCTTCGAGGCTCGGCATGTTGCGTTTCGAGCGCTTGAACGAGCCTAGTTGGTCATTACTGTTTCTCGACGCCACCTGCGAGCAGGTCTTCGGCGTCAGTGCCACGGATCTCTGCGCGCTGGTCGATGCGCCCTACGCCAGCCTGATGGAACCGGAAGCGCGCTACAGCCTGCATGACGACATTCAGCGCCAATTGCTCCGCGACCATCATTACCAGGTACGCTACACCCTGCATACCACGCATGGCCCGCTCGAACTGCTGGAAATTGGCGAACCCTTCAAACAACGCAACCGGCAGTTGTTACGTGGCTACCTGCAGGTCATCGGCGAACCGGATCGCCTGTCTCCTGCCACGGCTCCGGCCCTGCAACTGACCGACCTGGCCCTGCATGACACGCTGGAGCACTATCAGCGTACGCAGCATGAGCACCTCGAACACCTGGCTCGCTCACGCACACAACAGAGCCTGATCGTGCGCCTTTCCAGGCAGCGTTACGTATCTGCCACCCCCCTGATCGAAGCAGCCGAACTGATCACCAAGGCTGCCTGCGAGCTGTATGGCGTGGCCAGAGCCAGTATCTGGCGGCTCAATCACCATCACCTCGAACCCGTTGCCTTCTATCGCAGTGATCTGGCCAGGCACGAGCAACCCGCGCCGATCGATGCACGTCACTTTCCCAAGTACCTTGCGGCGCTGCGCAGCGGGCGTGCCATCGATGCCTACAACGCCCAGCAAGATCCGCGTACCGACGAGCTGAAAGCGTCCTACCTGCTGCCCAGCGGCATCACCTCGCTGCTCGACGCCAGCATACGCGTCGAGGGGGAAGTGGTCGGCATCCTGTGTCTCGAGCACACTGGCTCCGAGCGTATCTGGCAGGCCGATGAAGTGGCCTTCGCCGGCGAGCTGGCCGACCAGTACGCTCAGGTGCTGGTCAATCAGCAGAAGCGCGATGCCACTCAGGCCCTGCACCTGTTCCAGCGCGCCGTGGAACAGAGCGCCAGCGCCTTCTTGCTGGTCGACCGCGATGGCCGGGTGGAGTACGTCAACCCGAGCTTCACCGCCATTACCCTGTACAGCAGCGAAGAGGTCTGCGGTTATCGCCTGTCCGAGCTGTCGGCCATGAGCAACATCAGTGATCTGTTGTTCAACGCCGAATCCAGCCTGGCCGAACACAATAGCTGGCAGGGCGAGTTCCGCAGCCGTCGCAAGAATCAGGAGCCCTACTGGGGGCACCTGTCGATCTCCAAGGTGTATGGCGACGACGGCGAACTGACCCACTACATCGGCATCTATGAAGACATCACCGAGGCCAAGCTGGCTCAGCAGCGCATCGAGCGCCTGGCCTATACCGACAACCTGACCAACCTGGGCAACCGCCCGTCCTTCATTCGCGGCCTGGAAGAGCGCTTTGCTCGCGGCTCGCAGCAATCGCTCGGGCTGCTGCTGGTGGACATCGACAACTTCAAGCGGATCAACGACAGCCTCGGCCACCAGACCGGCGACAAGCTGCTCTCGGCCCTGGCTCGGCGCCTGCGCAACAGCTTGGGTACGCAAGGCACACTGGCCCGTTTCGCCAGCAACGAATTCGCCATTCTCCTCGATGGCTGTGATCAGGACAGCGCCTATAGCGTCGCCCACCAGGTGCTGCAAACCCTGGACAAGCCCCTGTTCGTCGACAACCAGCTAATCAGCATCACCGGCTCGGTGGGCCTGGCGCTCGCCCCGGCTCATGGCGGCGACCCGCAGACACTGATGAAGCATGCCGGCCTCGCGTTGCACAAGGCCAAGGCCAATGGCAAACACCAGGTGCAAATGTTCACCGAGGCGCTCAATGCCGAGGCCAACTACAAGCTTTTCGTCGAGAACAACCTGCGCCGAGCCCTGACTCAGAGCGAGCTGGAGGTCTTCTACCAACCCAAGCTGTGCCTCAAGACGGGTCAGTTGCTCGGCATGGAAGCCCTGCTGCGCTGGCAGCACCCGGAAAAAGGCATGATCCGCCCGGATCAGTTCATCAGCGTCGCCGAGGAAACCGGCCTGATCATCCCCATCGGCAAGTGGGTGGTACGCCAGGCCTGCCGCATGAGCCGGCAGATCAAGGCGATTGGTCTGGGCAACCTGCAGGTGGCGATCAACCTGTCACCCAAACAGTTTTCCGACCCGGATCTGGTCGGCTCCATTGCCGCCATCCTGCACGAGGAACAGCTCGACCCCAGGCTGCTGGAGCTGGAGCTGACCGAAAGCCTGCTGCTGGAAGCCACCGACGACACCCGCCACCAGCTCAGCCGCCTGAAGAGCCTGGGCCTGACCCTGGCCATGGACGACTTCGGCACCGGCTATTCCTCGCTCAGCTACCTGAAGAAATTCCCCATCGACGTGATCAAGATCGATCGCAGCTTCATCAAGGACATCCCGGACAACCAGGACGATATGGAAATCACCTCGGCGGTGATCGCCATGGCCCATAATCTCAAGCTCAAGGTAGTGGCCGAGGGCATCGAGACCGGCGCCCAGCTCGGCTTCCTGCGCCGGCAGAAGTGCGACGTCGGCCAGGGCTACCTGTTCGACAAGCCGATTCCTGGCCGCGAACTGGTCGAAAGCCTGCGCCGCTATCCTTGTCGGCCAGCGACTGCGACAGAGCAGCGCGTGTAATACGCCGCCTTAGGCGTTGTCCATTGCCAGACCGACACAGGAGGACACCCCATGGTTCTGCGCTCCCAGATTCTCGCCCACAAGCTCGCCCTGCCGACACCCGAGCAAGCGCTGCCCGGCCGCGCCGAAGCCTTGCCGGTGGCCGACACCCACCACGTCAATGGCAACCCGATCAAGCCGCCCTTCCCGGCCGGCCTGCAGCAGGCGGTATTCGGCCTGGGCTGCTTCTGGGGTGCCGAGCGACGCTTCTGGCAACAGCCTGGCGTGTTCAGCACGGCAGTCGGCTATGCCGGCGGTTTCACCCCCAACCCGACCTACGATGAGGTCTGCTCCGGCCTCACCGGGCACAGCGAAGTGGTGCTGGTGGTGTTCGACCCAGGCCAGACCAGTTTCGAGAAACTGCTCAAGGTGTTCTGGGAAGCGCACGACCCCACCCAGGGCATGCGTCAAGGCAACGACCGGGGCACCCAGTACCGCTCGGCGATCTACTGCCAGGACGAAGCGCAACTGAAGGCAGCACTGGCCAGCCAGGCCCGCTTCCAGAGCGAGCTGGACAAGGCCAGTATAGGCGCCATCACCACCGAAATCGCCAAAGCACCGACCTTCTACTACGCCGAGACCTACCACCAGCAATATCTGGCGAAGAACCCCAATGGCTATTGCGGCCTGGGCGGAACAGGCGTATGTCTACCCCCTGACACCCCAGCATGAGTGCAGCACCGTGGAACTGAGCAGCCTACCCAGCCAGGTATCCAGCCAGGCCTCTTCGCAGATCGCCGCGCAGATGTCGCTTCTGCTGCTGCGCAAGACCCTGGAGCTGCAGGCCTCCAGCATCACCGGGCTGGTGCAGGCGGCGGCACCGACCAGCCTGGCGAGCAACCCGCCCAACCTGGGTAACAGCATCGACGTGATGGCCTGAGCCTGCTCATCGGAAGAAAGGCTACGCAGCCTGGCATGCGCCGGACTAGAATGCCGGCAAACAGCCATTAGTCTGTAAAAACAAAACATGTCCGCCAGCCCTTCCTACATCACGCCAGAACAGCTCTGTGTCGGCCTCTATGTGCAGTTGGATCTGAGCTGGTGGGAACATGACTTCGCCTTCAGCAATTTCAAGATCAAGGACGAAGCGCAGATCCGCGCCTTGCGCGCCCTCAAGCTCAAGCAACTGCGCTATGACCCGGCACGCAGCGACTGCCCGCCGCTGCCACTGGGTGAGGAACCGCCACCGGCACCCATCGAAGAACCGCAGCTCGATCCCGAAACCCAGGCCCGGCAAGTGCGGGCGCAGAAGCTGCGCCAGTTGCGCACCCGCCTGGCCGAAGTGGATCGCCGCTTCATCGAAGCCAGCCAGCGCATCAAGGCGCTCAACCAAACCCTGCGCAGCCGCCCCGAAGACGCCATGCGCCAGGCCGGCGCCATCGTCGGCGAGATGGTCGAAACCCTGCTCGGCGCCCCCGGCGTGGTGCTGCACGGCATCACCGGCAAGGCCGCCGAAGACAGCTACTACCACGCCCTCAACGTTACCGTCCTGTCCCTGCTGCTCGGTCGTCAGCTCGGCCTCGACAGCGAGGCCTGCCACAGCCTCGGCCTCGGTGCGCTGTTGCATGACATCGGCAAGCTGGAAGTACCCAGCAAGGTGCTGCTCAAGCCCGAACCGCTGACCCGCCCGGAGCAGCAACTGTTGCAGATGCATACCGACTTCGGCCTGCGCATGGGGCAAAAGCTGATGCTCGACGACGAAGTGCTGCGCATCATCCACGAGCACCACGAGCACTGCGACGGCAGCGGTTATCCACGTGGCCTGCGCGAAGCCGCCATCGGCCGTCTGAGCCGCCTGGTGGCCATCACCAATCATTTCGACGGCCTGTGCAACCCGCTCGATCCGCGTCAGGCGCTGAGCCCGCATGAGGCCCTGGCGCTGATGTTCAAGCAACAGCGCGAACGCTTCGACGAAGTGGCCTTGAAGGCCTTCGTCCGGGTCATGGGCGTCTACCCGCCCGGCAGCCTGGTGCAACTCGAAGACGAACGCTACGCCCTGGTGCTGGGGGTGAACCCGACTCAGGCGCTGAAACCGACGCTGATTCTCTACGATGCCGAGGTGGCCAAGGAAGAAGCGCTGATCGTCGACCTCACCCAGGAACCCAGACTGGCCATCGCCCGCAGCCTGCGCCCCTCGCAGCTACCGCTGGACGTGCTGGAATACCTCAGCCCACGACGCAACCTGAGCTATCACATCGAGCCCAATCACAAGCCGGGCTAAAGCTGCAAGCAAGGACAGCTTGTAGCCCGGCCTGCAATCCGGGGATCGGAGGCCACGGCTCCCGGATTTCATCCGGGCTACGCTTATGGCTTGCCGCTTGCGGCTTCTTCTATCAACCAGTCCAGGCGCCAGTCGCCCTGGCTCTGGCCGAGCGCATCGGCCAACCACGGCAGCAGTTGCCGGAGTTCGTCCTCCAGGCCCCAGGGCGGATTGCTGATCACCAGGCCCGAGCCGCTCAGGCGTGTGGCATCGTCCGGTGCATGCACGTACAACTCGGCGCGCAACAGCTTGGGCGCGGCACTTTTCTGCAGGTCGCGATAGAAGCGCGCCAGTTGCCGCTCATCCTTGATCGGGTACCAAATCGCCACGATGGCCTGGCGCATGCGCCCATGGGCCTCGTTCAGCGCCTCGACGCAGCGCTGCAGCTCGTCGGCCTGCTCGAAGGGTGGGTCGATCAGCAGCAGCACACGCTTCTCACGGGTCGGCATCAGCGCCCGTGGCACGTGCCAGCCCTCGCCCAGGTGCACAGCCACGCGGCGGTCGCCGCGCATATTGTCCTTGAGCAGACGGCCGTCCTCAGGGTGCTTCTCGTTGAGCTGCAGGCGATCCTGCTCACGGCTTAGCAGCCGTGCCCACTCCGGCGAGCCGGGGTAGTAGCGCAGTTCACCATCGGGGTTCATCGCCCGCACCACCTCCAGATAGGCCTCCACCGCATCCGGCAGTTGCGTGGCCTGCCACAGCCGGCCGATGCCCTCCAGGTACTCGCCGGTGCGGCTGGCCTGATCACCTTGCAGATCGTACAGGCCAAGCCCTGCATGGCTGTCGAGATAAGCGAATGGCGCCTCCTTTTTCGACAGCAGGGCGATCAGGCGGGTCAGCAGCAGATGCTTGAGCACGTCGGCGTGATTGCCGGCATGGAAGGCGTGGCGGTAGTTCATGGGGGGAGTCCTCGAATCAGGCACGCAGTTTAACAGGCTGCCGGCACGTCGCATCGCGGCTTGATCCAGAGTAACGGCAACGCCTAGGCTGATGACCTCCCTCGGATCGCGAGAACATCGCCATGTCTCTGCAACACTTGCTAGGCACTGAACTACCCCTGATCCAGGCGCCGATGGCCGGCTCGCAGAATCATCGCCTGGCCGCTGCCGTATGCCAGGCCGGTGGCCTTGGTTCGATTCCCTGCGCCATGCTCACACCTGCCGCCCTGCGCCAGGAGCTGGAAGCGATGCGCAGCCTGACGGCTGGCCCGTTCAACCTGAACTTCTTCAGCCATGTGCCGCCAGAACCGGACGCCGCTCGCGAAGCACTCTGGCGCGAAGCGCTAGCGCCTTACTATGACGAGCTAGGTGTGGATGTGGCGAATATTGCCAGCGGGCCTGGACGCCTGCCGTTCAATGACGAGGCTGCCGAGCTGGTGGAGGAACTCCGCCCAGCCGTGGTGAGTTTCCATTTCGGTCTGCCAGAGGACACCTTGCTGGAGCGGGTACGCCGCAGTGGCGCGAAGATTCTCTCCAGCGCCACTACCCTGGAGGAGGCCCTGTGGCTGCAAGCGCGCGGCGTCGACGCGGTGATCGCCCAAGGGCTGGAAGCCGGCGGCCACCGCGGGCACTTTCTCGATCATGATCTGAGCTTCCAGCTCGGCACCTTCGCCCTGCTGCCGCAACTGGCGGATGCACTCTCGGTGCCGGTAATCGCCGCTGGCGGTATCGCCGACGCCCGTGGCGTGGCCGCCGCCATGGCCCTCGGCGCCGCCGGCGTGCAGGTGGGCAGCGCTTACCTGCTGTGCCCGGAAGCCAGCACTAGCCCTATCCACCGCGCCGCCCTGCAAAGCCCAGCCGCGTGCCATACCGCCCTGACCAACCTGTTCAGCGGTCGCCCGGCACGGGGCATCGTCAATCGCCTGATGCGCGAACTGGGGCCACTCAGCACGCAAGCGCCGGAATTCCCCCTGGCCACCGCCGCCATCGCCCCACTGCGCGCAGCGGCCGAAGCAAAGGGTAGCGGCGATTTCTCGCCGCTATGGGCCGGGCAGAACGTCACCAACTGCCGACCGATGCCTGCGGCGGAACTGACCCGTGAGCTAGCCCGAGGGCTTGCCTGACGCAAGACAGATGTAGCGCTTTATCACGGCCAATGATGATGCTGGGCAGCCGGGCGGCAGGCTGCCTAGACTCGGTTGATCATCTGGAGGCCCGTTCCATGTCCGAGACCCTGCTCAGCTCCCGCAACCTGGCGTTTGAACTCTACGAGGTGCTCGACGCCGAAGCCCTGACCCAGCGTCCGCGCTTCGCCGACCACAACCGCGAAACCTTCGACGCGGCGATCGGCACCGCACGCGGCATCGCCGAGGAACTGTTCGCCCCGCACAACCGCAAGAACGACGAACACGAACCGCAGTACGTCGACGGCGGCGCGGTGCTGATCCCCGAAGTGGAGCCGGCGTTACGCGCTTTCCACGAAGCCGGTTTTCTCAATGCCACCCGCGATTTCGAGCACGGCGGCATGCAACTGCCCAATCTGCTGTCGCAGGCCTGCTTCGCCCATTTCCAATCGGCCAATATCGCCACCAGTTCCTATTCCATGCTGACCATGGGCGTGGCCAATCTGATCGAGGCCTTCGGCAGCGAGGAGCAGAAGGCCCGCTACCTGCAGCCGATCATCGACGGCCGCTTCTTCGGCACCATGGCGTTGACCGAGCCGCATGCCGGCTCGTCGCTGTCGGATATCCGCACCAAGGCCGAACCTCACGCCGACGGCAGCTACCGGATCAAGGGCAACAAGATCTTTATCTCCGGCGGTGATCAACCGATCTCGGAGAACATCGTGCACATGGTGCTGGCCAAGCTGCCGGACGCACCGCCCGGGGTGAAGGGCATCAGCCTGTTCCTGGTGCCCAAGTTCCATGTCAATGACGACGGCAGTCTGGGCGCACGCAATGACGTGACCCTGGCCGGCCTGTTCCACAAGATGGGCTGGCGCGGCACCACCTCCACGGCGCTGAACTTTGGCGACAACGGTGAGTGCGTCGGCTATCTGGTGGGCAAGCCGCACGCCGGCCTTTCCTACATGTTCCAGATGATGAACGAGGCGCGCATCGGCGTTGGCATGGGCGCGATCATGCTCGGCTACGCCGGCTACCTGTATTCGCTGGACTATGCGCGCAACCGCCCGCAGGGTCGCCAGCCGGATGGCAAGGATCCGACCAGCCCGCAAATCTCGATCATCGAGCACGCCGACGTGCGGCGCATGCTGCTGACGCAGAAAGCCTACGTCGAAGGTGCCTTCGACCTTGGCCTGTATGCCGCGAGGCTGTTCGACGACACCCAGACCCTGGCGACCGCCGAAGAGCGCCAGCAAGCCCTGGAGCTGCTCGACCTGCTCACCCCCATCGTCAAGTCCTGGCCGTCGGAGTTCTGCCTCAAGGCCAACGAGCTGGCCATCCAGATTCTCGGCGGCCACGGTTATACCCGCGAGTACCCGGTGGAGCAGTACTACCGCGACAACCGCCTCAATCCGATCCACGAGGGCACTCATGGCATCCAGTCGCTCGACCTGCTCGGGCGCAAGGTGTCGATGAATGGGGGCGCGGCGCTCAAGCAACTGCTCAAGCTGATCAACGCCTGTTGCCAGCGCGCCAGTGCGCATGAATCACTCGACGGCCTGCGCCAACCACTGGAGCAATTGCTGGCGCGCCTGCAAGCGGTGACCCTGGCCCTGCTGGGTGATCTGATGAGTGGCAAGATCAACCAGGGCCTGGCCAACTCGGCGCTGTACCTCAAGGTGTTCGGCCACACGGTGATCGGCTGGCGCTGGCTGGAGCAGGCGATTCGCGCCGAAAAAGGCCTGTCTCGCACGGACAATGCCGAGGAGCAGGCCTTCTATCGGGGCAAGCTGCAGGCCGCGCGCTACTTCCTGACCTGGGAGGTGCCGAGCTGCCATCATGACCTGGCCATTCTCGAAGCCCGCGACGACACCTGCCTGGGTATGCAGGGCGCCTGGTTCTGAGGAGCAGCCACAAGCTGCAAGCTTCAAGCGGCAAGAGAAAGCAGCAAGGCGCCTCAGCCCAAGCTTGCGGCTTGAAGCTCGAAAAATGTAATACCTTTTTTGACAGTGATACGAAGGCTACGGTTAGAATCCCCTGGCACGCACCATGCATGATGGTGCCTTTCCTTAATCGGACCAGGGAGTAAGCCGTTGGACGCAAGCGCCATCAACAATCTGTTCTTGATCGGCGCCTCACTGGTAGCGGCCAGCATTCTGGTCAGCGCCTTCGGTACGCGTTTCGGCATCCCCATTCTGGTGATCTTCCTCGGTGTCGGCATGATTGCCGGCGTCGACGGCCCCGTCGGCATCGTCTTCGACAATTATCCTCTGGCCTACCTGGTGGGCAACCTGGCACTGGCGGTGATCCTGCTCGATGGCGGCATGCGCACCCGAGTCTCGACCTTCCGCGTGGCCTTGTGGCCGTCGCTGTCCCTGGCCACGGTCGGGGTAATGATCACCGCCGGGCTCACCGGCCTGGCCGCGGCCTGGCTGTTCGATCTGAGCCTGCTGGAAGGCCTGCTGATCGGTGCCATCGTCGGCTCCACCGACGCCGCGGCGGTGTTCTCCCTGCTTGGCGGGCGCGGGCTCAACGAACGGGTCAGTTCCACCCTGGAGATCGAGTCCGGTAGCAACGACCCGATGGCTGTGTTCCTCACCGTCACCCTGATCGCCATGCTCGCCAGCGGCCAGACCGGCTTTAGCTGGGATCTGCCAATCCAGCTAGTGCAGCAGTTCGGCCTCGGCATGATCCTCGGCCTCGGCGGCGGCTGGCTGCTGCTCAAGCTGGTCAACCGCATGGAGCTGGCCAGCGGGCTGTATTCCCTGCTGGTGGTCAGCGGCGGCCTGATCATCTTCGCCATCACCACTGCCGTGGGCGGCAGTGGCATCCTCGCCATCTACCTGTGCGGTCTGCTGCTGGGCAACCGGCCGATCCGCTCGCGCCACGGCATCCTGCATATGCTCGATGGCCTCACCTGGCTGGCGCAGATCGGCATGTTCCTGGTGCTCGGTCTGCTGGTCACGCCGCACGAGCTGCTGCCCGTTGCTCTGCCGGCCCTGGCCCTAGCGCTGTGGATGATTCTGTTCGCGCGGCCACTGTCGATCTTCCTCGGTCTGCTGCCGTTCCGCGCCTTCCATGACCGTGAGCGCATATTCATCGCCTGGGTCGGCCTGCGCGGCGCGGTGCCCATCATCCTCGCCGTGTTCCCGCTGATGGCCGGCCTGCCCAATGCGCAGTTGTTCTTCAACGTGGCCTTCTTCATCGTGATCATCTCCCTGCTGGTGCAAGGCACCAGCCTGCCGTTGGCCGCCAAGCTGATGCGCGTCACCGTACCGCCGGAGCCAGCACCGATCTCACGAGCCGGGCTGGAGGTGCACCCCACCAGCCAGTGGGAGTTGTTCGTCTACCGCCTGGGAGCGGAGAAATGGTGCATCGGCGCCGCCCTGCGCGAACTGAACATGCCCGATGGCACCCGTATAGCCGCTCTGTTCCGTGGCCGTGAACTGCTGCACCCCTCCGGCAGTACCCGCCTGGAGGCCGGCGACCTGCTCTGCGTGATCGGCCACGAACATGACCTGCCGGCACTCGGCAAGCTGTTCAGCCAGGCGCCCAAGCGCGGCCAGGATCTGCGCTTCTTCGGTGACTTCGTGCTGGAAGGCGACGCCGAACTGAACGCCATCGTCGCGCTCTATGGGCTCAAGCTCGGGGATGTCGAGGGCAACCAGGCGCTGGGGCGTTTCATCGCCCACAAGATCGGCGGCGAGCCGGTGGTCGGCGACCAGGTGGAGTGGCAAGGCTTGACCTGGACGGTGGCGGCCATGGAAGGGAACAAGGTACGCAAGGTCGGCGTCAGATTCCCCGAAGGCAGTCGCCCCGGTCCCGGCCTGTTTCTCTGAGACTTTGCTAGGATCGTGCACCTGACGCCGATCATTCATGATCGGCGTCGTCACCTCTGCTGCATACTGAGCACATCCACATTTCCTCGGTCACCGGATCATCATGCCCAAGCTGCGCCTTTCTCTAGCAGTCACCCTCTTTCTTCTGTGTTTCGGTCTGAGCGCTGCGCAGGCCGATGAGCCGCCCAAGGAAGCAGATGTCCAGCAGAGCCTGGACAGCCTGGCCGACCGCAAGCTGCCCGAGGCCGATCAACTGGCCCTCAAGCAGACTCTGGAGCAGACGCTGCAAATGCTTCAGGACCGCGACAACGCCGAACAGCGCCTGGACGACCTGCGTCAGCAGATCGACAAGGCCCCGCGGCAGATCAACGAAGCGCAGCGTGAGCTGAACCGGCTCAAAGCCAGCCCCGAGGTGCCGGTGGCGCAACGCTATGGGCGCCTGTCTCTGGATCAGCTCGATCAGCTCCTGAGCGAACGCTCCAACCAGATCAGTGACTGGAACAAGGCGATCATCGACGCCAACAGCCTGATCATCAGCGCGCAGAACCGCCCCGAACGCGCCCAGACCGAGATCAGCCAGAATCAGACACGCAGCCAGGACATCAACAACAGCCTCAAGAGCGGCCGTGTGGATGGCAAGCCACTGAGCCAGGAGCGCCGCGACCAGCTCAATGCCGAATTGGCCATGCTCACGGTGCAAACCCAGCTACGCCGCCAGGAACTGGCTAGCAACAGCCTATTGCAGGATCTCGGCAGCGCGCAGCGCGCCCTGCTCGACGAGCGTATCCGCCGCGCCGAGCAGGAACGCCAGGATCTGCAGGGCCTGATCAACGAGCGCCGTCGTGAAGATTCCGAGCAAACCGTCGCCGAACAGTCGCGCGAGGCCGCGCGCACCAGCTCGGACAAGCTGCTGGCCAAGGAAAGCTCGCTCAACCTCAAGCTTTCCGACTACCTGCTGCGCTCCACCGAACGCCTCAACAGCCGCACGGAAGAGAACCTCAGAGCACGCCAGCAACTGGACAATCTGAATCAAGCCAACCAGGCCCTGGACGAGCAGATTCGCGTGCTGCAAGGCAGCCTGCTGCTGTCGAAGATTCTCTATCAGCAGAAGCAGGCGCTGCCACAACTCAAACACGAGGATGGCTCGCTGGCCGACGACATTGCCGATATCCGCCTGTACCAGTTCGACCTCAACAAGCAGCGCGACGAGATCAGCGACCCCAACGCCTACGTGGACACGCTGCTGGCTGACCAACCCAGCGAGGAAATCACCCCGGCACTGCGCAAGGCGCTGCTCGATCAGTTGGCCACCCGCCGCGAGTTGCTGGAAAAGCTGAGTCGCTCGCTCAACGCCCTGCTCAACGAATCGATCACCCTGCAGATCAACCAGAAGGAACTGCAGAGCACCGCCAGCAGCCTGCGCGCCACCATCGACGAGCAGATGTTCTGGATTCCCAGCAACAAGCCTCTCGATCTGGAGTGGCTCAAACTGGTGCCCTACCAGCTAGAGCGGCAGCTCGCGGAAATCCCCTGGGCCATAGCCATCAGCGAGCTGGGGGCCGGCCTGATCGAGCGCCCGCTGGTGTTCCTGCCGCTGATCCTGCTCTGCGCCGTGATTCTCTGGCGCCGCCAGTACCTGTTCGGCAAGCTCGGCGAACTGCATGCCGATATAGGCCACTACAAGCACGACAGCCAGTTGCACACCCCGCTGGCCTTGGGGCTCAACCTGATCCTGGCGCTGCCGGTCGCGCTGCTGCTGGCGCTGTGCGGCTATGCCCTGCTGCACGATGCGCGTGGGCAGAACCTCTACCTGGGCGGCGCGTTGTACGAGATGGCCGAGGCCTGGCTGGTCTTCTACACCCTGCACCGCATCCTGGCCCCCGATGGCGTGGCCGTCCTGCATTTCCATTGGCCACCTGCCAACGTCGCGTTCTTCCGCCAGCACATGCGCCGCCTGGGCCTGGTGGTGATGGCGCTGGTCGCGGTGGTGAGCATCGCCGAGCACCAACCCGAGAGCCTGGCCAGCGACGTGATCGGCATTGCCGTGGTGATCACCTGCTATGCCCTGATGGCCTGGATGCTGTTCAACCTGCTGTTCAATGCGCCCTTGCGTGAGAACGCCTCGGGGCTGCGCACCACGCTCGGCGTGCTGTTCAACCTGCTGCCGCTGGCATTGATAGGCGCGGTCGCCTTCGGTTATTACTACACCGCGCTCAAGCTCACCGACCGCCTGATCGACACGCTTTACCTGCTGATCATCCTGCTCATCGTCGAGGCGGCGCTGGTGCGCGGCCTGAGCGTCGCCGCCAAACGCCTGGCCTATCAGCGCGCCCTGGCCAAGCGCCAGGCACAGAGCAAGGAAGGTGTCGATGGCGAAGCCACCCTGGAAGAACCCACGCTGGACATCGAACAGGTCAACCAGCAGTCCCTGCGCCTGATTCGCCTGGCCCTGCTCGGCGGCTTCCTGGTCTGCCTGTACTGGGTCTGGGCCGATCTGATCGGCGTGTTCACTTACCTGGAAACCGTCAACCTCTACGAATACAGCAGCGGCACCGGCAATGCCGCGACACTGGTGCCCATCAGCCTGCTGGATGTGCTCGGCGCCTTGCTCATCATCGCCATCACCGTGGCCCTGGCGCGCAACCTGCCCGGCCTGCTGGAAGTGCTGGTGCTGTCACGCATGAACCTGGCGCAAGGCAGTGCCTATGCCACCACCACGCTGCTGTCCTACGCCCTGGTGGGCATCGGCATCGTCACCACCCTGTCCACCCTCGGGGTGAGCTGGGACAAACTGCAATGGCTGGTGGCGGCGTTGTCGGTGGGGCTGGGTTTCGGCCTGCAGGAAATCTTCGCCAACTTCATCTCCGGTCTGATCATTCTCTTCGAGCGCCCGGTGCGCATCGGTGACGTGGTGACCATCGGCAATCTGTCCGGCACCGTGAGCAAGATCCGCATCCGCGCCACGACCATCACCGATTTCGACCACAAGGAAATCATCGTCCCGAACAAGACCTTCATCACCGGCCAGTTGATCAATTGGTCGTTGAGTGACACGGTGACTCGCGTCACCCTCAAGGTCGGCGTCGGTTACGGTTCGGATCTCGACCTGGTGCGCAAGCTGCTGCTGCAGGCCGCGCAGGAAAATCCCCGCGTGCTCAAAGAACCGGCACCGCTGGTGTATTTCCTCAATTTCGGTGAGAGCACGCTGGACCACGAGCTGCGTATCCATGTCCGCGATCTCGGCGACCGCAACCCGGCCACCGACGAGATCAACCGTTTCATCGACCGCGAGTTCCCGAAGAACGGTATCAACATCGCCTTCCGCCAGGTCGAGGTGTACGTGAAGAATCTGGAACATGGCGAACAGAAACTCGATCAGAAAGAGATCGCGAAAATCGCTGCGGCTAGCGCAACGGACATCCAAACACCGCCACCGCCGACCACGCCCTGAGCGTCCGAGGAGTCCATGGTGAAACGCCTCGATGAGCTGACCTTCGACAACCGCTTCGCCCGCCTCGGTGATGCCTTCTCCACCGAGGTACTGCCCGAGCCCATCGAGCAGCCGAGGCTGGTGGTCGCCAGCGAAGCAGCCATGGCCCTGCTCGACCTCGATCCTGCCGAGGCGCAGCGCCCCGAGTTCGCCGAACTGTTCGCCGGGCACAAACTCTGGGAGGAGGCCGAGCCACGCGCCATGGTCTACTCCGGCCACCAGTTCGGCGGCTACACGCCACGCCTCGGTGACGGCCGCGGCCTGCTGCTGGGCGAGGTACTGAACGAGGCCGGCGAGCACTGGGACCTGCACCTCAAGGGCGCCGGCATGACGCCCTACTCGCGCATGGGCGACGGTCGCGCGGTGCTACGCTCGTCGATCCGCGAATTTCTCGCCAGCGAACACCTGCATGCCCTCGGCATACCCAGTTCACGGGCACTGTGCGTCACCGCCTCCGACACCCCGGTCTGGCGCGAGAAGAAGGAAAGCGCGGCGATGGTGCTGCGCCTGGCGCAGAGCCACGTGCGCTTCGGCCACTTTGAATATTTCTACTACACGCGCCAGCACGAGCACCTGAAAACCCTCGGCGAGCACGTCATGGCCTGTCACTTCCCACATTGCCTGGAGCAGGACGAGCCCTGGGTGGCGCTGCTGGGCGAAGTGATCGAACGCACAGCCGCGATGATCGCCCACTGGCAGGCCTACGGCTTCTGCCATGGGGTGATGAACACCGACAACATGTCCATCCTCGGCATCACCTTCGACTACGGCCCCTACGCCTTTCTCGACGACTTCGACGCCAACCATATCTGCAACCACTCCGATGACACCGGCCGCTACAGCTTCAGCAATCAGGTGCCCATTGCCCATTGGAACCTCGCCGCCCTGGCCCAGGCGCTAACGCCCTTCGCCACCGTCGACAGCCTGCGCGAGGCGCTGGATCTGTTCCTGCCGCTGTACCAGGCGCATTACCTCGACCTGATGCGTAAACGCCTGGGCTTCACCAGCACCGAGGACGACGACGAAGCACTGATCCAGCGCCTGCTGCAACTGATGCAGGCGGGCAAATCCACCGACTACACGCTGTTCTTCCGCCGCCTCGGCGAGCAGGCGCCCGCCGAAGCCTTGCAGGTGGTGCGCGACGATTTCGTCGATCTCGCCGGCTTCGATGCCTGGGGCCAGGACTATCTGGCGCGCTGCCAACGCGAAGGTGGCGAGCAGGCCGACCGCCAGGTGCGCATGCACGCGGTCAACCCCAAGTACATCCTGCGCAACTACCTGGCGCAACAGGCCATCGAAGCGGCCGAGGCCGGCGATCATGGCCCATTGCGCGAACTGCACGCGGTATTGTCCCGCCCGTTCGACGAGCAGCCGGGCAAGGAGCGCTACGCCGAGCGCCCGCCGGAATGGGGCAAGCACCTGGAGATCAGTTGTTCGTCGTAAGTCAGCCGTGGACGGAGGGGCCTCAAGCATCCGGCCACCCCTTATCTGTTAAACCGAAAAGGCATATCAATCTGCCCAAACATTCTTAGACTATCTATAAGAAGCCCTCTATCTTGGCGCCCAGCCAGGCCGCCCCGGTGCGCGCCGATACCTCATACGAGATTCGCTGCCAAGGATTTTCATGCCCTGGGACTCCCTCCCCCTCTTTTTCGTCGGCGCCCTGCTGATCTGGGTGCTCTATGCCTTCGTCCGCGAAAAGTGGAGCCCGGACATCGTCGCGGCCATCGCCGTGGCCGCCTTGCTGGTCAGCCAGTTGCTGACCCCGGGCGAAGTGCTCAGCGTGCTGTCCAACTCGGCGCCGGTGACCATTGCCTGCATGTTCGTGCTCTCCGCCGCACTGGAGCGCACCGGCTGCATCGACGCCCTCGGCAACTGGTTGGGAGATCTGGTCGGCACCAGCCCGATTCGCGTACTCACCGGTCTCACCGTCACTGCGCTGGTGGTGTCCGCCTGCCTGAACAACACGCCGGTGGTGGCCATCCTCACCCCGGTGGCCATCGCCCTGGCGCGCCGCGCCGGCACCCTGCCCTCCAAGCTGCTGATTCCGCTGTCCTATGCCACCATCCTCGGCGGCACCCTGACCATGATCGGCACCTCGACCAACATTCTCGTCGACGGCGTCGCGCGCAAGGCAGGCATGGCGCCGTTCGGCATCTTCGAGATCACCGGGGTGGGCCTGGTCATGGCGGCCTTCGGCATGCTCTACCTGCTGACCATCGGTCATCGCCTGCTGCCCGAGCGGGAAACCCTGTCGCGCCAGCTACGCCCCGACCTGTCGCGCACCTTCATGACCGAGCTGCTGGTACCGCATGACTCGCCGATGATCGGCAAGACCCTGCACGAGGCCAATCTCAACGGTGGCAGCGGCCTGCAGGTACTCAAGCTGTTTCGCGACGAACAGGAGCTGACCGAGCCCGGCGCCGATACCCTGCTGGCCAGTGGCGACCGCCTGATGCTGCACGGCCAGGTCAAGGACGTGGTGGAGTTGCGCGAGAGCGGCCACCTGAGCTTCAACCGCGGCAATGCCTTCGAGACCCTCAGCAGCCATGACGTGATCCTTGCCGAAGCCATCGTCGGGCGTAACTCGCGCTACAGCCACCGCCCAATGCGCGACCTCGACCTCACCGCACGTTACGGCATAGCCGTGCTGGCCATTCACCGCCAGGACGAGAACGTGCAGGGCAATCTCGACAACTTCCAGTTGCAGTTCGGTGACGTGATGCTGGTGGAGGGCACCCCAGCGCAGATCAAGCGCTTCGCCGACAACGGCGAGCTGATCAGCCTCAACGCCGTGCAGGAGCGCGCCTTTCGCCGTGATAAGGCGCCCATCGCCATCCTCGCCACTCTGGCGGTGATGCTGCTGGCCGCCTTCGGCGTCATGCCCATCGAAGGCCTGGCGATCATCGGCGCGGTGACCGTACTGGCCACCCGCTGCCTGGACGTAGAGGATGCCTACAAGGCGGTGGACTGGAAGATCCTCAGCCTGATCTTCGGCATGCTGGCCATCAGCATCGCCATGGACAAGGTGGGCCTGGTCAGGTTGATGGTGGAGAATGTCATGGGCTGGCTGCCCTGGGCCGGACCGCTGCTGATGCTGAGTTTCATCTACCTGTTCACATCGATCCTCACCGAGGTGCTGTCGAACAATGCCGTGGCCGTATTGGTGACGCCTATCGCCATCGGCATGGCTCAGCACCTGGGCATCGACCCGCGCGCCTTCGTGGTGGCCGTGATGTTCGCCGCCAGCGCCAGCTTCGCCACCCCCATCGGCTATCAGACCAACACCTTCGTTTACAACGCCGGCGGTTATCGCTTCACCGATTTCATGAAGGTGGGCATCCCTTTGAACCTGCTGCTGTGGGGCGTGGCCACGCTGGTCATTCCCTGGTTCTTCCCGCTGACTCCGGTGTGACGGCATAAGCTGCGAACGCAATGTTCTAATCCGGGAAGCGTTTTCGCCGCCTCCGTGCATTGACCGGGCCCCGGGCCTTATCCATGCTGCGAATCTTTCAATCTGCCCTTGAAGGAACATGCGCATGAAACTGGAAACCCTGGCCATTCACGCTGGCTACGACCCGGATCCCACCACCAAGGCGGTGGCGGTGCCGATCTACCAGACCAGCTCCTTCGCCTTCGACGACACCCAGCATGGTGCCGACCTGTTCGACCTGAAGGTGGCCGGCAACATCTACTCGCGCATCATGAACCCCACCAACGCCGTGCTGGAAGAGCGCGTGGCGGCGCTGGAAGGCGGCGTCGGAGCGCTGGCCGTGGCCTCCGGCATGGCCGCCATCACCTATGCCATCCAGACCCTGGCCGAGGCCGGCGACAACATCGTCTCGGTGGCCAAACTCTACGGCGGCACCTACAACCTGCTGGCCCATACCCTGCCGCGCTTCGGCATCCAGACCCGCTTCGCCGCGCACGATGACATCACCGCGCTGGAAGCGCTGATCGACGAGCGCACCAAGGCGGTGTTCTGCGAATCCATCGGCAACCCAGCCGGCAACATCGTCGACCTCCAGGCACTGGCCGACGCCGCTCACCGCCATGGCGTGCCGCTGATCGTCGACAATACCGTGGCCACGCCAATTCTCTGCCGCCCCTTCGAGCATGGCGCGGATATCGTCGTGCACTCGCTGACCAAGTACATCGGTGGTCACGGCACCAGCATCGGTGGCATCGTGGTCGACTCTGGCAAATTCCCCTGGGCCGATAACAAGGCGCGCTTCCCGCTGCTCAACACGCCCGATCCGTCCTACCACGGCGTCACCTACACCGAAGCCTTCGGCCCGGCCGCCTTTATCGGCCGCTGCCGCGTAGTGCCACTGCGCAACACCGGCGCAGCACTGTCGCCCTTCAACGCCTTCCTTATCCTGCAAGGCTTGGAAACCCTGGCCCTGCGCATGGAGCGCCACACCGACAACGCGCTGAAAGTGGCGCAGTACCTGCAGAAGCATCCGCAGGTGGCCTGGGTGAAGTACGCCGGTCTGGCCGACCATCCCGAGCATGAACTGGCCCAACGCTATTTCGGCGGTAAGCCGGCGGCGATCCTGTCCTTCGGCATTCAAGGCGGACAGGAGGCCGGAGCGCGCTTCATCGATGCGCTGCAACTGGTGGTGCGCCTGGTCAACATCGGCGACGCCAAGTCGCTGGCCTGCCACCCCGCGTCCACCACCCACCGCCAGCTCAGCGCCGAGGAACTGCAGAAGGCCGGCGTACCGCGAGACATGGTGCGCCTGTCCATCGGCATCGAGCATATCGACGATATCCTAGCTGACCTGACCCAGGCGCTCGAAGCGGCGCGCGTCTGAGCGCTTGAAAAGCCGATGCTTCGGCTCCAGATAGCGGTCATAACCACTGGAGGGCACTTCTAAAAACGTAGGCGAGGCAGATGGCGGCCCCGCAAAAACAGGCGAGGAACGCTCGGAGTCGCGGTCGACTGTACTTTTGTACATGAGCATGACTCGCTCCGCTCGCCCCTTCGGAGCCGCACTGAAGTGCGTTGGCCGCAAGCGGCCTCCGAGTCTGTTTTTAACGCAGTGATGGCAACGTACGACTGCATGGATGCAGGAGGTAGAGCGACGCAGGAAGCCAAAGCCGAGGTAGTTTTTAGAGGTGCCCTGGAGCCGAATCATGAGCGATCCCCTGCTAATCCCCTGCCCGCACTGCAATGGGCTCAACCGCATTCCCGCCGAACGCCTGGGCGATGCCCCGCGCTGCGGGCGTTGCAAAAGCGAGGTGCTACCCGGCGCCCCCATCCCCCTGACGCAAGGCAACTTCGCCAGCCAGCTCAAGGGCGACCTGCCCTTGCTGGTGGATGTCTGGGCCAGTTGGTGCGGCCCCTGCAAAGCCTTCGCGCCGACCTTCCAGCAGGCCGCCGCACAGCTACAGGGACGCTGCCGCCTGGGCAAACTCGATAGCGAAGCCAACCCCAATCTGGCCGGGCAACTGGGTATCCGCTCCATCCCCAGCCTGATCCTGTTCAAGGGTGGCGTCGAGGTCGCTCGCCAGAGCGGTGCCATGCCACTGCCACAACTGCAGGCCTGGTTGCGCCAGCAGGGTATCTAGGGTCTGTAGCCCGGATGCAATCCGGGAAATTGCGTGCCGGTTATCCCCGGATTGCATCCGGGCTACGTGCCAGGGCTCTTGAGCGCTTCGGTCAGTCACCGTGGGCGTTCGGGGCACTTGCGTAAGCTCAGCATCCTTATAGGCTGGCAGGGTCGACATTCGAGAATCCGCTCATGCCGCTGCCCATGGAAATCGCTCGCCAACTCACCGAGCAACAGATCGCCTTCGTCAAACGCAGCGGCCTCAAGGCCGAGGTGCTGGAGCCCGGTTTCGTGCGCCTGTGCATGCCGCTACAAGGCAACCAGAACCATATCGGCAGCATGTACGCCGGCGCGCTGTTCACCCTCGCGGAAATTCCCGGCGGCGCGCTGTTCCTCACCAGCTTCGACGCCAAGCGCTTTTACCCCGTGATCAAGGAAATGAACCTGCGCTTTCGTCGCCCGGCCATGGGCGACATCCGCGTCGAAGCACGCCTGTCGCCTGACGACGTCGTGCGACTGCAGGAGCAAGCTTGCCTGCACGGCAAGGCGGACTACCTACTGGAGCTGCAACTGACCGACGGCAACGCGGAAGTGGTCGCGGAAAGTCGCGGCCAGTACCAATTGCGCTTACGCTGAGGGCAGCCGCTGCCTGCATTCGCAATCGGTAACAGTCCCTGACCTTGCTATAAATCAAAAGAGCGGCTATCTGAACAGACACAATAAAATTGCCGACGGGTATCGGCAGGAGAGCCGTCATCATGTTTCACCACATTCTCATCGCCCATGACTTGCGCGACACCGCTGACATGGCCTTGTGCCGCGCCAGCCAACTCGCCAAGCAGCACGATGCGCGCCTCACGATCCTGCACGTGCTCGACCCGAGCCAGAACAGCGAACAGCACGAGAAAGCCCGCCTGGCATTGGATCGCAGCCTGACCCAATACGCACCGCCCGGTACCGAGCTGCGCATGCTCAGCGGCAAACCTTCGGAGGTGGTGCTGCAGCAAGTGCAGGAGACAGGTTGTGATCTGCTGGTGCTCGGCAGCCATCAACAGCGCCATGATTTTTTCTCCGGCACCAGCCTGGATCGTATCGCGCGGCGTTGCAGCGTGCCGCTGCTACTGGTGGCCCGCAACGACTCAGCCCCCTACCAACGCGCCGTGGCTGCCCTGGATTTTTCTCTGTGCGCCTGCAGCGCTCTGGGTCAGGCTTACCGGCTGCTGCCCGGCAGCGCCGAGCTGCATGCCCTGCATGTATTCGAGCCGGACAAGGGCACGCCCAAGCAGATCGCCGAGCAGCTCGAAACCCAGCGGGCGCTGATCAGCCAGTTGCTGCACGACGAAGCGCTGATGCTGCCCCCGGGCGGCCCAACGCTGAGCCATGAAGTGCTGCAAGGTGGCATCCTGCGCAGCCTGCAGGAACAGATCAAAACTCGCCGTAGCGAATTGCTGGTGCTCGGCAGTCACGGTCGTAGCGCCTTTTCCCAGGCCTTGCTGGGCAGCCTGGCGCAACACTTCCTGCACAAGGCGCCGTGCGACGTGTTCGTGGTGCGCTGAACGTCTGAAATGCAAACGCCGTGGTACGCCTGAGGCAGCCACGGCGTTTTTGCAGGCTCAGCTGTTCAAACGGCGTTGAGCAGATCGTGCAGCTCGACGAACTGCTGGGTCAGCTTGTGCCGTGCATCCAGATGGATCAGCGGCGTGCACGCCTGGTGCGATTCGCGCATCCTCACCGAGCTCATCAGGTTCACCGGCAGCACCGGCAGCCCTTCTGCGATCAGCTCGTCGAGCAGTTGCTGAGGCAGCACGGCACGCGGCTGAAACTGGTTGACCACGATGCCTTCCACTTCCAGCTTCTCGTTGTGGTCTTCCTTGAGCTCTTCGAGCTCGGCCAGCAGCCCGTACAGGGCATTGCGCGAAAAGCTGTCGCAGTCGAAGGGAATCAGCACGCGGTCAGCCGCGATCAGCGCCGATACGGTGTAGAAATTCAGAGCCGGCGGCGTGTCCAGATAGATGTGGTCGTAGTCTTCGCTCAACTCGTCGAGCAGTTTGCGCAGCTTGTTGATCTTGTGCTTCTGTTCCAGCTTGGGCTGCAGCTCTGCCAGTTCGGCCGTGGCCGTGATCACGTGCAGGTTGTCGAAGGGCGTCTCGTAGATATCCACCTTGCCCTTCTTGGCGAAGGGGCCGGATGACAGCGTCTGCTTGAAGAAGTCGGCGATGCCCACCGGAATCTCGTCGCCGGTCAAACCAGTGAGGTAATGGGTCGAGTTGGCCTGGGCGTCCAGGTCGACCAGCAAGGTGCGATAGCCCTGCGCCGCACTCACCGCCGCGAGATTGCAGGCGATGCTGGACTTGCCCACGCCACCCTTCTGGTTGAATACCACACGTCGCATCACGAACCTCCCCCGATATTGGTTTTCCAAACTCTATGCAAAGGCCATGACAATCAAAGCTTTCAAAAAGTCATGCCAAGCAATAGCTCAAAGCCATCATGCATGCTAGTTTGCGCCCGCGCCAAATGGCGCATCAGGACAACACGCAAAACAAGGAAATGCAATGCAGTACCTACGCACACTCCTGCTCGGTAGCCTTCTGGTCATTACCACTGGCTGCGCCAGCGGGCTCAACTCCGTACAGAAAGCTGAACTCGATGCCTATGAGGCCCGTGGTCTGGCCATTCAGGAAAAAAGCCCTGGTGCTGGCGCAGCACTGGGGCTCTTGCCTGGCGGCGGTTCCTTCTACGGACGTGAATACGGATTTGGAGTAGCCAATCTGCTGCTCTGGCCTTTGTCTATCCTATGGGACCCTATCAGCGGCTACGATGCAGCACGCGCCATCAACTACAACGTAACCAAGGCGCATGTTGCCAAGCTTCATGAACGCGACATGCAAGAGCTGGATGATCAGCTAGGCAGTGGTCAACTCGATATCGCTCAATACACGCTGGAAAAGCGCAAGGTCGATACCAAGTACCGAGCAGGCTTCTAACAAAAAGCCCGGCAGTGCCGGGCTTTTTGTTGCGTCAGTGATACTGTGCCGAAAGCTCATGCACCGCCTCGAAGAAAGCCCCTGCGTTGGCCGGGTCGACCTCCGGGGTGATGCCGTGGCCCAGATTGAACACATGGCCGCTGCCGGCACCGTAGGCCGCCAGGATACGCGCCACCTCAGCACGAATCGCTTCCGGCTTGGCGTAGAGCACCGCCGGATCCATGTTGCCCTGCAGGGCGACCTTGTCACCGACACGGGTGCGAGCGCTGCCGATGTCGCAGGTCCAGTCCAGGCCCAACGCTTCTGCGCCACTATCGGCCAGGGATTCCAGCCACAGACCGCCGCCCTTGGTGAACAGGATCACCGGAACGCGACGCCCGTCATGCTCGCGAATCAGGCCGTCGACGATCTGCTTCATGTAGCGCAGGGAGAACTCTTGGTAGGCCGCCGCCGACAGCGCGCCACCCCAGGAATCGAAGATCTGTACCGCCTGCGCCCCGGCCAGGATCTGCCCGTTCAGATACGCCGTGACCGACTGCGCCAGCTTGTCGAGCAGCGCGTGCAAGGCCTGGGGATTGTCGTAGAGCATCGCCTTGGTCTTGCGGAAGTCTTTCGACGAGCCGCCTTCGACCATGTAGGTGGCCAGTGTCCAGGGGCTGCCGGAGAAACCGATCAGCGGCACACGACCATTGAGCTCGCGGCGGATGGTGCGCACGGCGTCCATCACGTAGCCCAGATCCTTCTCGGCATCCGTCACCGGTAGCGCCTCGATATCGGCCAGGCTGCTGATCACCTTCTTGAAGCGCGGGCCCTCACCCGTCTCGAAGTACAGGCCCTGACCCATGGCATCGGGGATGGTGAGGATGTCGGAGAAGAGGATCGCGGCATCCAGTTGCGGGTAGCGATCCAGCGGCTGGATGGTGACCTCGCAGGCAAGCGCGGGATTCTTCATCAGGCTCACGAAGTCGCCGGCCTTGGCCCGGGTCCCGCGGTATTCCGGCAGATATCGGCCAGCCTGGCGCATCATCCAGACAGGCGTGACATCCACGGGTTGCTTGAGCAGGGCACGAAGGAAACGGTCGTTCTTCAGGGCGGTCATGGCAGCATCCAGCGAAAAAAGTGCGGGCATTTTCGCAGAGCACAAAACAAAAGGCACGGCGAGTGCCATGCCTTTTGTCCATCGCGACGATTTGTCTCGCCTTTACTTGCCCTGCGTCATCAAACGCCCAGGTAGTCGAGGATGCCTTCGGCGGCGTTCCTGCCCTCGAAGATCGCCGTCACCACCAGGTCGGAACCACGCACCATGTCGCCACCGGCGAAAATCTTCGGGTTGCTAGTCTGGTGCTTGAAGGTGTTTTTCTCCGGCGCCACGACGCGACCCTGGCTGTCGGTCTGGATCTCGAACTGCTCGAACCAGGGCGCCGGGCTCGGACGGAAACCGAAGGCGATCAGCACAGCTTCCGCCGGAATGACTTCCTCGGAGCCCGGAATCGGCTCGGGGCTGCGGCGGCCACGGGCATCCGGCTCGCCGAGACGGGTCTCGACCACCTTGATGCCTTCCACCTTGCCGTCGCCGACGATGGCGATGGGCTGGCGGTTGAAGAGGAACTTCACGCCCTCTTCCTTGGCGTTCTTCACTTCCTTGCGCGAGCCGGGCATGTTCTCTTCGTCACGGCGGTAGGCACAGGTCACGGCCTTGGCGCCCTGACGGATCGAGGTGCGGTTACAGTCCATCGCGGTGTCGCCACCGCCCAGCACCACGACGCGCTTGCCCTTCATGTCGATGAAGTCTTCCGGCGACTTCTCGAAACCCAGGTTGCGATTGACGTTGGCGATGAGGAAGTCCAGCGCGTCGTAGACGCCCGGCAGATCCTCGCCCGGGAAGCCACCCTTCATGTAGGTGTAGGTGCCCATGCCCATGAACACGGCATCGTACTCATCCAGCAGTTGCTGCATGGTCACGTCCTTGCCGATCTCGGTGTTCAGGCGGAACTCGATACCCATGCCGGTGAAGACTTCACGGCGGCGGCTGAGCACGGTCTTCTCCAGCTTGAACTCGGGGATGCCGAAGGTCAGCAGGCCACCGATTTCCGGGTTCTTGTCGAACACCACGGGGGTCACGCCGTTGCGCACCAGCACGTCGGCGCAGCCCAGGCCGGCCGGGCCGGCACCGATTACCGCAACGCGCTTGCCGGTCGGTTTGACCTTGGACATGTCCGGGCGCCAGCCCATGGCGAAGGCGGTGTCGGTGATGTACTTCTCCACCGAGCCGATGGTCACCGCGCCGAAGCCGTCATTGAGGGTGCACGCACCTTCGCAGAGGCGATCCTGCGGGCACACGCGGCCGCAGACTTCCGGCAGGGTGTTGGTCTGGTGCGAGAGTTCGGCGGCGGCCAGGATGTTGCCTTCCGACACCAGCTTGAGCCAGTTCGGAATGAAGTTGTGCACCGGGCACTTCCACTCGCAGTAGGGGTTGCCGCAGCCCAGGCAGCGATGCGCCTGGTCTGCAGCTTGCGCCGGCTTGAAGTTGTCGTAGATCTCGACGAATTCCTTCTTGCGCTGACGCAGCAGTTTCTTCTTCGGGTCTTTGCGCCCGACTTCGATGAACTGGAAGTCGTTATTCAGACGTTCAGTCATTGCATTACCTCATAACAGCAGCGGCAAGCATCAAGCTGCAAGCTGCAAGACAATCACGTTGGATCGACAAGCCCGGAGCTGCTTATGACTTGCAGCTTGGGGCTTGCCGCTTGCGGCTTTACTGTGGGTTGGCACGGGTGCTGGACAGCAGCGACTTCAGACTGGCCGCTTTCGGTTTCACCAGCCAGAACTTGCGCAGGTAATCGTCCAGGTTTTCCAGCAGATTCTGCCCCCACTCGCTGCCGGTCTCTTCGACGTATTCGGCGAGCACGCTTTCCAGGTGGCTGCGGTAGGCCTCCATCGCTTCATTGTTGATGCGTTGGATTTCCACCAGCTCGTGGTTGACGCGATCGTAGAAGCCGTTGTCCAGGTCGAGCACATAAGCGAAACCGCCAGTCATGCCCGAGCCGAAGTTGTAGCCGGTCTTGCCCAGCACACAGACGAAACCGCCGGTCATGTACTCGCAGCAGTGGTCGCCAGTGCCCTCCACCACGGCGTGGGCGCCGGAGTTGCGCACGGCGAAACGCTCACCCGCAGTGCCGGTGGCGAACAGCTTGCCGCCAGTGGCGCCGTACAGGCAGGTGTTGCCGATGATGGCACTGTCCTCGGTGGCGAACGGGCTGCCGGCAGGCGGAGTGATAACGATCTTGCCACCAGTCATGCCCTTGCCCACGTAGTCGTTGGCGTCGCCTTCCAGGCGCAGGTGCAGACCACCGGCGTTCCACACGCCGAAGCTCTGCCCGGCAGTGCCTTTGAAGCGGAAGGTGATCGGCGCATCATTCATGCCCTGGTTGCCGTGCACACGGGCGATCTCGCCGGAAATGCGCGCACCAATGGAGCGGTCGCAGTTGCCGATGTTCAGCTCGAACTCACCACCGCTCTTGCCGGCGATGGCGTCCTTGGCCAGCTCCACCATCTTCTCGGCCAGCAGGCCTTCGTCGAACGGCGGGTTCTTCGGCACCTGGCAGAACTGCGGCTTGTCGGCCGGGATATGCGCGCTGGCCAGCAGCGGCGACAGATCCAGGTTGCCCTGCTTGGCGGTTTCACCCGGCAGCACTTCGAGCAGGTCGGTACGGCCGATCAGCTCTTCCAGGCTGCGCACGCCCAACTTGGCCAGCCACTCGCGGGTTTCCTCGGCGACGTAGGTGAAGAAGTTCATCACCATCTCGACGGTGCCGATGAAGTGATCCTTGCGCAGCTTGTCGTTCTGCGTGGCCACGCCGGTGGCGCAGTTGTTCAAGTGGCAGATGCGCAGGTATTTGCAACCTAGGGCCACCATCGGCGCGGTGCCGAAGCCGAAGCTCTCGGCGCCGAGGATGGCCGCCTTGATCACGTCCAGACCGGTTTTCAGACCACCGTCGGTCTGTACCCGCACCTTACCGCGCAGGTCGTTGCCGCGCAGGGTCTGGTGGGTTTCGGCCAGGCCCAGTTCCCAGGGCGCACCGGCGTAGCGGATGGAGGTCAGCGGCGATGCGCCGGTACCGCCGTCGTAGCCGGAAATAGTGATCAGGTCGGCATAGGCCTTGGCCACACCGGCGGCGATGGTACCGACACCGGCTTCCGCCACCAGCTTGACCGACACCAGCGCCTTCGGGTTGACCTGCTTGAGGTCATAGATCAGCTGCGCCAGGTCTTCGATCGAGTAGATGTCGTGGTGCGGCGGCGGCGAGATCAGGGTCACGCCCGGCACCGCGTAGCGCAGCTTGGCGATCAGGCCGTTGACCTTGCCGCCCGGCAACTGGCCGCCCTCACCGGGCTTGGCGCCCTGGGCCACCTTGATCTGCAGCACTTCGGCGTTGACCAGGTATTCCGGGGTCACGCCAAAGCGGCCGGTGGCCACCTGCTTGATCTTGGAGCTCTTGATGGTGCCGTAGCGGGCCGGGTCTTCGCCGCCCTCGCCGGAGTTGGAGCGACCACCCAGGCGGTTCATCGCCTCGGCCAGCGCCTCGTGCGCCTCCGGCGACAGCGCGCCGAGGGAGATACCGGCGGCGTCGAAGCGCTTGAAGATCGACTGCAGCGGCTCGACTTCGTCGAGGCTGATCGGCGTGGCGGACTCCTTGACCTTGAGCAGGTCACGGATCATCGACACCGGACGGGTGTCGACCAGCGTCGAGTATTCCTTGTACTTGGCGTAGTTGCCCTGCTGCACGGCTTCCTGCAGCGTGCGCACCACGTCCGGGTTGTAGGCGTGGTATTCGCCGCCGTAGACGAACTTGAGCAAGCCGCCCTGCTGGATCGACTTGCGGTTGTTCCAGGCCTCCTGGGACAGCAGCTTCTGCTCGCTTTCAATGTCAACGAAACGCGCACCCTGGATACGGCTGGCCACACCACGAAAGCACAGTTCGGTGACTTCATCGGCCAGGCCGACCGCCTCGAATAGCTGCGCACCGCGGTAGGACGCGACCGTGGAGATGCCCATCTTCGACAGGATCTTCAGCAAGCCCTTTGAGATGCCCTTGCGGTAGTACTTGAACACTTCGTACAGATCGCCCAGCACTTCACCGGTGCGGATCAGGTCGCCCAGCACTTCGTAGGCCAGGAACGGATACACCGCCGAGGCACCGAAGCCCAGCAGCACGGCATAGTGGTGCGGGTCACGCGCGGTGGCGGTTTCCACCAGGATGTTGCAGTCGCAGCGCAGGCCTTTCTCGGTAAGGCGGTGATGCACGGCGCCGGTAACCAGCGCGGCATGCGCCGGCAGCTTGCCCGGAGCGATGTGACGGTCGGTCAGTACCAACAGCACCTTGCCGGCACGCACGGCTTCCTCCGCCTGGTCGGCCATGTTGCGCACGGCAGCCTCCAGACCCAGCGACTCGTCATAGTTCATGTCGATGACATGACGGTCGAAGCCCGGGCGATCCAGATTCATCAGCGCACGCCACTTGGCTGGCGAAATCACCGGGCTGCTGAGGATCACGCGGGTAGCGTGCTCCGGCGACTCACTGAAGATGTTGCGTTCGGCGCCCAGGCAGATTTCCAGGGACATGACGATCGCTTCGCGCAGCGGGTCGATCGGCGGGTTGGTAACCTGCGCGAACTGCTGACGGAAATAATCGTACGGCGAACGCACGCGCTGGCTGAGCACGGCCATCGGCGTGTCGTCACCCATGGAGCCGACGGCTTCCTGGCCCTGCTCGCCGAGCGGACGCAGCACTTGGTCACGCTCCTCGAAGGTGACCTGGAACATCTTCATGTACTGCTTGAGCTGATCCGGGTCGTAGAAGGCCGAACCATGGTCGCGGTCTTCCAGAGTCGCTTTGATACGCTGGGCATGCTTGCGCAGCCACAGCTTGTAGGGGTGGCGTGACTTCAGGCGGCTGTCGATGGACTCGGTGTCCAGCACCTGGCCGGTCTCGGTGTCGACGGCGAGGATCTGCCCCGGGCCGACACGGCCCTTGGCGATGACGTCTTCGGGCTGGTAGTCCCACACGCCGATTTCCGACGCCAGGGTGATGTAGCCGTTCTTGGTGGTGACCCAGCGCGCCGGGCGCAGACCGTTACGGTCGAGCAGGCATACGGCATGGCGACCATCGGTCAGCACCACGCCGGCCGGGCCATCCCAGGGCTCCATGTGCATGGAGTTGTATTCGTAGAACGCGCGCAGGTCTGCGTCCATGGTCTCGACGTTCTGCCAGGCCGGCGGAATGATCATGCGCAGGCCGCGGAACAGGTCGATGCCGCCGGTGACCATCAGCTCGAGCATGTTGTCCATGCTCGAGGAGTCGGAGCCAACACGGTTGACCAGCGGGCCCAGCTCGTCGAGATCGGGGATCAGCTCGTTGGCGAACTTGGTGCGACGGGCCTGCGCCCAGTTGCGGTTGCCGGTGATGGTGTTGATCTCGCCGTTGTGCGCGAGGAAGCGGAAGGGCTGCGCCAGCGGCCACTTCGGCAGGGTGTTGGTGGAGAAACGCTGGTGGAAGACCGCGATGGCGGTCTGCAGGCGCTCGTCACCCAGATCCGGGTAGAACTGCTGCAGGTCCGCCGGCATCATCAGGCCTTTGTAGATGATGGTCTTGTGCGAGAAGCTGCAGATGTAGTGATCGCTGTCGTCGGCATTGGCCACCGACGAGCGCCGGCGGGCGCTGAACAGCTTGATGGCGAATTCCTGGTCGGACAGGCCATCACCGCCGATGAACACCTGCTCGATCTGCGGCAGGCGTTCCAGCGCCAGTTGGCCGAGCACGCTAGTGTCGATCGGCACCTTGCGCCAGCCCACCAGTTGCAGGCCTGCCGCAAGGATTTCGCGGTTCATGTTCTCGCGCGCGACCTCGGCCTTGGCCGGGTCCTGATTGAAGAACACCATGCCCACGGCATATTGCCCAGGCAGTTCGACGCCGAACTGCTCCTGGGCGATGGCGCGCAGGAATCGATCGGGCTTCTGGATCAGCAGGCCGCAGCCATCACCGGTCTTGCCGTCGGCGTTGATACCGCCGCGGTGAGTCATGCAGGTGAGGGCCTCAATGGCGGTCTTGAGCAGGTGATGGCTAGCCTCACCTTGCATATGGGCGATCAAGCCGAAGCCGCAGTTATCCTTGAACTCATCAGGACGGTACAAACCTGCTTTCATAGGGGAAACTCTCACCAGGCTGCCTGTACTCCAGGCAAATTACTTTCTAATTCAATGTCTTAAACCCGAAAAGCGGGCACGGGCCAGCTTTGCGCAGGCAAAAGGGAGGTCATTGTACATATCCACCCACCCCGTCACAAATTTTCGTGACGAAGGGGTGAAAAATTATGTCGCAAAAACGAAGGATATGAACATCCAGCCATGATAGCGACCAACGAGTCACGACATGGAACACGCTTGCACACAGCGACGCCACAGGTAGGCGCCCCCCTGTAGCCCGTCAGATTGAAAGCGTTATGAAGACATCCTGCAAGCGGGACGCACAGGCACCCCGCCGAGCAGCTACCAGGTATTCACCTAGCGACTCATTTCCTGCTGAATACTGCCAATCGTGCGCGGCCAGGGCTTACCAGCCTGCAGCTTGGCCGGTAAGGTTTTCACTGCCGCCTGGGCGGCCGCCCGGCTGGCGAAGCTGCCATAGGTCAGCACGTACAGCGGCTGGCCCTGATGGATTTTCTTGAAGTAGCGGTACTCACTGCCCCCTTCGCGCACCATGGCCTGAATATTCGCCTCGGAACGCGACCCCACCACTTGCAGCGCATAGCGTGATGCCGGCTGCTGAGCATACCAATTACCACCTGCCGGGCTGGGTGTTGCCGGCTTGGCGGTTGCTGGCGAAGGCGCTGGAGCCGGCTTGGCTGCAACGGCGGGCTCCGCCTGTTTGGTCTCTGTCTGCTTCAGTTGCTGCTGCGTAGCAGGCTTTGGCGCTGCAGGTGCAGGTGCAGGTGCAGGTGCAGCAGCGATTGGCGCAGGCGGTACGGTGACGGTCGAGGGATCTGGCGCAGCAGGCGGCTCGAAGTTGTCCAGTTCCTCGCCCGCGGCTTCGGCCAGGGGCTGACGGATCACGGCTTGCGGTTGACCGACCAAGGGCAAGGGCAGCGGCTGGCTGCTGCCCGCGAACTCGATGGCAGGCGCGCCACTGGCAGCCTGCGGCTCTGGCGCCTTTCCGTCGGCAGGCGCTGCAGAAGGCTGCAGGGGCAGCGTGGCACTAAGCTCAGGCTCGCTGGCAGGCTGGCTGTCGCGACCCTGCATCACCCAGGCAGCCGCCACCCCCACCAGCACCACGGCCAGCGCCAACAGATGTTTCTTCGGTAGGGAGAAGGAGAAACCGCCTCGACGCGCGCCAGAACGCTGCGCCAGCATCTGCTCGATCAGCAACTCGCGCGCCTCGCCGTTAATTGCACCCGGCCAGCCGCCGGAGCGCTGGTGAATCTCCTCGACCTGCTCCTCGCTCAATACCTCGATACCCTGCCCCGCCCCTTCCAGGCGCTGAGCGAGGTAGTCACGAGTCTCCTCCTCGGTATAAGGCTGCAGCTCGATGGCGTGATAGCACTCCTCACCGCTGGCCAATGCTTCGAGGCGCTCCAGCAGTGCCTGCTCGGCGAACAGGAAGACATGCGGGCGCCCCTCGCCATCGCCGGCCGCCAGGGTCAGCACCACCTGCAACGCCGCATCGTCAAGCTGATCGGCATCGTCGATCAACAGGTAGACTTCCTGTCCGGTCAAGGCCAGTTGCGAAACCTGGTTGAGAATCGAGCGGGTATCGGCCGTCGCCAGCGACAGCCCCTGGGCCACCTGGCGCAGCAGTGCCTCACCCCCGGTGATGCCCTGGGCAATGACCACGCTCTGCACAGCCTGTTTGTTGGTGCTGGCAACCAGCGCCTGACGCAGCAGCGTTTTGCCACTACCCTCAGGCCCGGTTACCACCAGCAACAATTGGCTGTATCGCGCCAGATGATGCAATTGCCCCAGCACGGGCTTGCGCTGTGCAGGGAAGAACTTGAAGCCCGGCACCCTGGGCGCGAAGGGGTCGTGACTGAACTGGTAGTGCGCCAGAAACGCTTCGTCAGCATGCAAACTGGTCATGAATCACTCTTCAAGCGTTGATCGAGCGAGCCAGCGCTGCATAGTCGCAACGCAGCGTGGCCTCGAGAATTTCACGCGGATAGTCGGCCGTCACAACGGCCTCGCCCAGGCGCTTGAGCAGCACCAGGCGCAACTGACCATCCAGCACCTTCTTGTCTACCGCCATGTGCTGCAGGAACTGCTCCGGAGTCATGTTCTGCGGCGGTACTACCGGCAACCCGGCAGCCTGCAGCAGGCGCACGCCTCGATCACGATCGGCCGCCGACAGCCAGCCAAGGCGATGGGACATTTCCAGCGCCATCACCGTGCCAGCCGCGACCGCCTCGCCATGCAGCCAGACGCCATAGCCCTGCTCGGTCTCGATGGCATGGCCGAAGGTATGACCGAGATTCAGGGTGGCGCGCACCCCCGACTCACGCTCATCGGCACCGACCACGCGCGCCTTGGCTGCACAGGAGCGCTCGATAGCCTCGGTCAGCACCTGCTGATCGAGCGCACGCAAGGCCGGCATGTTCTGCTCCAGCCAGGCCAGGAAGGGCTCATCGCAGATCAGGCCATACTTGATCACCTCGGCCAGCCCCGCCGACAACTCGCGCACGGGCAGGGTATTCAGGCTGCAGGTATCGATCACCACGGCCTTGGGCTGGTAGAACGCCCCGACCATGTTCTTGCCCAACGGGTGATTGATGCCGGTCTTGCCGCCCACCGAGGAATCCACCTGGGAGAGCAAGGTCGTCGGCACCTGGATGAAATCGACGCCACGCTGATAGCAAGCGGCGGCGAAGCCTGCCATGTCGCCGATCACGCCGCCGCCCAGAGCCACGACCGTGGTGCGACGATCATGCCGAGCGCTCAACAACCCATCGAAGATCAGTTGCAGGGTTTCCCAGTTCTTGAAGGCTTCGCCGTCCGGCAATACCACCGAGGCAACGCTGTAACCCTCGAGCACCTGCAGCAGCGCTTGCAGGTACAAGGGTGCGACGGTCTCGTTGGTGACCACCGCCACCTGCCGCCCGGCGATATGCTGCGCCAGCAATTCGGGACGAGACAGCAGCCCCTGACCGATGTAGATGGGATAGCTGCGCTCGCCGAGATCAACGTGAAGTGTCTGCATGACGCCCCCAGGATAAAAAGGCGACTAGGATAGCGCAGTTCGCCCTGGGCTTTAACGGGGCGGTAGCATATCCAGCCGAGCCAGAATCTCCTGCACGACCATCCGCGGTGGGCGCTCGTCCGTCTCGATGACGATATCGGCGAGTTCACGGTACAGCGGGTCACGCACCGCCATCAGATCACGCAGCACCTGTGCCGGATTAGCATTGCGCAACAGGGGGCGATTGCGGTCACGCGCCGTGCGCTCGATCTGCTGTTCAACCGAGGCATGCAGATAGACCACACGCCCCCCCGCATGCAACGCCTGGCGATTCTCGACACGCATCACCGCACCACCACCAGTGGCCAGCACCAGACCATCCTGCCGGGACAACTCGGCGATGACCGATTGCTCGCGCTCACGAAAACCCTGCTCACCTTCCACATCGAAGATCCAGGGGATATTGGCACCGGTGCGCTGTTCGATCTCCTTGTCGGAGTCCTTGAAGGGCAAACGCAGTTCTTTGGCGAGCAAACGCCCGATGGTGCTCTTTCCAGCGCCCATCGGGCCAACAAGGATTACATTCCGCACTTAGGTCATCGATTCACGGCAATGGCTTGGTTGTTCATGATGCGCGGAGTGATGAAAACCAGCAACTCGGCTTTGTTGTCAGCGACGACATCGCGCCGGAAAACACGGCCGATGAAAGGCAGATCCCCCAGGAAAGGGACTTTCTCGACGGATCGGGTCTGGGTATTGGAGAACACCCCACCAATCACGATGGTTTCACCGTCGTTAACCAGAACCTTCGCATTCACTTCGTTCTTGTTGATGGGCGGTACGCCATTGATCGCCCTGGCAAAATCCGGCGCATCCTTGGTGACCTTGACCTCCATGATGATGCGGTTATCAGGGGTAATCTGTGGGGTGACCTCAAGGGAAAGCGCCGCCTCCTTGAACGAAGTGCTGGTAGCACCGCTGGAGCTGGCCTCTTGGTAGGGAACTTCCTGGCCTTTGAGAATCTTGGCCGTTTCCTTATCGGAGGTGACTACCTTGGGCTGAGAGACGATCTCGCCGTTCCCCGTCTTCTCCATGGCCGAGAGCTGAAGATCCAGGACGATACTACTTCCCAAGTAGCCTATCGCAATACCGGAAGTGCTGTTCTGTGCTCCCATGTCAACGAATGGAAGTCGAGCCAAGCCATCATCCAAGGTCGTGCGACCAATCTCGTCCGTACCGACAAAGCCAGCCCGCTGACCAGTATCTTCATCGAAAGCCTGCACGCCGTCCTTGCCACTGACATCCCAGCGGCCATTGCGCACACTGCCTCCCCAGCGCACACCCAACGCCTTGTCATAATCGACATTGGCCTCGACGATGCGCGCCTCGATCATCACCTGACGCACCGGGATATCGAGCTGGGCAATGATGCGCCGCAGTTCGTCCAGACGCTCCTGAGTCTGGTAGGCAATGATGCTGTTGGTTCGGTCATCGACCGTAATGGAACCACGATCATCGGCTGCACCATCGGCACTGGTCACCGACTGGAATAGCTTGGCCATATCGCTCGCCTTGGCATAATTCACCTGGATCAACTCACGACGCAGCGGTGCCAGTTCGGCAATCTGCTTCTGCGCTTCCAGCTCCTGGCGCTCGCGCGCGGCAATTTCATCCGCCGGTGCAACCAACAACACGTTGCCGACCTGACGCTTGTCGAGCCCCTTGGTCTTGAGCACCAGATCCAACGCCTGATCCCAGGGCACGTTCTGCAAACGCAGGGTGATGTTGCCGGAAACGGTATCACTGGCAACCAGGTTCAAGTTGGTGAAGTCCGCGATCAACTGCAGCACGGAGCGCACGTCGATGTCCTGGAAGTTCAGCGACAGCTTCTCGCCCTTGTAGACGAAGCGCTCGGCACTGCGACGCTCGGTATCTTCCTGGGTCAACGGCTTGACGCTCAGGGTGAGCTTGTCGTCCGTCTGATAGGCGAGATAATCGTACTGCCCCACCGGCTCGATCAGGATGCTGGTCTTGTCGGCTGTGCCGGTCGCACTGACGAACTGCACCGGCGTAGCGAAGTCCTTCACATCGAGCTTTACGCGCAGGGACTCGGGCAGTTCGGTCTTGGCGAAGTCCAGACGAATCTTGCCACCCTGCTCCTGAATATCAGGACTGACGGAGGGATCGGAAAGCGTGATGACGACATTTCCCTCACCTTGTTCACCACGCTGGAAATCGATGTTCTTCACGGCCCTGGTCGGTGCGCCATAGACCTTCTTGCTCGGAGCTGGAGCGACCGGGGTGGCCGCCACGGCCGGTCGGCTGGCCGGGGCAGCAGTGGATTCACCGACCAGCACGTAGAGATCGTTACCCTCCACACGCGTACTGTAGGGCGCCAGGGTGCCGAGATTGACGATCAATCGCGTGCGATCCTTGGCCTCGACTATGGTCACGCTACGGGCATTGCCAGCGCCAAGCTCCCGGTTCTTCGCGCCGAGCTTGTTGGCAACGCCTGGCAGATCCAGGGCGATACGCGCAGGCTGCTCGATGGTATAGCCACGCGGCACTGCCACAGGCTCGTCGAAGGACAATTTCAGCTCGACCCGATCACCCGGCAAGCTCGCGACATCCATACCTTGAAGATTAGCCGCCAAAGCCGAGGACGATAAGAACGCCATCAATAAGGCGGCACTCAAGCAAGAAAGAGAGCCATTCATGTTAGTACCCTGTTTGGCAGACCGATTAGTTATATTCATCTCTTCACTTCGCCCCTATCAGGAGCGCTCCTTCAAGGGAAGGCTGCGCGGCCGCTCAAGCCAGCCACCTTCGCCATCCGGAACAATTTCCATCACCTCGATCTTGGAATCGTCGATCGCGATTATCTTGCCGTTATTACGCCCCAGATAATCACCCACCTTCACACGGTGAACGCCGCCCGCCCCACTGACCAGTGCGAAGAGCTCATGGTCATTACGCAGGGTTCCCACCATCTCGAAGGTTTCGATATTGAAACCTTCGAGGAACTGCTTGACCCGGCTCTCATCAGGCTTGATTTCCTTGGAGCCCTTCTGCCGGGCCACCACATCGATCTTGATCGGCGGCTGGAACGGGCTGCGCAGCGATGCGGCCCGATAGGTGAAGCTTTCATAAGGCTGAAAGGTCGGCAACGGCTCGATGGAACCCTTGGGTCTGGCACGCACCTCATCCATATAGGTGCGTAGATCGGAGAAGTCGCTACTGGCACCGCAACCTGCGAGCACGGAGAAACCCACTAACAAAGCAAGGCGAGAGAATTTCATCACTGCGCCCCCTTGTCGTTGTAGCGATAGGTCTTGGCCATGATCTGCATGCTCAAGCGACTGGAGTTTCCAGCACTCGCTGGCGCTAGCTGAAAGTCATGCAAGGTGACGATGCGTGGCAAGCTCGCCACGCCACTGACGAAGGTGGCCAGATCGTGATAGCCACCGGTGACCTTTATCTGAATCGGCAACTCGACATAGAACTGCTGAGTCACCTCCGGCAGGAGCTTGATTTCCTCGAACTCCAGGCCACTGCCCAGGCCAGTGCGGGTGATATCCTCGAGCAATCCAGGCACCTCGGTATCACTGGGCAATTGCCGGAGCAGTTCGCCGAAGGAAACTTCCATCTCCTTCATCTGCTCCTTGTAGGCTTCGAGATTCGCCGCCTGGAATGCTTTGTTGGAGAATTGATCCTTGAGCGTCACTTCTTCGCCCTGCTGCTGTTCTAGCTGCGCCTGTAGATCCTTGAGATGGAAGTTATAGCCCAGGAATAACACAGCAATGAGCAGCAACAGCCCCGCGATGAACTTGACGGGTGCCGGCCAGGACCCCAGGTTGTTCAGGTCGAGATCATTGAGGTCGACACTACGCAGACTTTCCAACGATTCACGCAAACTCATTTCGCAGCCTCCACTTGATCCGCTTGAGGCTGGGTCTGCTGCACCGTCAACTGAAACACATTAGCCTGATCGACGGCACCTGCGGTAACCGCCTTGACCTCGGTCAGATTGGGTGCGGTCAGCCATTCAGAGGCGTCGAGATTACGCATCAGATTGGAGACGCGGTTGTTCGATTCGGCAGCACCGACTATGGCGATCTCCTTGCCCGTCATCTTCACGCTGGTGTAATACACGCCGTCGGGCAAGGTTCTCACTAGCTGATCGAAGATACGCCCGATGATCGGACGATTGCCCTGCAGATCCTGAATGATCTTCATCCGCTCCAACAATTGCTGGCGGCGAGTCTTCAACTCACTGATTTCCTTGATACGCGAATCGAGCACGGCAATTTCGCTCTTGATGAAATTGTTGCGCGCATTCTGAGTATCGATAGCCGCCGTCAGCATCTGATCACCCAAGAAGACACAACCCGCGCCGATGACCAGAACACCAAGCAAGCTGACCAGAAAGCGCTGCTTGCGCTCTTCGCGCAATTGCTCGCGCCAGGGTAATAGGTTGATACGCGCCATCAGTCGAAACTCCTCAACGCCAGACCGCAGGCAATCATCAGTGCCGGCGCATCACTGGCCAACGCACCTGCGTTGACCTTGCTACCCAGAGCCATATCGGCAAAAGGGTTGGCCACTAGAGTTTGCGTACCGATTTTCTGCTGGATGAGACGGTCAAGGTCGGGAATGGAAGCCGTTCCGCCTGCCAGCAGGACGTAATCGACATCACTGAACTGACCGGCAGCGAAGAAGAACTGCAGCGAGCGCGACACCTGCTGCACCACGGCTTCCTTGAATGGCTGCAGGACTTCGGCATCGTAGTCGTCCGGCAGGCCACCCTGCTTCTTGGCCAACCCGGCTTCCTCGACGGACAGCCCGTAGCGTCGCTGAATTTCTTCGGTGAGCTGCTTGCCACCGAACAACTGCTCGCGGGTATAGATGGTGCGACCGTTGTGCAGCACGCTCAGCGTGGTCATGGTGGCACCGATATCGACGATGGCCACGGTGAGCTCGTCATGACCGGCGCCCAACTGACTCTCCAGCAGCGCGTAAGCACGCTCGAGGGCATAGGCTTCGACATCCACCACCTTGGCGGTCAGTCCTGCCAGGGCGAGGGCGGCCTCACGCACTTCGACGTTCTCCTTGCGGCAGGCGGCCAGCAGCACTTCGACCCGCTCGGGATTGCGTGCAGCCGGGCCCTGAACCTCGAAATCGATCGCCACTTCCTCGAGCGGATAAGGAATGTACTGGTCGGCTTCGATCTTGAGCTGGTTCTCCAGCTCGTCGTCCGACAGCCCGGCCTCCATCTCGATGCTCTTGGTGATCACGGCGGAGCCGGCAACGGCCACCGCGGCTGATTTGACGCTCGTCTTGGCCTTGCTCAACACTCGCGACAGCGCCTGCCCCACCCCCTCCAGCTCGGCGATGTTCTTTTCCACGACAGCATTTGGCGGGAGCGGCTCGACTGCGTAAGCCTCTACCTTGTAGCGGCTTCCCGAGCGACTCAGTTCGAGGAGCTTGACCGAGGTCGAGCTGATATCGATCCCCAGCAGCGTATTCGCTTTCTTAGTGAAGAGCCCTAGCACGACCGTTTTCCTATTGGCATCCGCGACTTACGGACTATTTATGTTTTTCCACATTAAATATCAGTCTTGACAGAAGCGCAAATGGCTACCCCGAGGAAAAAACGCTTATAATGTGATCGATTTTTCCCTTTTAGCCTCGGCTACTGCTTAACTCATTCTTTTACTTGGAATTCCGAACATTTTGATGCGCCTGCTGAAGTTCTTGTGCTGGTCTTGCCTTGCCGTATTTTGTGGACTGTTGCTCAGTTTCAGCGGCGCATACCTTTATCTTAGCCCGACCCTTCCCTCCGTCGAATCATTGCGCCAGGTGCAGCTACAGATCCCGCTGCGGGTCTATAGCAGCGACGCCAAGCTGATCGCCGAATTCGGCGAAATGCGCCGCTCCCCCATTCGCTTCGACGAAATCCCCAAGGATTTCATCAGCGCCCTCCTGGCGGCGGAAGACGATAATTTCGCGAACCATTATGGCGTCGATGTGACGAGCCTGATGCGCGCTGCCACGCAATTATTGAAAACCGGTCAGATTCAGAGTGGCGGCAGCACCATTACCATGCAGGTGGCGAAGAACTTCTTCCTCACCAACGAGCGCAGTTTTTCGCGCAAGGCCACCGAAATTCTCCTGGCCTTGCAGATCGAACGCGAGCTGAGCAAGGACGAGATCCTCGAGCTCTACGTGAACAAGATCTATCTGGGCAACCGCGCCTATGGCATCGAAGCGGCAGCCCAGGTCTACTACGGCAAATCCATCCGCGACCTGACCCTGGCACAGATGGCCATGATCGCCGGCTTGCCGAAAGCGCCTTCGCGCTACAATCCCCTGGTCAATCCAACCCGCGCCAAGGAACGCCGCGACTGGATCCTTGGTCGCCTCTACCGCCTCGGGCGTATCGACCAGGCGCGCTACGAAGCGGCCCTGGCCGAAGAAGTGGACGCGCGCTACCACGTACCCACTCCCGAACTGAACGCCCCTTACATCGCCGAAATGGCCCGTGCCGAAATGGTCGGGCGCTATGGTAGCGAGGCCTACACCGAGGGCTACAACGTCACCACCACCGTGCCCAGCCATCTGCAGGAAATCGCCAACGACGCATTGCGCCAGGGCCTGATCAGCTATGACCAGCGCCATGGCTACCGAGGCCCGGAAAGCCGCCTGCCCGGCATGACGCGTGAAGCCTGGCAGGCCGAGTTGAGCAAGTACCGCAGCATCGGCGGCCTGGAGCCGGCGATCGTCACCCAAGTGGAAAAGAGCGGCATTCTGGTGCTCAGACGCAACGGCGAGGAACAAGCCGTACCCTGGGACAGCATGAAATGGGCGCGCCCCTTCCTCAATACCAACAGCCTCGGCCCACGCCCACAGCAACCAGCGGATGTCACAGCGGTTGGCGACGTGGTGCGCGTGCAGCAACAGCAAGATGGCAGCCTGAGCTTCGTGCAGATCCCGGCCGCCCAGAGCGCGCTGGTATCCCTCGACCCCAACAGCGGCGCCATCGAGGCATTGGTGGGCGGCTTCTCCTTCGAGCAGAGCAATTACAACCGCGCCGTGCAAGCCAAGCGCCAGCCCGGCTCTAGCTTCAAACCCTTCATCTATAGCGCGGCCCTGGATAGTGGCTACACCGCCGCCACCCTGGTTAACGACGCACCGATCATCCTCTCGGACGACTACCTCTCGCAGAAATGGCGACCGAAGAACGACAACAACACCTTCCTCGGCCCGATTCGCCTGCGCGAAGCGCTGTATAGGTCGCGCAACCTGGTGTCGATCCGCCTGCTGCAGGACATGGGCGTGCCGCGAACCCTGGACTACATCCAACGCTTCGGTTTCGATGAACAGGACCTGCCGCGCAACCTGTCCCTGGCGCTGGGCACCGCCAGCCTGACCCCCATGGAAATCGCCGAAGGCTGGGCAACCTTCGCCAACGGCGGCTACAAGATCGAGCCCTACCTGATCCAGCGCGTCGAGGATCGCAACGGCAAGACCCTGTTCCGCGCCAATCCGGCGCGGGTGCCGGGCAGCGAGCCGAACCAGGAAAATGCGAATCTGGCCGTGAACGCGACGGACGACCTGCCGCCACAGGAGCCCAAGGTCGCGGAACGGATCATCGACGAACGCACCGCCTACATCATGACCAGCATGCTGCAGGACGTGATCAAGCGCGGTACTGGCCGCCGCGCTCTGGCCCTTGGCCGCAACGACCTGGCAGGCAAGACCGGTACCACCAACGAGTCCAAGGACAGTTGGTTCTCCGGCTACAACGCCGACTACGTGACCACCGTATGGGCTGGTTTCGACCAGCCGGAAAGCCTCGGTCGCAACGAATACGGCGGCACCGTCGCCCTGCCGATATGGATGAACTACATGGGCCCCGCCCTCAAGGATCGTCCGAGCCACGCCCCCAAGGAACCCAAGGGCATCCTCACCCTGCGCGTCGACCCGGTCAGCGGCCGCGCCGCCTCGCCCGGCACGCCGGATGCCTACTTCGAGGTATTCAAGAGCGAAGACTCGCCGCCGCCGATGAACGAGTTCGAGCCGGGCATGGGCGCCCCTGGCAGCCCGCTGCCGGCCGACGAGATGGCACCGATCGATCTGTTCTAGAGGAGCAGCTTGAGGCTCAATAAAAAACCCGCCGAAGCGGGTTTTTTATTGGGCGGCAGCTTAGCCGTTGAACACTTCGTCCACCGACTTCAGCGGATAGTGCTTCGGATAGGGCAAGGTCGCCACGCCGGTCTCGATGGCGGCTTTGGCCACGGCATCGGAGACCATGGTGATCAGGCGCTTGTCCATCGGCTTCGGAATGATGTACTCACGGCCGAACTCGAGCGACTGCACACCATAGGCATCACAGACGTCCTGCGGCACTGGCTGCTTGGCCAGGTCGCGCAGGGCGAGGGCGGCAGCGATCTTCATCTCTTCGTTGATGCGAGTGGCACGCACGTCCAAGGCACCACGGAAGATGAAGGGGAAGCCCAGCACGTTGTTGACCTGGTTCGGGTAATCGGAACGGCCGGTGGCCATGATCACGTCGTTACGGGTGGCGTGCGCCAGTTCAGGCTTGATTTCCGGATCCGGGTTGGAGCAGGCGAACACGATGGGGTTGGGTGCCATGCGGGCCAGGTCTTCTGCGCTGAGCAGATTAGCCCCAGACAGGCCGACGAACACGTCCGCGCCATCGAGCGCCTCGGACAGGGTGCGCTTGGCGGTTTCGGTGGCGAACACGGCCTTGTACTGGTTCAGGTCGTCACGACCGGCGTGGATCACGCCTTTGCGGTCGATCATGAAGATGTTCTCGACCTTGGCGCCCATGCTCACCAGCAGCTTCATGCAGGAGATGGCAGCAGCACCGGCGCCCAGGCAGACGATCTTCGCTTCGGGCAGAGTCTTGCCGGCGATTTCCAGGGCGTTGAGCATGCCGGCGGCGGTGACGATGGCGGTGCCATGCTGATCATCGTGGAATACAGGGATGTCGCACTGTTCGATCAGCGCGCGCTCGATCTCGAAGCATTCGGGGGCCTTGATATCTTCCAAGTTGATGCCGCCGAAGGTGATGGAGATGCGCTTCACGGTGTCGATGAAAGCCTGCGGGCTCTCGGCATCGACTTCGATGTCGAACACATCGACGCCGGCGAAACGCTTGAACAGCACGCCCTTGCCTTCCATGACCGGCTTGGAGGCCAGCGGGCCGAGATCACCCAGACCGAGGATCGCGGTGCCATCGGAAATGACTGCTACCAGGTTGCCTTTACCGGTGTAGCGGTAGGCAAGCTCCGGATCGCGCGCGATCTCGCGCACCGGCTCGGCGACACCCGGGCTGTAGGCCAGCGACAGGTCACGGGCAGTGGCAGTGGGCTTGGTGAGCTCGACGCTCAGCTTACCCGGACGGGGCTTCTCATGGTATTCGAGAGCGGCAGTTTTCAGATCAGACATAGTGGCGTTCCGCTTTTGTTGCTGTTGAATGGGCAGGCGGCCGAGGATACGCAAGTTGTATACAGCTCGACAAGACTGTTCGGTCGCACTGCAACCGCCGCTTCACCGAAGCGTCTTCACCCAGTCACCAGCACGCGGCTCGCCGCTTGGATAAAGGTTGTTGAGCAGGCGCAGACGCGCCTCGCCTCCTTCACCCGCTGGCCCCTGCCTGGCCAGCGCGGCCATGCTCTGCCCCGCCCTGATGCGCACCAGCTTGAGCCGTACCGGCTCGGCCAACTTGCGCTCCTTGGCCGTCAGGGCACGGAAACTGCGGATGACGCCGAGAAAGTGCGCATCCTCGGTTTCCAGCGAGGCCCGCCCCTTGACCACCGCCACGAACAGGAAGGCGTTGGCACCGCGATAGAGCACCGCAACGCGACGCGCCGACTGCCCCGGCAGCACGGCGGTATAGCCTTGCAGCGAGCCGACTCGTAACTCTTCGCCGGCCAACAGGCGCTGGCCGCCCACCCGCTGACGCAGGAACTCGGCGGGCGTCAGGCGTTTGTCCGCCGGCTCGAGGGTCATGGCGATGAATGCCTGCTCGTCCGGGGCATGCCCGATCAACACGTCCGGGCGATTGACCAGTTGCCAGCCCTGCGGATAGCTCAGGGTGAAATCCAGGGGGCCGTGATAGAAGTTCTGGCCACGCCGAATGCCACTGGCCGCCGAGTCGCCGAATACCAGACCGTCGAGCATCTGCAGGAAGGTATCGCGACCGACTTCCTGATTGCTGCCAGCCAGGGCACGGGCCGGGCCGAGCACTTGCTGCAGGCGGCGGTCGTTGTCGGGATGGGTGTCGAACAGGCCGTGGTAGCCACCGACAGCAGGTGCCTCACCACGCTTGGCGGCCTCATCGCGGGCGAAGGTTTCCTGGTTCTTCAGCACCTTGACCACCTCGATCATGGCCTGCGGATCGTAGCCACTGCGCGCCAGGTACTGCGCACCGAGGCCATCGGCCTCCAGCTCCATGTCACGGCCGTAGCCCCGCACGAAGGCATTGCCCATGACATTGGTCAGATCCCCCACCGCACCGATGCCCGTACCGATGGCCGCCGCCTGACCGAGCAGCCCCCAGGCTGTGGACTGGCTCTGCTGGCGCACGCTGTGGCGCGCCGTCACGTGCCCGACCTCATGCCCCAGTACGGCCGCCAGCTCCGCCTCGGAATTGAGGTAGGCGAGCAAACCACGGTGGATATAGATGTAGCCCCCCGGCAGGGCGAAGGCGTTGACGTCCGGGCTGTCGACCAGGGTGAAGACGTACTTGAGCTGGCTGCGGTGGCTGTTGCGTGCCACCCGCTCGCCGACGCGCTGGATATAGGACTGCAGTTTGGCGTCGTCGTAGCGCGGGTATTGCTTGAGGATTTCCTGGTTGTAGCGCGCACCCATGTCCAGCTCCTGGCGCTCGCTCATCATCACGAAATCGTTGCGTCCGGTGGCCGGGTTCACCGCACAGCCGGCGAGCCAGACACACAGCAGGCACACCCCCAGAGTACGCATCATGGCAACACCTCCAACATCGCCGGGTGGGTCAGTGGCAACATCCAGCGCGCCTGCCCGGATTTCAAAGCACCGCGGCTCTGCCGGTCGATCACCCAGCCACGAGCCTCGACATTTCGCCCTTGCAGACGCATCAGGGCGCGATCGCCGAACGCAGCGAGCAACTCGGGGGCCACGCGCAATACACGGTTGCCGTCCAGCTCCAGCCATAGACCACCACGATTGCGCTGCACATCGGCGACGCGCCCGGTTATCAGGGCAAAACCGCCGCTACGCAACTGGCCGGCCTGCTTCGCCTGCACCTGCCGCCACAACCCCAGACGCTGCTGGCGCGCTTCGCGCTCGGCCTCGCCCTGGCAACGCACCAGTTGCGTATTGGGCGCGACGGCGACCATGAAACCCAACCCCTCGCTGAGCAGTTGCGCCTCGATATTGCGCCCGTCACGCCCATACAGATGCGCCAGGGTGCGTCCATAATGATCCTTGCCCTGCTTGCCGATCTGCACACCCAGCTTGCCGCCACTGGCCTCGACCAGTGCCTGCAGACGGCGCCTGGCCTGCACGGCATAGGGCTCGTCACTGCGGCCCTTGCGCCCCAGCTCCGGGGTATTGATGCCGATAAGACGCACGCTGCGCCCGTCGACCAGGCGCAGGGTATCGCCATCCACCACCTGGCGCACGGCCACCTGCGGCAGGTCGGCGCGCAACGGGCAGAAGGCCTGGGCGAACTCCAGCCACAACAGAGAAACGAAAAAGGCGCCCACCAGGGACGCCTTTTTCAGATTCACGGAGAGGTGCATGGCACGTTCCGTTATCGCTCGGCCGCTTACTTGGCGCCGAACACGCCGAAGCGCTGCTTGAAGCGGTCGATACGGCCGCCGGTATCCAGCACTTTCTGCTTGCCGGTGTAGAACGGGTGGCACTCGGAGCAAACGTCGAGGCTCAGGTTCTTGCCCAGGGTGGAGCGAGTCTTGATCACGTTGCCGCAGGAGCAGGTAGCGTCGATCTCGACGTAGTTCGGATGGATATCGGCTTTCATGGTGCTTTCCTCGGGGTAGTCGTGCCGCCACCCGACCCAACGTCAGGCACCGCACGGAAATAGGCCGCGCATCTTACCAGACGCGCTGAGCGATGCAAGCGCGCGCAGCGCGCCGGCCGTCGCGTGCTAAGATCGCCGGCCTGTCCATGGAGCTTATGGCTTGCCCGACCTGATCCTGCGCCTCGCCCTACCCTCGCCGCTGCGCCGCCTGTTCGACTACCTTGCCCCCGCTGGCGTGTCGCGCAGCGCCTTGCAGCCAGGTGTACGCCTGCGCGTGCCGTTCGGCCGACGCGAACTGGTCGGCATCCTGGTGGAAGTCGACAGCCAGAGCGAGGTACCCGCCGACAAGCTCAAGCCCGCGCTGGAACTGCTCGATACGCGCCCGCCGCTGCCCGCGACGCTGTTCAAGCTGTGCCTGTGGACGGCGCAGTACTACCAGCACAGCCTCGGCGACACCCTGAGCTGGGCGCTGCCGGTGCTGCTGCGCCAGGGCGAACCGGCGCAGGTACGTCAGGAACGCTACTGGCTGGCCAAAACGGGCGCCAGCGTCGACGACCCACGCCTGGAGCGTGCGCCACGCCAGCGCGAAGCCCTCAAGGCCTTGGCGCAGCATCCGCACGGCGTTGCCCACAGCCTGCTCAGCCAGTTGCAGCTCAACCGCGACAGCCTGCAACTGCTGCATGAGAAGGGCCTGGTCACGGTCGAACTGCGGCGCAACCTGCCGCATGCCAAGCCCGGACATTGGCTGGCGCAACCGGAACTGCCGCTCAATGCCGAGCAGCGCGCCGCCGTCAATGCCGTGGCCTCGGGCTGGAACCAGTTCAACGCCTATCTGCTGGCTGGCGTGACCGGCAGCGGCAAGACCGAGGTCTATCTGCAACTGATCCACCAGTGCCTGCAAGCCGGCAAACAGGCCCTGGTGCTGATCCCGGAGATCAACCTCGGCCCGCAGACCTTCGACCGCTTCGCCCGGCGCTTCAACGCGCGCATCGCCCTGTTGCACTCGGCGGTGAACGACCGTGACCGCCTCGATGCCTGGTTGGCGGCGCGCGATGGCGAGGCCGACATCATCATCGGCACCCGCTCGGCGCTGTTCACGCCGATGAAGCACCCAGGGCTGATCATCGTCGACGAAGAACACGACGCCTCCTATAAACAGCAGGAAGGCCTGCGCTACCACGCTCGCGACCTGGCGCTGGTGCGCGCCCATCAGGAAGAGGTGCCCATCGTCCTCGGCTCGGCCACACCTTCGCTGGAAAGCCTGCACAACGCCCATAGCGGCCGCTACGCCCTGCTCAAGCTGACCCAGCGCGCCGGCGGCGCCAGCCAGCCACGTTTCCTGCGCCTGGACGTGAAGAGCCGGCCGCTGGACTCGGGCATCTCCGGGCCGATGCAGCAGGCCATCGCCCAGACCCTGGCGGCTGGCCAGCAGGTGCTGGTGTTCCTCAACCGCCGTGGCTTCGCCCCGACCCTGCTCTGCCACGACTGTGGCTGGCTGTCGGAATGCCCTCGCTGCGATGCGCGCATGACCGTGCATCAGCGCTACCAGGAACTGCGCTGCCATCACTGCGGTCATGTCGAGCGCCAGCCGAGCCACTGCCCCAAGTGCCAGCACGTCGACCTGCGCCCGGTAGGAGCCGGCACCGAGCGAGCCGAAGAGCGCCTGGCCGTGCTGTTCCCCGATCATCCGGTGCTGCGCATCGACCGCGACAGCACCTCGCGAAAAGGCGCGATGGATCGCCTGTTCAGCACCATCAACAAGGGCGAACCGTGTATCCTGGTCGGCACCCAGATGCTCGCCAAGGGCCACCACTTCCCGCGCGTCACCCTGGTGGCCATTCTCGATGCCGATGGCGGCCTGTTCTCCGCCGACTTCCGCGCCAGCGAGCGCATGGCCCAGTTGATCGTGCAGGTGGCTGGCCGCGCCGGGCGCGCCGAAGAGCCCGGCAAGGTGATCATCCAGAGCCACCTGGCCGACCATCCGCTGCTGGTGCAGCTCACCGAACAGGGCTACTTCGCCTTCGCCGAACAGGCCCTGAGCGAGCGCCGCGCGGCCGGCCTGCCACCCTTCTGCCACCTGGCGCTGCTGCGCGCAGAAGCGCATAAACCCGGCCAGGCCGAGAGCTTTCTCGATGAAGCCTGCAGCGAAGCCGAACACCTGCTGGGCGAGCTGGGCCTGACCGGCATCGAACTGCTCGGCCCGGTGCCTGCGCCGATGGAGCGCCGCGCCGGGCGCTTCCGCGCGCAACTGCTGCTGCAAGGCAATGCCCGCGCGCCCCTGCACCGCCTGCTCACCCCCTGGTCTCTGGCACTGGAGCAGATGCCCAGCGGCCGCGCGGTGCGCTGGTCGCTGGACGTCGACCCGATCGATCTTTTCTAAGCTGCAAGCCACAAGCTGCAAGCTTCAAGCAAGAGCGGCGGCGTGCTTTTCCTTGTCGCTTGTGGCTTGCAGCTTGTCGCTGCTCTTATAATGCGCAGTTTTCGACCAAACCCAAGGCAACCCGAGCCGACCATGAAAGACAGCATTCGCCACCTGATCCAGCAAGCCCTTGACCGCCTCACCGCCGATGGCGTGCTGCCAGCGGGCCTGACGCCGGCCATCCAGGTGGAGAACACCAAGGACAAGAGCCACGGCGACTTCGCCAGCAATATCGCCATGATGCTGGCCAAACCGGCCGGCATGAAACCGCGTGACCTGGCCGAAAAGCTGATCGCAGCGCTGCCGGCCGATGAACAGATCGCCAAGGTGGAAATCGCCGGCCCGGGCTTCCTCAACTTCTTCCAGAACAGCGATGCCCTGGCGCAGCGCCTGGAAGCGGCGCTGGCCGATGCCAAGCTCGGCGTGCGCAAGAACGGCCCGACGCAGCGCGTGGTGGTCGACCTGTCGGCCCCCAACCTGGCCAAGGAAATGCACGTAGGCCACCTGCGCTCGACCATCATCGGCGACGGCGTGGCCCGTGTGCTGGAGTTCCTCGGTGACAGCGTGATCCGCCAGAACCATGTTGGCGACTGGGGCACCCAGTTCGGCATGCTGCTGGCCTACATGCAGGAAAACCCGGCGGCGGCCGAGAGTGAGCTGGCCGACCTGGAAGGCTTCTACCGTGCCGCCAAGAAGCGCTTCGACGAATCCCCCGAGTTCGCCGACCGCGCCCGCGAGCTGGTGGTCAAGCTGCAGGCCGGTGACGCCGAATGCCTGCGCCTGTGGAATCGGTTCAACGACATCTCCCTGAGCCACTGCCAGGCGCTGTACGACCGCCTCGGCGTCAAGCTGAGCATGGCAGACGTCAAGGGCGAGAGCGCCTACAACGACGACCTGCCGCAGGTGGTCGCCGACCTCGCCGCCAAGGGCCTGCTCACCGAAGACAACGGCGCGAAGTGCGTGTTCATGGAGGAATTCAAGAACGCCGAAGGCAACCCGCTGCCGCTGATCGTACAGAAGGCCGGCGGCGGCTACCTGTACGCCACCACCGACCTGGCCGCCACCCGCTACCGCGCGGGCACGCTCAAGGCCGACCGCGTGCTGTACTTCGTCGACCAGCGCCAGGCCCTGCACTTCCAGATGGTCTTCTCCTGCGCGCGCCTGGCCGACTTCGTGCCGGCCAGCATGGAAATGGAGCACATGGGCTTCGGCACCATGAACGGCCCGGATGGTCGCCCATTCAAGACCCGCGACGGCGGCACCGTGAAACTGGTGCACCTGCTCGATGAGGCCGAGCAGCGGGCCTATGAACTGGTCAAGAGCAAGAACCCGGAGCTGGGCGACGACGAGTTGCGCCAGATTGCCCGCGTGGTGGGCATCGCCTCGGTGAAATACGCCGACCTGTCCAAGCATCGCACCAGCGACTACAGCTTCAACTTCGACCTGATGCTCAGCTTCGAGGGCAACACTGCGCCCTACCTGCTGTATGCCTACACCCGCGTGGCCGGCGTTTTCCGTAAGCTGGGCAAGGGTGCGGACGAGATCGGCGGGCAGATCACCCTGGTCGCCGAGCAGGAGCAGGCCCTGGCCGCCAAGCTGGCGCAGTTCAATGAGTTGCTGGGCAGCGTCGCCGAAAAGGGTACGCCGCACATGCTCTGCGCCTACCTGTATGACCTTGCCGGCCTGTTCTCCAGCTTCTACGAGAACTGCCCGATACTGAATGCCGAAGACGAGGCCACTCGCAACAGCCGCCTGCGCCTGACCGCCCTCACCGGACGCACCCTCAAGCAGGGCCTGGAACTGCTCGGCCTGGAAACCCTGGAGCGCATGTAACCCGCCATGGCGAAGAAGAAACCCGCACCCAAGCGCGGCGCGAGCCGCTACCAGGCACCCGCCAAGAAGCCGGTACCTGGCTGGATCTGGCTGGCCTGCGGCCTGGTGGTCGGCGGCTTCTTCATGTTCCTGTTCAGCCTCGAACCGGGGCGTGACGAAGTGCGCCGCGACAAGGGCGAGCAGACTGCCAAGAGCAACAAGCCCGAGCCCAGGCCGCAGGCGAGCGAACCTGCCAGGCCCAAGTACGACTTCTATACCCTGTTGCCGGAATCCGAGGTGATCCTGCCGCAGGCGCTGGAGGAGACCCCACCGCCCACGCCGACACCAGAGCAAAAGCCGGTAACCCCGGAAGAAGCGGCGAAGATCGACACCGCCCGCGCCGAAGCCGCGCTCAAGGGCGAAGTACCGCCACCGCCGCCGCAGGTGATCGCCAGCGCCCCCGTCACCACCCAGTTTTTCCTCCAGGCTGGCTCGTTCCGCCGTCGCGAGGACGCCGACGCCCTGCGCGCGCAGATCATCCTCCTCGGGCAGAACGTCAAGGTGGAAACCGGCAAGGTACGCGAGGAAACCTGGCATCGCGTACTGGTCGGTCCCTACGCCACCCGTGAACAACTGGCCGGTGCGCAGAAATCTCTCGCCGCCAGCGGTTTCAGCAACCTGCTGTTACAACAACGCCAAGTCCGTTGAAGCGGCTGCAAGCTGCAAAAGGATGGATCGGTACGCTGATCGCCCAACAGGCCGTTGAAAAACGTAGGCGACGACTGCATGGATGCAGGAGATAGAGCGAAGCAGGAAGCCCGAGCCGAGGCAGGCTGGCCGAGGCGAAAACAGCCGAAAAAAGCACTGGGCCCGCACTCGGGTTTACGTGCTGTAAATGAGCATTTGATTCGCTTCGCTCACCCCTGCGGGGCCGCGCTAAAGCGCGCTCAATCTTCGATTGTGAGGCTGTTTTTAACAACGGCCAGACAACGCAGGTAGTTTTTCAACAGCCTGTTAAGCCCGTCGCTGGTTGAAAAGCCGCGACTAGCACCCCATCTGATTCTTCATCCGGGCAATTGGCCCCGCAGCGTGGAGATTCACCCTTGACCACCATCGTTTCAGTACGCCGCCACGGCAAGGTCGTGATGGCTGGCGACGGCCAGGTATCCCTGGGCAACACCGTGATGAAAGGCAACGCCAAGAAGGTGCGTCGCCTCTACCACGGTCAGGTGCTGGCCGGCTTCGCCGGAGCCACCGCCGATGCCTTCACCCTGTTCGAGCGTTTCGAGGGCCAGTTGGAAAAGCACCAGGGTCACCTGGTACGCGCCGCCGTCGAACTGGCCAAGGACTGGCGTACCGACCGCAGTCTGAGCCGCCTGGAAGCCATGCTGGCGGTGGCCAACAAGGACGCCTCCCTGATCATCACCGGCAACGGCGACGTGGTCGAGCCCGAGGAAGGTCTGATCGCCATGGGTTCCGGCGGCAACTTCGCCCAGGCCGCCGCGCGCGCCCTGCTGATGAAGACCGATCTGTCCGCCCGCGAGGTGGCCGAGACTGCGCTAGGTATCGCCGGCGACATCTGTGTCTTCACCAATCATCACCAGACCATCGAGGAACTGGACGCGCCCGAGTGAGGCCCAAGCGTCCAATTCTTTCATAGATTCGATAGCGAGCCCGATTCCATGTCCATGACGCCCCGCGAGATCGTCCACGAACTCAACCGCCACATCATCGGCCAGGACGACGCCAAGCGCGCCGTGGCCATTGCCCTGCGCAACCGCTGGCGGCGCATGCAACTGCCGGCCGACCTGCGCCAGGAGGTCACGCCGAAGAACATCCTGATGATCGGCCCCACTGGCGTGGGCAAGACCGAAATCGCCCGGCGCCTGGCCAAGCTGGCAGGGGCACCCTTCATCAAGGTCGAGGCGACCAAGTTCACCGAGGTCGGCTATGTCGGCCGCGATGTCGAATCGATCATCCGCGACCTGGCCGATGCCGCCGTGAAGATGCTGCGCGAGCAGGAAATCACCAAGGTGCGCCACCGCGCCGAGGACGCCGCCGAGGAACGCATCCTCGACGCTTTGCTGCCGCCCGCGCGCCAGGGTTTCGGTGACGAGCCGGCGCGCAACGAGGATTCCAACACCCGTCAGCTATTCCGCAAGCGCCTGCGCGAAGGCCAGCTCGACGACAAGGAAATCGACATCGAGGTGGCCGAGTCCCCCATGGGCGTGGAGATCATGACCCCACCGGGCATGGAGGAAATGACCAGCCAGTTGCAGAACCTCTTCTCCGGCCTCGGCAAGGGCAAGAAGAAGAACCGCAAGCTCAAGGTCGCCGACGCCCTCAAGCTGGTACGTGACGAAGAAGCCGCGCGCCTGGTCAACGAGGAAGAACTCAAGGCCCGCGCCCTGGAAGCCGTCGAACAACACGGCATCGTCTTCATCGACGAGATCGACAAGGTGGCCAAGCGCGCCAATGCCGGCGGTGCCGACGTCTCCCGTGAAGGCGTACAGCGCGACCTGCTGCCGCTGATCGAGGGCTGCACGGTCAACACCAAGCTGGGCATGGTCAAGACCGACCATATCCTGTTCATCGCCAGTGGCGCGTTTCACCTGAGCAAGCCGAGTGATCTGGTGCCGGAACTGCAAGGCCGCCTGCCGATCCGCGTCGAGCTCAAGGCGCTGAGCCCGCAGGATTTCGAGCGCATCCTCAGCGAACCGCACGCCTCGCTCACCGAGCAGTACAGCGCGCTGCTGAAGACCGAGGGGCTGGACATCGAGTTCGCCGAGGACGGCATCAAACGCCTGGCCGAGATCGCCTGGCAGGTCAACGAGAAGACCGAGAACATCGGCGCGCGGCGCCTGCACACCCTGCTCGAACGCCTGCTCGAAGAGGTATCCTTCACCGCCTCCGACCTGGCCGCGCAGCACGATGGTCAAGCCATTCGCATCGACGCCGCCTACGTCAACGGCCATCTCGGCGAGCTGGCGCAGGACGAAGACCTGTCGCGTTATATCCTCTGAAAACAGCCGCAAGCTGCAAGCTACAAGCCGCAAGCCCATCCGCTTGAACTTGTAGCTTGAGGCTTGCAGCTTGGAGCTGCCCCATGCCCATCCCCAGCGCAATCAAACTGCACAAGGCATCGAAGACCCTGGAGCTGCGTTACGGCGAGCAGAGCTATTCGCTCAGCGCCGAGTTCCTCCGCGTGCACTCCCCCTCGGCCGAGGTGCAAGGGCATGGCAAGCCGATCCTGCAGACCGGCAAGCTCAAGGTCGGCCTCGAGCGTATCGAGCCGGCCGGCAACTATGCACTGAAACTGTGCTTCGACGATGGCCATGACAGCGGCCTGTTCACATGGGACTACCTCTACGAGCTGGCCACCCGCCAGGATCAGCTCTGGGCCGACTACCTGGCGCAACTGGCCGCCGCCGGCCAGTCGCGCGACCCTGACGAATCCGTCGTCCGCCTGATGCTCTGAACGCCCACCGCAAAGCCCCGCCACAGAGCCTTCGCGCCCTTCGACAGCGGGCCGATCACGTGAGTTAGGGCGAATTTTCTAATCCATCACGGCACACTTCCGCTCCATTGACCGGCTTGCCTAACGGCACAAACTCGGGTAACCAAGGAACTGGCAGGTTCCCTGCATTTGGCCCAACCAGATGCAACGAATGACGCGGACTCGATCCGCCCCCGGCAACCCGAGCAGTACCTGGCCATTGCTTCGCCGAGCGCATGGCCAGTACGCGCCTCAGGACATTGGAGCGTCGTAGATGAGTGACAAGAACAACGAAGACCTGAAGCGCCAGGCTTCGGAAAACACACTGGGACTCAACCCGGTGATCGGTATTCGCGGTAAGGATCTTCTGACCTCTGCCCGCATGGTACTCGCCCAAGCACTCAAACAACCCTTCCATAGCGTCAAGCATGTCGCCCATTTCGGCCTCGAACTGAAGAACGTGCTGCTCGGCCAGTCCGAACTCACACCCGAGGAAGGCGACCGCCGTTTCAGTGATCCGGCCTGGAGCCAGAACCCCCTGTACCGTCGCTACCTGCAGACCTACCTGGCCTGGCGCAAGGAGCTGCACGACTGGATCGAGCACAGTTCGCTGTCGGAGCAGGACGCCAGCCGCGGCCACTTCGTCATCAACCTGATGACCGAAGCCATGGCGCCCTCCAACAGCATGGCCAACCCGGCGGCGGTCAAGCGCTTCTTCGAGACCGGCGGCAAGAGCCTGCTCGACGGCCTCTCGCACCTGGCCAAGGATCTGGTGCACAACGGCGGCATGCCCAGCCAGGTGAACATGGCGGCCTTCGAGGTCGGCAAGAACCTGGCCACCACCGACGGTGCAGTGGTGTTTCGCAACGACGTGCTGGAACTGATCCAGTACCAGCCAATCACCGAGAGCGTGCATGAACGTCCGTTGCTGGTGGTGCCACCGCAGATCAACAAGTTCTATGTCTTCGACCTGTCGCCGGAGAAGAGCCTGGCGCGCTTCCTCCTGCGCAGCCAGGTGCAGACCTTCATCGTCAGTTGGCGCAACCCGACCAAGGCGCAGCGCGAATGGGGCCTGTCCACCTACATCGAGGCCCTCAAGGAGGTCATCGACGTGGTCTGCGCCATCACCGGCAGCAAGGACGTCAACATGCTCGGTGCCTGCTCCGGTGGCCTGACCACCGCCTCCCTGCTCGGCCATTACGCCGCCCTCGGCGAGCAGAAGGTCAATGCTCTGACCCTGCTGGTCAGCGTGCTCGACACCCAACTCGACACTCAGGTCGCGCTGTTCGCCGACGAGAAGACCCTGGAAGTCGCCAAGCGCCGCTCCTATCAGAGCGGTGTGCTGGAAGGCAGCGACATGGCCAAGGTGTTCGCCTGGATGCGCCCCAACGACCTGATCTGGAACTACTGGGTCAACAACTACCTGCTCGGCAACGAACCGCCGGTGTTCGACATCCTCTATTGGAACAACGACACCACGCGCCTGCCCGCCGCCCTGCACGGCGAATTCATCGAGATGTTCCAGACCAACCCGTTGACCCGCAGCGGCGCCCTGGAGGTCTGCGGCACGCCCATCGACCTCAAGCAGGTCACCTGCGATTTCTTCTGCGTAGCCGGCACCAGCGACCACATCACGCCGTGGAAGTCCTGCTACAAGTCGGCACTGCTGTTCGGTGGCAAGTGCGAGTTTGTCCTGTCCAACAGCGGCCATATCCAGAGCATCCTCAACCCGCCCGGCAACCCCAAGGCGCGCTACCTGACCAACAGTGAAATGCCTTACGACCCGGCAGCCTGGCAGGAGAACGCGACCAAGAATGCCGACTCCTGGTGGCTGCATTGGCAGAAGTGGCTGGCCGAGCGCTCGGGCAAGATCAAGGGCAGCCCCACCAGCCTGGGCAACAAGAAATACCCGGCCGGCGAAGCCTCGCCGGGTACCTACGTGCACGAGCGCTGATCGCTCGCGCCCGGTGCAACCTTGCACGCAGCACAGGGGAGTGCTGCACGCCACGACGGCCTGGCCGGGCGCGGCGAACCAGGCCTGGCCTGGTCATTCTGGAAGCGGCCAGGACGGTCGGCTCCAGCGCTCAACTCGATAGGGGCTGCGCCCATGCCGCAACCATTCGTCTTCCGCACCATCGACCTCGATGGGCAGACCATCCGCACCGCGGTACGCCCCGGTAACGGGCAACTGGTGCCGCTGCTGATCTTCAACGGCATCGGCGCCAACCTGGAGCTGGTCATGCCCTTCGTCCGGGCACTCGACCCGGACATGGAAGTGATTGCCTTCGATGTGCCCGGTGTCGGTGGCTCCTCTACGCCGGCCACACCCTATCGCTTCCCGGGGCTGGCCAAGCTGGCGGCGCGCATGCTCGATTACCTCGACTATGGCCAGGTCAACGCCATCGGCGTGTCCTGGGGCGGAGCCCTGGCACAGCAGTTCGCTCACGACTACCCGGAGCGTTGCAAGAAGCTGATCCTCGCGGCCACTTCGGCCGGCGCGGTGATGGTGCCGGGCAAACCCAAGGTGCTCTGGCGCATGGCCAGTCCACGGCGCTACGTACAGCCCTCTTACGGTGTGCGCATCGCCCCGGACATCTACGGCGGTGCCTTCCGTCGTGACCCCAAGCTGGCCATGGCGCATGCCAGCAAGGTGCGCTCGGGCGGCAAGATGGGCTACTACTGGCAACTGTTCGCCGGCCTCGGCTGGACCAGCATCCACTGGCTGCACAAGATTCGCCAACCCACCCTGGTGATGGCCGGCGACGACGACCCCTTGATCCCGCTGATCAACATGCGCCTGCTGGCCTGGCGCATCCCCAACGCCGAGCTGCACATCATTGACGACGGCCACCTGTTCCTGGTGACGCGCGCCGAAGCCGTGGCACCGATCATCATGAAATTCCTCGAGGAGGAACGGCATCGCGCGGTGATGCACCCGCAGCCAACGCCCATCCGCCATTGAGCGCTGGGCGCAGCGGGATGACTTGACCGCACCACGGGAGTGCGCGATGGTCTGACAGCTCGACGCAAAGGCCGCCAGCGGCCTTTTGCATTTTCGACGCGGCCGTCTGGAATGCACTTCCTGCGCGTCTGGTACAAGGCTTGCTGGGCAAGCTGGTGAGCGTTCGGCGCCCCCGGCACCCTGAAGGTCTCTAGACGGTTTGACGACGGAGTGTTGCCCCATGCGAGACAAAAACAATACTGGTGGTCTGCCCGCCCCCGCCAGTTTCATCAACGCCCAGAGTGCAGTGGTCGGCATCCGCGGCCGCGACCTGCTCTCCACCGTGCGCCTGCTGGCCGGCCACAGCCTGCGCAACCCGTTGCACAACGCCCGCCACCTACTGGCCTTCGGCAGTCAACTGGGTCGTGTTCTACTCGGCGATACCCTGCACAAGCCCAATCCGCACGATGCCCGTTTCGCCGACCCCACCTGGCACCTCAACCCCTTCTACAAGCGCGGCCTACAGGCCTACCTGGCCTGGCAGAAGCAGCTCAATGCCTGGATCGAGGAGAGCGACCTACCCGCCGATGACCGCGCCCGTGCGCGCTTTCTCGCCGCTCTGCTCAGCGACGCCCTGTCACCGTCCAATAGCCTGCTCAACCCGCTGGCACTCAAGGAGTTGTTCAACACTGGCGGTAGCAGCCTGTTCAGCGGCCTGCGCCACCTGGTCGAGGATCTGCTGCACAACGACGGCCTGCCCAGCCAGGTCAGCAAGCATGCCTTCGAGGTGGGCCGCAACCTGGCCGCCACGCCGGGCGCCGTGGTATTTCGCAACGAACTGCTGGAGCTGATCCAGTACAAGCCGATGAGCGAGAAGCAGTACCTGCGCCCGCTGCTGATCGTGCCGCCACAGATCAACAAGTACTACATATTCGACCTTTCCAGCGACAAGAGCTTCGTCCAGTACGCCCTGAAGAACGGCCTGCAAACCTTCATGATCAGTTGGCGCAACCCCGACCCGCGCCACCGCGAGTGGGGGCTGTCGAGTTACGTGCAGGCCGTCGAGGAGGCCATCGACGCCTGCCGCGCCATCACCGGCAGCAAGGACGTCAACCTGCTCGGCGCCTGTGCCGGCGGCCTGACCATCGCCGCCCTGCAAGGGCATCTGCAGGCACGCCGGCAACTGCGCAAGGTCAGCAGCGCCACCTACATGGTCAGCCTGATGGACAGCCAGATCGACAGCCCGGCCATGCTCTTCGCTGACGAGGAAACCCTGGAATCAGCCAAGCGCCGCTCCTACCAGAACGGCGTGCTAGACGGCCGCGACATGGCCCGCGTGTTCGCCTGGATGCGCCCCAACGACCTGATCTGGAACTACTGGATCAACAACTACCTGCTCGGCAAGCAGCCGCCGGCCTTCGACATCCTCTACTGGAACAACGACAGCACCCGCCTGCCGGCGGCCCTGCACGGCGACCTGATCGACTTCTTCAAGCACAACCCGCTGACCCGCGCCGGTGCCCTGGAGGTGTGCGGCACGCCGGTGGATCTGAGCAAGGTCAACCTCGACAGCTTCAGCGTGGCCGGCATCAACGATCACATCACGCCCTGGGACGCCGTGTACCGCTCCACCCTGCTACTGGGTGGCAATCGCCGCTTCATCCTCTCCAACAGCGGCCATATCCAGAGCATTCTCAACCCGCCGGGCAATCCCAAGGCCAATTACTACGAAAACCCCAAGCTCAGTTCGGATCCGCGTGCCTGGCTCCATGAGGCCCAGCACCAGCAAGGCAGTTGGTGGCCGCAGTGGCTGGAATGGATCCAGGCGCGCTCCGGCGAACAGCGCGATACCCTGCTGATACTGGGCGGCGCCAAGCACCCCCCCATGGAAGCGGCCCCTGGCAACTACGTGCATATCCGCTGAAACTCAGGGTCGGCCTCAGGCCGACCAGGCTAGCGTCAGCCCCCAGACGTACAGAACAAGAAGAGACGGATGAAAACCCGCGAGCGCATCCTGCACACCGCCCTGCAGTTGTTCAACGAGCAGGGCGAGCCCAATGTCTCCACGCTGGAAATCGCCAACGAACTGGAGATCAGCCCCGGTAACCTCTACTACCACTTCCATGGCAAGGAGCCGCTGGTGCTGGAGCTGTTCGAGCGCTTCCAAGCCGAGATGGCGCCGCTGCTCGACCCGCCGGCCGATGCCCGCCTGGATGTGGAGGAGTACTGGCTGTTCCTGCACCTGATCGTCGAGCGCCTGGCGCAGTACCGCTTTCTTTTCCAGGATCTGTCCAACCTGGCCGGGCGCCTGCCAAAACTGGCGCGCGGCATTCGTCACTGGTTGAACGCCCTCAAGCGCACCCTGGCGGCGCTGCTGGCGCGGTTGATGGCCGAAGGGCAATTAGCCAGCGACACCCGCGCCCTCGGGCAACTGGTGGAGCAGATCACCCTGACCCTGCTGTTCTCGCTGGATTACCAACGCATTCTCGGCCAGGAAGGTGAAGTGCGCCTGGTGGTCTACCAGATCATGATGCTGGTCGCCCCCCACCTCATGCAGCCTGCACGCGGCACCGTCGAGCAACTGGCACAGCGTTATCTGGAAGCCTGAGACGCCTTGCCGGCTGGTACGCATGGCGCACCCTACAAATAGAAACGCAAACGCCCGGCACTAGGCCGGACGTTTTCAGTCCCGAGAAACTCAGGACGGCGTGGCTGGAGTGGCCGGAGAAGCAGCCGGAGCCGGTGCTGCTGCCGGGGTGGCAGCAGCAGCCGGGGCTGCCGGCTTCGGCGCGACAGCCTTGGGCGCGGCAGGTTTTTTCGCTGCTGGCTTCTTCGCAGCCGGTTTGGCCGCAGGCTTGGCTGCTGCGGTCGCCGGCTTGGCGGCAGCGGCTGGCTTGGCAGCGGGTTTCGCTGCGGCCTTGGCGGCCGGCTTCGCAGCAGGCTTGGCCGCAGCCGCTTTGGCCGGAGCCTTGGCCGCGGGTTTGGCGGCGGCGGTCTTGGCCGGTGCCTTCGCCGCAGGCTTGGCTGCCGCCTTCGGAGCAGCCTTGGCAGTAGCTTTCGGGGCCGCTTTGGCAGCCGGTTTGGCGGCAGCTTTCGGCGCAGGCTTGGCCACCGACTTGGCGGAAACGCCGGTCAGCTTCTCCAGTTGCTTGGTCAGGCTGTCAACCTTGTCATTGAGCGCCTTCACTTCGTTACGGCTGGGCACGCCCAAACGCGAGATGGCATTGTTCAGACGCTTGTCAAACGCCTCTTCCAGCTCGCTCCACTTGCCGAAGGCCTTGCCCTTGACCTCGTCGACCTTGGATCTGGCAGTGTCGACACGGGAGCCGACGCTGGTTTTCACCGCATCCACCTGCTTATCGACTTCGGTCTTGGCCTGTTTCTCGGCCTTCTCGCCGTCCTTGACCAGCGTATCGAACAGCTTGGTGCCGTCCTTGCTGATCTTGGAATAGGCGCCCAGGCCTGCCAACCAGATCTGGCGCGAGTATTTCTCGACCTCGCCGATCCAGGAGCTGGTCTGCTTTTCGGTTTTCTTCTTAACAGCCATCCTGATCTCCTTACTTGGTACGCGCGACGTGTTCGAGCAACGCACTCAGCTCGTCCAACTTAGCAGAGAGCAGCTCGACATCCTGCTTGGAGGGAATGCCGATGCGATTGAGCGCAGCAGCCACCCGAGTATCGAAAGCCTTCTCGATCTTGTCGAGCTGAACTTCGACCTTACCCTTGACGCTGGTCACGTTACTGTTGACCGACTGCTTGACCGACTCGATCTGGCTGTTGGCCGCTTCGACCTGATCGTCAACCAGTTTCTTGCCCTTGGTCTCGACGCTTTCGCCGGCCTTCACCAGCTCCTTGAAGTACTCGGCGCCTTCACTACCCGCCTTGGCGTAGGCCCCCAGGCCGGCGAGGTAGATCTTGCGGGCATAGCCCTTCACGTCGTCGAACAGACCCGGCTTGTCTTCGACCACGGCTTGGGTTTTTTTCTTCACGGCAACTTTCGACATGGTGCACCTCACGCGCTGTGACAGTTAGCGGAAACGCCCACGGAGTGCAGGCTTGAGCACAGCCTATGAAGAAAAATTAGAAATCGCATACTAAGAGCAACGGCAAGCTTCAAGCCGCAAGTTTCAAGTTAAAAGCCAAAATAGCTGCAAGCCGCCCGAAGCCTATCAACAACTCCGTATCGCTTTTGCTCTTACTTGAAACTTGTGGCTTGCAGCTTGTAGCTGCTGCTAAGCCAGTGATTTGTCCAATGCCTGTTCGATCTCGCGCTGGATCATCCCGCCCATGGCCGACAGCAACAGGCCGAGCTTGACCTCGACACGCACGCTGTCTTCGCCCACCTCGATCTGGCCATCGGCGCCACTGCGTTTGAACTCCAGGGTGTCGCCATTCCAGCGGTAGCGCACGTCGTACTCGCTGGCCAGGCGCTCGGCCAGGCGCTCGGCCTTTTCGCGGGCGGCCTCGCGACCGAGGGTATGGGATCGTTCGACACGAATGCGGGACATGACAACTCCTTGAAACAGGCAGGCGCCGCAACGCTGCGGCATGAAGTCACAGCACTCTACCAGCCCGCCAACCCACCTGGCACCCAGGCAAGACAAAGGCGGCAGGCGGCTTTAGAATGGGACGGTTTTCTACCCGGTGAGAGCGACATGAGCGATCCACGCAAGGCCCAGGAGCATGAACCCACCACCCACTTCGGCTTCCAGGACGTGCCGGAAAGCCAGAAGGCGGAGAAGGTGGCCGAAGTCTTCCACTCGGTGGCGGCCAAGTACGACCTGATGAACGACGTGCTCTCCGGCGGCCTGCATCGCCTGTGGAAGCGCTTCACCATCGAACTCTCCGGTGTGCGTCCAGGCAATCGCGTGCTGGATATCGCCGGCGGCACGGGCGACCTGACCCGCAAGTTCTCCAGCATCGTCGGCCCGACCGGGCAAGTGGTGCTGGCCGATATCAACGACTCCATGCTCAAGGTTGGTCGTGATCGCCTGCTGGACAAGGGTGTAGCCGGCAATGTGCAGTTCGTCCAGGCCGATGCCGAGAAGCTGCCGTTCCCCGACAACCACTTCGATGTGGTCACCATCGCCTTCGGCCTGCGCAATGTCACCCACAAGGAAGACGCCCTGCGCTCCATGCTGCGCGTGCTCAAGCCCGGCGGCCGCCTGCTGGTGCTGGAGTTCTCCAAGCCCGGCAACCCGCTGCTGGCCAAGGTCTATGACACCTACTCGTTCAGCTTCATGCCGCTGGCTGGCAAGCTAATCACCAACGATGCCGACAGCTACCGCTACCTCGCCGAGTCGATCCGCATGCATCCGGATCAGGAAACCCTCAAGGCGATGATGGTCGACGCCGGCTTCGAGCGCGTCACCTACCACAACATGACCGGCGGCATCGTCGCCCTGCACCGCGGCATCAAACCCTGATGCTGATGACGGGCTTGCTGGCCGGCGTCGAAATGGGGCTAAACCGCGTCCTGCGCCTCGACGGCACGGCGTTGCCACGCCTGCACGCACTGGCCGGCAAGGTCATCGCCGTGCAGTGCCAGAGCCCGACACTGGAGCTGTTCATCCTGCCCAGCGGCGAAGGTCTGCAACTGGCATCCCAGTGGCACGCACCCGCCGACTGCACGCTCACGGCGCCAGCCGCCAGCCTGGCTCGCCTGGCCCTCAACCGCGACAAGACCGCCGTGCTGCACGCCCCCGAAGCCTCGCTCGATGGCGACAGTGGCGTGCTCATGCAACTGGCTGGCATCCTTCAGGATCTGGAACTGGACTGGGAATACGAAGTCTCGCGCTGGCTCGGCCCGCTGGCCACCACCCTGCTCGCCGGCCACCTGCGCAGCCGCGTGAACCTGGCCACGAACGGCGCCGCCAGCCTCAAGCAGGATCTGGCCGACTACCTGGCCGAAGAATCGCGCACCCTGGTCGGCCAGCGTGAGGCCGATGTGCGCTTCGCCGAGCTGGATCAACTCAAACTCGCCCTCGACCGCCTGGAAGCACGCATCGAGCGCCTCACTTCTGCCCATAAGCCCGACGCATGAAGCTGCTCGCCGTTCGCCGCCTGCTCCGTATCCAACGTGTAGTCATCCGCTACCAACTGGATGAATTGCTCCTCGAACTGCCGTTGCCGGTGTGGCTCCGCGCGCTGTCCTGGCTGCTGCCCTGGCGCTGGCTGCCGCGCAAGCCACTCGCCCTCTCACGCGGTGCACGCCTGCGCCTGGCGCTGGAGGATCTGGGGCCGATCTTCATCAAGTTCGGCCAGTTGCTCTCTACCCGTCGTGACCTGCTGCCGCCGGATATCGCCGACGAGTTGGCGCATCTGCAGGATCGTGTGCCGCCCTTCCCCGAAGATCAGGCCATCGCCCTGATCGAGCGTCAGCTCGGCGCGCCGGTCAGCGAAGTCTTCGCCCGCTTCGACAGCCAGCCGCTGGCCTCGGCCTCGGTGGCCCAGGTGCACGCTGCACGGCTGAAAAGCGGCGAAGAAGTGGTGGTCAAGGTGGTACGTCCCGGCCTCAAGCCGGTGATCCGCCAGGATCTGGCCTGGCTGTTCCTGCTCGCCCGCATCGCTGAGAAGGTGTCGGCCGACGCCCGCCGCTTGCGCCCGGTGGAAGTGGTCAGCGACTACGAGAAGACCATCTACGACGAACTCGACCTGCTGCGCGAGGCGGCCAACGCCAGCCAGTTGCGGCGCAACTTCGAGGGCTCGCCCCTGCTCTACGTGCCTCAGGTGTACTGGGATCTGTGCCGCCACCAGGTGCTGGTGATGGAGCGCATCTACGGCATCCCGGTCACCGACCTGGCCACCCTGGCCGACCAGCGCACCGACATGAAGCTGCTGGCCGAGCGCGGCGTGGAGATCTTCTTCACCCAGGTGTTCCGCGACAGCTTCTTCCATGCCGACATGCACCCCGGCAACATCTTCGTCAGCACCCGCACGCCCTGGAGCCCGCAGTACATCGCCATCGACTGCGGCATCGTCGGCAGCCTCACCGACGAGGATCAGGACTACCTGGCGCGCAACCTGATCGCCTTCTTCAAGCGCGACTACCGCAAGGTGGCGCAACTGCATATCGACTCGGGCTGGGTGCCGGCGGAAACCAAGGTCAACGAGTTCGAGGCGGCGATTCGTACCGTGTGCGAGCCGATCTTCGAGAAGCCGTTGAAGGACATCTCCTTCGGCCAGTTGCTGCTGCGTCTGTTCCAGACCGCGCGACGCTTCAACATGGAAGTGCAGCCGCAACTCGTGCTGCTGCAGAAGACCCTGCTCAATATCGAAGGCCTCGGTCGCCAGCTCTACCCGGATCTCGACCTGTGGAGCACCGCGCAGCCCTTCCTCGAACGCTGGATGCGCGAGCGCGTCAGCCCCCTGCACCTGCTGCGCAACCTGCAGCAACAGGCCGAACAGGTGCCCCATCTGTCGCAGATCGCCCGCGATACCCTGGAGCGTCTGCAACAGGCCCCCACTGTCCAGGCGCCGGCGCAGAGCGCACAATGGCCACTACGCCTGCTCGGCGCCGCGCTGATCGGTGCCGGCGCCGTGCAAGGCCTGGCGCCACTGCTGGCCGCCTGGCCTGCCTGGTTGATGCTCGGCGGCGGTCTCTATCTGGTACTGCGCCGATAGCCAGTAGGTCGTAGCACTGGCACACTTGGCGAATCGACAGCCCGGCAACGCCGGCAGAATTGGAACACCGATGAACGATTGGCTCGACGAAATCCACTGGAACGAAGACGGCCTGGTGCCGGCCATCGCCCAGGATCACCAGACCGGCCGCATCCTGATGATGGCCTGGATGAACCGTGAATCCCTCGCCCTCACCGTCAACGAACAGCGTGCCATCTACTGGTCACGTTCGCGTGGCAAGCTGTGGCGCAAGGGCGAGGAGTCCGGCCATGTGCAGAAACTGCACGAACTGCGCCTGGACTGCGACGCCGATGTCATCGTGCTGTTGGTCGAGCAACTGGGCGGCATCGCCTGCCACACCGGGCGCGAGAGCTGCTTCTACCGGGTATACGAGAACGGTGCCTGGAAGACCGTCGACGCCGTACTCAAAGACCCGCACGCCATCTATGCAGGACACAGCCATGAGTGACACCCTGAGCCGCCTGGCCGACGTGCTGGAGGCGCGCAAGGGCGCAGCCCCCGACAGCTCCTATGTCGCCAGCCTCTATCACAAGGGCCTGAACAAGATTCTGGAAAAGGTCGGCGAGGAGTCGGTGGAAACTATCCTCGCCGCCAAGGACGCCGCCACCAGCGGTGACTGCAAGGATCTGATCTACGAAACCGCCGACCTGTGGTTCCATAGCCTGGTCATGCTCGCCGCCCTCGGCCAGCACCCGCAGGCCGTGCTGGACGAACTGGATCGCCGTTTCGGCCTCTCCGGTCACGCGGAAAAAGCCGCGCGCCCGCAATCCGAATAACTTTCACAACGGAGAACTCATCATGGGTTTCGGCGGTATCAGCATCTGGCAACTCCTGATCATCCTGCTTATCGTGGTCATGCTGTTCGGCACCAAGCGCCTGAAGAATCTAGGCTCGGATCTGGGTGATGCGATCAAGGGCTTCCGCAAGTCGATGGACAACGCCGAGGCCGACAAGCCGGGTGTGGAAGACGCCAAGGGCCAGACCATCGACGCCCAGGCACGCAAGGTCGAAGAGCCAGCGAAGAAAGACTGAGCCATGTTCGACATCGGTTTCACCGAACTGCTGCTGGTCGGCCTGGTTGCTCTGGTGGTACTGGGCCCCGAGCGTTTACCAGGGGCCGTGCGCACGGCCGGCCTATGGGTGGGGCGAATCAAGCGCAGCTTCCACTCGATCAAGGCCGAAGTGGAACGGGAGATCGGCGCCGACGAGATTCGCCGTCAGTTGCACAACGAGCGGATTCTCGAACTGGAGCGGGAGATGCAGGCAATGAAACAGGGGTTGACCGGCTCGCTGGTCGACAAGCCTGATCAACAGGCCAGCCAGCCCTCTGCCGACACGCCTCAGCCGCCCCAGGACAAGACGCCCCAGCCATGAGCCGACATACGGACGCCGACCAGGAAATGCCCCTGGTCTCCCACCTGACCGAACTGCGCACGCGCCTGTTGCGCTGCGTGGTGATCATCCTGCTGATCTTCGCCGGCCTGTTCTACTTCGCCCAGGACATCTACGCCCTGGTGGCGGCGCCGCTACGCGCCTACCTGCCGGCAGGCGCGACGATGATCGCCACGGGCGTCGCCTCACCCTTCCTCACGCCCTTCAAACTGACGCTGATGTGCGCACTGTTCCTCGGCATGCCGGTAATCCTGCACCAGGCCTGGGGCTTCATCGCGCCGGGGCTGTACACCCATGAAAAGCGCATCGCCGTGCCGCTGCTGATCTCCAGCATCTTCCTGTTCTACGCCGGCATGGCCTTCGCCTATTTCGTGGTGTTCCCGATCATGTTCGGCTTCTTCGCCAGCGTGACCCCGGAAGGGGTGGCGATGATGACCGACATCGGTCAGTACCTGGATTTCGTCCTCACCCTATTCTTCGCCTTCGGCGTGGCCTTCGAGATTCCCATTGCCACCTTCCTGGTGATCTGGATCGGCCTGGTCGACGTGGCCACCCTGCGCAAGAGCCGTCCCTACGTGATCGTCGGCTGCTTCGTGGTCGGCATGCTGCTGACACCGCCGGACGTGTTCTCGCAGACGCTGCTGGCCGTACCCATGTGGTTGCTGTTCGAGAGCGGCCTGCTGGCTGGCGCGCTGGTCAAACGCAAGCGCGATGAGCAAGAGGCCGAGGAAGAAGCCAAGCCCGAAGACCAGCCACCCGCGCCGCTATCGTGAACCTGCTGCTGCTGGAAGACGCCGACTTCATCGGCGTCGATCGCGTGCGTCTCAGTGGCCGGCGCCTCAAGCATCTGCATGAGGTGCATCGGGCCGAGGCCGGCGACCGCCTGCGGGTCGGTCGCCTTGGTGGCCTGATGGGCGAAGGGCACTTGCTCAGCCTGGATGCCGACAGCGCCGAACTGGCGGTCGAACTGACCCAGGCGCCGCCGGCCAAGCTGCCGCTGACCCTGATCCTCGCCCTGCCCCGCCCGAAGATGCTCAAGCGCACCCTGCAGACCATCGCCAGCATGGGCGTGCCGCGCCTCGTACTGGTCAACAGTTACCGGGTGGAGAAAAGCTTCTGGCAGACGCCCTTCCTGCACCCCGAGGAAATCCGCGAGCAGTTGATCCTCGGCCTGGAGCAGGCGCGCGATACCGTTCTGCCCGAAGTGAGCATCGAAAAACGCTTCAAGCCCTTCGTCGAGGATCGCCTGCCGGCGCTGGCGGCGGGCACCCTCGGCCTGGTCGGTCACCCCGGCGACTACCCGGCCTGCCCGCGCGCGCTCGAGGAGCCCGTGACCCTGGCCATCGGCCCGGAAGGTGGCTGGATTCCCTATGAAGTCGAACTGCTGCGCGAAGCCGCAGGCCTGCAGCCGGTGCAGCTCGGTGAACGCATTCTAAGAGTGGAAACCGCCGTGCCGGTGTTGCTGGCCAGGTTGTTCTAAACACTCCTACACCTCCAGCAGGAAGGTTACCGGCCCGTCATTGACCAGATACACCTGCATATGGGCGCCAAAGCGCCCGGTCGCAACCTGCGGGTGCTGAGCGCGCGCCAGCTCGACCAACCCGTCGAACAGCGCCGCCCCCTGCGCCGGTGACGCGGCACTGGAGAAGCTGGGGCGCATGCCGCTTTTGGTATCCGCCGCGAGGGTGAACTGCGAGACCAGCAGCAGGCCGCCGCCAACATCCTTGAGCGAAAGGTTCATCTTGCCCGCTTCGTCACTGAACACCCGGTAGTTGAGCAGCTTGTGCAGAGCGCGCGTCAGGCTGGCCTGATCGTCCTGTGGCTCGATGCCGACCAGCGCCAGCAGGCCCTGGTCGATGCTGCCCACCACCTCCTCTTCGACTTCAACCCTGGCAGCACTGACGCGCTGGATCAGCAGCTTCATGCATCCTCCGGCGGCAGGTCGAGCAGGCGTCTGGCCATTTGTTCGGCGGCGCGCACCAGGGCATCGGTGATGCCCGGCTCGGCTGCCGAGTGGCCGGCATCGCGGATGATCTGCAGCTCGCTGTTGGGCCAGGCCTGGTGCAGCGCCCAGGCATTGTCCAGGGGGCAGATCACGTCGTAACGGCCATGCACGATGATGCCCGGCAGATGGGCAATCTTAGGCATATCGCGGAGCAACTGGTCGGGTTCGAGGAAGGCGTTGTTGACGAAGTAGTGACACTCGATCCGGGCGATGGACAGCGCCCGGTGCGCCTCGCTGAAACGGTCGACCACCTGCGGGTTGGGGCGTAGGGTGGCCGTGCGGCCTTCCCAGGTCGACCAGGCCTTGGCCGCGTGCATCTGGGCAATCTGGTCGGCGCCGGTCAGGCGCTTGTAGAAAGCCTGCATCAGGTCGCCGCGCTCCTCCGCCGGAATGGGCGCCACATAGTCCTCCCAGTAATCGGGAAACAGGCGGCTGGCGCCCTCCTGGTAGAACCAGTGAAACTCCTGCGGCCGGCACAGAAAGATGCCACGCAGGATCAAGCCAAGTACGCGCTGCGGGTGCGCCTGGGCGTAGGCCAGCGCCAGGGTCGAACCCCAGGAGCCGCCGAACAGCACGAAGCGGTCTATCCCCAGGTGCTCGCGGATGCGCTCGATATCGGCGATCAGCGCCTGGGTGGTGTTGTTCTCCAGGCTGGCGTGTGGCGTGGAGCGACCACAACCGCGCTGGTCGAAGGTGACGATGCGGTAGAGATTGGGGTCGAAATAACGCCGGCTGGCGGCATCGCAACCAGCGCCCGGGCCACCATGGATGAACAGCACCGGCAACCCGTCCGCCGAGCCGCTCTCGTCGACGTAGAGCACATGAGGCGGCTCGACCGCCAACTCGTGGCGGGCATAGGGTTTGATCTCCGGATACAAAGTCTGCATGGTTAGGCTCCTGGCAGGTGGGCGGCGACAACCGTATTGCACTCTGCCAGGCATCATAACCATGAAAAGGACGTTCAGCATGTCAGCCAGACTTCTACTCGCCCCTCTGCTGCTTTTCTGCACATTTTTGCTTGTCGCCTGCGGCGCCAAAGACGACCCACAAGCCGCCCTGGAAGCAGCCGTTCAACAGCTCCAGGACAACCTCGAAGCCAAGCGCAACGGGGCGGTGCTGGAGCAGTTGCACCCTGACTTCAAGGCCCAGCAGGAACTCGACCGCGACTGGGCCAAGCGCACCATGACCCTGCTATTCCTGCGTCACAAGAACGTCAAGGTGATCGCCCTGGGCAAGAATAGCTGGATCGACCCGGCCATGAGCAGCAAGGGCCACACCGAGGCGCAGGTCGGCCTGACCGGTGCGGAAGGTTTGATCCCAGACAGCGCGCGGCACTACTCGGCGAGGCTGGAATGGTGGCTCGATGACGGCGAATGGAAGCTGGCGCGTCTGAATTGGGAGTGACCACGTAGCCCGGATGCAATCCGGGGATCGTTCCCGGATTGCATCCGGGCTACCCAGCTCTCAATCGGCCTTGCGCCAGATCAGCTCCGAGGTGTCGTAGCCCTGCTCGCGGGCCACGCTGAGCAGTTTGTCGCGAGTCGCCTGATCCACTTCGGGGGTGCGTGACAGCAACCACAGGTACTTGCGCTCCGGGTGGCCGACCAGCGCCACGCGGTAGTCATCGTCGTGGTACAGCACCCAGTAATCGCCCTTGATCGGCAGGATCTTGCTGACCCAGTTGTCGAAACGTACCCAGAGCTTGTCGGTACGGCCCGGAACCTGCGGCTCGGCCGTGCCCTTGGCTTCGATCCACTCGCCGTCCTTGTCGCGGCAGCGGTTGGTGACGTCGATGCCGCCATCGTCGCGCAGGCCATAGTGCGCCTCGGACTGCACGCAATTGCGCTGGAAGAACATCGGCAGCCGCGCCAGCTCGTACCAGGTGCCCTGGTAGCGCTGCAGGTCGACCTGCACGGTTTCGGGTGGCTCGACGGCCGCCGGGCCGGTGCCGGAATTGGCGCAGCCGACGAGGGCCAGCATGGCGCCGGCAATGAGGATGGAACGCATGAGATCTCCTGTTACTTGAGCCCCTTGCCGGAGAACATCATCACCTTGTCTCCGGCGTACTGGACGCTGATATAGGCCTTGTCGTCGCCCCAGGTGCAGCTAGTCATTCCCAGCGCCCCGGCGCACTCCCCGGGCGCACCGAGAAGGCTTTCCACCTCGGCCTTGCTCATGCCGGCCTCGAGCTTGGCGTAGTTTTCCTGATTGATCTTGTTGCAGGCAGCGAGCAGACAGCAGGTGAGCAAGACGAAAGCACGCTTGGACATGAGTGAAACTCCTGATGGGAAGATGCCAGCAAGCTTGGCATAGCCGAAGACGACTTGCCCGCTTGGAGTTAGAAACTCGAACCGGGTTCCCGCAGGAAAGCCAGTTCCGCGTCCGTGGAGGGGCGACCGAGAATGGCATTGCGATGGGGGAAGCGGCCAAAACGCTCGATCACACGCAGATGGCGCTCGGCATAATCGAGAAAATCCGCGAAGGTGGCCTGCTCCGCTCCCTCGGCCTGTTCCAGGAGGGCGCGGAACAGCCCGACCGCGCGCTGCTGCAGATGCAAGTCTTCGGCATGCTCGAACACCAGATAGGCGAACACCCGCTGGATCGGCGCCAGCCTGCCATCCCAGCCTTGCGCCAGCCCGGCCTGCAACAAGGGGCGGGCCAGGGCGTCGCCGGCAAAGGCCCGTGGCGTGTCGCGAAAGATCATGCGTGGGAGCTGGTCGAGCAGGATCAACTGCGCCAGCCAGCCCTGCGGATTCTCGTCCCAGCCGTGCAGCTCACCGGCCAGCGCCAGCTCGACCCAGGCGCCGAAGCGCTCGCTGGCCTCACGATCCTGGCTGTCGCGCTTGCCGAACCACAGGCCTCGGCGCGCTGCCGCCACCTCGCTGGCCGGGGCATCAGCAGCACCGAACCACCAGTCGAGCAGCGGCTGCCAAGCGTTCATTAGCTGCGATGGTAGGCGGTGATGCGCAGCACTTCTTCCTTGGAGCCGAGGAAAACCGGCACCCGCTGGTGCAGGGAAGTGGGCTGAATATCGAGGATGCGCTGGCTGCCATCGGTGGCGGCACCACCGGCCTGTTCGATGATCATCGACATCGGGTTGGCCTCGTACATCAGGCGCAGCTTGCCCGGTTTGTCCGGCTCACGGGCATCCCACGGGTACATGAAGATGCCGCCACGGGTGAGGATACGGTGCACGTCAGCCACCATCGAGGCGATCCAGCGCATGTTGTAGTTGCGCCCCAGCGGGCCGGTTTCGCCGGCCAGCAGTTCGGAGACGTAACGCTGCACTGGCGCTTCCCAGTGGCGCTGGTTGGACATGTTGATGGCGAATTCCTTGGTGGATTCCGGCACCTTGATGTTGTCGTGGGTGAGCACGAAGCTGCCCAACTCGCGATCCAGGGTAAAGCCTTTGACACCATTACCCAGGGTCAGCATCAGCATGGTCTGCGGGCCGTAGATGGCATAACCGGCACAGACCTGCTCGGTGCCCGGCTGCAGGAAGGCTTCTTCGCCCAGGTCGCCGCTTTCGCCTTGCAGATTATCCGGGCAGCGCAGCACGGAGAAGATGGTACCCACCGAGACGTTGACGTCGATGTTGCTGGAGCCGTCCAGCGGGTCAAACACCAGCAGGTAGGCACCTTTCGGATACTTGCCGGGAATCTGGTAGGCGTTGTCCATTTCCTCGGAGGCCATGCCGGCCAGGTGGCCGCCCCACTCGTTGGCTTCGAGGAGGATCTCGTTGGAGATCACGTCGAGCTTCTTCTGCACCTCACCCTGCACGTTCTCGCTGTCCAGGCTGCCCAGTACGCCGCCGAGGGCCCCCTTGGAAACCTGGTGGCTGATCGCCTTGCAGGCCCGCGCCACGACTTCGATAAGGAAACGCAGGTCGGCCGGGGTGTTGTGGCTGCGAGTCTGCTCGATCAGGTAGCGGCTGAGGGTGACACGGGACATGGATGGCTCCGGAAAGGGAAAAAACCCGCGCAGTTTAACCCGAGTCGCCGGGCAATGCTGCCTGCTGGGATGGATGGTGGGATTCGCTGCTCGACAACTGGCAGCAGACCCGGTTGCGCCCGCTGCGCTTGGCCTCGTACAAGGCCGCATCGGCCACCTGCAACAGCTCGTCCAGACGCTGCCCCTGCAATGGCCAGTGCGCCAAGCCGGCAGACAGGGTGACACGCTGATCGCCGCCCCGGGTGGGCAGCGCTCGGCTGGCCAGTTGCGCGCAGAGCGCCTGCAGACGCGAGCGAGCCTCGCTGCTATCGACCCCTGGCATGATCAGCAGGAACTCCTCGCCACCAATGCGAAAGACCGCGTCGGTGCTGCGCAGGTTCTCCAGCAGATGCTGGGCGACAGCCTTGAGTACGTCGTCGCCAACCAGGTGACCACATTCGTCATTGAGACGCTTGAAGTGATCGAGGTCGATCAGCGCCAGCGCCAGGGGCAGGTTCTCGCGCTGCACCCGGGCGTGTTCACGGTCGAAGAACTCGTCCAGGTAGCGGCGGTTGTAGAGGCCGGTCAGGGGGTCGCACAGGGCCTGTTCGCGCAGTTGTTCGTGCAGCAGCGAGATGGTGCGCAGGCGCTCCTCGCTCAGCGCCAGTGCCTCGGCCAGCTTGAGCTTGGCCAGGTGGCGCTGGGTCACATCGCGCACGTAGAGCATGCGCCCCAGCAGCACAGGGCCATGGCGGGTGATGCGCTCGATGCCGCGCACCCGCACTTCGTAATAGCGTGCGGCGCTGGTCAGGGTCAGCATCTGCTCGCCGGCCTCGTTGCCCTGCGCTTGCAGCAGATGATGCAGGTCACTGCCGAACACGGGCCAGTCGGCCAGAGACCGGCCCTGCCAACCCTGTGTCAGGCTAGCCAGTTTCAGCGCGGCCGGGTTGGCCTCGATTACCCGCCCGCGCGGGTCGATCACCAGCACCGGGTCGATCAGCGCCTCCAGCAGCAGATGGCGTGCCACCGGCAATAGGTCGAACAGGCGCGCACCGACGATCAGCCAGGCGAAGGCGACCAGGGTGAAGGCGAAGCAGAACGAGGTGGGGTCGATGCCGAAGACCGTCCAGCCGAACACCACGTAGGCGATATTGGCCGCCCAAGGCGCGGCGGTGACCAGCACGAAGCCCAGATAATGACGGCGATGCAGGCCCTTGCTGAGTAGCGCCGCGCGCACCACCACGCCCATGCAGAAGGCCATCAGCAGGTAGACGTAGGCGGCGGTGGCATAGAACAGCGGGCCGTGCACGTAGCGCACCGGCGCGCCTGGCGTATCGTCGATGGGGGCGCTGTCGGCGAGGTAGAACAGGCCATGCCAGGGGTTGCTCAATGCCGCGCCCCATACCAGCAGCGGCACCAGGCTCAGCGCCAGCATGCCCAGGCGCGGCATCGGCCGGCGCACGCTGTTGACGTACTGCCAGAGGAACACCGCCCAGAAGGTGGGCGTGAAGAGAATCCCCAGCCAGGCAACAGAGGCCCAGAACATCTTGCAATCGGCGGCCATCATGCTCAGTTCCAGCGATGCGCAGGCCATCCACCAGAGGCTGGAAAGGTGCAGCAGGATGAAACTGTCGCGCCCAGGAAAATCGCGCTGGCGACTCATCCAGTGCGCCAGCAGGATGACGCCGAAGCACACCAGCGAGGTGACCAGAACGGGGGGTGAAGGCGACCAGCCCGAGGTCATGCAGGCGTACATCAGCGCACCTCTGCGAAATGGCAGCGGCCAGCGGTGCGAGCGACGGTGCGAATCAACGTGGACAAGCTGGCTTTCCAGACCGAAGGATAAGGGGCGAAATGCCCGGAACGGGTTCCCGGATCAGCGCCTGTAGCGACGACCTGCAAGCATGATCGCGAACGCCGCCTAAGATACTGCAAAAGCGCCGGCCAGGCAGGTGCTGTTTGCCATCGACAGTTCAGCTATCGGGCGCACGCCTGAGCAGACTGAAGGCCATGCCCGCCAGCAGAGCGACCCCTGCCAGGAGCAGACCCCAAAGCCCCCAGCGGCGCAGGTCGCCCGCGTGGACATCGGCCTGGCTGGCCGTCTCCGACACGGCTGCGTGGCTGTCGTCGGCCTCGGCCGTGCCCAGCGTCGCCAGGCGCTCGGGGCGGTAACCCGGAATCAGCGTGGTTAGCGGCAAGGCGGCCGAGCTGGCCTCGGCGTTACCCACAGCCAGGGTAAACGGCGGCTCGCCACGGGCCAGGAACACCAACTCGCTGGCGCGCAGGGCAATCTGCAACCTTGGTGGCTGCTGGCCCAGCCCACCGCCACGGGCATCCACCTGCAGGCGCAACTGGCTGACCGGCCAGCCTGGCAATGCCAGCTCGTCCTGGCGTAGCTCACGGGCACCATCGCTCAAGCGATAGAACAGCCCGGTGGCCAGGGGCTGCCAGCCCGCCTGCTCACTGGCACGCCCCTCGAAACGCACTGGCGCCAGGGTATTGGGGGCATCCAGGGTCATTCGCAAGCGCTCCAATGGCATGGCCTGGGGCAATTGCCACTGGTACTGATCCTTGCCCAGGGCCCGTGCCGGCAGCACCGATGACCATGACAATGGCGCAGCCTGGTTGGCCTGCTGGCGGCTGCGCAGGGTCACCACGTCCAGCGTGGGCGCCTGCCGCGGGCTCTGCCAGAGCATACGCAGATAGCGGGCGCGTTGCCCCGGCAGCTCGACCTGGCGCTGGTCGATGCGCTCGCCGGCAAAGCTCAGCCGTGCCACCTGCCCTTCCCCCCAACTGCGCCAGTGCTGCAGATCATCGCTGGCCTCGATGCTGAAGCGCTGAAAACCTTCTTCGGCACCACTCCAGCTCAAACTCAAGCGTACCAAGGGCGCCTCGATGCTGCTGGCGTCGAGCAGCCAGCCACGCAGTTGCCGCTCGGCCGCTGTCGGTGCCTGATCGCTCAGCTCGATCAATGTACCGTCGCTGCTGCGCTGCACCCGTAACCGCGGCGCGACGCCGGGCTCATCCTCGGCATACAGGGGGAACCAGCGCACGCCATGTTCCTGCAATCGCTCCTGCGTGTGCGCCTGCCCAGGCAGCAAGGCGTAGGCCTGCGCCTGCCCCTGGCCATCGAACACGCGTACATCGCGTAGGTCGGCATGGCGGGCGGCGAAATACACGCTGATAGGTAATTGCAGCCGATACCAGGGGCCTTCACCGCTCAGGCTCAACGGCAGCCTCTGCCGATAATCCTCCTGACGCTCCTGGGCCTGCCCTGCGCCGGTCATGGCCAGCAGGGTCAACAGGGCGATGACGACTCTCACGATAGCGACTCCTCGTTCCGGGTGGTTTGCTCATGACCACGTGGCGGCAGCGGCGCGAAATAGCCCACCACCAGCAGCAGTACGCCAACACCGATGAACGACACGATGCGCTCCAGGCCACCGCGATTGCCCAGCTCGACGAAGAACAGCTTGGCCACCACCAGGGCGATCAGCGCTGCACCGACCAGCCACATCTCGCGGCGTGCACGCAGGTGGCCGAAGAGCATCAGCGCCAGGGCGATCAGCGTCCAGACGATGGACAACCCGGCCTGCACCAGCATCGAGTCGAACAGTGCGGAACGCTGCCAGGGCACGCCGCCCCAATGGTGGGCGGTACGCATCACCATCACCGTAAGCAGGGCGAACAGCGACGCCCCGGCCACGACCTGCACCGCCTGCAGCGCGCGACTCGGCTGCAGACCAAAATGTGGCAGGGCGAAGCGGCCCCAGGCCAGCAGCGCACCAAGGCACAGTAACAGGCCGAGTTCCAGTGGATTGAACAGCGGCAGGTAAGGCAGCGGATCGCTGTCACCGGCGCTGTTGGCATTGGCCAGCCAGAACCAGGCGAGCATCAGCGCCGCCGGCGGTGCCGCCGCCCACAGCCGGTATTCACGCTCGAAGCTGGCCACCGGCCAAGGTAGCCGGCGGGCCTGCGCCATCGTCCACAGATAGGCGGTCGGCAGCAGCGCCCAACCCAACCAGCGCCAGGCGTTGTAGTGTTCGGCCAGGCTCAGCAGCAGATAGCGCAGCTCCAGCGCCAGCACGCCAATCAGCAACCAGCAGCCAAGCACATGGGCGACACTGGCCGCGGTGCTCGGCAGCACATCAGTGAGTCGCTTCAATACCAGCAGGTGCACGGCCAGCACGGCAGCCCAACCCAGCCAGCCAAGGTTCGCCAGCGGGTGGTAGTACAGATGCCAGGCATAGGCCAGAATCGCCCCTGCCACGGGCGCCAGCAGGCTGCACAGCACTGCCAGCTCGCGCCAGCGGCTGCGCAGGGCCAGCAGCATCCAGATCAGAGCCGACACTGCCGCCAGCAGTAGCAACGCGCTGGCCTGCAGCTCCGGCGCCACGAAGCGCAGCACTTCGCTGCTCACAGCCAACGCCCACCAACTGGCGCCCCAAGCCAACAGCAACTGGCCCAGGCGCTGCAGGCTGACGCCATCGATCCCCGTCTCGCGCCCGCTGCGCGCCAGGCGGTGCAGGCGCCAGGCGCCAATCTGCGCGGCCAGACCAAGCACCGCGGGCGTCCAGAAGCCGGTATGCGCCAACGGCGACAGCCCCTCGCCACTGATACCCGCCAGCAGTAATGGCCCGGCCGCAAGGAAGGCCAGCCCGGCGAAAACCTGCAGCACCAGGCTGAACAGGAAAGCCGCACGCTGCTGCAGGTAAAGCGCCAGCCAGAGAATCAGCAGGCCCGTACCGCCCCACACGGCGGCAGCCGCCACCCAGGGCAGCACGAACAACACAGCCAGGTTGATGAACACCAGGCCCACCAGCATCACCATCGACAAGGCGCCGAGCAGGCGGCGATTCTGGCGAATCTGCGGATCACGCGCCGCCAGCAGCATGCCGGCGATCAGCGCCAGGCCAACCATCGACGCCGCCAGCAGGCCGAACCAGCCGGCGCTGAAACCACCACGGCCGAACAGCGAATCCAGCGCCATCTGGCCGAGAAACAGCAGCCCGCCCAGGAGCTGGATGGCGAAGGCGCAATAGACGAAGCTCGGCGCGGCCAGGCGCAACCCGACGAACAGTGTCGCCAACCCGGCCAGCGCCCAGGCAATCGTGGTACCGGGCGCCTGGAACAGCAGCGGAGCGATCAGATAGAGAAACGCCAACCCGACCAGCCCCAGCCAGGGCAGCAATCGGTTTTCCCAGGCGCTGGCGAACTGCGGCGCCTGACGCAGTTGCCAGTAGCTGAACAGCAAGGCCATACCGAGCATCAGTGCGCCCAGCGGCGAGCCGTCGAACAGGCTGTCGTAGCCGAAATCCAGACCAACCATGAAAGCCAGCGCCGCCCCCACCTGCAGCAACAGGGCGAACGCACGCGCCAGCGGCCGCCCCTGGCGCAGGCCAAGCCAGAAGATGCCGGCGCCTTCCACGGCCCAGGCGGCACTGGTCCAGCGCGCATCGAGGCCGAGCGGGATGGCCAGGCTGGCGAATACCACGCCGAGTGCCAGGCAGGTTTCCACCAGCAACAGCGCGCGTTCGCCTGCGCGTGCCTTGAGCACTCGCGCCAGCAGCAGATAGAACAACCCGAGACCCAGAGCACTGAAGGCAGCGGCGAACTCGACATGCCGCACCAACGCCACCTGCAGGCCGAAGCCCACCAGCGGTGGGCCGAACAGCGTGGTGGCATCGACGTAATCACCCCGTCGCACAGACCAGCGCAGCAACTCGTCACGCGCCTCGGGTGCATCCGCCGCGTCGCGCAGGGTGCGGCGGGCGAACAGCAGGCCGATGGCCACGTACATCAGCAAGAACAACAGCAGGAACGGCTCGGTGCTCCACAGCAGCTCCGGCGTGTAGGAGCGCATCCCCCAGGCAAAGCCGATGCCGAAGGTACCGACGAAACCGATCAGGTTGAGCAAGCGCCAGGCCTTGAACCAGGCGATGGCAAAGATGCCGGCGTTGAGCAGGGCGAAGTAGGAAAACAGCGCGACATGGTTGCCGCTGCCGGTGGAGGTGAGGATCGGCGCGGCGAAACCGCCCAACGCCGCCGCAGCGGCCAGGCCGAGGGCATTCTGCTGCACGGCGAGAATGGCCGAGAACGCCGTCACAGCCACCAGCAGGCCGAGGGCCATGCCGGGATCGAGCAACGGATGCAGACGCATGGCGGCGAATACCGTCAGGTACAGCACGGCAATGCCGGTACCCTGCAGCACCAGGGCATAACCGCGGTTGCGCAGACGCAGCCACCAGCCCAGACCGAGCAACGCCAGGGCACTGGCGGCAACGCCCATATAGCGCAGCTCCACCGGCACTTCGACCCCTTCGGTGGCGTAACGCAGGAGGAAGGCCAGGCCGAGAAACAGCAGCACCACGCCGACCCGCAGCACGGTGTTGCCACCCAGCAGCCAGGCCTTGGCCGCCGCGATACCGCGCTCGATAAGATTCGGTTCTCGTGGCACTTGCTCGCGCCAGGGGCTCTGTTGTGGGGCGGGCTGGGGCTGATGTGCAACCTGGGCAGCCAGCGGTTCCGGCTCATCGGCAGGCGCTGGGGTCTCGACTTCCGGCAACGGCTCCAGCGTCCAATCCAACTCCGGCACGGGCTCTTCGGTAACGACGGGTTCGGACTGCGATTCGGCGGCCAGATCGACGGCGGGCTCGGCAGGCGCAGCAACCGGTTCGGGTTCAGGCTCACGGCGCTCGCCCTGCTCCACCTTGAGCAGGCGCTCGTGAATGGCCTGGGTGCCGCGCTCGAAGCGCTCGGCGAAGCCCTTGAGCTGCGCGGCCAGTTGCGCGTTCTGAGCTTCCAGCCCTTGCAGGCGTAGCGCCTGGCCCAGAACGAGGCCGAGCAAACCGCCGAGCAGCGCGCCGGTGATCGATTCACCGGCACCCGCCCCGAGCACCAAACCGACCAGCATGAAGATCCATTGCATGCGTTATGTCCCTACCCTGAGAAAGAGGTCGCCTCGCGTTCCTAGCAGGCCGAGACGGGCACCCAGTATAGGAGTCGCACCGACCAACACCCAGAGAGACGACTGCCAAGCCGTTCACAGGCACAACGCAAAGTGGTCAACCGCCAGCCGGTGCTTCACAAACGCCCTGCGCCCGCTATCATCGCCGCCCCGTGATCGACGCGGCATAGACCGCCCCAAGCCCACCATGCTCAAGCCCCGCCTGATAGCCGCTGCAGAAATCGACCGCCTGGAGACCTGGGCCAAATACACGGCCGACATGTGCCATAGCTGCATCTCTAGCTGCTGCACCCTGCCGGTGGAAGTGCGCCTGAACGACCTGATCCGCCTGGAACTGGTGGACGAGTTCGAGCGTAGCGAACCGCCGAAGAACATCGCCAAGCGCCTGCAGAAGGATGGCATCGTCGAGCGCTTCAACCAGAAGTCGGGCATCTTCACCCTGACGCGCATGTCCAACAACGACTGCCTGTTCCTCGACCGCAAGACGCGCCTGTGCACCGTCTACGAGAAGCGCCCGGACACCTGCCGTCATCACCCCAAGGTTGGCCCACGGCCGGGGTACTGCGCCTACAAGCCAAAGTGAGGCTCAGCGCCGCAAGCCGATGACCCGCCCCACGCAGGCGGGTTGCGCCAACCCCTGATGCTCGCGGGCCAATTGCGCCACGCTAGCCGCTACCTGTTCATCGAATGGCGCGCCACGGCCGGCGGCGCTGTCGATGTTCATGAGCATCTGCTCACTTTCCGCCAGGCTGGCGTCTTCGCCCGGCCGATACAGGCCATGATGGATATGCAAACGCTTGGTGTCGTGCGCCAGCAATTGGGTGCGCACCTCGACCGGCTCGCCCTCCTTCACCTCCGCCAGGAAGTTGAGGTGGCACTCCAGGGTGTACAACGTGTGCCCGGTACGGGCTCGACCGGCCTCGTCCAGGCCCAGCGCATCCATCAGCGCATCGGTGGCATGGCTGAAGATCAGCAGGTAGAAGGCATCGCGCAGATGGCCGTTGTAGTCGACCCAGTCGATGGAGATGGTGGTTTGGTAGCTGGTCAGCGGCTTGGCTGGCATACAGGCGACTCCTGAAATGCCCCTCTCCCCCAGCCCCTCTCCCGCAAGCGGGAGAGGGGGGCGGTTCGGAGCCGTTGGATATCTCCGCGTAGGGTGCGCCGTGCGCACCGGGAGTGGCTCGGTTACTCGGCGAAGGCGAAACCATGCCTGGCCTTGGTCTGGCGGATCGCCTCCAGCACCGCCAGCAGGCAGTCGTCACGGTAGCGCTCCAGGGCATACAGGCTGCGCTCGCCCTGCTGCTCGGCCGTGCCTTCGACCACCGCGTCGATCAGTCCTTCGGTCAGCTCCGGTGCCTCTAGGTATGTCCAGGGCAGCTTCAGCGCGGGGCCGAACTGGGCCATGAAGTGGCGCATGCCGGCCGGGCCGCCGGCCAGGGTGTAGGTCAGGAAGCTGCCCATGAACGACCAGCGCAAGCCAGCGCCAAAGCGGATCGCATCGTCGATCTCACCGGTGGTGGCCACGCCGTCGTTGACCAGGTGCAGCGCCTCACGCCATAGCGCTTCGAGCAGGCGGTCGGCGATGAAACCCGGCACCTCCTTACGCACGTGCAGCGGGCGCATGCCCAGGCCCTCGTAGACCTGCATGGCCGCCTGCACCGCCTCGGGCGAAGTCTTCGCCCCGCCCACCACCTCCACCAGCGGCAACAGGTACACCGGGTTGAACGGATGGCCGACCACGCAGCGCTCGGGATGCGTGGCATCTGCGTAGAACTCGCTGGGCAGCAGGCCCGAGGTGCTGGAGCCGATCAGCACGTCCGGGCGTGCGGCGGCGCTGATCTTGGCGTGCAGCTCGCACTTGAGGTCGAGTCGCTCGGGGGCGCTCTCCTGAATGAAGTCGGCATCACGCACGCAGTCTTCGATGCTGCTGACGAAGCGCAGGCGCTCAAGCGAGGCGCCGGGCGCCAGCCCCTGTTCTTGCAGCGCCGGCCAGGCATTGGCCAGGCGCGTGCGCAGCGCCTGCTCGGCGCCGGGGGCCGGGTCCCAGGCGATGACGTCGAGGCCATGGGCCAGGGCGCGGGCGATCCAGCCGGCGCCGATCACGCCGGTGCCGAGGGCGGCGAAGGTCTTGATATCGGTAACGAAGCTCATCTCGGGTTCCTTGCTGACTATGGCCCGGAGGCAATCCGGGAGAATTTCACCTGCCAATCCCCGGATTTCATCCGGGCTACGGGAACGGGCCCTCTCCCATAAAGGGAAGAGAAAATCGCTAGCGACGCTTGAGCTTCATCTTTTCCCGCCCCTCGGCCGGGGTCAGGGCGCGGCCGCCGAGGCGTTCGATGATCTCGATGGCGCGCTCGACCAACTGGCCGTTGCTGGCGTGCACGCCGCGATCCAGCCAGATGTTGTCCTCCAGCCCGACCCGCACATGGCCGCCAAGCAGCATGGCCTGGGCCACCATGGGCATCTGCATGCGGCCGATACCGAAGCCGGCCCAGGTGATGCCCGGCGGCAGGTTGTCGGCCATGGCCTTCATGGTGGTGGTGTCGGCCGGTGCGCCCCAGGGAATACCCAGGCATAGCTGGATCAGCGGGTCGTCCAGCAGACCTTCCTTGATCATCTGTTTGGCGAACCACAGGTGACCGGTGTCGAAAATCTCCAGTTCGGCCTTCACCCCCAGCTCGGTGATGCGCTTGGCGCCAGCGCGCAGTTGCGCCGGGGTGGAGACGTAGATGAAGTCGCCGTCGCCGAAATTCAGCGTGCCGCAGTCCAGGGTGCAGATTTCCGGCAGCAGCTCCTCGACATGGGCCAGGCGGGTGAGCGGCCCGACCAGGTCGGTGCCGGCGCCGAACTCCAGCGGCTGCTCGCCGCGGCCGATTTCCAGATCGCCACCCATGCCGGCGGTGAGGTTGATGATCACGTCGGTGTCGCTCTCGCGAATGCGCTCGACCACTTCACGATACAGCGCCACGTCGCGGCTCGGCTTGCCGGTGTGCGGGTCACGCACGTGGCAGTGGGCAACGGTGGCCCCGGCCCTGGCCGCCTCGATGGCAGCAGCGGCGATTTCCTTGGGGGTGACCGGAATCGCCGGGTGCTTGCCAACGGTGTCGCCGGCGCCGGTCACCGCGCAGGTGACGATCACTTCGTAATTCATCTTCGACTTTCCTTTCCAGGGGCGAACGGGGGCCGACGGCGTGGCCGCAGACCTTGAATCGGGGGAGTCGGCGCCGGCTCGCCCGGCGCCCCGCTGTCAGTTGCCGGCGAGCAGCGCCGCGTTGGCCGGCTTGCCGTCGAAGGTGGTCACGCCATCGAGCCAGGCCTCGACCACCTGCGGGTTGGCCTTGATCCAGTCACGCGCCACCTGCGCGGGTGCCTTGCGCTCCATGATCGGCTGCATCAGCACGGCTTCCTGCTCGCTGGTGAAGCGCAGGCCGGTGAGCAGGCGGTTGGCGTTGGGGCAGCGCTGGGCATAGTCCGGCGCGGTGACGGTGGACACGGTGGCGGCACCATCGTTGGGGCCGAACACGTCCTCGGTGCCGGTCAGGTAGGTAATGGGCATCGACAGGTTCATCGGGTGCGGCTTCCAACCGAAGAACACCACCGGCTTCTGATTGCGCACGGCGCGGCCGACGGCGGCGAGCATGCCGGCCTCGCTGGACTCGACCAGCTTGAAGCCGCCAAGGCCGAACTGGTTGCTGTCGATCATCTTCTGGATCGCCGTATTGGCGCCGGAGCCGGCTTCGATGCCGTAGATCTTGCCACCCAGCTCGTCCTTGAACCTGGCGATGTCGGCCAGAGTCTTCAGGCCCTTGTCGGCGGTGTAGCTGGGCACCGCGAGCACCGCCACGGCATCGCTCAGCGACGGCTCGGCAGCGACCTTGACCGCACCGGCGTCGAGGAAGGGCTTGATGTTGTCGTCCATGATCGGCTTCCAGTAGCCGAGGAAGGCATCGACCTGGCCTTTCTGGATACCGGCGAAGATGATCTGCTGCGACGCCTGTGTCTGCTTGGTTTCATAGCCCAGGCCCTGCAGCAGGGCGCTGGCCACGGCGGTGGTGGCGACCACATCGGTCCAGCCGACGGCGCCGAGGCGAACTGTCTTGCAACTGGCGTCGTCGGCCAGCAGGGAGGTACTGAACAGGCTCAGGGTGCAGCACACGACCAACGTGGTAAGGCCTTTCATCTGGGTGCTCCTCATCGTGTCACAGCGGTTTTATTTCGTTCTTCTAGAGGCTCTTGAGAGCCCCCACCGTGCTCGGGGATTTTCGTCCCGCGATAAAAACACCTTACGCCTCGCCTCGACGCCTGATTCGCACTTTTTCGACCATTCGTTGACCTATACCGACTTTCTGCTTAGATGAAAGCCATGTCTCGGTATGCGTAGCCCGGATGCAATCCGGGAATCATGCTCCCGGATTGCATCCGGGCTACCCGCCCCCTGCAACGGTGTCGTATTTGTATGCCTCAGACCTTCTGCTTTCTGCTATTACCCGGCTTCTCGATGATGGGCCTGATGTCGGCCATCGAGCCGCTGCGCGTGGCCAACCGTTTTCGCGGTGAGCTGTATCGCTGGCGCCTGCTCAGCCAGGACGGCAACGCCGTGCAGGCCAGCAACGGCATGTCGCTCAATGTCGACGACAGGCTGCAACTGCCGGATGACACCTATGCGCTGTTCGTGATGGCCGGTTTCGAGCCGCTGGCGCACTACGACCACCACCTGGCGCATTGGCTGCAGCGGCGCGAGGCCGAGCTGGCCGTGCTCGGCGGTATCGATACCGGCAGCTTCGTGCTGGCTGAGGCCGGGCTGTTCCAGCACCAGCGCCTAACCCTGCACTGGGAGGCCATCGAGGCCTTTCGCGAGCGCTACCCGGCGCTGCTGGTCACCCAGGAGCTGTTCGAGATCGATGGCAAGCGCATCACCAGCGCCGGCGGCACCAGCAGCCTGGATCTGATGCTGGGGCTGATCGGCCAGGCGCACGGCGAATCACTGGCGGTGCAGGTGTCCGAGCAGTTCGTGGTCGGCCGCATCCGCACGCGCCTGGATCACCAGCGCATGCAGGTGGCCAGCCGCTACGACCTGCACAACAAGAAGCTGGTACGGGTGATCGGCGAGATGGAGCGCGAGTGCGAGCAACCGCTGTCCAGTGAGGCCCTGGCCAACAAGGTCGGCATCAGCCTGCGCCAACTGGAGCGGCTGTTCCGTCATCATCTGCATACCACACCATCGGCCTTCTACCTCGGCCTGCGCCTGGACAAGGCGCGCCAGTTGCTACGGCAGAGCGATCTGAGCGTGCTGGAGGTGAGCCTGGCCTGCGGCTTCGAGTCGTCGAGTTATTTCTCGCGCTGCTACAAGGCGCATTTCGACGTGACGCCGAGCGAGGACAGGCACGAACGCCTGCCCCACGGCTGAAAGAAGCGTGCCCAGAACCGGGCACGCACTGGTATCAGGCCGAGCGGCCCATCTCGGTAAGTGCCGACTGCACCAGAGGGTGCAGGTTCTCCCCCCGGCGCTCCAGTTGCCAGGCCATCAGCTCGATGCGCATCGCTGGCGTCCAGAAGCTCTGAATGTGCTGCTGAACGCCCTTGACCGCCTGTTCCTGGTCCGGCTCGGTGGCGAAGAACTGGGCGATCTGGTTGGCCATCTTGACCAGGTTTTCCGCACTCATCGACGCACCTCGGCTTTCTCTCGTTTACGGCGCTCGCTGAGCAGGCGCTGCTGCTCGTCGCTGAAGGCCTGGTAGCGTTTCTGCCATTCCGACGGCTGGTACACCCGCGTCACTTCCACCGCCGTGACCTTGTACTCGGGGCAGTTGGTCGCCCAGTCGGAGTTGTCGGTGGTGATCACGTTGGCACCGGACTCGGGGAAGTGGAAGGTGGTGTACACCACCCCCGGCGCCACCCGCTCGCTGACCTTGGCGCGCAGCACGGTCTGCCCGGAGCGGCTGCCCACGCCGACCCAATCACCGTCGGCGATGCCGCGGCTTTCGGCGTCGGTCGGGTGGATCTCCAGGCGATCCTCCTCGTGCCAGGCGACGTTATCGGTACGCCGTGTCTGCGCGCCGACGTTGTACTGGCTGAGGATGCGGCCGGTGGTGAGCAGCAGCGGGAAGCGGCTGTTGACCTTCTCCTCGGTCGGCACGTACCCAGTGAGCATGAAACGCCCCTTGCCACGCACGAACTCTTCGATGTGCATGGTCGGCGTGCCGTCCGGCGCCTCGTCGTTGCACGGCCACTGCAGGCTGCCGTGGCGATCCAGCTTGTCGTAGCTGACGCGGGTGAAGGTGGGCGTCAGGCTGGCGATCTCGTCCATGATCTGCGACGGGTGCTGGTAATCCATCTTGTAGCCCAGCGCTTCGGCCAGGGCGATGGTGGCTTCCCAGTCGGACTTGCCGGCCAGCGGCTCCATCACCTTGCGCACGCGTGAGATGCGCCGTTCGGCGTTGGTGAAGGTACCGTCCTTCTCGAGGAAGGAGCTGCCCGGCAGGAACACGTGGGCGAACTTGGCGGTTTCGTTGAGGAAGATGTCCTGCACCACCACGCATTCCATCGCCGACAGCGCAGCAGTGACGTGCTGGGTGTTGGGGTCGCTCTGGGCGATGTCCTCGCCCTGGCAGTACAGCGCCTTGAAGGTGCCGCCGAGCGCCGCCTCGAACATGTTGGGGATGCGCAGGCCCGGATCGGGCTGCAGGGTCACGCCCCAGGCCTGCTCGAACTGGGCACGTACCTCGTTGTTGGACACGTGACGGTAGCCCGGCAGCTCGTGCGGGAAGGAGCCCATGTCGCAGGAGCCCTGCACGTTGTTCTGTCCGCGCAGCGGGTTGACGCCCACACCTTCGCGGCCGATGTTGCCGGTGGCCATGGCCAGGTTGGCGATACCCATGACCGTGGTACTGCCCTGGCTGTGCTCGGTGACGCCCAGGCCGTAGTAGATGGCCGCGTTGCCACCGGTGGCGTAGAGGCGTGCTGCCTCGCGGATCAGTTGCGGGTCGACGCCGCAGATCGGCCCGAGCACTTCCGGCGAGTTCTCTGCCTGGCTGACGAAGGTACTCCAGCGGGCGAAATCCGCCGCCTCGCAGCGCTCGTCGACGAACGGCTGGTTGACCAGGCCCTCGGTGACGATGACATGGGCCAGGGCATTGAGCATGGCCACGTTGGTGCCCGGACGCAGTGCCAGGTGGTAGTCGGCACGGGCGTGCGGCGAATCCACCAGGTCGATGCGGCGCGGGTCGATGACGATCAGCCGCGCCCCCTGGCGCAGGCGGCGCTTGAGCTGGGAGCCGAATACCGGGTGGGCGTCGGTGGGGTTGGCACCCATCACCAGGATCACGTCGGCCTGCATCACCGAGTCGAAGCTCTGGGTTCCGGCGGACTCACCCAGGGTCTGCTTGAGGCCGTAGCCGGTCGGCGAGTGGCAGACGCGGGCGCAGGTGTCGACGTTGTTGTTGCCGAAGCCGGCACGCACCAGTTTCTGCACCAGGTAGACCTCTTCGTTGGTGCAACGGCTGGAGGTGATACCGCCGATGGAATCGCGCCCGTATTTGAGCTGGATACGACGGAACTCGCTGGCGGCGTAGGTCACCGCCTCGTCCCAGCTAACTTCCTGCCAGGGGTCGTGGATGCTCTTGCGGATCATCGGCTTGGTGATGCGATCCGGGTGGGTGGCATAGCCCCAAGCGAAGCGGCCCTTGACGCAGGAGTGGCCATGGTTGGCCTGGCCGTTCTTGTCCGGCACCATGCGCACCAGTTCATTGCCCTTCATCTCGGCACGGAACGAGCAGCCGACGCCACAGTAGGCGCAGGTGGTGATCACGCTGCGCTCGGGCTGGCCCTTCTCGACCACGCTCTTTTCCATCAGCGTGGCGGTCGGGCAGGCCTGCACGCAAGCACCGCAGGACACGCACTCGGAGCTGAGGAAGTCGTCGCCGCCGGCAGCCGCCACGCGCGACTCGAAGCCACGGCCTTCGATGGTCAGGGCGAAGGTGCCCTGGGTTTCCTCACAGGCGCGCACGCAGCGGTTGCAGACGATGCACTTGCTCGGGTCGTAGTCGAAGTAGGGGTTGGAGGTGTCCTTGGCTTCGCTCAGGTGGTTGGCGCCGTCGTAACCGTAACGCACCTCACGCAAACCGACCTGGCCAGCGACGGTCTGCAGTTCGCAGTTGCCGTTGGCCGAGCAGGTCAGGCAGTCCAGCGGGTGGTCGGAAATGTACAGTTCCATCACGTTGCGGCGCAGGGTCGCCAGCTTGGAGGTCTGGGTGCGCACCACCATGCCTTCGCTGACCGGCGTGGTGCAGGAGGCCGGGTAGCCGCGCATGCCGTCGATCTCCACCAGGCACATGCGGCAGGAGCCGAAGGCTTCCAGGCTGTCGGTGGCACAGAGCTTGGGAATGGTGGTGCCGAGCATGGCGGCGGCGCGCATCACCGAGGTGCCGGCTGGCACGCTGATGCTGCGCCCGTCGATGCTCAGGCTGACCTGCACCTCGCTCTCGCGGGCGGGGGTGCCGAAGTCGGTGTCAGTGGCGGGGTCGAAGTAGCTGATCATTGTTCTGCCTCCGAGGTCTTGAGCCCGAAGTCGCCAGGGAAGTGCTTGAGTGCACTGCTGACGGGGAAGGCGGTCATGCCGCCGAGTGCGCACAGCGAGCCATGGGTCAGGGTGTCGCAGAGATCCTTGAGGATGATCACCTGCTCGTCGCGCGCGGCGTCGTCGGTCGCCGCCAGCAGGCGGTCGACCACCTCGACGCCACGGGTCGAGCCGATGCGGCAGGGCGTGCACTTGCCACAGGATTCCTCGGCGCAGAACTCCAGGGCGAAGCGCGCCATCTGCGCCATGTCCAGGCTGTCGTCGGCCAGCACCACGCCGCCGTGGCCGAGCATCGCGCCCATGGCGGCGAAGGCTTCGTAGTCCAGCGGGGTGTCGAACTGCGTCGGCGGCACCCAGGCGCCCAGCGGGCCACCGACCTGCGCCGCCTTGATCGGCCGGCCGCTGGCGGTACCGCCGCCGTACTCTTCCACCAGCTCGCGCAGGGTCAGGCCGAAGGCGCGCTCCACCAGGCCGCCCTGGCGGATGTTGCCGGCCAGTTGGAAGGGCATGGTGCCCAGCGAGCGACCCATGCCGAAGTCGCGGTAGAACGCCGCGCCACGCGCCAGGATCACCGGCATCGAGGCCAGGGTGAGCACGTTGTGCACCAGCGTCGGCTGGCCGAACAGGCCTTGCAACGCCGGCAGCGGCGGCTTGGCGCGCACGGTGCCGCGCTTGCCTTCGAGCGATTCCAGCAGCGAGGTTTCCTCACCGCAGATGTAGGCGCCGGCACCGACCCGCACTTCCATGTCGAAGGCGCGGCCACTGCCGGCCACGTTGGTGCCGAGCCAGCCGGCCGCGCGGGCGACCTCGATGGCTTCGCGCAGCGCCTGCACGGCCTGCGGGTATTCGGAACGCACGTAGACGTAACCCATGGTGGCTTCGACCGCTAGGCCGGCGATCGCCATGCCCTCGATCAGCACGAAGGGGTCGCCTTCCATCAGCATGCGGTCGGCGAAGGTGCCGGAGTCGCCTTCGTCGGCGTTGCACACCACGTATTTCTGCGCGGCCTGGGCGCCGCGCACGGTGCGCCACTTGATGCCAGCCGGGAAGGCAGCGCCGCCACGGCCACGCAGGCCGGACTCCAGCACTTCGGCGACGATGGCGTCACCCTCCATGCCGATGGCGCGGGTCAGCCCCTCGAAGCCGCCAGTGGCGCGGTAATCGTCCAGCGCGGTGGGCCGAGTGATGCCAGCGCGGGCGAAGATCAGCCGCTGCTGGCTCTTGATGAAGGGCAGTTCCTCCACCAGGCCGACGGCGCTCGGATGCTGATTGCCACCACTTTGCAGCGCATCGAGCAGGCTACCGGCCTGGTCGGCGCTCAGCGGGCCGAAACCGAGACGGCCTTCGCCGCTGTCGACTTCCAGCAGGGGCTCCAGCCAGTACATGCCGCGCGAGCTGGTGCGTTGGATCTCGACTGCCAGTTGCCGACGTTCGGCCTCGTCACGCAGGGCGTCGGCCAGTTGATCGGCACCCACGGCGCGGGCGATGGAGTCGCAAGGTACATAGAGCTTCAGCATGGCGTTTTCTCCAGGCAGCCCTCGACCAGTTGCTGCAGGCGCTCGGGGGTTACCCGGGCATGCAGTTGGCCGTCCAGTTCCAGCGCCGGCGAGCAGGCGCAGGCGCCCAGGCAATAGACCGGGCGCAGGCTGATCTGGCCGTCCTCGCTGGTGCCGTGGTCATCCAGCCCGAGGTGCTCGCGCACCTGTGCGGCCAGTTGCTTGGCACCGCGACTCTGGCACGACTCGGCCAGACACAGGCGCAGGATGTGCTTGGCCGGCTCACTGGTGCGGAAGTCATGGTAGAAGCTGATCACCCCACGCACTTCGGCCTGGGTCAGGTTGAGGGCATGGGCGATTTCGGCGATGGCGACATCGGGTACGTAGCCGATGCCTTCCTGGATGGCATGCAGGACGGGCAGCAGGGCACCGGGGGTGTCCTTGTGTTCGTCCAGCACGCCTCGAATCAAAGGCAGGTGAAGCGTCTCATCAGGCATTACAGCGTTCCTCGGTCACAGGCCATGCGTGGCGTCATCGCAGCCTGGAGGTTTCGGCTGTGGCGATCCGGCTTGCCACGGCAGCAGCGCGATCACCAACTAGAAAGGCCAAAGCCGGGCGTCTGCGCGCACGTACCTGGGCATTAGCGGAGCTTGCCATTCCCGCGCCAGAGAAATTGCACTCCAGCGACGCCATGCATACTGAAACCGACGCCGCAGACGAACAGCGCCCCCTTCATTCTTTATAGACCCTTGCGCTTCGACTCACCGCCTCGGTGCCCCGCTTCGCCCAAATGACAGGCAGCCTGCGTACCCTGAGCGGGCACGAAAGCGACGTACCGAAGCCCACATGTCCATCCGCGACCGGCTTGACGTTTTCGGCAATCCCCCAGTCGTTTTTGCGCGATAGCGGCCAAATCCCCAGGGATATGCTCCCCCCAAAGCGCCGACAGCCGATTCGGCGCAGCAGAACCCAAGGGGACAGCCTGATGAGCCCAGCCGAATTGCACGCCGACAGCATCGTCATCGACGGTCTGATCATTGCCAAGTGGAACCGCGAACTCTTCGAGGACATGCGCAAAGGCGGCCTGACCGCCGCCAACTGCACCGTGTCCGTGTGGGAGGGTTTCCAGGCCACCGTCAACAGCATTGCTGCCAGCAGCAAGCTGATCCGCGAGAACAGCGACCTGGTGATGCCGGTACGTACCACCGCCGACATCCGCAAGGCCAAGGAGCTGGGCAAGACCGGCATCATCTATGGCTTCCAGAACGCCCACGCGTTCGAGGACCAGATCGGCTACGTCGAGGTGTTCAAGCAGCTCGGCGTGGGCATCGTGCAGATGTGCTACAACACCCAGAACCTGATCGGCACCGGCTGCTACGAGCGTGACGGCGGCCTGTCCGGCTTCGGCCGCGAGATCGTCGCCGAGATGAACCGCGTCGGCATCATGTGCGACCTGTCGCATGTCGGCTCGAAGACTTCCGAGGAAGTGATTCTCGAATCGAAGAAGCCGGTGACCTACTCCCACTGCCTGCCTTCCGGCCTGAAAGAGCACCCGCGCAACAAGTCCGACGAGGAGCTGAAGTTCATCGCCGACCACGGCGGCTTCGTCGGCGTGACCATGTTCGCCCCCTTCCTGGCCAAGGGCATCGACTCGACCATCGACGACTACGCCGAAGCCATCGAGTACGTGATGAACATCGTCGGTGAAGACGCCATCGGCATCGGTACCGACTTCACCCAGGGTCACGGCAAGGAATTCTTCGAGTACCTGACCCATGACAAGGGCTACGCCCGTCGCCTGACCAACTTCGGCAAGATCATCAACCCGCTGGGTATCCGTACCGTAGGCGAGTTCCCCAACCTCACCGAGACCCTGCTCAAACGCGGCCATTCCGAGCGCGTTGTACGCAAGATCATGGGCGAGAACTGGGTGCGCGTACTGGCCGACGTCTGGGGCGAGTAAGCCTTTTTAACAGCCCCTCTCCCCCGGCCCCTCTCCCATAAATGGGAGAGGGGAGCAAAGCGGCCGGCATGCATTTGAAGTCATGCATGCACGGACAGCCCCCTCTCCCGCTTGCGGGAGAGGGTTGGGGAGAGGGCAAAAAAACCAACGAATTCTGGAGTTTGCACACATGGCCACCCACGCCCCCGAAATGCCCATCCTGGTCGACGACGAAACCGGCGTATGGACCACCGACGCCCTGCCGATGCTCTACGTGCCACGGCATTTCTTCGTCAACAACCATATCGGCATCGAGGAAGTGCTCGGCGCCGAGAAATACGCCGAGATTCTCTACAAGGCTGGCTACAAGTCCGCCTGGCACTGGTGCGAGAAGGAAGCCGAGTGCCATGGCCTGTCCGGCGTGGCGGTGTTCGAGCACTACATGAAGCGTCTGTCGCAGCGCGGCTGGGGTCTGTTCAAGATCCAGTCCATCGACCTCGACGCCGGCACCTGCGAAGTGCGCCTGGATCACTCGGCCTTCGTCTACGTCTACGGCAAGTGCGGGCGTCCGGTCGACTACATGTTCACCGGCTGGTTCGCCGGCGCCATGGATCAGATTCTGCAGGCCCAGGGCAGCAGCATCCGCACCGTGGCCGAGCAGGTCTACGGTGCCTCGCAGGAAGGCCACGACCATGGCCTGTTCCGCGTCAAACCGCTGTAAACAATAAAAGGTATTCGCGAGGGCTTCAGCCGCGACCCAATCGCCACTGAAGCCCCTCTCGACAAAAGGCCCCAGGCCGCTTTTCCGTGAGGGTGCCGCAATGGCTTTCGAAGCAATGTTCCAGCCGATCCAGATCGGCAAACTGACCATCCGCAACCGCGTGCTCTCCACTGCGCACGCCGAGGTCTACGCCACCGACGGCGGCATGACCACCGAGCGCTACGTCAAGTATTACGAAGAGAAGGCCAAGGGCGGCATCGGCCTGGCCATCTGCGGCGGTTCGTCCGTGGTCGCCATCGACAGCCCGCAGGAATGGTGGAGTTCGGTCAACCTGTCCACCGACCGCATCATCCCGCACTTCCAGAATCTCGCTGACGCCATGCACAAGCACGGCGCCAAGATCATGATCCAGATTACCCACATGGGCCGCCGCTCGCGCTGGGACGGCTTCAACTGGCCGACCCTGATGTCGCCGTCGGGCATCCGCGAACCCGTGCACCGCGCCACCTGCAAGACCATCGAGGTGGAGGAAATCTGGCGCATCATCGGCAACTATGCCCAGGCTGCGCGCCGGGCCAAGGAAGGCGGTCTGGACGGCGTCGAGCTGTCCGCCGTGCACCAGCACCTGATCGACCAGTTCTGGTCACCGCGCGTGAACAAGCGTACCGACGAATGGGGCGGCACCTTCGAGGGCCGCATGAAGTTCGGCCTGGAAGTGCTCAAGGCCGTGCGCAAGGAAGTCGGCGACGACTTCTGCGTGGGCATGCGCATCACCGGTGACGAGTTCCACCCGGACGGCCTGTCCCACGAGGACATGAAGCAGATCGCCGCCTACTACGACGCCACCGGCATGCTCGACTTCATCGGTGTGGTGGGTTCGGGCTGCGACACCCACAACACCCTGGCCAACGTCATCCCCAACATGAGCTTCCCGCCGGAGCCCTTCCTGCACCTGGCGGCCGGCATCAAGGAAGTGGTCAAGGTACCGGTGCTGCACGCGCAGAACATCAAGGACCCGAACCAGGCCACCCGTATCCTCGAAGGCGGCTACGTGGACATGGTCGGCATGACCCGTGCCCACATGGCCGACCCGCACCTGATCGCCAAGATCAAGATGGGCCAGATCGACCAGATCAAGCAGTGCGTCGGCGCCAATTACTGCATCGACCGCCAGTACCAGGGCCTGGACGTGCTGTGCATCCAGAACGCCGCCACCAGCCGTGAATACATGGGCGTGCCGCACATCATCGAGAAAACCACCGGCGTCAAGCGCAAGGTGGTGATCGTCGGCGGTGGCCCTGCAGGTATGGAAGCGGCTCGCGTCGCCGCCGAACGTGGCCACGACGTGACCCTGTTCGAGAAGCAGGAGCAACTGGGCGGGCAGATCACCCTGGCCTCCAAGGCGCCGCAACGCGACCAGATCGCCGGTATCACCCGCTGGTACCAGCTAGAACTGGCGCGCCTGGGCGTCGACCTGCGCCTGGGCACCGCGGCCGATGAAGCCACCATCCTCGACCTCAAGCCCGGCATCGTGGTGCTGGCCAACGGGGGTCACTCCTTCATCGAGCAGAACGAGCACTGGGGCGCCGCCGAAGGTCTGGTGGTGAGCAGTTGGGACGTGCTGGCCGGCAAGGTGGCACCGGGCAAGAACGTGCTGGTGTACGACACCATCTGCGAATTCACCGGCATGTCGGTCGCCGACTTCCTCGCCGACAAGGGTTCTCAGGTGGAGATCGTCACCGACGACATCAAGCCGGGCGTGGCCATGGGCGGTACCACCTTCCCCACCTACTACCGCAGCCTGTACCCGAAAGAAGTGATCATGACCGGCGACCTGATGCTGGAGAAGGTCTACCGCGAAGGCGACAAGCTGGTCGCCGTGCTGGAGAACGAATACACCGGGGCCAAGGAAGAACGGGTGGTCGACCAGGTGGTGGTGGAGAACGGCGTGCGTCCTGACGAATCGCTGTACTACGCACTCAAGGACGGTTCGCGCAACAAGGGTCAGATCGACGTCGAGGCGCTGTTCGCGATCAAGCCGCAGCCCTGCCTCTCCGAGTCGGGCGACGGCTACCTGCTGTTCCGCATCGGTGACTGCGTGGCCCAGCGCAACACCCACGCGGCGATCTACGACGCCTTGCGCCTGTGCAAGGACTTTTAAGCAGCCGTAAGCCGCAAGCTGCAAGCTGCAAGCAGAGGCGCCCGTCGCTTTCAGCTTGAGGCTTGCAGCTTGAAGCTTGTAGCTGCCCCTCGGGGGCTCTCATGCTAAACACCATTCTGCCAATCCTGCTCTTCGCCGCCCTGGCCCTTGCGGTCATTGGCGCGGCCAAGCGCTTCTTCATGTGGCGTCGCGGTCGTCCTGCCAAGGTCGACTGGATAGGCGGCCTGCTGAAGATGCCGCGCCGCTATCTGGTGGATCTGCACCATGTGGTCGAGCGCGACAAGTACATGTCCAAGACCCACGTGGCCACCGCCGGCGGTTTCGTCCTGGCGGCCGTGCTGGCCATCGTCGTGCACGGTTTCGGCCTGCATAACCGCATCCTCGGTTTCGCCTTGCTGGCGGCCACCGTGCTGATGTTCGTCGGCGCCCTGTTCGTCGCCAAGCGCCGCCTCGACCCGCCATCGCGCCTGTCGAAAGGCCCGTGGATGCGCCTGCCGAAAAGCCTGCTGATGTTCGCCGCCAGCTTCTTCATCGCCACCTTGCCGGTGGCCGGGATTCTGCCGGTTGGTTTCGGTGGCTGGGTGCTCGCGGCGATTCTCGCCGTTGGTGTGGCCTGGGGTGTGTCCGAGCTGTTCTTCGGCATGACCTGGGACGGGCCGATGAAGCACGCCTTCGCCGGCGCCCTGCACCTGGCCTGGCACCGCCGCGCCGAACGCTTCGGCGGTGGCCGCTCGACTGGCCTGAAAGCGCTGGATCTGGATGACCCGAAAGCCCCGCTGGGCGTGGAAAAACCCACCGACTTCACCTGGAACCAGTTGCTCGGCTTCGACGCCTGCGTGCAGTGCGGCAAGTGCGAGGCCATGTGCCCCGCCTTCGCCGCCGGCCAGCCGCTGAACCCGAAGAAGCTGATCCAGGACATGGTCATCGGCCTGGCCGGTGGCAATGACGCCAAGTTCGCCGGCAGCCCCTACCCGGGCAAACCGCTGGGCGAACACAGCGGCGGCCCGCATCAGCCGATCGTCGACCTGAACGGCAAGGCCCTGGTGGATGCCGAGACCCTGTGGTCGTGCACCACCTGCCGCGCCTGCGTCGAGGAGTGCCCGATGATGATCGAGCACGTCGATGCCATCGTCGATATGCGCCGTCACCTCACCCTGGAAAAGGGCGCCACCCCGAACAAGGGTGCCGAGGTGCTGGACAACCTGATCGCCACCGACAACCCGGGCGGCTTCAACCCCGGCGGTCGCCTGAACTGGGCCGCCGACCTGAACCTGCCGTTGCTGGCCGACAAGGGCGAAACCGATGTGCTGTTCTGGGTCGGCGACGGCGCCTTCGACATGCGCAACCAGCGCACTCTGCGTGCCTTCGTGAAGATCCTCAAGGCTGCTGACGTCGACTTCGCCGTACTCGGCCTAGAAGAGCGCGACAGCGGCGACGTGGCTCGCCGTCTGGGTGACGAAGCGACCTTCCAGCACCTGGCCAAGCGCAATATCGCCACCCTGGCCAAGTACCGCTTCAAGCGCATCGTCAGCTGCGACCCGCACAGCTTCCATGTGCTGAAGAACGAGTACGGCGCCCTCGGCGGCCACTATCAGGTGCTGCACCACAGCACCTTCATCGACGAGCTGGTGCGCAAGGGTTCGCTGAATCTCGGCCAGAGCAAGGCCGCCAGCGTGACCTATCACGACCCCTGCTACCTCGGCCGTTACAACGGCGAGTACGAGGCGCCCCGCGCCGTGCTCAAGGCCATCGGCATCGAGGTCAAGGAGATGGAACGTTCGGGCTTCCGTTCGCGCTGCTGTGGCGGCGGTGGCGGCGCACCGATCACCGACATCCCCGGCAAGCAGCGGATTCCCGACATGCGCATGGTGGACATCAAGGAAACCGGCGCCGAGGTGGTGGCCGTAGGCTGCCCGCAGTGCACCGCGATGCTCGAAGGCGTGGTCGCACCGCGCCCGGAAATCAAGGACATCGCCGAGCTGGTGGCCGAGGTGCTGATCGAAGCCACCGAGGTGCCAGCCAAGCGCCCGGCCACCAAGCGCGAACTGGCGGAGGTGCAGTGATGAAACGACGCTCCCAGTCCATTCAGGAGGCCCAGGCATGAGCGATATCATCCGCCGCGACCCTCGTGCCGAGTGGATCGCCCGCAACCGTCTGCACCCGCTGCACGCGGCCATGCAGAGCCAGAACCAGACCAGCTGGATGGGGCCCAACGGCATCATCCGCAAGAACCCACACGCCATCGCCGCCGGCTTCGTCGGCCCGGCCGGGCTCAAGCGCATCGACCGCAGTGGCGCCCAGCAAGGCACCGGCGGCAAGCGCAGCAGTGCCAGCACCGAGGTGCAATTGCCGCTGCACGTGGTCGAGCAACCAGCCTTCCACGTCTGCGTGGTGCCGGACATGGTTGGCGGACGCCTGTCCAGCCATGACAAGGATCTGCTCGGCCTGGCCCGCAACCTGGCCGGCGCCAGCGGTGCCGTGGTGGCCGTGGTGTTCGGCGAGGACAAGGAAAGCGCCTTCGACACGGCAGGCGTCGACCGCCTGCTACGTATCAGCGGCGAAGCCTTCGACGGCTACGCCCCGGAAACCCGCGTGCTGGCCTTGAGCGCCGTGGAAAGCCAACTGGCACCGCGCCACTGGCTGCTGCCCGACAGCCGCACCGGTGGCGGCGAACTGGGCCGGCGCCTGGCCGCCAAGCTTGGCGAACGCCCGGCCACGCGCGTCTGGCAGGTGGCCGGCGAGCAGGCCATCGGCCGTGCCGGCAGTGGCCAGCAGGACATCCAGCGTGCCCTGCCGCGGCTGATTCTCGCCGCAGTCGAGTGCGCCGAGCCGGTCAGCGAGACACGTCACGAAGTACGGCCACTGGAATTGGAGGCGAAAGTCGCCCACAGCCTGCCGCGCATCGAGGATCTCGGCCCGGTGGCCGTGGATCCGGCCCAGATTCCCATGGCCGAGGCCGAGTTCATCCTCTCCGGCGGCAACGGTGTGAAGGACTGGAACCTGTTCCACCAGGCCGCCGTCGCCCTCGGCGCCACCGAAGGCGCCTCGCGCGTGGCGGTGGACGATGGCTTCATGCCGCGTGATCGCCAGGTTGGCGCCACCGGCACCTGGGTCACCGCCCGCGTCTACCTGGCCGTCGGCATTTCCGGCGCCATCCAGCACCTGCAAGGCATCGGTGCCTGCGACAAGGTGGTGGCGGTGAACATGGATCCCGGCTGCGACATGATCAAACGCGCCGACCTCTCGGTGATCGGCGACTCGGCGGCCATCCTTGCGGCCCTGATGGAGCGTGTCGCCGCCTGGCGCCAGGAGGGCAAGCGTGAAGCGGCCTGAACCCTGCACGGCGCGGCTGCACCGCGCCCTCCTCAACACCCACTCCCGGATTGCATCCGGGCTACGGGGGAGCCATGACTGATCTGAATATCGTTGCCCTGATCTCGGTCGGCGCCCACCCGACCTCGGGCCGTCCGCGTCGTGCCGAACAGGACGCCCGCGCCGTGGAGCTGGGCCTGCGCCTGAGCGGGCAGAACCTGCAACTGCTGCACGCCGGCGACCCGCAGGCCGAAGCCCTGCGTGGCTACCTGGGCATGGGCCTGGATCAGCTCGACGTACTGGAACAACCCGAAGGGGCCGACGCCCTGCCACTGCTGGTGGACTACCTGCAGGGCAGTCGCACCCAGTTGGTGCTCACCGGCAGCCAGGCGGAAACCGGCGAAGGCTCCGGCATGTTGCCGTTCCTCCTGGCCGAACGCCTGGGCTGGCCCATGGTGGTCGGCCTGGCCGAGGTGGAAAAGGTGGAAAACGGCGTGGCCCAGGTGCTGCAAGCCCTGCCACGTGGTCAGCGGCGCCGCCTCAAGGTACGCCTGCCGTGCGTCGCCAGTGTCGACAACGCCGCCCCTGTCGCCCGCCAGAGCGCCTTCGGCCCGGCCCGCCGCGGGCAGATCGAAGCGCACGAGGTAACCGTGGTGGACGACCCGCTGCTGGCCGAGGCCAGCCTGCAACCGGCCAAACCACGGCCCAAGCGCCTCAAGGTGATCAAGGCCAAGACCGGCGCTGAGCGTATGAAAGCCGCCACGGCCAAGGCCAGTGGCGGCGGCGGCAAGGTGCTCAAGGACGTCTCGCCGCAGGAAGGCGCGGAGGCCATCTTCAAGTTGCTGGTCGAAGAAGGCGTGCTGCGCTAACAGATGCCAGGAAGACAGCCAGTCCTGACAGGCTAGAACAGGGGTTCGCTCGAAGCCAAGGCTTCGAGCCGACCACCGAGCGAACGAAACGCGTAATATCCTGGATACCCTGTCGACTCGCCTGGGTTTTCAAACGCTTGCCTTGTCATAAGGAGCCACGACCATGATGCATGCCGACCTGATCGACCAGGAAGACTTCCGCGAGCGCCTGGTGGCGCTGGGCCTTAGCATTCCTCCGGGCACCTCGCCGGAGCAGGCCTGCGAACTCGCCGTCAGCGGCCTCAGCGCCGAACGCGCCATGGCCCTGCGCCAGTTGGTGGAAGAACTGCTCGGCGGCAGCGCCACCTTGCTGCCCAACGTGCGCGAGGCCATCAGCCGTCATCTGCTGCCAGCGCTGGTGCCCAAGCCTGCCTGAGCGATAGTGTTCTCGGTGCGCGCAGCACACCCTACGAGCCTGAGCAGAGCCGGTGACTCCGATCTCGTTACCCCGGATTGTATCCGGGCTACAAGCTGGGTTTCACCTCAAAAGCAAACGGGGCGCCACTGGCGCCCCGTTTTCATTGCGGCTCGACTCAGATCCGCACACTGGCAAAGGTCGACTCGCCCTGGGCACGGCTGAGCGCCAGCACGGCGCTGGAGTTGACCTGATGCTCGGGAATCGGCAGCAGCATCACCAGATTGTTGCCCTGCTGCCCGGCACGCTCGTCGCGTGGCGGAATGCCGAAGTATTCGCGGTAGCACTTGGAGAAGTGCGGCGTGGAGACGAAGCCACACACCGAAGCCACTTCGATGATCGACATGCTGGTCTGCTTGAGCAGTTGGCGCGCACGGATCAAGCGCAGCTTGAGGTAGTAGCGCGACGGCGAGCAGTGCAGGTACTTCTGGAACAAGCGCTCGAGCTGGCGCCGGGAGATGTCGACGAAGCAGGCCAGCTCGTCGAGGTCGATCGGCTCTTCGAGGTTGGCCTCCATCAGCGCGACGATCTCCTGCAGCTTCGGCTGGTTGCTGCCAAGCATGTGCTTGAGCGGCACGCGTTGGTGATCCTGCTCGTTGCGGATGCGCTCGTAGATGAACATCTCGGAGATGCCGGCGGCCAGTTCGCGGCCATGCTGCTGGCCGATCAGATGCAGCATCATGTCCATCGGCGCAGTGCCGCCGGACGAGGTGTTGCGATTGCGGTCGATGGAGAACAGACGGGTGGTGATGGCCGCACGCGGGAAGGCTTCCTGCATCGAGGCCAGACACTCCCAGTGCACGCTGCAGTCGTAACCGTCGAGCAGACCGGCCTTGGCCAGCGCCCAGCTACCGGTGCACACTGCGCCCAGTTGACGGCCTTGACGCGCCTGCAACTGCAGCCAGCTGACATGCTCACGCTTGACCGCATGCTGGATGTCCACGCCGCCACAGACGATCACCGCATCCAGCGCCGGCGCGTTGCTCATGGCGGCATCCGGAGTGATCTGCAGACCGTCGCTGGCCACCACCGGCTGGCCATCGTGGGTGAGGGTATGCCAGCGATACAGCTCCTTGCCGGAAAGCTGGTTGGCCATGCGCAGGGGTTCTACCGCCGAGGCGAGCGAGATCAGAGTGAAATTGTCCAGCAGCAGAAAGCCGACGGATTGCACACGGTTTTGGGGCTGCGCCCCTTGGCTGAACTGCGACATCGGTGTAGCCCTCACGCTAAGCACGGTATCGACCCGCCAGGGGCGGGTCGTTGTTTTGTTATGGCGCTGATTCTAGACCAGCTAGTCATGACTAACAGGCAAAGCTCGTGCCTAAATTGATCATGCCTTCAATAAAAAATCAGAGTCGCGCCACTCGGGCTTTCCAAGGCGTCGAAAAGACGCCTGCCACGGACATGCAATGGCCCATTTCAGAGAGCCTTGTGCATTTCGGTAGCACTGCCAAAGGTATCCCCTGCATGGGCACTCAGGGGCAGTAACGGATGAGCGGTAACAGATGGTGTTACACACTGCGCGCAGGCGCATTCGTCACGCACCAAAAACTGGCGGAAAAAGCTCCACTCGCCCCAGTAAGACTCAACTGCGCGAGCGTTCTGCCATCACTGCAAGGCCCGGTCTAGACAGCCTGAGCTGCGCTGCGGCGGATCGACCATCAAGCCACGACAGGCTCCCGAGCCCAAGCCGCCCGGCATCCCTGCCAGACGACGCCAAACCAGCCGAACTGCACCCGCTTCGATCGATTACTCCACGCAAGCGATACAGAACGTCTGTCCTGGATATGTGGAGGTCGTTTTTCGCCCGACAGACGGCCCATCAATTGCTTTGCAGTCAGCCTTCGACTCACGTCCTCTCGAACCAGGCAGGAGTGCTCCATGCAAAGATTCGCTCATTGGTTGTTCGCGTTTGCTCTGCTGTATGTCGCTCACCTGCAGGCCGCCGAAGCCGAGCGCTGCGAACTGATCACCTTCGCCGATGTCGGCTGGACCGATATCACCATGACCACCGCCGTCGCCCGCCTGGTGCTCAACGACCTGGGCTATCGCACCAGGGTGAAGCGCATGCTCCTTCCGCAGACCTACCAGGCGCTTTCGGACGGCCAGATCGATGTATTTCTCGGTAACTGGATGCCGGCACAGGCGCAGCTGATAGAACCCCACCTGCAAAGCGGTCGCATCGAAAAGCTGCACACCAATCTGCCAACCGTTCGCTACACCCTCGCCGTACTGGAACCGGCCTACAACGCCGGCCTGCATGATTTCGCCGACATCCAGCGCTTCAAGGACGAGTTGAGCGGGCAGATCTTCGGCATCGAACCCGGTAACGAGGGCAACCAGATGGTCAAGAATATGATCCGCGACAACGTCTTCGGCCTGGGTGGTTTCACCCTGGTGGAAAGCAGCGAGAAAGGCATGCTCAACCATGTCGAACGCGCCCAGCAGCTAGGCAAATCGGCCGTGTTCCTCGGCTGGGAGCCGCACCCGATGAACGACCGCCTGCGCATGTTCTACCTTTCCGGTGGTGACCAGTATTTCGGCCCTAACTACGGGGCCGCTCAGGTCAACACCGTGGCGCGTGGCGGTTTCAGCAGCGAATGCCCGAACCTGGCCCGCTTGTTTCGCAACATGACCTTCACCATCGCGGCGGAAAATCAGTTGATGAGCGGCGTGTTGGAGGGCAATACCAACCGCCGCCGGGTGGCCAAGGAGTGGCTGGAGAACAATCCCGCGATGGTCAGCACTTGGCTCGAAGGCGTGCAGCGACGGCCCTGATGAATGACATTGCAAGACGGCAAACACGCTCCCAAGTGCGAACGAAGGCCGCCTTTGCTGAGCCCGTTTTTCACTGGGGCCGTGTCAGCGGGCACCTGAACTCGCCACCCTGACAATGCACTGGAGGCAGAACTTTTCCGGGGCGAGATGACCTTCTTCGGCGTGTCACTGTCAATTTTTTTCAACACAAGCGCAGCCCCCATGAGACGGCGCCTGCAGCCCCACTAGCGGCCTCCGAACCGCGCCGCACGGGGCTTCCAGGCTTGACCTGGGGGTAAAAAAATCTGTTAAGGTTTTTAAGGTGTTCATCAGAACCACTCATTCGGTCTCAGGTACAAGAGGCATCCGGCGTCCTGGAGCGGTCGCCTGCCGACGGCTCCTCAGCGGCGAAAAGGCAGATACGCAGTGAACAGCGTCATGTCGTCGCCCACTACGTCAGAGTCGTAATTCGATAATTGCGCAGCCTCCAAGGCTATATCGTTGAGTCAGCCGACTACGTCACTGCCGACTCCCGAAGAGGAGCAGCAGACCAGGGCCCACTACCCTGGACCGAAGAATACAAGCGCTGGCCCAGCACCCATGCGGCGCCAGCCCAACAAGAAATTTCGGATGTACGCATGCTTCAGGAAGAAGCGTGAAACCCCAAGGGACTGGATTTCGAAACACTGCCAGAGGGTTTGGAAAGCGGTTTGCAGCACGGCAAGGCAACCATCACTCATCGACACGATTCAACGGCGCGACGGACTGCAGTAGCAGCCGCCAGCGTGCCGACCGCGTGTGTTCGAGTATCAGCTCCCCGCCAGCGCAGCGAAACGTTCGCCAACCTCGACTTTCAGAAAACACCCACAGATATCAGAGGCCTGTCATAGCTGTTCTACGCTCAGATGACGCGTGCCCAGCCGTGCCGGCGCCGAAAGACTATCGCCTGAAGGGGAAACGTCCCATGCAGTCTGGAAAGATCGTGGTCGAGCACCTGTACAAGGTTTTCGGCTCCAACCCACAAGAAGCCATCGACCTGCTCAAGGAAGGCTGGAGCAAGGAGAAGATCCTTGCCGAGAAAGGCGCGGTGATTGGTGTCAGCGACGTGTCGTTCAGCGTCGAAGAGGGCGAGATATTCGTCCTCATGGGCCTGTCCGGCTCTGGTAAATCCACACTCATCCGCCTGATCAATCGCCTGGTCGAGCCCAGCGCCGGCGACGTCTACATCGACGGGCAGAACGTGGCCAAGCTGCCGCAGTCGCAATTGATCGATCTGCGCCGCCGCGACATGAGCATGGTCTTCCAGTCCTTCGCCCTGATGCCCTCGCGCAGTGTGCTGGACAATGCCGCCTTCGGCCTGGAAGTGGCCGGCGTCGGGCGCAAGGAACGCGAGCAACGCGCGATGGAAGTGCTCAAGCAGGTCGGCCTCGACACCTTCGCCCACAAATACCCGAACGAACTCTCCGGTGGCATGCAGCAGCGTGTCGGCCTGGCGCGCGCCCTGGCGGTGAACCCGTCGATGATCATCATGGACGAGGCCTTCTCCGCTCTCGACCCACTCAAGCGCCGCGAGATGCAGGACGTGCTGCTGGAGCTGCAGAAGACCCATCGCCGCACCATCATCTTCGTCTCCCACGACATCGAAGAGGCCATGCGCATCGGTAGCCGTATCGGCATCATGGAAGGCGGCCGGCTGATCCAGGTCGGCACCCCGCAGGAGCTGATCGAGAAGCCCGCCAACGAATACGTGCGCAACTTCTTCGATACCGTCGACACCAGCCGCTACCTCACTGCTGGCCAGCTCAAGGCCGACAGCGTGCCCACCTACGTGTACAACGGCAAGGCGCCGGATGCCACGCGCATCTGCAAGGAATTGCAGGCACTGGACAAGCACTATGCTTTCATCGTCGACGAGAACAATCACTTCCAGGGCTCCATCAGCCTGGAGAAGATCGCCCTGATGGTCGATGGCGACGAACCCCGGCCACTCGAGAACGACGCCCTCAAGCAGGTCATCCCGGTACCCGAAGACATGCCGCTGGAAGACGTCATCAGCCGCCTGGTGGACAACGAAGGGCCGATCCCGGTGGTGGACGCCGAAGGTCATTACTGCGGAGCCATCAGCAAGGGCCGTCTGCTGACCCGCCTGCAGGGAGAATCCTATGAATGACAGCAAACTCGACCTGGGTAGCTGGGTCAACGACGTCGTCCAGCACCTGCTGGACAACTACAGCGGTGTGTTCGACAACATCGGCAAGGTAGTCAGTGGCTTCTCCGAAGGCATCGAAAGCCTGCTGATGCTGCCGCCAGCCTGGTTGCTCATCGCCATTTTCGTCGGCCTTGGCCTGTGGCGCATTGGCGTGCGCTTCGCGGTCTTCACCGCAGTTGCGTTCATCCTCATCGTCATGACCGGTTTCTGGGAGCAGACGGTGGTGACCCTGGGGCTGACCTTCTCCTCGACGTTGATCAGCCTGCTGCTGGGCATCCCCCTGGGCATCTGGGCCGCGCGCAGCGAGCGCGTGGCCACCATCATCCGGCCGATTCTCGACTTCATGCAGACCATGCCGGCGTTCGTCTACCTGATCCCGGCCGCCATGCTCTTCGGCCTGGGCCGCGTGCCCGGCATCATCGCCACGGTGATCTTCGCCATGCCGCCGGCCGTGCGCCTGACCAGCCTGGGGATTCGCCAGGTGAACAAGGAGATCGTCGAGGCCGGCCAATCCTTCGGCTGCACCAGTCGCCAGTTGCTGTTCAAGGTGCAACTGCCCAACGCCATGCCGTCGATCATGGCCGGGGTCAACCAGACCATCATGATGGCCCTGTCCATGGTGATCATCGCCTCCATGGTCGGTGCTGGCGGTCTGGGTAACGACGTACTGGCGAGTATCCAGCGTCTGGATATCGGTCTAGGCTTCGAGAGCGGCATGGCCGTGGTGTTGCTGGCGATCATCCTCGACCGCATCACCGAGAGTTTCGGCACCAAGCAGCCTGCCAAGCGTGGCGTGTTCGCTTGGTTCAGCGGCAAGCTGCAGCGCCAGTCCACCTAATTCGTTTCACTTCACAGGGAACCGCAAGATGAAATCGTTCAAGACCACCGCCGCCATCGGCCTGCTGTCGTGCGCACTGATGCAGGGCGCCATGGCCGCAGAGCCGGCGAGCTGCAAGCAGGTGCGTTTCGCCGAGATCGGCTGGGCCGACATCGCCGCCACCACCGGCGTGGCCATGACCCTGACCGAAGGCCTGGGCTATCAGCCGCGCAAGATCATGGCATCGGTGCCCATCGCCTTTACGGGCGTGAAAAGTGGCCAGGTCGATGTATTCCTCGGTTACTGGGCCCCCTCGATGGACTCGGTGATCGAGCCCTTCCTCAAGAACGACGGGGTCAAGGTACTGCCCAAGGCCAACCTCGAAGGGGCCAAGTACACCCTGGCCGTGCCCACCTACGCTGCCGAGGCTGGCCTCAAGAGCTTCGAGGACATCGCCAAGTTCAAGGATCAACTGGGCGGCAAGATCTACGCCATCGAGCCGGGTAACGACGGCAACCTGCTGATCGACGGCATGATCAAGAAGAATCAGTTCGGCCTCGGCGACTTCCGCATGGTCGAGTCCAGCGAGGCCGGCATGCTGGTACAGGTGTCGCGCGCCATCAAGAAGAAGGAGCCGGTGGTCTTCCTTGGCTGGGCACCGCACCCGATGAACACCCAGTACGACATCACCTACCTGGCCGGTGGCGATGACGTGTTCGGCCCCGATTACGGCGCAGCCAAGGTCTACACCGTGGTACCGCCGGATTACGAAGCACGCTGCGAGAACGTCGGCAAACTGCTGAACAACCTGCAGTTCACCGTCGAAATGGAAAGCCAACTGATGGAGAAGGTACTGGAGAAGGAAAATCCGCAGGACGTCGCCAAGGCCTGGATCAAGGCCAACCCGGCGGTGCTGGACAAATGGCTGAGCGGCGTGACTACCTTCGATGGTCAGGATGGCATCGCCGCCGTGAAGAAATACGTCGGGCTGTAAGAAGCCACGACCCGATTCGGGCGCGTACCCCAGGGTGCGAGCCCGGAAACCTCCTCGCTTGACGCTAGCGGCCGATTTCCGGCCGTGACGGGGGAGACCTTGCCCGCGAACCCACAAACTGCTGCGCAACCGGGTTTCGCAAGGCCCGCAATGAGAACGAGCCAGTCAACGATTTTGCAACTGCCACTCAACTGACGGAGCATCAACAATATGCGCGTACTCAAACACCTCTGCCTTGGCGCTGCAGCCCTGGCCATCGGCATGGGCAGCGCCCTGGCTGCCGACAAACCCACTCTGAAGATCGGTTACGTGAATGGCTGGGACGATAGCGTCGCCGTCACCTATGTCGCCGGTGAAATCCTGCAAAGCAAACTCGGCTACAAGGTCGAGCTCAAGCCGGTCGAACCCGCCATCATGTGGCAGGGCGTGGCCCGCGGCGACCTCGATGTCACCCTCTCCGCCTGGCTGCCGGCCACCCACGGCGAGTACTACGAGAAGCTCAAGGACAAGGTGGAAATCCTCGGCACCAACTATGCGGGCGCCAAGATCGGCCTGATCGTGCCGGACTACGTGCAGGCCAAGAGCATCGAAGACCTGGAGAAATACGCCAAGGACTTCGACGGCAAGATCACCGGCATCGACGCCGGTGCCGGCGTGATGCGCCGCACCGAAGACGCCATCAAGCAATACAACCTGTCCAGCATCAAGCTGATGCCGAGTTCCGGCCCGGCCATGGCCACCGCCCTGACCCGCGCCGAGAAAGGCCAGAAGGCGATCGTGGTCACCGGCTGGATTCCGCACTGGATGTTCGCCAAGTGGAAACTGCGCTTCCTCGAAGATCCGAAGAAGGTCTTCGGTGACGACGAGCATGTCGACACCGTGGCCAACCCCGACCTGAAGACCAAGGCCGCCGACGCTGCTGCCTTCCTCAGCAAGATCTCCTGGAGCGGTGAGGAAGTCGGCTCGGTCATGCTCGCCATCCGCGAAGGCGCCAAGCCGGATCAGGCCGCCAAGGACTGGATCGCCAAGAACCCGGAGCGCGTGGAAAGCTGGCTGAAATAAGGTCATCCGGTATCCAGACGAAGCGGGCTGCGGCCCGCTTCGTCGTTTCTGCTGCCAGAACAAGCGCCTCGTTTAATTGATCAGGCGATCAAAAACCGCCTAGACTGCGCCCTCCTGTTTCCCATGGAGAGCCCCATGCCCAAGGTCGGCATGCAGCCCATTCGTCGTTCGCAACTGATCGCCGCCACCCTGGAAGCCGTTGACCAGGTCGGCATGGCCGATGCCAGCATCGCCTACATCGCCCGTCTGGCCGGTGTCTCCAATGGCATCATCAGCCACTACTTCAAGGACAAGAACGGCCTGCTCGAAGCCACCATGCGCCACCTCATGCAAGCGCTGCGCGATGCCGTGGCTGAACGCCGCCAGGAGCTGGTCGAGGACAGTCCGCGCGCCCATCTGCGCGCCATGATCGATGGCAACTTCGACGACAGCCAGGTCAGCGGCCCGGCGATGAAGACCTGGCTGGCATTCTGGGCCAGCAGCATGCACCAGCCAGCGCTACGGCGCCTGCAGCGGGTCAACGATCATCGCCTTTACTCCAATCTCTGCGGCCAGTTCCGTCGTACCCTGCCGCAGGATCAGGCGCGCCTTGCCGCCCGTGGCCTGGCCTCGCTGATCGATGGTCTCTGGCTACGCGGCGCGCTGTCCGGCGAAGCCTTCGACACCGAACAGGCGCGCCGCATCGCCTACGACTATCTCGACCTGCAGTTGGCCAAGGCGTCGTAGGGTGCGCTGTGCGCACCGCGTACAACTCCTTTCTCTGATCATTTAGATCGCTCGGTGCGCACAGCGCACCCTACGGACTGCTCTCCCTCTCGTATCAATCTCCGATGCCTGCGCCCAGGCGCTGACGTCCGCGCGCCGAATCATCCCAGATCGCACGCCATGTCGCGATTGACTGTGGGCTGTCGTTTTTATTGATTGATCGTTCAACTTAAATAAAATAGGCTGCTCTCCAAGCAGATAACCGAATGCAGAGGACAACCCATGCCCCGTTTCGCCGAACAGCAGCTCTACATCGGTGGCCAGTACGTCGCCGCAAGCAGTGGAGCCACCTTCGACAGCATCAACCCGGCCACCGGCGAGGTGCTGGCCAAGGTGCAATGCGCCAGCCAGGCAGACGTGGATCGCGCGGTGGCCAGCGCTACCGAGGGGCAGAAGGTGTGGGCGGCGATGACCGCCATGCAGCGCTCACGCATCCTGCGCAAGGCGGTGGATATCCTCCGTGCGCGCAACGATGAGCTGGCCGAGCTGGAAACCCTCGACACCGGCAAGCCCTTGAGCGAAACCCGCTACGTCGACATCGTCACCGGGGCCGACGTGCTGGAGTACTACGCCGGCCTGATCCCGGCCATCGAGGGCGAGCAGATTCCGCTGCGCGAAACCGCCTTCGCCTACACCCGTCGCGAACCGCTGGGCGTGGTCGCCGGCATCGGCGCCTGGAACTACCCGATCCAGATTGCCCTGTGGAAATCCGCACCGGCCCTGGCTGCCGGCAACGCGATGATCTTCAAGCCCAGCGAGGTCACCTCGCTGAGCGCGCTGAAACTGGCCGAGATCTACACCGAGGCTGGCCTGCCCGCCGGGGTGTTCAACGTGCTCACCGGCAGCGGCGCCGAAGTGGGCCAGTGGCTGACCGAGCATCCGGGCATCGAGAAGATTTCCTTCACCGGCGGCACCGTCACCGGCAAGAAGGTGATGGCCAGCGCCTCCAGCTCCAGTCTCAAGGAAGTGACCATGGAGCTGGGCGGCAAATCGCCCTTGATCATCTTCGAGGACGCCGACCTGGATCGCGCCGCCGACATCGCGCTGATGGCCAATTTCTACAGCTCCGGCCAGGTGTGCACCAACGGCACCCGCGTGTTCGTGCCGCGCATGCTGCAGGCGCGTTTCGAGAGCAAGGTGCTGGAGCGGGTCAAACGCATCCGCCTCGGCGACCCGCTGGATGACGCCACCAATTTCGGCCCGCTGGTGAGCTTCGCCCATATGGAGCGGGTGCTCGGTTACATCGAAAAAGGCCGCAGCGAAGGCGCGCGCCTGCTGATCGGCGGCGCGCGCGTTACCGAGGGCGACTACGCCAAGGGCGCCTACGTAGCGCCGACCGTGTTCACCGACTGCCGGGACGACATGACCATTACCCGCGAGGAGATCTTCGGCCCGGTGATGAGCATTCTGATCTACGACGACGAAGCGGAAGTGATCCGCCGCGCCAACGACACCACCTACGGCCTGGCCGCCGGTGTGGTGACCCGTGACCTGAACCGTGCACACCGGGTGATCCACAAGCTGGAAGCCGGCATCTGCTGGATCAACACCTGGGGCGAATCGCCAGCCGAGATGCCGGTGGGCGGCTACAAGCAGTCCGGCGTCGGCCGCGAAAACGGCCTGGTCACCCTCGGCCACTACACCCGCATCAAGTCGGTGCAACTGGAGATGGGCGATTACGCCTCGGTGTTCTGACGAAAACAGCCACAAGCGGCAAGAAAAACCAAAGCGGCACTTGCTTCTACTTGCAGCTTGAAGCTTGCCGCTTTCACCCGGAGGGTGCTGCTCTTATGGAATACGACTACATCATCATCGGTGCCGGCTCGGCCGGTAATGTCCTGGCCACCCGTCTGACCGAGGACGCAGACGTCAGCGTATTGCTGCTGGAAGCCGGTGGCCCTGACTATCGCCTGGATTTCCGCACCCAGATGCCCGCCGCCCTGGCCTTTCCGCTGCAGGGCCGGCGCTACAACTGGGCCTATGAAACCGACCCCGAGCCCTACATGAACAACCGCCGCATGGAATGCGGGCGCGGCAAGGGCCTGGGCGGCTCATCCTTGATCAACGGCATGTGCTACATCCGTGGCAACGCGCTGGATTTCGACAACTGGGCCAAGGCCAAGGGCCTGGAAGACTGGACCTACCACGACTGCCTGCCGTACTTCCGCAAGGCCGAGAGCCGCGACATCGGCCCCAACGACTACCACGGCGGCGACGGCCCGGTCAGCGTGACCACGCCCAAGGTCGGCAACAATCCGCTGTTCCACGCCATGGTCGAGGCTGGCGTGCAGGCCGGTTATCCGCGCACGGATGACCTCAACGGCTACCAGCAGGAAGGCTTCGGGCCGATGGATCGCACCGTGACCCCGGAAGGTCGCCGCGCCAGCACCGCCCGTGGCTACCTGGATCAGGCGCGGGCGCGGCCCAACCTGACCATCGTCACCCACGCCACAACCGACCGCATCCTGTTCGACGGCAAGCGCGCCAGCGGGGTGAGCTACCTGCTCGGCAAGGCCAATGACGCGACCATCGCTCACGCCCGTCGTGAAGTGCTGTTGTGTGCCGGCGCCATCGCCTCGCCGCAGATCCTCCAGCGCTCCGGCGTCGGCCCCGCCGCACTGCTGCGCGAGCTGGACATCGCCCTGGTGCACGAGCTGCCCGGCGTCGGCCAGAACCTGCAGGATCACCTGGAAATGTACCTGCAGTACGCCTGCACCCAGCCGGTGTCGCTGTACCCGGCGCTCAAGCTGCTCAACCAGCCCGGCATCGGCGCGCAGTGGCTGTTCGCCGGCAACGGCATCGGCGCCAGCAACCAGTTCGAGGCCGGTGGTTTCATCCGCACCCGCCCCGAGTTCGCCTGGCCCAATATCCAGTTCCACTTCCTGCCGGTGGCGATCAACTACAACGGCAGCAACGCGGTGAACGAGCACGGCTTCCAGGCCCATGTCGGCTCCATGCGCTCGCCCAGCCGAGGCCGTATCCAGCTCAAGTCCAAGAACCCGCGCCAGCACCCGAGCATTCTGTTCAACTACATGAGCCATGAGCAGGACTGGCAGGAATTCCGCGACGCCATCCGCATCACCCGCGAGATCATGGCGCAGCCAGCCCTCGACCCTTACCGTGGGCGCGAGATCAGCCCCGGCATCGACTGCCAGAGCGATGCCGAGCTGGACGCCTTCATCCGCGAACACGCCGAAACCGCCTTTCACCCATCCTGCTCGTGCAAGATGGGCGAGGACGACATGGCGGTGGTCGACGGCCAGGGTCGCGTACACGGTGTGCAGGGCCTGCGCGTGGTGGATGCCTCGATCATGCCGGAGATCATCACCGGCAACCTCAACGCCACCACCATCATGATGGCCGAGAAGATCGCCGACCGGATTCGCGGGCGCCAGCCGCTGCCACGCAGCACCGCGCCCTACTTCGTCGCTGGCGAGCGACCAGTGCGTGGGCAACCGCAGCGAGAAGTCTCGGCGGCCTGACAGTGGCGGGGGCACGTGCCCCCTATCGCGAATGAATTCGCTCCTACACGCAGGGCTCGTGCCGCTGGGGCAGGGGCGGTAGGAGCGAATTTATTCCCGCTGGCGTCGTCGAAGCAGAGCATTGCCCGTGATAATGGCGCACAGGCCATAGTCGCCAACCACTGCCGGACGCCTCATGCAGACCACCCTCCCTCAACTCGACCCACGCACCGCTCGCCTGTTGCCCTGGATCGTCGCCATCGCCTTCTTCATGCAGACGCTGGACGGCACCATCCTCAATACCGCCCTGCCGGCCATGGCCGCCGATCTCGGCGAGAACCCGCTGCGCATGCAGTCGGTGGTGATCGCCTACATGCTCACCGTGGCCCTGCTGATCCCCGCCTCGGGCTGGATCGCAGACCGCTTCGGCACCCGGCGCATCTTTTACGGCGCCATCGCCCTGTTCAGCCTCGGCTCGCTGCTGTGTGCGCTGTCCGACTCGCTCGCCATGCTGGTCGGCGCGCGGGTCATCCAGGGCCTCGGCGGCGCCCTGATGATGCCGGTGGGGCGTCTGGTGGTGCTGCGTGCCTACCCGCGAACCGAGCTGGTGCGAATCATGAGTTTCATCACCCTGCCTGGCTTGCTCGGTCCGCTGATCGGCCCCACCCTGGGTGGCTGGCTGGTGGAGGTGGCGAGCTGGCACTGGATCTTCCTGATCAACCTGCCGGTCGGCCTGCTCGGCTGCTGGGCGGCCATGCACTATATGCCGGATCTGCGCGGCTCACAGCGCAGCCGCTTCGATACCCAGGGCTTCCTGCTGTTCGGCGCCGCCATGCTGCTGATCACCATAGCCCTGGAAGGCCTCGGCGAGCTGAACCTGCCCACCCTGCGCGTGACCCTGCTGCTGGTCGGCGGCCTGGCCTGCCTGGCGGTGTACTGGCTGCGCGCGGCGCGCATCGCCGAGCCGCTGTTCTCGCCCAACCTGTTCGCCACCCGTACTTTTGCCACCGGCATCCTCGGCAACCTGTTCGCCCGCCTGGGCAGCGGCGCCCTGCCGTTTCTCACCCCACTGCTGCTGCAGGTGGCCATGGGCTACTCGCCGGCTCAGGCCGGCATGAGCCTGATTCCCCTGGCGCTGGCCGCCATGGCTGCCAAACCCCTGGCCAAGCCGTTGATAGACCGCCTCGGCTATCGCCGCATCCTGACCAGCAACACCCTGCTGCTCGGCGCCCTGATCGCCAGCCTGGCGCTGGTCGACAAGGACACCTCGATGCTGCAACTGATCGTGCAACTGAGCCTGATCGGTGCCTGCAACTCGCTGCAGTTCACCGCGATGAACACCGTCACCCTGATCGACCTGGGCAACGACGAAGCCAGCAGCGGCAACAGCCTGCTCTCGGTGGTGGTGCAATTGGCCATGGGCCTTGGGGTGGCTTCGGCGGCTGCGCTGCTCAGTGGTTTCAGCCGTGAATTGAGCGAGGTACAGCAGGCCTTCCAGGCCACCTACCTGTGCGTGGGGCTGCTGTCGATGCTGGCGGCGGCGATCTTTCTCCAGCTCGACCCGATGGATGGCCGGCGCAGCCGTCTGGTCGAGGTGCCACCGGAAGACTGAGGCGGCCTGCTACACTGCCGCCCCAATCCTTCCAGCCGGACACCCCAGTCGTGAGCGCCACCGCCTTTTCCAGCCTGCCCCTGTCCGCCGCCATGCAGGCCAATCTCGCCGCCCTCGGCTACAGCGAGATGACCGCCATCCAGGCCGCCAGCCTGCCGCTGATCCTCAAGGGCCGCGACCTGATCGCCCAGGCCAAGACCGGCAGCGGCAAGACCGCCGCCTTCGGCATCGGCCTGCTGCACCCGCTCAACCCGCGTTATTTCGGCTGCCAGGCGCTGGTGCTGTGCCCGACCCGCGAACTGGCCGACCAGGTGGCCAAGGAGTTACGCCGCCTGGCCCGCGCCGCCGACAACATCAAGGTGCTGACCCTCTGCGGTGGCGTGCCCTTCGGCCCGCAGATCGGCTCGCTGGAGCATGGCGCCCACGTCATCGTCGGCACGCCCGGGCGGGTGCAGGAACACCTGCGCAAGGGCACGCTGAAGGTGGACGGCCTCAACACCCTGGTGCTCGACGAGGCCGACCGCATGCTCGATATGGGCTTCATCGACAGCATCGCCGAGATCATCGAGCAGACCCCGGCGCGCCGCCAGACCCTGCTGTTCTCCGCCACCTATCCAGCCAGCATCGAACAGCTCGCCGCACGCTTTCTGCGCAGCCCGGAACGGGTGGAAGTGCAGGCTCTGCACGACGATGGGCAGATCGAGCAGCGCTTCTACGAGATTGCCCCAGCACAGCGCCTGGACGCCGTCGCGGCCCTCTTGCGGCACTTTCGCAAGCAGCCGGCGGTGGCCTTCTGCGCCACGCGCCAGCAGTGCAGCGAACTGGTGGAACGCCTGGAAGCCGAGAAGATTTCCGCCGCCGCGCTGCATGGTGACCTGGAGCAGCGCGAGCGCGACCAGGTGCTGGCGCTGTTCGCCGGGCGCAGCCTGAGCGTGCTGGTGGCTACCGACGTGGCCGCCCGTGGCCTGGATATTGCCGGGCTGGAACTGGTGATCAACGTCGAGCTGGCGCGTGACGCCGAGGTGCATATCCATCGCATCGGCCGCAGCGGTCGCGCGGGCGAGAAGGGTCTGGCGGTAAGCCTGGTGGCACCGGCCGAGGCAGGGCGCGCGCAAGCCATCGAAGCCCTGCAGGGTCAGACGCTGGCCTGGTATCCGCTGCCAGCGGACAACCCCGCCGTCAGCCTGCTGCCGCCGATGCACATGCTGTGCATCGGCGCCGGGCGCAAGGACAAGCTGCGCCCCGGCGACATTCTCGGTGCGCTGACCGGCGACGCCGGCCTGAGTGGCGAGCAGGTGGGCAAGATCGCCCTGTTCGAGCACCAGGCCTATGTCGCGGTACAACGCGACGCCGCGAAAAAAGCCTTGCAGCGCCTCACAGAAGGCAAAATCAAAGGCCGCTCGCTCAGGGTGCGCATGATCTAGCAGGCTGTTGAAAAACTACCTCGGCTTTGGCTTCCTGCGTCGCTCTACCTCCTGCATCCATGCAGTCGTGCGTTGCCATTGCTGCGTTAAAAACAGGCTCGTGCGCGAGTCCGATCAAAATGCTCATTTACAACTCGTAAACCCGAGTGCGGGCCCAGTGCTTTTTGACTCACTGCGTTCGCCCTTCGGGCCAGCCTTCGGCTGTTACTCCCGCTGGTCGTTGCGGCCGTTTTTGCGGGGCCGCCATCGGTATTGCACTGGCTGCCTCGCCTACGTTCTTCAACGGCCTGCTAATCTGTAACAATCACTGGCCAGCACCACGCCAAGAAGGGGCAGGATCCACTCAATGCGCAATATCCTGGTTATCGAGGACAGCCCGCTGGTACTGAAGATCCTCGCCCACCTGTTCCGCCACGAACCGGATCTGGAGCCGGTCTTCTGTGCCTCGCTGGCCGAAGCCGAAGTGATGCTGGAAACCTCGGCTGGGCTGTTCTTCGCCGCCATCGTCGACCTGCACCTGCCGGACGCCCCCGATGGCGAGAGCGTCGACCTGGTGATGCGCTACCGCCTGCCGTGCATCGTGCTCAGCGGCAGCTACAACGAGCAGCGCCGCGACGAGCTGCTGATGAAAGGCGTGGTCGACTACGTGCTCAAGGAAAGCCAGCACTCCTACGAGTACGCTTTCCGTCTGCTGCACCGGCTGGATCACAACAGCCATATCAAGATTCTCATTGCTGACGATTCCAACGCCCAGCGTCGCTATATCCGCCATATCATCGAACCGCACCATTACCAGATACTCGAAGCCACCGATGGCCAGGAGACCCTGCGCCTGCTCGCCGAGCAGCCGGACATCGACCTGCTGATCCTCGACCATGCCATGCCCGGTGTCAGCGGTTTCGATCTGGTGAAGATGCTGCGGCAGAAACTCAGGCTCAGCGAGCTGATCATCATTGGCGTCTCGGCCGACCCCAAGGGCTCGCTCAGCGCGCAGTTCATCAAGCATGGCGCCGACGATTTCCTGCGCAAGCCGTTCTGCCCCGAGGAGCTGAACTGCCGGGTGATGAACACTCTGGAGCGCCGTGACCTGCTGCAGGCCCTGAAGAAGGCCGCCGAGTACGATGCCCTCACCGGCCTGCGCAATCGCCGCTCCTTCTACGAGCGCGGCGTGCGCATGATCCAGCAAGCACAGCAGGCTGGGCAGCCTCTGAGCGTGGCCATGCTCGACATCGATCACTTCAAGCACATCAACGACGGCTTTGGCCACGCCAGCGGCGACAGCGCCCTGGTGGTGTTCGCCAAGGCCTTCGTCAGTATCTTTCCCGATGCGCTCACGGGGCGCCTGGGTGGCGAGGAGTTCGCCCTGCTCAGCCAGCTCGATACGGCCAGGCTCTGCGAGATGCTCGAACAATTACGCCAGCGCTGCGCTGCCCTGCACTATGCCAAGGAAGCACCGCCGCTATCCTTCAGCGCCGGCCTTTATCACGGCCCGACCGAGGATCTGGAAAGCATGCTGCACGAGGCCGACCAGCGCCTTTACAAAGCCAAGCAGCTTGGCCGGGCGCGCACCGTCACCGACTGATGGGCACCTCTAAAAACTACCTCGGCTTTGGCTTCCTGCGTCGCTATACCTCCTGCATCCATGCAGTCGTGCGTTGCCATCGCTGCGTTAAAAACAGTCTCGTGCGCGAGTCCGATCAAAATGCTCATTTACAACACGTAAACCCGAGTGCGGGCCCAGTGCTTTTTGACTCACTGCGTTCGCCCTTCGGGCCAGCCTTCGGCTGTTACTCCCGCTGGTCGTTGCGGCCGTTTTTGCGGGGCCGCCATCGGTATTGCGCTGACTACCTCGCCTACGTTTTTAGAGGTGCCCTGATCAGAGGCCCATACCATGACGGCGAAAGGTTTCGGCGTAACGGCCGTCGGCCTGCATGGCCTGGATCGCCTGATCGAAACGCGTGGTGATCTCGGCATGCCGCGGGTGGCTGAGGCGCACCAGAATCCGCAGACCGTTCTCGCTCAATGGTGTGGGCAGAAACTCCAGCTCATCGCGCAGGGGGGCCAACTCACGCCCCAGGTGATAACGCGCCACCCATTCGTCCTCCAGGGCTAGCTGCACACGCCCGGCATGCAACATGCGCGCAGCACTCTCGAAGCCACTGACGCCGACGCGTTGCAAATGCTCGTCGTGGTCGAACTCTGGCGAATAGGCATAGCCACGCACTACGGCAATGCGATAGGGATAGAGGTCGACAAGCCGGGTAAAGGCGATATTCGCCCCCTTGCGCTGGATCAGCCGAATACGATTGAGCAGGTAGGGCTGGGAGAAGTGGCCGAACAAGGTGCGCTCGTCGCTGAACCAGGCATTGATCAGCACATCGTGCTCACCACGCTTGAGGCCCAGCACGGCTCGCTGCCAGGGTGCCTCGCTGTAGACCGTGCGGTAACCGGCCTGGTGCAGCGCCTGCTGCACCAGATCACTGGCCAGGCCATTTTGCGGCAAGCTGTGATCGTTGAATGGCGGCCAGGGGTCGGCCACCAGACGTAGCAACTCACCGGCGACCAGCGGTGGCGACAGCAGCGCCAGCAGAAACAGGGCACGCACGCTGAACATGTCCGGAGCGGTTCCTTTTTCCATGGCAGGGTCTTTAACTCATAGCAGGTGCTGTGCCACAAGTCATATCCAGCCTAGGGGCTGTTGCCGTTTCACGCACGGCCGCGTCGAAACGGCAACAGACCCTAGGTTAAGATGCGCGCACTTTAGCCCAGATCGAACCCTCGGGGAGTCCATCCGTTGCAAACCGACGTACTGATCATCGGTGCCGGCGCCGCCGGCCTGATGTGCGCCGCCAACGCAGCGGCGCGTGGGCGCTCCGTGCTGGTGCTGGATCATGCCAACAAGGCGGGCAAGAAAATCCTCATGTCCGGCGGCGGGCGCTGCAACTTCACCAACCTGTATTGCGAACCGGGCAACTTCCTCTCCGGCAATCCGCACTTCTGCAAATCGGCATTGGCGCGCTTCACCCAGTGGGATTTCATCGGTCTGGTGGCCAAGCACGGCGTGCCCTATCACGAGAAGAAACTCGGTCAACTGTTCTGCGACAACAAGTCCAGTGACATCCTCGAACTGCTGCTGGCCGAATGTGCCGAGGCCGGCGCCGAGCTTCGCCTGAACACGGCGGTGCACGGCATCGAGAAAACCGCAGACGGCTTTCATCTGAGCAGCGACATCGGCGAGCTCGACTGTCAGTCGCTGGTGATTGCCACAGGCGGGCTGTCGATTCCGACCCTCGGCGCCACCGGTTTCGGTTACCAGGTGGCCAGGCAGTTCGGCCACGAGGTGCTGCCGACCCGCGCAGGCCTGGTGCCCTTCACCCTTACCGATCCGCAGCTCAAGGCGCTGTGCACGGAGCTCTCCGGCACTTCGGTGGAGGACTGCCGGGTGAGCTGCAATGGCCAGAGCTTCGTGGAGAACATCCTGTTCACCCACCGCGGTCTTTCCGGCCCGGCGATCCTGCAGATTTCCTCCTACTGGCAACCGGGCGATACCGTGCATATCGATCTGCTGCCGCATATCGACCTGCCCGAGTGGCTGGCCTCGCAGCAGCGCGAGCGCGGCAACAGCGAGCTGAAAACGCTGCTGGCCGAACTGTTCACCAAAAAGATGGCGGCCCTGCTGGTGGACGCCTGGTTCACCAACAAACCGCTCAAGCAGTACACCCCGGGCGAGTTGAAGGCCATCGCCGAACGTCTGGGCGACTGGCAACTGGTGCCAGCCGGCACCGAGGGCTACCGCACCGCCGAGGTCACCCTGGGCGGGGTGAACAGCGACGAGGTGTCATCCAAGACCATGGAATCGCTCAAGGTGCCTGGGCTGTATTTCATCGGCGAGGTGCTGGACGTCACCGGTCATCTGGGCGGCTTCAACTTCCAGTGGGCCTGGGCGTCCGGTTACGCAGCCGCGCAATACGTCTGAAACCGAAAATGGTGCGCCCCAGCCGATAACGTAGCTGGAACTGCCGACGCGGCGCAGACTCTGCTATGAACAGCAGACGCGAAGCTGCGTACAACAAGGACGCCCCGCCTCATGACCTTCGAGCAAGGCCAGATATTCCTCATTCTCGTTGCCAGCATGGGCTTGTTCATCTGGGGGCGCTGGCGTCATGACGTCGTGGCGCTCGGCGCATTGCTGGCCTGCGTCATCGCCGGCCTGGTGCCCGAACGCGAGGCCTTCGCCGGTTTCGGCCACCCGGCGGTGATCACCGTCGCCTGCGTGCTGGTGCTCAGTCACGGTCTGCAGCGCACCGGCGCGGTCAGCCGACTGGCGCAGCGCCTGCTGCCCAGCGGCGCAGGCAAACTGCTGTCCATCGCTGCGCTGACCAGCCTTGGCGCCCTGCTCTCGGCGTTCATGAACAACGTCGGCGCGCTAGCCCTGCTGATGCCCATTGCCCTGCAGATTGCCGCACGCCTGGAGTTGCCACCGGGGCGCGTGCTGATGCCACTGGCCTTCGGCACCATTCTCGGCGGGATGACCACCTTGATCGGCACGCCGCCGAATCTGATCGTGTCCAGCTTCCGCGCCCAGCATGGCGGCGGCGCCTTTGCCATGTTCGATTTCAGCCCGGTCGGCGTCGCCGTGGCGCTGACGGGTGTGCTATTCATCAGTCTGCTGGGCTGGCGTCTGGTACCCAGGCGCGAAGTGGGCAACGCCGCCAGCTTCGACACCGGCCATTACCTGACCGAGGCGCGCGTCAAGGAAGGCGGCAAGGCCCAGGGCAAGACCCTGCGCGAGATCGAACAACTGCTCGATGAGGCCGACGCCCAGGTGGTGGCCATGGTGCGCAACAAGCTGCGCCTGACCGCGCCCAACCCACGGCGCGTACTGCAGGCCGACGACGTGCTGGTGATCGAGGCCGACCCGCAGGAGCTGGGTGAAGTGCTCGGCCAGCTGGATCTGTTACTGGAGGCCGAACGTGAAGCCAAGGAGGCCGAACAGAAGGAAGACAAGGACGGCGAAACCGAGAAGAAGGCCAGCCACAGCGAAGACCGCGCCATGCAGGAGTTGCTGGTCAAGCCCGACTCCTCGCTGATCGGCCGCTCCGCCAGCAGCACGCGCCTGCGCAGCCGCTATTCCATCAACCTGCTGGCTATTTCCAGGCAGAGTCACCGTTCGATCAAACGCCTGCGCTCGACCCCGTTCCAGAGCGGCGACGTACTGCTGATGCAGGGCAGCGCCGAGGATATCGGCGAGTTCGCCAACGACTACGATTGCGTACCGCTGGCCGCCCGCGCGATCAACATTCCCGACCCACGCCAGGCCAACCTCGCGCTCGGCATCATGATCCTGGCCATCGTCGCCGCGGCCTTTGGCCTGCTGTCCACGGCGATCGCCTTCGCTTGTGGGGTACTGGCCTACATGCTGCTGCGCCTGGTGCCGTTGCGCGCTGTTTACGAATCCATCGACTGGCCGGTGATCGTGCTGCTCGGTGCCTTGATCCCGGTGGCCGGGGCGATGTCCACCACCGGCGCGGCCGACCTGCTGGCACGGGTGCTGATGGAAAACCTGGCACAGGGCAACGCCACCATCACCCTGACCCTGCTGCTGATCGTCACCATGACCCTGTCGGATTTCATGAACAACGCGGCGACCGCCGCAGTGATGTGCCCCATCGCCCTGAGCGCCGCCAACCAACTCGGCGTCAGCCCGGATGCGCTGCTGATGGCGGTGGCCATCGGCGCATCCTGTTCGTTCCTCACGCCCATCGGCCACCAGAACAACACCCTGATTCTCAGCCCGGGCGGCTTCCGCTTCGGTGATTACTGGCGCCTGGGGCTGCCCCTGGAAATACTCGTGGTGCTGGTCAGCGTGCCGCTGTTGCTGTGGGTATGGCCGCTTTGAAGCGGCGCATTACCTTGCCTGCTGCACTCAGAACGAGGCCCGCCTGATCGGGCCATGCTCGCGCTCATAGGCCTGGCGGATACGCGTGAACCAGGCAGCCAAGGCCGAATCCTCGGCCCAGGGCTGCGCGCCCAGGCACCAGGCCCAGAGCAGCATACCGGCCAGCAGGTAGTCGCAAGCACCGGGGGCCTGGCCTTCGAGGAAGGGCTGATCACGCAGCCACATTTCCAGCGACGCAACGCCTTCGCGGAACAGCCGTTCGCCGCCCTGCGGGTCGGCAAAGTCTTCCAGACGCATGCCCAGCATCTGTTCGCGGCTGCTGCGGAAATACTCGCGGTCAGCCGGGTCGATCACCTGCCCGATCCGCGGGAGCAGGATTTTCAGCAGCGGTATGCGCACCATGTGAAAGCTCAGGCGCTCCACCAGGCGTGCGCGCTCGGCCGCCAGCCCATCGCCGAGCAGTGGCCGCTCTGGGTAGCGCTGATCCAGGTAGGCGAAGATGGCCAGGCTGTCATGTACCGACTGGCCGTCATCCACCAGTACCGGTACCAGCTTCTGCCCGGAGAATTCGATCAGCGCCTTCTCGCCGAAGCGGATCGGCCGACTGTGGAAATCCAGCCCCTTGTGCGCCAGGGCCAGGCGCACCCGCCAGCAATAAGGGGAAAACAGCAGTTCGCGATCGGCACCGCACAGTTCATACAGCTCTCGCATGGTCTTCTCCTCGATATCCAGCGCGAACGGCTCTTCTTTGGCAAAGAACATAGCGCAGGCTCATCGTGCAACCAACGCCGCCATCACCACCTCGACCAGGCTTTCCCAAAGGGCGAACGCGGTGAGTCAAAACGCTCGGAGTCTTGATAGCGGACGGGCAAGTTTGTGTTGGCGTGTTGGTTGTTCGGGTGCTTGTTCCTAATTGCCGCGTTTTTGCTGATGTTTCTGGTTTCGCCCTCCCGGGCGAGTCACTTTTGACGGGCAAAAGTAACCAAAACCCTCCGCCCGGTCATCCGGCCCTCGCTGCGCGAGGGTTCGCTCACTCCATCGCCGTTCCAGAGGCCCGCCGCGAAGGGCCATCCATGGCCCATCGCGGCTCTCGCGACATCCATGTCGCTCAACCTCTTCCACGACGATTGCGTTCGCCCTCCTGGGCGGGCTCTGCACGCGCCTGAACCTGCGGTAACCCAGAAGTAGCGTGGAGTGCTTGAACATGGGTCAGCCTTAGGGCTGACCTGAATGCCGGCTACAAGCCGGCAAGCTGTTCAAGCGAATGAAACTATGCGAATGAAAGTTTTAGTTTAATTCGGCAGCCAAATCGCGGCTCCACAGCTACCAGAGCAAGCCGGGCATGCCCGGAACCGATGTACGTTCAGGCGCGCAAATTCCCCCTTCAGGAGGCCGAGCGTAGGCATTGCGCAGGGAGCGAGCGGCATGGATGCCGCGAGAGGCGTAATGGGCCAGGGATGGCCCATGTACGCCGACCCCGGAGCGGTGCCGGAGTGAGGGGAGTCGAGCGAAGCGAGACCCGGATGGCGGGGGTGCGTTTCTTTTGCTTACTTTTCTTTGCGCATTTCAAAGAAAAGCGAGTCGCCCGAGGGGGCGAAACAAGAAGCCCCAGCAAACACCGAAGCGGCGTCCAGAACACCAACACAGGCCAACAAGACAACACAAACTTGCCAATCCGATATCAAGCCTGACTGCCTAGAGGGCCTCTATCTTGAGCCTGTTTTAAACGCCCCGATGACTACGCAGGTAGTTCTTAGAGGCGCCCGACTCGGGTAGTCTGCTCGCATCGTTTCAAACAAGGCCTCGTATGCCCCGCCCCAGCCTTCGCCAATCCCTTCGTCGCCTCTGGGCACTGGACAAGTTCAGCAGTGGCCTGCGGGTGTTCATCGCCCTGGCCGGCGCCCTCGCGCTGTGCTGGTGGCAGGGCTGGACCCACGACCTGATCCCCTTGTTTCTCGGGGTGATCGCCTGCGCCCTGACCGAGACCGACGATAGCTGGCAAGGCCGCCTGGGCACCGTGCTGGTGACCCTGCTGTGCTTCAGTGCGGCGGCTTATGCGGTGGAGTTCCTCTTTCCCTATCCCTGGCTGTTCGTCATCGCCCTGGCGCTGTCCACCTTCGCCCTGGTCATGCTCGGCGCCCTGGGCGAACGCTTCGCCACCCTTGGCTCGGGCACGCTGATCCTCGCCGTGTACAGCATGATCGGCGTCGAACAGCGCGGCGGCGTCGCCGGCCTGTGGCTGGAGCCCTTGCTGCTGGTGGCCGGCGCGGCCTGGTACGGGCTGCTGTCGGTGATCTGGCACGGTCTGTTCACCCACCAGCCGGTGCAACTGGCGCTGGCCCGCCTGTTTCGCGAACTGGGCCGCTATCTCAAGCTCAAGGCCGCGCTGTTCGAGCCCCTGCGCCAGCTCGACGTGGAGCCCCGGCGCCTGGCCCTGGCGCAACAGAACGGCCGGGTGGTGTCGGCGCTCAATGCGACCAAGGAGATCATTTTGCACCGGGTCGGCAATGCCCGCCCCGGGCCGAAGGTCAATCGCTACCTCAAACTGTACTTCCTCGCTCAGGACATTCACGAGCGCGCCAGTTCCTCGCACTACCCCTACAACGAGCTGGCCGAAGCCTTCTTCCACAGTGACGTGCTGTTTCGCTGCCAACGCCTGCTGCGCCTGCATGGCGAGGCCTGCGAGCGCCTGGCCGGCGCCATCGAGCTGCGCCAGCCGTTCGAGTACCGCGAGCTGTGCAGTCAGGCGCTGGAGGATCTGCACGCCTCGCTCGATCACCTGCACCTGCAGAGCAACCCGGCCTGGCGCAGCCTGCTGCGCTCGCTCGGCGCCCTGGCCGGCAACCTGGCCAGGCTCGATCAGTTGCTGAGCAACGCCAGCAATCCCGACGCCCTGGCCGAGGAGCAGGACAATACGCTGCTCGACCGCGAGCCGCATTCGCTGCGCGAAGTGGTCGAGCGCATCGGCCAGCAGCTCACCCCGACCTCGCTGCTGTTTCGCCACGCCCTGCGCCTGTCCATCGCCCTGGCCGCCGGCTACGGCCTGCTGCATCTGATCCACCCGGCGCAGGGTTACTGGATCCTGCTGACCACGCTGTTCGTCTGCCAGCCCAACTACGGCGCCACCCGCCTCAAGCTGGTGCAACGTATCGCCGGTACCCTGCTGGGCCTGGGCCTGGGCTGGGCGCTGTTCGACCTGTTCCCCGATCCGCGCGTGCAGGCACTGTTCGCGGTGGTCGCCGGGGTGGTCTTCTTCACCACCCGCGCCACCCGCTATACCCTGGCCACCGCCGCCATCACCCTGCTGGTGCTGTTCTGCTTCAACCAGGTCGGCAATGGCTACAGCCTGTTCATCCCACGCCTGGTCGATACCCTGCTCGGCGGTCTGATCGCCGGCCTGGCGGTATTCCTGATCCTGCCGGACTGGCAGGGCCGGCGCCTGGGGCGCATGCTCGCCGGCACCCTGAGCTGCAACAGCGCCTACCTGCGCCAGATCATGACCCAGTACGCTCAGGGCAAGCGCGACGATCTCGGCTACCGCCTGGCCCGGCGTAATGCGCACAATGCAGATGCCGCGCTGTCCACCACCCTTGGCAATATGCTGATGGAGCCCGGGCACTTTCGTAAGGACGCCGACCTGGGCTTCCGCTTCCTGGTACTGTCACACACCCTGCTCAGCTACCTCTCGGCACTGGGTGCGCACCGTGGCGAACGCCTGCCCGAGACCGAACAGGCCCGCCTGCTGGAACACGCCGAACGCATCGCCTGCAGCCTCGACGAGATCGCTGCGTGCCTGCGCGACCAGCGACCATTGGCCATCCATAGCGACAGCGAAGAGCACCTGGCCGAGGAACTGGAGCAGATTCCGGAAGACGCCGACGAGCGCCAGCGTCTGGTGCAGACGCAACTGGCCCTGATCAGCCGCCAGCTAGGGCCACTTCGCACCCTAGGCAACCATCTGCAGAAAGAACGCAATCGGCGCTGAAGCCGAATCTTGGCGCCATTTAGCCGGCACATAGCGTTTTTTCGCTGCACGCTAGCGACACAAGGCAGCTTTCTGCCAGTATGCGGAGCACGTCAATGATTCGGCCTTATCCCGATGTCTGCAGCCCGCCCTCCGGCATATCCGACACTGCTATGGTCGTTACTGGTTCTGTGCCTGCTGCTGCCTGACGCCCATGCCATGACCCGCCTCGGCGATGACACCCCGCCCATCGACCTGCAAGCGGTCGCCTATTACCTCGCCGACCCACAGGCCAACCTCAGCCTGGCCGACGTACAGGCCGCCACTGCCCCCTTCCGCCCAGCCAGCGAGCGTCATGATCTCGGCTTTGGCTACGTACCTGGGGTGATCTGGCTGCGCCTCGAGTTGCAATCCAGTGCCCATGAAATACGCCACTGGCGCCTGGAGCTGAACTACGCCTCGCTGGACGAAGTGCGCCTCTACGATGTCGGCACTGACGGTGTACGGCACGCGCGCAGCGGGGATACCGTGCCCTATCCCGAGCGCGCCATCGGCCATCGCTACCCGGTGTTCGAGATCACCCTGCAACCGGGCGAGCAGCGCACCCTCTACCTGCGCGTCGACACCCGCGGCAGCATGACACTCAGTGGTGGGCTGATGTCGGAACACGACTTCGAGCAGCACAGCCAGAACGGCTATCTGGTGCACGCCATCTACTGCGGCGTACTGATTGCCCTGGCCCTGTACAACCTGCTGCTGTTTCTCGCCCTGCACGAGCGGCCTTTCCTCAACTACGTGCTGTTCATGGCCGTCTTCGCCCTAGCCGTGCTTTCGCTCAACGGCTTCGGCGCACAATACCTGTGGCCGCACGCCGCGCCCTGGACCAACCGCATGCTGCCCTTCAGCCTGACCCTGGCGGCGCTGCTGGCAGCGGTGTTCGCTCGCAGCTTTCTGGATACGCGCAAATGGCTGCCGCGCTGGGACCGCGTGCTGCAGATCCTCTGCGCAGCCACCGCCCTGGCCTGCCTGGCCACCCTGCTGCTGCCCGTGCAACGCGCCCTGCAGACCATGTCCCTGACTGGCCTGAGCGTGACCCTGACCCTCTTGCTCACCAGCTTCGTCTGCATCGGCTACCGCGTGCCAGGGGCACGCCTGTTCGCCCTGGCCTGGCTGATGCTGCTCGGCGGCGCAGTGACTCTGGCACTGCGCAACTTCGCCCTGCTGCCCTCGAACTTCTTCACCCTGTATGCCATGCAGATCGGCTCCGCACTGGAGATGATCCTGCTGTCGTTCGCCCTGGCGGCACGCTTCATCGAGCTCAAACGGCAACGCGAAGCCTCCCTGCAGATGAACGAGCGCAGCCTGGAAAAGCGCGTTTACGAGCGCACCCAGGCGCTGGAGAATGCCAACCGACGCCTCAGCGAACTGGCCCTGCTGGATCCGTTGACCGGCCTGGCCAACCGCAACGCCCTGCAGCAGCATCTCGATCAGGCCCTGCAACGCAGCCTGCGCGGCCATGAGTTGCTGGCAGTCATGCTGATCGATCTCGATGGCTTCAAGCCCATCAACGACCAGCACGGCCATGCCTTCGGCGATCTGGTGCTGGCCGAGGTCGCCCGACGCCTGCGCCACTACCTGCGCGAGGTGGATCTGCCGGCGCGCCTGGGTGGCGATGAGTTCGTCGCCGTCTGCGAACGCGTGCTGTCGGCCGAAGACGCACAGGATCTGGCCAAGCGCTTGCTGGAAGGGCTGGACACGCCCATGCATATCGAAGGCCGCACGGTACGCGTCGGTGCCAGCATCGGCATCGCCCTGAGCTATGGTGCGGACGACGCCACCCGCCTGATCCGCCGCGCCGACAAGGCGATGTACCAGGCCAAGGCCGAGGGCCGCAATCGCGTGCGCCTGTGCCAGGAACAGGCCTGACGGGCTGGACAGCGGCACGCCGGCCTGGGATAAACGCGGCTTTCCCGCTCGCGACACCGACCATGGACAAGCACCAGCTCCTGCAGCAGGTCTTGCAGCACCTGCAAGCCGACCTCGATCAGGCCCATCAGGCGGCGCTCAGCGCCCATGAAACGGCAACCCACGAAGAGAACGTCGCCGAGAACAAGTACGACACCCTCGGCCTGGAAGCCGCCTACCTGGCCAGCGGCCAGGCGCGCCGCGTCGAAGAACTGCGCCAGACCCTGATCACCTGGCGCCAGCTAAGGCCACGACCGTTCGACGACGCCCATGGCATCGAACTGGGCGCATTGATTCTGCTGGCCAGCGAAGACGGCCACGAGCAGTGGCTGTTTCTCGGCCCGCAGGGCGCCAGCATGAAACTGCAGCACGCCGGGCAGAGCATTCAGGTACTGAGCAATGCCACACCGCTGGGGCGCCTGCTGCTCGGCAAACACCCTGGCGATGAAATTACCCTGTCGATGGGCCAGCGGCTGCAGGCCTTCGAGATATTGACGGTCGATTGAGCGGAACTATCTGAACCGGGGTTGGTACTTAGGGATAAGCGTTACGTTTGGAGAAACTACCATGGAAAAGCCCGTCCACAGCCTGCCTGCGCTGTTCAAGCAGCTCGGCCTGCCTGACGATGCCGCCAGCATCAATGCTTTCATCAGCACCCATTCGCCGCTGCCAGACGCCTGCAAGCTGTCGGAGGCGCCGTTCTGGACGCCGGCCCAGGCCGCGCTACTGCGCGAGGAAATTCTCGAAGACGCCGACTGGGCGCCGGTGGTCGACCAGCTCAACCTGCGCTTGCACGGCTGAGCATGCAGGGTGCGCCTGTCCGTGGTGCGCATAGCGCACCCTACGGATCGCGTCGTGCCCTTGCTCTTGCACGCTATCAGGCCGAGCCCGTCATCTCGCGCCAGGTCAGGTACATGCGCAGGTCGAACTCGATCTGCACATAACCCGGCAGCATGTGCTCGCAGAGCTTGTAGAAGGCCTTGTTGTGCTCGGCCTCCTTCAGGTGAGCCAGCTCGTGCACCACGATCATCTGCAGGAAGGCCGGCGCTGCATCACGAAACAGCGAGGCAACGCGAATCTCCTTCTTCGCCTTGAGCTTGCCGCCCTGCACCCGCGAAATCGCCGTATGCAACCCGAGGGCACGATGGGTGAGATCGAGGCGGTTGTCGTAGAGCACTTTGTCGATGGCCGGCGCGTTCTTCAAGTGCTCCTGCTTGAGTGCCATCACGTAGGCATACAGCGCCTTGTCGCTCTGCACCTCGTGACGGCCCGGATAGCGCTGCGCCAGGTAGTCGTCCAGAAGGTCGTCGGCGATCAACTGGCGCACCTGCTGCTGGATGGCCACAGGGTAGCCCTGAAGGTATTTCAACGAAACGGATCCATGCTGAAGGAACGAGCCTGCAGTGTAACGCGCCTCAGTCGGCCGGTACGACCCGTAGCAGCCGCCCCTCGGCATTGTCGGTAAGCAGGTAGAGGGCGCCATCCGGCCCGCTGCGCACATCGCGGATACGCTCACCCAACTCCTCGAAGAGGATTTCCTCACCGGCCAGCATGTTGTCCTGTACGCGGATACGCCGCACGCTGCGTTCGGCCAGGGTGGCGGCGAACAGGTCACCCTGCCAGGCGGGGAACAGCGCACCGTGGTAAAGGGTCAGGCTCGCCGGTGCGACCGAGGGCGTCCAGTGCAGCAAGGGCGCGCTCAGGCCCGGCAGTTCGGTATAGGGGCTGACCCGCGCGCCGGTGTAGTCGACACCGAAGGTCGCCAGCGGCCAGCCATAATTCTGCCCGGCCTGGATCAGGTTCAATTCGTCGCCGCCGCGCGGGCCATGCTCATGGCTGTACAGCCGCCCGCTCTTGGCATCGAAGACGATGCCCTGCACGTTGCGGTGGCCGAGGCTGTAGATCTCCGCTGCCGCGCCTCGCTGGGCCAGCAACGGATTGTCCGGCGGCACGCTACCGTCGCGGTTCAGGCGCACGATCTTGCCCAGATGATTGCCCGGGTTCTGCGCTTGCTCACGCCAGTCGAAGCCATCGCCCAGGGTCAGCACCAGAGTCTTGTCGGCGAGAAAGGCGATGCGCCCGCCATAGTGAGCAGCGCCAGCCTTGAGCGGCTGCGCGGTGAACAGTACCTCGAGATCCTGCAGCTCGTCGCCGACCAGACGCGCACGAACCAGCCGAGTGTTGTTGGCCTCGCTATCACCATGGGCGTAACTCAGGTACAGCCAGCGATTGTCCGCATAGTCCGGATCCAGCGCCACCTCCATCAGCCCCGCCTGGGCCGCGAAGAAGGCCTCCGGCAGCCCGGCGATGGGGTCCTGCGCCAGGCGACCATCCGCCTCGATCAGGCGTAGACGCCCGACCCGCTCGGTGACCAGCATGCGCCCATCCGGCAGGAAGGCCAGCGACCAGGGGTACTCCAGCCCCTCGGTAAGGGTCTCGATACGGTAATCCTCGGCTTGCACCGAAAGGCTGAGCACGAGTGCAGCGCCCAGTGCGGCGAGAAAGGGTTTCAACATGGCAGCGACCTTGTCACGGCGAATCGGAATGGGTTGGCTGCGTTCTGTAGCGCGCGCGCCGTGCGAGCTGACCGAAGAGCAGCGCGCCGGCACTGCCGCAGGCCATCAGCCCCAGAGTGCCCAGGGGTTCACGGTCGGCGGCGATCAACGTCGGCATCGGCGCCAGGGCATTGGCCAGGGCCAGCGCCAGCCAGATCGCACTGGCGCCTGCCACCAGAAAGATGACCCAGCGCAGATGGCGCAAGTGCCGCGCCAGCCAGAGCGCCAGCGGCAGGGCGATGACGAAGCCGGCACTGGCCAGCAGTGCGAAGGTGGGGGCAAAACCGAGCAGATCCAGGCCGGTGGTACCCAAGCGCACACCGAACGGAACCGGTGCGCCCAGCGCCTGCAGGGCAGCGAGGTTGCTTTGCGTCTGAAAGATCGAGGCGAAGCTGCTAGCCAGCAACACGGCAAGGACGAAGGCGGACAGCAGGCGCGGCAGGCTGTGCATGAAAGGCAGTTCCGAGCGGTAATGCCCGGATTATGGCGTAGGCCGCCGTTCGCCACGGCCTGGGTGTTTTACAGGGTTTTACCTAGGGTTCGTTGCCGCTTCACGCACGGCCAGATAAGGATGATTCTCCACTTCAGAAGAGACTTTTTATTGACGCCAATAAAACGACGAACGGTGCTCACGCATTGGCCAGAATTGCCGTTATAAAGCGCGCCACGAGCGCAGCCAGCGCTCGTGACAGGCAGCCCTGCCACCTTCTAGCTCGCGTGTCACCCGCTGGAACGCCAAGTAAGCCGTTACTGACTCCTGGACGAGATGTGCCCCCCGACTGAAGTTTCCTCTTTCAGGAGCTTTGAGTATGATCGAACTCGCCATGTGGAATCTCAGCATTCCAGTCGGCGTACCCGCCACCACCATCGAGACCCGCATACTGGCCGGTGGTTATCAGGATCACTATTTCCAATCCAAGGATGGCGCCATCTTCTTCTGGTCACCGGTCAACGGCACCACCACCGAGAGCGCCAAGTACCCGCGCAGCGAGCTGCGTGAGACTTACCCCGACGGCAACCTGCGCAACTGGACCTACCCCGGCGCCGATCACTTCCTGCGCGCCGCGCTGAGCGTCAGCCAGGTGCCGTCCACCGGCAAGATCGTCATTGGCCAGATCCATGCCTACAAGAGCTCGATGCCGCTGCTCAAGCTGGAGTACCAGTACAAGACCAAGACGGCTACCGGCAATATCGTCGCCAAGGTGCGCATGACGCCGGACGCCGAAATCCAGACGGTGACCGTGGCCAGTGGCATCCTGCTCAATCAGGCGTTCAGCTATGCGATCAACCTCAAGCCTGATGGCACCCTGGCGATCCAGCTCAACAACAAGAGCTGGAGCACCCACCTGGACACCTCCTGGGCCGCCAAGCCGCTGTACTTCAAGGCCGGCGTCTACACCCAGGACAACACCGGCTACGAGACCGAAGCAGGGGCCGCGCGCTTCGATCAGCTAAGCATCGAGCATCGCGCGCTGGTCAGCAGCGCACCTTGAGGAGCAAACGGCAGGCATGAAAAAGCCGCGACGCTTGCGCAGTCGCGGCTTTCGGGCGGACGCGGCGGGCGTCTGCCCGCAGTCGATCAGTTGACCTTGGCGGTCAGTTCGCCGCTGGCGTAACGCTTGAACATGCCTTCCAGGGAGATCGGCTTGATCTTCGAGGCATTGCCGGCGGTGCCGAAGGCCTCGTAGCGGGCGATGCAGATGTCGCGCATGGCTTCGATGGTTTTGGCGAAGTACTTGCGCGGGTCGAACTCGGCCGGGTTCTGCGCCATGAAACGACGGATGGCGCCAGTGGAGGCCAGACGCAGGTCGGTGTCGATGTTGACCTTGCGCACGCCGTGCTTGATGCCTTCGACGATCTCTTCGACCGGCACGCCGTAGGTTTCCTTGATGTCACCACCGTACTCGTTGATGATCGCCAGCCAGTCCTGCGGCACCGAGCTGGAGCCGTGCATCACCAGGTGGGTGTTGGGGATGCGCTTGTGGATTTCCTTGATACGCTCGATGGAGAGCACGTCGCCGGTCGGCGGCTTGGTGAACTTGTAGGCGCCATGGCTGGTGCCGATGGCGATGGCCAGGGCGTCGACCTGGGTGGCCTTGACGAAGGCTGCGGCTTCTTCCGGGTCGGTCAGCAGTTGGCTGTGATCCAGCACGCCTTCGGCGCCGACGCCGTCTTCTTCACCGGCCATACCGGTTTCCAGGCTACCCAGGCAACCCAGCTCACCTTCCACGGACACGCCGCAGGCATGGGCGAAGGCCACGGTCTGCTGGGTGACGCGCACGTTGTAGTCGTAATCGGCTGGAGTCTTGCCGTCTTCCTTCAGCGAGCCATCCATCATCACCGAGGAAAAACCCAGTTGGATGGAGCGCTGGCACACGTCCGGGCTGGTACCGTGATCCTGGTGCATGCACACCGGGATATGCGGGAATTCTTCGATCGCGGCAAGGATCAGGTGGCGCAGGAAGGGTGCGCCAGCGTACTTACGGGCACCGGCGGAAGCCTGGACGATGACCGGCGAATCGGTCTTGTCGGCGGCTTCCATGATCGCGCGCATCTGCTCGAGGTTGTTGACGTTGAAGGCCGGCACGCCGTAGCCGAACTCAGCGGCGTGGTCGAGCATCTGGCGCATGCTGATAAGTGCCATCTTTGAAGCTCCCGATATGGGTTGTTTGATATGCAAGCCTGCCGCAGGGGCAGGCTCGGTTCAAGCCTGGAAAACAGCCGCAAGCTACAAGCTGCAAACGACAAGTAGAAGCGCGAGCAGCACCCCACGCTTTTCTTGCAGCTTGAGGCTTGGAGCTGGTAGCTACTCTATTGTGCCTTGCAGCCCCGGCCGATCAGGTCGTCAGTGGCCGTCCAGTACACCAGCCCTTCGTCACCCTTGGTGTGGAAGGACAGATTGCCGTCACTGTACAGCGCACCGGAAGCAGCCGGCTCCAGCTTCAGGCGGTGCACGACGTCGTCGCCACCCAGGCGCACATCGACCTGCTCGCCCTCGCTGTCAGCCAGGCGCCAGAACACCTCGGCCTGGCTGTCGCAGACCCAGCGGGTCCACTGCTCAGGCGCCGTCTGCTGCTGGCTGCACGCCCCCAGCAGCAGCGTCATGGCGGTCAGCGCCGTCAGTCTTGCAATCATTCAGTACTCCTTGTCAGCAACGCTGCTCTGCGGGCTCACCCGTCGGCTGGCCGCTGTTCTGTTCGATCTGCTGGTCGTTCTGCGTGGCCGGGGTTTCGATCTGCGCGGGGCTGAATACCTCGCAGGCCGACTCCCGTGCGCCACCGGCACAACCGGCCAGTACCAGGGTGATGCATCCCAACGCTGCTAGCTTGCCCATGACATGACTCCTTGTTCGGGGGTTCAGTTTCAACAGACCACTCGATCACGCCAGGGTTTTATGCACGAGGCGAAAGACCTGCGCCCTTCGCCTCACTAGTCACTTGGCGCGCTGCTCCAGCACCTCGACCGCCGGCAGCACCTTGCCTTCGACGAACTCGAGGAAGGCACCACCGCCCGTGGAAATGTAGGAGATCTGCTCGGCCACGCCGTACTTGTCGATGGCCGCCAGGGTGTCACCACCGCCGGCAATGGAGAACGCCGGGCTTTCGGCGATGGCCTGGGCCAGGGCCTGGGTGCCGTTGCCGAACTGGTCGAACTCGAACACGCCGACCGGGCCGTTCCACAGGATGGTCTGCGAAGCCTTGAGCATCTCGGCGAACTGCTTGGCGGTCTGCGGCCCGATGTCGAGGATCATGTCGTCCTCGGCCACGTCCTTGACTGCCTTGACGGTGGCTTCGGCGTCCTCGGCGAAGGCCTTGGCCACCACCACGTCCACCGGCAGCGGCACGCTGACCTTGGCGGCGATGGCCTTGGCGGTGTCGACCAGGTCGGCCTCGTACAGCGACTTGCCCACCGGCAGGCCGGCTGCGGCGAGGAAGGTGTTGGCGATGCCGCCGCCGACGATCAGCGAGTCGCAGATATCGGCCAGGGAGTTGAGCACGTCCAGCTTGGTGGACACCTTGGAACCGGCGACGATGGCCAACATCGGGCGAGCCGGCTTGTCCAGGGCCTTGCCCAGGGCATCCAGCTCGGCGGCCAGCAGCGGGCCGGCGCAGGCCACCTTGGCGAACTTGGCCACGCCATGGGTCGAGCCCTGGGCGCGGTGGGCGGTGCCGAAGGCGTCCATGACGAACACATCGCACAGCGCGGCGTACTGCTGAGCCAGCTCGTCAGTGTTCTTCTTCTCGCCCTTGTTGAAGCGCACGTTCTCCAGCAACACCAGCTCGCCGGCCTTGACCTCGACACCGCCAAGGTAGTCCTTGACCAGCGGCACGTCGCGGCCGAGGGCCTTGCTCAGGTAGGCCGCCACCGGCGCCAGGCTGTCTTCCTCGCTGTAGACGCCCTCTTCCGGGCGCCCCAGGTGCGAGCAGACCAGCACCGCAGCGCCTTTTTCCAGCGCCAGCTTGATGGTCGGCAAGGATGCGAGGATGCGCGCGTCGCTCTTGACCACACCGTCCTTCACCGGAACGTTGAGGTCTTCGCGGATCAGCACACGCTTACCGGCGAGGTCGAGATCGGTCATCTTCAGAACGGTCATAGTTCAGTCCTTCAAGGGGCTGGATTGGCTTTGTGTAAGAAATGTTCAGCGACATCGAGCATGCGGTTGGCGAAGCCCCACTCGTTGTCGAACCAGGCCAACAGGTTGACCAGACGCGGGCCGGACACGCGGGTCTGGCTGCCGTCGACGATGGCCGAATGCGGGTCGTGGTTGAAATCGCAACTGGCGTGCGGCAGCTCAGTGTAAGCCAGCAGGCCCTTGAGCGGCCCGCTTTGCGCCGCCTGGCGCAGCACCTGATTGATCTCGGCGGCACTGGTGTCACGGGCGGTCTGCAGAGTGATGTCCAGACACGAGACGTTCACCGTCGGCACGCGGATGGCCTTGGCCTGGATGCGCCCGGCCAGCTCCGGCAGCAGGCGCTCGATACCGCGCGCCAGGCCGGTGGACACCGGAATCACCGACTGGAAGGCCGAGCGCGTGCGACGCAGGTCTTCGTGGTGGTAGGCATCGATCACCGGTTGGTCGTTCATCGCCGAGTGGATGGTGGTAATGGAGACGTACTCCAGACCCACCACCTCATCGAGAAGTTTCAACAGCGGCACGCCGCAGTTGGTGGTGCAGGAAGCATTCGACACCAGGCGCTCGCTGCCCGTCAGGCAATTCTGGTTGACGCCGTAGACGATGGTGGCGTCGATATCCGCCTCGCTGGCCATCGGCTGCGACAGCAATACGCGCGGCGCACCGGCGGCGATGAAACGCTCGGCCTCGGCGCGCGTGGTGTACTGCCCGGAGCATTCCAGCAGCAGGTCGATATTCAGCGCTGCCCAGTCGATGGCTTCCGGCTCGCTCTGACGCAACACCTTCACGCAATCGCCGTTGATGTGCAGGCAGTCGCCATCGACCTTCACCTCGCCGGGAAAGCGCCCGTGGGTGGAGTCGAAGCGGGTCAGGTATTCGAGACTGGCCTGGTCGGCCAGATCGTTCAGCGCAACGATTTCCAGGCGTGCCCCGGCGCCACGCTCGTGCAAGGCACGCAGCACGCACCGACCGATGCGGCCGTAGCCGTTGAGGGCAACGCGATAGGGGCGTCGTGGCATAGCGGCAAGCCGCAAGCTTCAAGCTGCAAGTAACAGCCGCAGGCAGAGCACATCCCTGCTTGCGGCTTGCAGCTCGTGGCTGGCGTCAGTCCTCCAGCAGGTCTTCGGCAGTGGCAACGACGTTGTCGACGGTGAAGCCGAACTCCTCGAACAGCGCGGCAGCCGGCGCCGACTCGCCGAAGGAGGTCATGCCGATGATGCGCCCTTCCAGACCGACGTACTTGTACCAGTAGTCGGCGTGCGAGGCTTCGATGGCGATGCGCGCCCCCACTTCCAGCGGCAACACGGCCTGCTTGTAGGCGGCGTCCTGCTGGTCGAACACGCTGGTGGACGGCATGGACACCACGCGCACCTTGCGCCCCTTCTCTTCCAGCTTGGCCGCTGCCTGCATGGCCAGGCCGACTTCCGAGCCGGTGGCAATCAGGATCAGTTCCGGCTCGCCGGCGCTGTCCTTGAGCACGTAGCCGCCACGGGCCACATCCGCCAGTTGCTGGGCGTCGCGGCTCTGGTGCGGCAGGTTCTGGCGGCTAAACACCAGGGCGCTGGGGCCATCTGCACGCTCGATGGCATGCTTCCAGGCCACGGCCGATTCCACGGCGTCGCAGGGACGCCAGGTGTCGAGGTTCGGCGTGCCACGCAGGCTGGCCAGTTGCTCGATCGGCTGGTGGGTCGGGCCATCCTCGCCGAGGCCAATGGAGTCGTGGGTGAACACGTAGAGCACGCGCTTCTTCATCAGCGCGGACATGCGCACGGCGTTGCGCGCGTATTCCATGAAGATCAGGAAGGTGGCGCCGTAAGGCACGAAGCCGCCGTGCAGGGCGATACCGTTCATGATGGCGCTCATGCCGAACTCGCGCACACCGTAGAACAGGTAGTTACCGGCAGCGTCCGCTTCCGAAACGCCCTTGCAACCCTTCCACAGGGTCAGGTTGGAGCCGGCGAGATCCGCCGAACCGCCGAGGAATTCCGGCAGCAGCGGGCCAAATGCGTTGAGGGTGTTCTGGCTGGCCTTGCGGCTGGCGATGGTCTCGCCCTTCTCGGCCACTTCACGCACGTAGGCGGCGGCCTTCTCGGCGAAGTCGGCCGGCAGCTCGCCGGCGATGCGGCGTTTGAACTCGGCAGCCAGCTCGGGGAAGGCGGCGGCGTAAACGGCAAACTTGTCGTTCCAGGCGGCTTCGGCGGCAGCGCCGGCAGCCTTGGCGTCCCACTCGGCGTAGATCTCGGCGGGAATCTCGAACGGGCCATGGTTCCAGCCCAGCGCGGCGCGGGTCAGGGCGATCTCGTCATTGCCCAGCGGCGCGCCGTGGCACTCTTCCTTGCCCTGCTTGTTCGGCGAACCGAAGCCGATTGTGGTCTTGCAGCAGATCAGGGTGGGCTGATCCAGGGTCTTGCGCGCGGTCTCGATGGCGATCTTGATCTCTTCGGCGTCGTGCCCGTCGACATTGCGGATCACCTGCCAGCCATAAGCCTCGAAGCGCTGCGGGGTGTCGTCGGTGAACCAGCCCTCGACCTCGCCGTCGATGGAGATGCCGTTGTCGTCGTAGAAGGCGATCAGCTTGCCCAGGCCCAGGGTGCCGGCCAGGGAGCAGACCTCATGGCTGATGCCTTCCATCATGCAGCCGTCGCCGAGGAACACGTAGGTGTGATGGTCGACGATGTCGTGGCCTTCGCGGTTGAACTGCGCGCCCAGCACCTTTTCGGCGATGGCGAAGCCGACGGCGTTGGCGATGCCCTGGCCGAGCGGGCCGGTGGTGGTCTCCACGCCCGGGGTGTAGCCGTATTCCGGATGGCCCGGCGTCTTGCTGTGCAGTTGACGGAAGTTCTTCAGGTCGTCGATGGACAGGTCGTAGCCGGTCAGGTGCAGCAGCGAATAGATCAGCATCGAGCCATGACCGTTGGACAGCACGAAGCGGTCACGGTCGGCGAAGCTCGGATTGCTCGGATTGTGCTTGAGGTAGTCGCGCCACAGCACCTCGGCGATGTCCGCCATGCCCATGGGGGCACCGGGGTGGCCGCTGTTGGCTTTCTGCACGGCATCCATGCTGAGGGCACGAATGGCATTGGCTCGCTCACGACGGCTGGGCATCGCTGAAATCTCCTACGGGGGCTGCTTCACGAATGATGGGGGCGAAAAAGGCGGTCATTTTCGCCCAGCCGGCCCCCCTGGAGCAATGACAGATAGTCGCAGAAGGCGAATCAACCGGCTTGCTCGCTCAATACGCTCACCGCCGGGCTTGCCGGATTGCCCAGACAAGGCGCCCGGAACAGCTCACCGTGCCAGACCCCGGCCAGGGTGCGGCTGAACACCAGCGACCAGACCGCCGCAAGCTGTACCGCCAGTACCAGGCCGATCAGCCCGAACATGGCCAGCCCGGTCAGGTGCTGCAGCTCGAAGGTGGCCAGGGTGAACACACCCAGAGGGAAGATGAAGCCCCACCAGCCCAGGTTGAACGGCATGTTGTCGCGAATGTAGTGGCGGGTGAACAGAATGGCGATCACCAACCACCACAGCCCGGCGCCCCATAGCGCCAGGCCACCGACCAGGCCGAAATTCTGAGCCAGTTCGGCGGCGCCAGCCAAGGCGGTGCCGGCGAAGGCAGCAGGCGCTGCCTGCCCTAGGCTCAGCAGGCCCAGGCAGCCCGTGGCCACAGGCCCCAACGGCAGCCAGCTAGTGGCGGCGAAATCGGTATCCGGCAGTTTGTGCAGGGCCAGGCGCAGCAGCACCAGGGTGATCAGGGGAAACACCAGCGACAGCGACAGCCCCCAGAGCACGAAGCCGGCGACCAGCAACTGCCGCGCGGCCTCGACGGGCAGATGGGGCGCCAGGGCACCGGCCGTGCTGGCCGCCACCTCCGGAGCGACTATGGGTAGCAGCCAGACGGCAGTGAGTTTTTCCAGCGCATGATCCTGTCGGGTGAACATCAGATAGGGCACCAGCAATGCGCCGAGCAGCGCCAGCGCCGCATCCAGCCACCACAGCAGATGGGCCAGCGCGTAGACACCCTCGCCCCAGCGCGGCACACCAAACAGCAGCAGCCCCTTGACCAACACCGCCAGCCCCATGGGAATGGCGCCCAGGAACATCGACTGCACCGGATGCAGCAGCATGGGCCACAGGGTGTCGCGGAACAGCACCAGGCGCATCACGAACAGCAAGCTGAACAGGGCGAACTGCAACACACCGAACAACCACAAGCCCTCGGCCAGCAAGAACAGCCCCGGTAACTGCCAGGGCAAGTGAGCGATGACCAGCGCCAGCACACCCGTGCCCATGGTCGCGGCGAACCAGTTGGGCGTGAAGTGGCGAATGAAGGCCAATGGCTCTGGCAAACGGCTGAAAGGGCGCGGCATGGTCGGGTGATCCCGTGGCATGGATGACGCGCACAGGTTAAGAAGCGCCTTGCCATATTTAAAATACATATTCAGCATCCAAAGCATGCCTTTCATTTATACAAGAGCAGCATGAACCTTCATCACCTCAAGGTCTTTCTCGCCGTGGCCGAGGCCGGCAGCATCAGCGCTGGCGCCGAGCGCCTGCACATCAGCCAGCCAGCGGTGACGCGGGAGATTCGCGACCTCGAAGCCAGCCTCGACCTGCGCCTGTTCGACCGCCTGCCGCGCGGCGTACAACTGACCGAAGGTGGCCTGCGCCTGCTGGACTACGCACAACGCATCTTCACCCTGGAAAGCGCCGCCGAGCGCGACCTGCGCGACTTCGCCCAGGTGGAACAAGGGGAATTGCACATGGGCGCCAGCGCCACCCTGGGCGCCTACCTGCTACCGCCCTTGATCAGCCGCTTTCGCCGCGAGCATCCGCACATCTTCATCAGCCTGGAGGTGAGCAACACCGACGTGGTGACCCGGCAACTGGACGAGGGCCGCATCAGCCTCGGCTTCGTCGAAGGCCCCTTCGCCCAGGAGGCCTACGCCCATCGCCTGCTGGCCCGCGATGCCCTGCTGCCGGTGGTCGCCCCGAGTCACCCGCTGGCCTGCCTCGACCGGCTCGACGCCGCGCAGTTGCAGGCCTACCCGCTGTATATGCGCGAACCCGGCTCCGGGGCGCGCAACAGCATCGAACAGGCCTACCGCGACCACGGCCTGGAACCTTGCGCCGGCATGGCCATCGGCAGCACCGAGACGCTCAAGCGCCTGCTCGCCGACGGCCAGGGCATCGCCTGGCTGTCACAGCGGGTGGTGGAGCGCGAACTGGCCAGTGGCGAGCTGCATCACCTGCCAGTGCAGGATCTACAGATCGAGCGCGAGCTGCACGTGCTGTGGCGCCAGGGTGCCAGCCTCAGCCCCGCCCCCGCAGCCTTCCTGGCGTTGAGCGAGGCGCTCGACTAGCCAGCAAGGCCAATATCAAAACTTTTTGATATTGGCCTTGCTGTATGAAAAATGACCGACTAGACTGCGCCTCCATGACCTTACGCGCACCCGAGTTGGCATTCGACCCCTGCGACACGCTCGCCGCCCTGTGCAAGGCCGGCGGCGATCCGCTGCGCCTGAATGTGCTGCGCGTGCTGAGCAACGATTCGTTCGGCGTGCTGGAGCTGGCGCAGATCTTCGCCATGGGCCAGTCAGGCATGAGCCATCACCTCAAGGTACTGGCCCAGGCCGGCCTGGTGGCCACCCGCCGTGAAGGCAATGCCATCTTCTATCGCCGCGCGCTGCCTGTAGGTGCGCTGCACGTTGCACTGCTGGAAGAGATCGACGGCCTGCCGCTGGCCGATGCCCTGCAGGCGCGCATCGCTGCCGTACATCGTCATCGCGCAGCGGTCAGCCGCGACTTCTTCGCCCGCATCGCAGACAACTTCCAGGCCCAGCAGGATCTGATCGCCGGCTTGCCGCAGTACCGCGACAGCCTGCTCACCCTGCTCGACGCCCTGCACCTGCCGGCCTCGGCCAGCGCCCTGGAAATCGGTCCCGGCGATGGCGCCTTCCTGCCCGAGCTGGCCCGGCGCTTTGCCCGCGTCACCGCGCTGGACAACAGCGAGGCGATGCTTGAGCTGGCGCGCCAGCGCTGCCAGGCCGAAGGCCTGAGCAACGTCGAACTGCGCCTGGCCGATGCCCTCGACGAGGCGCAGCCGAGCCGCGCCGACTGCGTGGTGCTGAACATGGTGCTGCACCATTTCGCCACCCCGGCCGAAGCCTTCCGGCAACTGGCGCGGCACGTCGAACCCGGCGGCAGCCTGTTGATCAGCGAGCTGTGCAGCCACGACCAGAGCTGGGCGCGCGAAGCCTGCGGCGATCTTTGGCTAGGCTTCGAGCAGGACGACCTGTCGCGCTGGGCCAGCGCCGCCGGGCTGATCCCCGGGGAAAGCCTCTATATCGGTCTGAAGAACGGTTTTCAGATTCAGTTACGGCACTTCGCCCAGCCTGGCGAGCGAAGCGCTCCACGTTACGGCACACAAGGAACCCACCCATGAGCGAATACTCCCTGTTCACCTCCGAGTCCGTGTCCGAAGGGCATCCGGACAAGATCGCCGACCAGATTTCCGATGCGGTGCTCGACGCCATCATCACCCAGGACAAGCACGCCCGCGTGGCCGTGGAAACCCTGGTCAAGACCGGTGTGGCCATCGTCGCCGGGGAAGTGACCACCAGCGCCTGGGTCGACCTGGAGCAGATCGTCCGTGACGTGATCAACGACATCGGCTACACCAGCAGCGATGTCGGCTTCGACGGCGCCACCTGCGGCGTCATCAACATCATCGGCAAGCAATCGGTGGACATCGCCCAGGGCGTCGACCGCTCCAAGCCGGAAGACCAGGGCGCCGGCGACCAGGGCCTGATGTTCGGCTACGCCAGCAACGAAACCGACGTGCTGATGCCGGCGCCGATCCGCTTCTCCCACGCCCTGGTCGAGCGCCAGGCCGAGGCGCGCAAGTCCGGCCTGCTGCCCTGGCTGCGCCCGGATGCCAAATCCCAGGTCACCTGCCGCTACGAGAATGGCAAGGTCGCCGGCATCGACGCCGTGGTGCTGTCCACCCAGCACAACCCGGACGTGTCGCTGAAAGACCTGCGTGAAGCCGTGATGGAGCTGATCATCAAGCACAGCCTGCCGGCCGAGCTGCTGCACAAGGACACCCAGTTCCACATCAACCCGACCGGCAACTTCGTCATCGGCGGCCCGGTAGGCGACTGCGGCCTGACCGGGCGCAAGATCATCGTCGACAGCTACGGCGGCATGGCCCGTCACGGCGGCGGTGCCTTCTCCGGCAAGGATCCGTCCAAGGTCGACCGCAGCGCCGCCTATGCCGGCCGCTACGTGGCCAAGAACATCGTTGCCGCCGGCCTGGCCGAGCGCTGCGAGATCCAGGTGTCCTACGCCATCGGCGTGGCCCAGCCCACCTCCATCTCGATCAACACCTTTGGCACCCACAAGATCGCCGAAGACAAGATCATCAAGCTGGTACGCGAGGTGTTCGACCTGCGCCCCTACGCCATCACCAAGATGCTCGACCTGCTCCACCCGATGTACCGCGACACCGCCGCCTATGGCCACTTCGGCCGCAACCCGGTACAGAAGACCGTCGGCGACGACAGCTTCACCACCTTCACCTGGGAGAAGACCGATAAGGTCGAAGCCCTGCGCGCAGCCGCCGGCCTGTAACCGCCGCCCGCAAAAAAGCCCCGCCAGCGCGAGCTGTGCGGGGCTTTTGCGCTTATACGCCTCAGGCTCTGTACGAAAAGTCGTCGAGCGAAGGTCAGGCGATACCGATGGCGGCCCCGCAAAAACGGGTGAGGAACAGACTGGGCTCGCATTCGAGTTTACGAGCTGTAAATGAGCATTTGACCGGGCTGGCGCTCCAGCCCGTTTTTAACGAAGCATCGCCGGGCGCAGGCACTTCGCACAGAGCCTCAGGAAATCTTGAGGCCGCCGCCGAGGTACATCATCCCCAACCCAATCGCCATGAACAGCAACGGAGCACGCATGGGCGGCTCATACAGAGCGAAGATACCCTGCGAGACAGGCGGGAACATGAAGTTGAGCACGACGCAGATCAAGGACACTTGGATGCCACGCGCCACCGACCAGACCCAGGCTCCCAAGGCGATGAAGAATCCGACGATGACCATTTACCGCTCCTTGGCTAGAGTAAAAGAGTAAAAATGACGCGAGACAATAGCAGCCCGCTGACTAGCCAAAAAGCTCCCCAAGGTTCACGGAGGAACCATGCGCAATCCGCTCGCACTCTTCATCCTGGCCGCTCCTCTCTGGTGCCACGCCAATTCCCCCTGCCCCGACTGGCCTGAAGCCAGGGCCGCCAACGAGCTGGCCACGCTGCAAACCCAGATCGCCACCTGGGACGACGCCTACCACAATCACGGCCACAGCCCGGTGGCCGATGAGCTGTACGACCAGGCGCTTGCTCGCCTGAGCGACTGGCAGAGCTGCTTTGGCACCCCTCAGCAGGATCCCGCCAGCGCCCTGACCGGCGCCGTTACCGAGCTGGCCCATCCCTTTGCCCAGACCGGCCTGCGCAAGCTCGACGAAGCCGCCATCGGCCAATGGATAGTCGGTCGCGACGACCTGTGGATCCAGCCCAAGGTCGACGGCGTCGCCGTCACCCTGGTCTACCTGCAAGGACGTCTGCAGCAGGCCATCAGCCGTGGCAACGGACACAGCGGGCAGGACTGGACGGCCCGTGCTCGGCAGTTACCCGCCATTCCTGAAGATCTACCACAAGCGCTGGATGCCACCTTGCAGGGTGAGCTGTACTGGCGCCTGGACGGCCACCAACAGGCACGTGACGGCAGCGCGGGGGCACGTGGCAAGGTCGCCGGCCTGATGGCACGGCAAAGCATCACCCCTGATGAGGCCGCCCAGGTCGGCCTGTTCGTCTGGGACTGGCCGGATGGCCCGCCAGACATGCCACAGCGCCTGGCCGGCCTGCAGCGTCTGGGCTTTGCCGACAGCAGTCGCTACACCCAGCCACTCGCCGACCTGGCACAGGCCAGGCGCTGGCGCCAGCACTGGTATCGCAGCGCCCTGCCCTTCGCCAGCGATGGCGTGGTGCTGCGCCAGGGCCAGCGGCCAAGCGGTCAGCGCTGGCAGGCTGCACCGCCGCACTGGGCGGTGGCCTGGAAATACCCGGTCAGCCAGGCCCTGGCCGTGGTGCAGAAGGTGCAATTCAACATCGGGCGCAGCGGGCGCATCAGCCCGGTGCTGGAACTGCAGCCGGTGCAGCTCGATGATCGGCGCGTCCGCCGCGTTGCCGTCGGCTCGCTGCAGCGCTGGCAAGACCTGGACATCCGCCCCGGCGACCAGGTGGCCATCCGCCTCTCCGGGCTGACCATTCCTCAGCTCGAGGAGGTGATCTGGCGCAGCCAGCAGCGTGCCGACGTGCAGGTACCGCGCGCCGAGTCCTATCACGCGCTCAGTTGCTGGCGCAGCAGCGCGCAGTGCCAGCAGCAGTTTCTGGCGCGCCTGGCCTGGCTGAGCGGCAAGCACGGTCTGGACATGAGCGGCGTCGGCCCCGGCACCTGGAGCAGCCTGCCGCTGCATGGCCTGCTGGACTGGTTGGAATTCGATGCCAGCCAGCTCCAGGCGCTGCCCGGCATCGGCCCAAGACGCGCCGCGCAGCTACAGGCGACCTTCCAGCAGGCCAAGGACAAAACCCTGTGGCAATGGTTGAGCGCCCTCGGCGCACCTCCGGGCTTCGACAGTGACCCTCACGCCGACTGGCCCAGCCTGCTGGCTCGCAGCCGGGACGACTGGCGGCGCCAACCGGGCGCGGGACTCAAGCGTGCGGATCAGTTGCAGGCGTTCTTCGCCCACCCGGAAGTGCAGCGCCTGGGGGCGCAACTGCAGCGTGCCGGAGTGGCCGCTTTCCAAGCGCACCCAAGGATCGAATCTGGATCCGGAGTCGCCGCTTCGGCCGAACCTCAGGCAGTGCCAGGGGTCACCTCCCAATAGGCACTCACGAGGAACTACCATGATCCGTCAAGCCACAGTGTTCGGCCTGCTGCTCACCGCCGGGCTGAACGCCACCCCCGTATTCACCGCCCAGGCCGAGTTCGACTGCGCCAGCAAGCGCCAAGTCCTGCAGGACAAACTCGCCGCTGCCGAGCAGCGCGGCGATGAACAGGCCCTGGACGGGCTGCGCCGGGCGCTGGGTAATGTCGATGCCTATTGCGACGACGTCTCCCTGCATCGCCAGCGCCTGGCCAGCGTGGAAGAAGCCCGCCAGGCCGTACAGGAACACGAGCAGGCATTACGTGAGGCCCTGGGCGAGGGCGACCAGAAGAAGATCGCCCAGCGTCAGGCCGAGCTGGCCGAAGCACGTGCCGAACTGCAGCAGGCCCAGGCCGAAGCGGAGGCAGAGGCAGAGGCAGAGGCAGAGGCCGATCAGTAGGCGCGAAAGGCCTTGTGGCAGGCTTCGCAGCTATCCTCGACGCCTTGCATGGCCGGCTCCAGCGTCGAGCGCCGCAGTGGCGTGGAAGTAGTGGCCTGCACCAGCGCAGCGGTAGCCGCCTCGAGATCGCGGGCCATTTCCTGGAAACGCGCCTGGCGTTGCCACACCTCATCGGTGGCCTTGCTGCGCTCGTCGTCACGCACCTGGGGGAAGTGCTGCCAGGGCTCGTGCGACAGCTTGTCCAGCTTTGCCGCACCGGAGATGAAAGCCGCTTCGTCGTAGGGAATGCGCCCACGCAACATGCCACCCAGGTTCTCGCTGACCTTGAGCATCTGCTTGAACAAGGCCTGGCGCTTGCCCAGCGGCGAATCAGGGTCGACGCCCCCGCAGGCCGCCAACATCAGGCAAGCACAGGCGAGCAGCAACAGTTTCTTCAGCGTCATCGACACGACTTCCTGGCGACATGGGGGCGCCAGTATCGCCACTTGCCGAAACCAGGCCAAGCCCGCAAATGTCGCAGAAGCGTGCAGATCCTTCCGCTGTCAGCCTGGATTCAGCCAGGGCTGGCAGTCGCTGGGCAATCAGGCCGAGACCACGAACAGCGCGACGATCACGCCCATGCCGGCAAACCAGACCAGCGAGCGCAGCACACCCCAGCCGGCCAGGTAGCAGAGCAGATACAGCACACGGCTGACGATGAAGGCAACGGCCAACTGATCGAGCAGCCCTTGCGCGGCACCACCGGCCAGGTGGGCGATGATCACTGCAGCAGCGAAGGCAGGCGTGACCTCGAAGCCGTTTTGCTGGGCATTGTCGGCCCGCTTGCGCCAGCCTTGCAGGCTACCGAGAAAGGCGCGCGGATCCTGATTGGCGCGCGGCCCGTAGCCAGGGCCGAGGAACTTGGCGCTGGCGGTTCCCAGATAGGGCAGGACAATGGCGATCAGTACGCACCAGTAGGCGAGGGTCATGAGGCAGCTCCGCAGCAGGATAGGGAAGGCTCAGCTTGGCCTCTCGCCCCCATCACGTCCATGGCTACAACGAGGAGCGGACAAGGCATTGCAGCCAATGATCAGGGCGATCAGGCGCTGCGCTCGATCACCACGATCATCGTATCCATGCGTCGAGGCGCTTCCCTGGCTGCCGATGTCGCAGATGCGCATGGCTCGAACGCTCGGGCCTGCTAGCGTGGGCAAAGACCTCAACCCTTCGACGAGTGAGAACCCACATGCTGCAAAGCATCAAGCAAGGCATCACCCTGGACGAACTGGAACTGAGCGGCACGCTCGAAGACATCGGTGTCGAGATGATCGACGGCGATAACGCCATGTACGCTCTCACCACCTTCGCCACCGAGGACGAATCGGTCAGCGCCGGCTACTTCGGCGTGCGCCGCAGCCGCTTCCGCCTGCCCTATACCTTCCATGAGCAAGCCGTGGTGACCCTCGGCGAAGTGAAGATCACCAACGAGGCCACCGGCGAAACCGCCCACTACAAGGCCGGCGACGCCTTCTTCGTCGCCAGCGGCACCAACACCCTCTGGGAGGTGGTGAGCGATAGCTTCACCAAGCATTACCTGGCCGTTGACTGAAACGCCTAGGTGAGCGGATAGTGCCTGTGCCGCAATTCGCCCAGGCACTAGAGTGCCCGAACCTGTTCCGCCTTGAGCTGGTTGTAAGGACTTCTGGGCTTGTGCGACAGGCGCTCACTGATCAAGGCACTGGCGAGCGGTTTATGCCTGGACCGAATCGCCGCCTCCAGCAAGGTGCGAGAGAACACATCGCGCTGAATCAAGCTGCCGCCGAACAAGTGGGTCTTGTTCTTGATGCCCATCAGACGGTCGATGCTGGTCGCGTAGTCAGCACGCGCGAATGCCAGAATGGCCTCGCAGACCGGCAATCCCACCTCTCGCGTCATGAAATGGTTGGAGGTCGACGCATCTCCTTCGCGCAGATAGTCACGTAGCGTCACTACCAACCTTGCGGCTATATCCAGTTGCCCACTGGCACAGTAGGCGATAACGGCATGTGCATCGTTGAAGGCATAGAAACACTGATCGATCTTGGGGCTCCAGCTCTCGGCCAGGCACTGTGCCCGTGCACTCACATCATGCCCCTCGAGATATACACGCCAGAGTACCGATGAGCCATCCAGCAGCACCATCGGCAAGGGGGCGACACCCGGGAAGTTGATGTAACGGTCGTAGGCGTCCAGGGCGCCGGCCAGGTCGTTCGCCTCGAGCAGGAACAGATCCAGATGCACGGCATTGTGGGAAACCATGCCGTTATCAACGGCCCAGGTCGCCTCGTGCTCGCGCATGAAGTGCAGGCCCTCGGCGAACTTGTTCTGCATTTCCAGCGCATGAGCCAGCGCATGAATACCCCAGATGTCTCCAGGGTTGCGCGCCACGGCTTGCCGCGCCGTGTGTTCGGCCAGCTCATAGTGACCGGCCTCCTCCTGGCCGAACGCGAGCATGCCCAGCAGATAGCCGTAGCAGGGGTGCTGCGTGTCCCACGCACCCAGCACCCGGGAGACGCGATCACGTAGATTGAGGGCATCGCCGACGAAGAAATCGATCTGGTGACCACTGAGCAGCGCCAGCAGATCGGTGGGGTACTCGATCAGCAGGGCATCGAATAGCTGCGACGCTTTGTGCAGGTCGCCGCCCACCCAAGCCTGCAATGCCGCCAGATGCATGCGCTCGCGGCGATTCAGCTTACCGCCGTCGACACCCTGAGCCTGCGCCAGGCTGTCACAGGCAGGCTGCAGGTCGGCACGATCGGTGCTCCACAGGGCAAGGTGGGCGTTGAACACCTGCCCCATGGCGAAGGTCGGCTCGATGGCCAGCATGCGCTCGACATGGGCAGTGGGGTCAGCGAAGCGGCAGAGCACGGTCACCGCCTCGTTGTACTGGCCCAGAGCCTCTGGGCTATGCACGGTCACATCCAGGTTGCTCAGGTCTTTCATGCTTGCTTCCCCCCTATTGAAGGTCATCGGGCGCGTCCACCACACCAAGGCAGGCGTTCAGGCCAAGCGGCCCTGACGCTTTAGCACCACGACCTTTGCAAACATAGGGCCAGTGATTGGAAAACCCTGTGACACCCCCACCCTCGAAGCCACGACGGAAAACCTTGGGCAGCGCCGCCCGGCTCGCTATAATCCACAGGCTTCACGCGACCGGCACTGCCCGGTCGCTCCCGCCACCCGTCCGAGGGGCGCTGCAGCAAGTCGGTCGACGCCGACTTGTCAGGCTCGGATGGGGCGTTATCCAAACGCATCAACGGCGCCCATTCGCAGACAACGAATGGAGAGCTTTCATGAGCGCTTTCAACGACTACAAGGTCGCCGATATTTCCCTGGCCGACTGGGGCCGCAAGGAACTGACCATCGCCGAATCCGAGATGCCGGCACTGATGGGCCTGCGCCGCAAGTACGCCGCCAGCCAACCGCTCAAGGGCGCCAAGATTCTCGGCTGCATCCACATGACCATCCAGACCGGCGTGCTGATCGAGACGCTGACCGCCCTGGGCGCGGAAGTGCGCTGGTCGAGCTGCAACATTTTCTCCACCCAGGATCAGGCCGCTGCCGCCATCGCCGCCGCCGGCATCCCGGTGTTCGCCTGGAAGGGCGAGACCGAAGAGGAGTACGAGTGGTGCATCGAGCAGACCATCCTCAAGGACGGCCAGCCGTGGGACGCCAACATGGTGCTGGACGACGGCGGTGACCTGACCGAGATCCTGCACAAGAAATACCCACAGATGCTGGACAAGATCCACGGCATCACCGAAGAAACCACCACCGGCGTGCACCGCCTGCTCGACATGCTCAAGGCCGGCACCCTGAAAGTCCCGGCGATCAACGTCAACGACGCCGTAACCAAGAGCAAGAACGACAACAAGTACGGCTGCCGCCACAGCCTCAACGACGCCATCAAGCGCGGCACCGACCACCTGCTGTCGGGCAAGCAGGCGCTGGTCATCGGCTACGGCGACGTGGGCAAGGGCTCGGCCGCCTCGCTGCGTCAGGAAGGCATGATCGTCAAGGTTTCCGAGATCGATCCGATCTGCGCCATGCAGGCCTGCATGGACGGCTACGAGCTGGTCTCGCCGTACATCGACGGCCGTAACGACGGCACCGACGCCTGCATCGACAAGGCGCTGCTGGGCAAGATCGACCTGATCGTCACCACCACCGGCAACGCCAACGTCTGCGACGCCGGCATGCTCAAGGCCCTGAAGAAGCGCGCCGTGGTCTGCAACATCGGTCACTTCGACAACGAGATCGACACCGCCTTCATGCGCAAGAACTGGGCCTGGGAAGAGGTCAAGCCACAGGTGCACAAGATCCACCGCACCGGTGCTGGCACCTTCGATCCGGCCAACGACGACTACCTGATCCTGCTGGCCGAAGGCCGTCTGGTGAACCTGGGCAACGCCACTGGTCACCCGAGCCGCATCATGGACGGCTCGTTCGCCAACCAGGTGCTGGCGCAGATCTTCCTGTTCGAGCAGAAGTTCGCCAACCTGCCGGCCGAAATGAAGTCCGCGCGCCTGACCGTGGAAGTGCTGCCGAAGAAGCTGGACGAAGAAGTGGCGCTGGAGATGGTCAAGGGCTTCGGTGGCGTGATCACCCGTCTGACCCAGCAGCAGGCCGACTACATCGGCGTGACCGTCGACGGCCCGTTCAAGCCGGACACCTACCGCTACTAACAGCAGCTACAAGCCGCAAGCCGCAAGCTGCAAGAGGAAGCGACTCCACTTGCAGCTTGGGGCTTGAGGCTTGCCGCTGAGAAGGGAACCTTCTCCATGTCTCAAGAACGCCGTTACAGCTTCGAGTTCTTCCCTGCCAAGACCGAAGCCGGGCATGAAAAACTGCTGGACGTGGCCCGCCAACTGGCCGCGTACAAACCCGATTTCTTCTCCTGCACCTATGGCGCCGGCGGCTCGACCCGTGACCGCACCCTGAGCACCGTGCTGCAGCTCGATGGCGAGGTGAAGGTACCCACCGCACCGCACCTGTCCTGCGTCGGCGATTCCAAGGCCGAGCTGCGCGAGTTGCTGCACACCTACAAGGCTGCCGGCATCGCGCGCATCGTCGCCCTGCGCGGCGACCTGCCATCGGGCATGGGCATGGCCAGCGGCGAGCTGCGCTACGCCAACGAACTGGTGGAGTTCATCCGCAGCGAGACCGGTGATCACTTTCACATCGAAGTGGCCGCCTACCCGGAGATGCACCCGCAGGCGCGCAACTTCGAGAGCGATATCGCCAACTTCGTGCGCAAGGCCAAGGCCGGTGCCGACAGCGCCATCACCCAGTACTTCTTCAACGCCGACAGCTACTTCTACTTCGTCGAGCGCGTGCGCAAGCTGGGTGTGGACATCCCCGTGGTGCCAGGCATCATGCCGATCACCAACTACAGCAAGCTGGCCCGTTTCTCCGACGCCTGCGGCGCCGAGATCCCGCGCTGGGTGCGCAAGCAACTGGAAGCCTACGGCGATGACAGCGACAGCATTCGCGCCTTCGGCGAACAGGTGATCACGGAAATGTGCGAACGCCTGCTGCAAGGCGGAGCGCCGGGCCTGCACTTCTACAGCATGAACCTGGCTGGCCCCAGCCTGGCCATCTGGAACAATCTCAAGCTACCGCGTTAAGGTGCTTGTCTTCGGGCTGTCCGCCACGGACAGCCCGCCGCTCTTGCCTCCTCGCCTCGCCCCGAAGGATCGTCCGTATGCTCAAACGCTCCAAGATCAATGCCTCCGTCAGCCCCAAGGGCAGCCTGGAAACCCTCTCCCAGCGCGAAGTGCAGCAACTGCGCGAAACCGGTTCCGGCAGCGTCTACCGCCTGTTCCGCCAATGCGCCCTGGCGATCCTCAATACCGGCTCGCACAGCGACAACGCCAAGACCATCCTCGAGGCCTACCCGGATTTCGAGGTGAAGATCCACCAGCAGGATCGCGGTATTCGCCTGGAGCTGCTCAACGCGCCGGCCGATGCCTTCGTCGATGGCGAGATGATCGCCAGCACCCGCGAGATGCTGTTCAGCGCCCTGCGCGACATCGTCTATACGCAGAGCGAGCTGGAGAACAAGCGCATCGACCTGGACAGCTCCGAAGGCATCACCGACTACGTCTTTCACCTGCTGCGCAACGCTCGCACCCTGCGTAGCGGCGTCGAGCCGAAGATGGTGGTGTGCTGGGGCGGTCACTCGATCAGCACCGAGGAGTACAAGTACACCAAGAAGGTCGGCCACGAGCTGGGCCTGCGTGGCCTGGACATCTGCACCGGCTGCGGCCCGGGCGTGATGAAGGGGCCGATGAAGGGCGCCACCATCAGCCACGCCAAGCAGCGCAACCTCAAGGGCCGCTACCTGGGCCTGACCGAGCCGGGCATCATCGCCGCCGAGGCACCGAATCCCATCGTCAACGAACTGGTGATCCTGCCGGACATCGAGAAGCGCCTGGAAGCCTTCGTGCGCGTCGGCCACGGCATCATCATCTTCCCCGGTGGCGCCGGCACGGCCGAGGAGTTCCTCTACCTGCTGGGCATCCTCACCCACCCGGACAACCAGGAGCTGCCCTTCCCGGTCGTGCTCACCGGGCCGAAGAGCGCGGCGGCCTACATGGAGCAGTTGCATGCCTTCATCGGCGCCGCCCTGGGTGACGGAGCGCAGCAACGCTACCGCATCATCCTCGACGACCCGGCCGAGGTGGCGCGCGCGATGCACGCCGGCATCAAGGAAGTGGAGCGTTTCCGCCGCGAGCGCAACGACGCCTTCCACTTCAACTGGCTGCTGAAGATCGACGAGGGCTTCCAGCACCCCTTCGAGCCCACCCACGCCAACATGGCCAGCCTCAACCTGACCCGCCAGCAGCCGCTGCACGAGTTGGCCGCCAACCTGCGCCGCGCCTTCTCCGGAATCGTCGCCGGCAACGTCAAGGAAAACGGCATCCGCCTGATCGAGGAGCATGGCCCCTACGAGATTCGCGGCGAGAGCAGCATCATGCAGCCGCTGGATCGCCTGCTGCAGGCCTTCGTCGAGCAGCACCGGATGAAGCTGCCCGGCGGCAGCGCCTACGAGCCCTGCTACCGCGTGGTTTCCTGAGCCACACGGGGCAGAACGTCGCGCATGCGGCGCCTCACAAGCGGCCGGCCCGTTAACGGGCCGGTTCGAGCCATCCTGTGATCCATCCGACAGGCTGATAGGTGCGCAACGCGCATGCTCTGTTATACTCGGGGCTTCCCGCCAGGCTTGCGCCCGGATGCTGGTTCTCGGAAGCCAGCAGTACCGGACGGGATCATGCTCCCCCAACGCGTGATTCAAGCCAGGCTCTACACCCCCAGGGCCACGCCCTCACTAGTACAGGATTGCTCATGTCCTTTGCCTCCCTCGGTCTCTCCGAGGCTTTAGTCCGTGCGGTCGAATCCGCCGGCTACACCCAGCCCACTCCGGTGCAACAGCGGGCCATTCCCGCCGTGTTGCAAGGTCGCGACCTGATGGTGGCGGCCCAGACGGGTACAGGTAAAACGGGCGGTTTCGCCCTGCCGATCCTAGAACGCCTGTTCCCAGGCGGTCACCCGGATCGCGAACAACGTCACGGCCCGAAACAACCGCGCGTGCTGGTGCTGACCCCCACCCGCGAACTGGCCGCCCAGGTGCATGACAGCTTCAAGGTCTATGCCCGCGATTTGAAATTCGTCAGCGCCTGCATCTTCGGCGGCGTTGGCATGAACCCGCAGGTGCAGGCCCTGGCCAAGGGTGTCGATGTGCTCGTGGCCTGCCCCGGCCGGCTGCTCGACCTGGCCAACCAGAAGGCCATCGACCTGGCCCACGTCGAGATCCTCGTGCTCGACGAAGCCGACCGAATGCTCGATATGGGCTTCATCCATGACGTCAAGAAGGTGCTGGCCAAGCTGCCGGCACAGCGCCAGAACCTGCTGTTCTCGGCCACCTTCTCTAAGGACATCACCGACCTGGCCGGCAAGCTGCTGCACAACCCCGAGCGCATCGAGGTCACCCCGCCGAACACCACGGTCGAGCGCATCGAACAGCGTGTGTTCCGCCTGCCGGCCAGCCACAAGCGTGCCCTGCTCGCCCACCTGATCACCCAGGGTGCCTGGGAGCAGGTGCTGGTGTTCACCCGCACCAAGCACGGCGCCAACCGCCTGGCCGAATACCTCGACAAGCACGGCCTGCCGGCCGCCGCGATCCATGGCAACAAGAGCCAGAACGCGCGCACCAAGGCCCTGGCTGACTTCAAGGCGAACAAGATGCGCATCCTGGTCGCCACCGACATTGCCGCCCGCGGCCTGGATATCGACCAGTTGCCGCACGTGGTCAACTTCGAGCTGCCCAACGTCGAGGAAGACTACGTGCACCGCATCGGCCGTACCGGCCGTGCCGGGCGCAGCGGTGAGGCCATCTCCCTGGTCGCCCCGGACGAGGAAAAGCTGCTCAAGAGCATCGAGCGGATGACCAAGCAGAAGATCCCCGATGGCGACCTGATGGGCTTCGACGCCAGCGCCGTGGAAGCGGAGCGCCCGGAAGTGCGCGAGCCACGCCAGCCGCGTGGCGGGCAACGTGGGCAGAAGCCCCAGAAGGCTCAGAACGGCGGCGACAGCAAAACCAAGGCCGAGCATGAAAATGGTGGCCGCAAGGACAAGGGCAAGGATGCTGGCAAGGATCAACCCGCCAAACCTCGCCGCGACCGCAAGCGCCGCTCGCCCAAAGGCGACAGCGCAGCGGCCAGCCCGGCCGTGCCGGCATTGCCGCCGAACCGTGACCCGGAAGAATTCCTCGATGACGAGATCGACAACTTCGGCAACCGCGTCGACTACGTCAGCCCCAACCAGAACAAGTCGCAATCGCGTGGCCGTCGCGGTGGCTCTGGCAGCGGCGGTTCCCAGGGTGCTGCGCGCCCGGCAAACAAGCCGCCACGCAACAATGGCGGTGCCAAGCCGGCTGGCCAGCAGGCCGGCAAGGGTCGCCGCCAAGGCGGTGGTGGCCAGGGCCGTAACGGTGCTGGCGGCTCGCGTCGCCCTGCCCACGATGGCCGTATCACCTCGCTGGACCGTGACGAGTTGCCGCGCGCCGAGGCGGCCGTGCGCAATCCGCGCGAGCGTCAACCGCTGATCGTGCACAAGAGTTCGCGCCTGGATCGCTTCCCGACCCCGGAGCAGCTCGACGAACTGGCCAACGGCAGCCGCCCGCGCGGCGAGAAACCAGCCCTGCTGACCCGTAACCGCGACGAGTAAGCGCGGGGCACAGGAAACGCCGCTGGGCTCCGGCGGTTATCCTGCCGCGCCAGCGCACCAACAAGAACGCCGCCCTTAAGGGCGGCGTTCTTGTTTACGGAAAGAGGCTGGTGAAGAACCAGCCCTCTCCCGCCCTTCGGGCACCCTCGGCTTTAGCTCCTGCATCCTTGCAGTCGTCTCCCATTAAATGGGAGAGGGTCATCAGCTAGCCTCGAGCGGCCGCTTTCTTTACTGGCGAATGCCTTCGACCGAAATGATCAGCTCGACGGTTTCCGAAGCCGGGCCGAGATCCTTGGTGATGTCGAAGTCCTTGAGTTTCAGGGTGGTGGTGCCCTCGAAGCCGGCACGGTAGCCGCCCCATGGATCCTTGCCTTCGCCGATAAACTTGGCGGCGATCACCACCGGCTTGGTCACGCCGTTGAGGGTCAGGTTGCCGGTGATATCGGCGGTGCCTTCACCGGTGGACTTGACCGAGGTGGACTCGAAGGTCGCGGTGTCGTGCTTGCTCACGTTGAGGAAGTCGGCGCTACGGATGTGCTTGTCACGTTCGGCGTGGTTGGTGTCGACGCTGGCGGTCTTCAGGGTAACGCTGACGCTGCTGGCCTCGGGCTTGGCGGCATCGAAGCTGAACTTGCCGTCGAAGTCCTTGAAAGTGCCGTACAGCCAGCTATAGCCCAGGTGGCTGATCTTGAAGTTGACGAAGGCATGCTGGCCTTGTTTGTCGATCACGTAGTCGGCGGCCATGGCCTGAGTGCCGATCAATGCAGAACCGAGTGCCAGTGCAGCGAGGGTTTTCTTCAGCATCTTGAGTCTCCTTGCAGGTCGTAGCGTAAATGGGCGAATCGTTCGCCCGGTATGGATCAGCGGCCGAACATGCGCAGCAGCGTGCTGTCACGGTCGATGAAATGATGCTTGAGTGCCGCCAGGCCATGGATGCCGGCGAAGATCACCAAGCCCCAGGCGAGAATGCGGTGGATGTCACCGGCGACGTCTTCCTGGTCAGGGATGGCGGTAAGCGTGGCCGGCACGCTGAACAGGCCGAACACCTCGATACCCCGCCCATCGGCGGTGGAGATCAGGTAACCGGAAATCATCACGCCGAACAGGCCGAGATACAGCAGGCCATGGCCCAGCTTCGAGGCCAGGCGGGTCAGCGCGCCATGGCTGGCCAGCGGTGCCGGCGCCGGATTGGCCAGGCGCCACAGCACCCGCAGCAGCATCACTGCGAACAGCAGGATGCCGATGCTCTTGTGCAAGGACGGTGCGTCCTGGCGCCAAGGGTCGTAGTAACTCAAGCCCACCATCCAGTAACCCAGAGCGAAAAGGCCGAACACGGCCAGAGCCACCAGCCAGTGCAGAGTGATGCTGACCAGACCGTATCGTGCGAGGGTGTTGCGCCACTGCATATCGTGCGTCCGTGAAAGTGAGTGGGAAAAGACTAGCGAGAAACGTATCGAATTAAAGAGGAATTTTTCGCTTGGAAATATCGAGAAATACGATATTTAGACAGCGGTTCATCTACCAAGGAGCTTAGTCGCGAGCGGCACGCCGAAGTTGCCACAGCGCCGCCAGACGGCAGGCCGCGCAGGATGGACGGCAACGGGCGCGCCCCGGGCAGCATCTGTTAGGCTGTGCGGCCGAGAACAGGGAGACCCGTGATGAGCCTGAACGCCCCTTGGATGCAACGCGACCTCGAAGTCCTCTGGCACCCCTGCACCCAGATGAAGGATCACGAACGCCTGCCGCTGATCCCCATACGCCGTGGCGAAGGCGTGTGGCTGGAAGACTTCGCCGGCAAGCGCTACCTGGACGCAGTCAGTTCCTGGTGGGTCAACGTCTTCGGCCATGCCAACCCGCGCATCAATGCGCGCATCCGCGAGCAACTGGAGAGCCTCGAACACGTCATGCTCGCCGGCTTCACTCATGAGCCGGTAATCGAACTGTCCGAGCGCCTGGTGCAGATCACCCCGGCCGGGCTGAACAAGGTGTTCTACGCCGACAACGGCTCCTCGGGCATCGAGGTGGCGCTGAAGATGAGTTTCCACTACTGGCTCAACAGCGGCCAGTCGAACAAGAAGCGTTTCGTCACCCTGAGCAACAGCTACCATGGCGAGACGGTGGCGGCGATGTCGGTGGGCGACGTGTCGCTGTTCACCGACACCTACAAGGCGCTGCTGCTGGACACCCTCAAGGTGCCCAGCCCGGACTGCTACCTGCGCCCCGAAGGGGTGAGCTGGGAAGCGCACTCGCGCGCCATGTTCGCCCACATGGAGCAGACGCTGGCCGAGCACCACCACGAAGTCGCCGCTGTGATAGTCGAGCCGCTGATCCAGGGCGCCGGCGGCATGCGCATGTATCACCCGATCTACCTCAAGCTGTTGCGCGAGGCCTGCGACCGTTACGACGTGCACCTGATCCATGACGAGATCGCCGTCGGCTTCGGCCGTACCGGGACGATGTTCGCCTGCGAGCAGGCCGGCATCACCCCGGACTTCCTGGTGCTGTCCAAGGCGCTCACCGGCGGCTACCTGCCCATGGCTGCCGTACTCACCACCGATGAAGTCTATGCGGCCTTCTACGACGAATACGCCACCCTGCGCGCCTTCCTCCATTCGCACACCTACACCGGCAACCCGCTGGCTTGTGCAGCGGCCCTGGCGACCCTGGACATCTTCCGCGATGACGACGTGATCCAGCGCAACAAGGCCCTGGCCCTGCGCATGGCCAGCGCCACCGCGCACCTGGCCGATCACCCGCACGTGGCCGAAGTACGCCAGACCGGCATGGCCCTGGCCGTCGAGATGGTCGCCGACAAGGCCAGCAAGACCGCCTACCCCTGGCAGCAGCGCCGTGGTCTGCGCGTCTACCAGCATGCGCTGGAGCGCGGCGCCCTGCTGCGCCCGCTGGGCAGCGTGGTGTACTTCCTGCCGCCCTATGTGATTACCCCGGAACAGATCGATTTTCTCGCCGAGGTGGCCAGCGAAGGCATCGACATCGCCACCCGCGAGTCAGTCAGCGTGGCGGTGGACGGCCGCTACCCGGATCACCGCGATCCGGGCTAAGGGAAGCGTCAAGCTGCAAGCGACAAGCCGCAAGTAACAGCAGGAGCGCCTGGTGCTTTAAACTTGCGGCTTCAAACTTGCCGCTTGTAGCTGCCTTTATGCGCCTATCCCGCTTCTTCATCGATGCCCCTCTGTCCCTTGGCCAGCACGACTTGCCCGAGGCGCAGGCCCATTACATTGCGCGCGTACTGCGCCACGGCGTCGGCGATGCCGTGCAACTGTTCGATGGCAGTGGCCAGGAATACCGCGGCGAGCTGATCGAGGTGGGCAAGAAGAACGTGCGGGTCGAGCTGCGCGAGGCCATCGCGGGCCTAACCGAATCCCCCCTGCAGATTCACCTGGGCCAGGGCCTGTCGCGTGGCGAGCGCATGGATTGGGCGATTCAGAAAGCCACCGAGCTGGGTGCCAGCGAGATCACCCCGATCGTCTCCGAACGCTGCGAGGTGCGCCTCAAGGACGAACGCGCCGACAAGCGCCTGGCCCATTGGCGCCAGGTGGCGATCAGTGCCTGCGAGCAGTGCGGCCGCTCGGTGGTGCCAGTGATCCATCCGCCGCTGGAACTGGCGGCCTGGCTGCAGCGAGTCGAAGCCGACCTGAAACTGGTGCTACACCCGGTCGCCGAAGCCCTGCACAGCCATGCCAGGCCGAGCAACCTGGCCTTTCTCATCGGCCCGGAAGGTGGCCTAAACGACGCAGAAGTAGAACAGGCCAGACAAGCGGGCTTTCAGCCGGCACGCCTGGGGCCACGGGTCTTGCGTACGGAAACCGCGCCAGTGGTCGCCCTCAGCGTCGCTCAGCAACTTTGGGGCGATCTGCAGGGGTAAATGTCGCCTTGACGTAACAAATTGTGACCTCGAGAAATTACAAGACCGACCGTCTTTGTCATGCTTTTCGCGCCGCGTGCGCGACCCGCTTTACCAGCACAGCGCTCCCGGCAGAGGTCGGCACCTCGCAGCGTCGCCCCTCTTCCTATAACAAATCAACGGGTATCGGCACTGCCCAAAAGGCGACCGCAGACCCAGGAGCATTGCATGAACGAACTGGTCTCGACCCTCAACGGGCTCGTCTGGAGCCCGGCACTGATCTACCTTTGTCTCGGCGTGGGTTTGTACTTCTCTTTACGTGGCCGCTTTCTCCAGGTTCGCCATTTCAAGGAAATGATCCGCCTGATGTTCACCGGCAAGACCGACGAACACGGCATCACCTCGTTCCAGGCCCTGACCATGACCCTCGCCGGCCGCGTCGGTACCGGCAACATCGCCGGTGTGGCCACCGCCATTACCTTCGGTGGCCCAGGTGCTGTGTTCTGGATGTGGATGGTAGCCTTCCTCGGCGCCAGCTCGGCCTTCGTCGAGTCCACTCTCGGCCAGGTGTACAAGGAAAAGCTCAACGGTGAATACCGTGGTGGCCCGGCCTTCTACATCGAGCGTGGCCTAGGCCTGAAGTGGTACGCCTGGCTGTTCGCCATCGTCACCGTGTTCGCCTGCGGCCTGCTGCTGCCGGGTGTACAGGCCAACTCCATCGCTTCCAGCGCCAACACCGCCTTCGGCATCGACCCGAACGTCACCGCTGCCGTGCTTGCCGTACTGATCGGCCTGATCATCTTCGGTGGCGTCAAGCGTATCGCCCACTTCACCCAGGTGGTGGTGCCGTTCATGGCGCTGGGCTACATCCTGGTGGCCCTGGTGATCATCCTGCTCAACATCGAGCAACTGCCGAGCGTGATCGCGCTGATCTTCAAGAGCGCCTTCGGCCTGGAGGCCGGTTTCGGCGCCATTGTCGGCATGGCCATCCAGTGGGGCGTCAAGCGTGGCGTGTACTCCAACGAAGCCGGCCAGGGCACCGGCCCACACGCCTCGTCCGCAGCGGCCGTCAGCCACCCGGCCAAACAGGGCCTGGTGCAGGGTTTCTCGGTGTACGTCGACACCCTGTTCGTCTGCTCGGCGACCGCCTTCATGCTGCTGATCACCGGCCAGTACAACGTGCAGGCCCCCGATGGCAGCGCGCTGTTCACCGGCATCGCCGGCGTGGCGGCCGGCCCGGGCTACGTGCAGACCGCGATGGAGAACATGATGCCCGGCTTCGGCAACGCCTTCGTCGCCATCGCCCTGTTCTTCTTCGCCTTCACCACCATCCTGGCCTACTACTACATCGCCGAAACCAACATCGCCTACATCAACCGCAAGGTGAAGCGCCCCATCCTCACCCTGCTGCTGAAGTTCGGCATCATCGCCGCGACCGTCTACGGCACCGTGCACACCGCCACCTTCGCCTGGGATCTGGGTGACCTCGGCGTGGGCCTGATGGCCTGGCTGAACATCATCGCCATCCTGCTGATGCACAAGGTCGCCTACAAGTGCCTGAAGGATTACGAAGAGCAGCAGGATCAGGGCAAGGATCCGGTGTTCCACCCCGAGAAGCTCGGCATCAAGAATGCTGACTACTGGAGCAACCACACCTCGGAAGACAACCTCGCCGCCGAGAAGGCAGAAGAAGCGCAGCAATTGCAGCGCTGACACTTCTGCCAGGGTCATCCGGGCCGAACCCCGGATGACGTCGGCAGCGCCACAGAAAATCCGATGTCGCCATGGCGACATCGGATTTTTGTTTTGGGGTATTGGATCAGGGGTGCTTTGATTGATACCGGACTGGCAAGTTTGTGTGTTGTCTTTGGGCGTCTGTTCCGAATTGCCGCGTTTTTGTTGATGTCTTTGGTTTCGCCCTCCCATGCTTACTTTTCTTTGCGCTGGGCGGCAATCCGATTTCAAAGAAAAGTGAGTCGCCCGAGGGGGCGAAACCCGGAATATCTGAAAACACCCAAGGCGGCATCCAGAACACCAAAACAGACCAACAAGGCCACACACAAACTTGCCAGTCCGGTATCAAGAAGGACTTTCCCGAAACTCCACCAGAAACCATTTACCAGGCAGCTCAGACCCGCGCCAACTCCGGCAGATCACCCGACAGCCCCAGCGCTTGACGCACGAACAGCGCCTTGGCCTCGGCCTGGCCATCGACCAGATCCAGGCCGATATTACGCAGCAGGCGCAGTGGCAGCGGATCGGCCTGGAACAGCCGCTCGAAACCTTCCATCGCCGCCATCATCGCCAGGTTGTGCGGCATGCGCCGGCGCTCGTAGCGGCTCAGCACGCGCTCGTCGGCCAGGTTCTCGCCACGCTCGGCGGCATGCAGCAGCACCTCGGCCAGCACGGCGGCGTCGAGAAAGCCCAGGTTGACCCCCTGCCCCGCCAGTGGGTGGATGGTGTGCGCGGCATCGCCGATCAGCGCCAGGCCCGGTTCGATATAACGCTTGGCATGACGCTGACGCAGCGGGATGCACAGACGCGAATCGGCATGCAGCACGCGGCCCAGACGCGACTCGAAGGCGCGAGTCAGTTCCCGACAGAAATCCTCGTCGCCCAACGCCATCAGGCGCTCGGCTTCGGCAGGGATGGTCGACCAGACGATCGAGCACCAGTGCTCGCCAGCCGGCCCAGCCAGCGGCAGGAAGGCCAGTGGACCATCGTCGGTGAAACGCTGCCAGGCGGTGGCCTGGTGCGGGCGCTCGCAACGCACGCTGGTGACGATGGCATGGTGCAGATAATCCCACTCGCGAGTGGCGCAACCGGCCAGGCGGCGTACCGCCGAGTTGGCGCCATCGGCGGCCACCAGCAAGGGCGTGCGCAACTGGCGACCATCGGTGAGGGTCAGCAGCCAGTCGTCGCCGCTGTGGCGCAACTGCTCCAGACGGGCACTGGGCAACAGGCCGATCTGGCTGTCGTGCAGGCGTTCGAGCAGGGCATCCTGCACCACACGGTTCTCGACGATATGCCCCAGGGTGTCGGCGTGCACGCTGGCCGCCGCGAAATGGATGCTGCCGGTGCCAGAGCCATCCCAGACGCGCATTTCGCCGTAGGGGCAGGCGCGCCGGCTGGCGATGCCCTGCCAGGCACCGAGACGCTCGATGATGCGCTGACTGGCCACCGACAGGGCGCTGACCCGTGGCTCGAACGGCGCCTCGGCGGCGAATGGCGCCACGCTCAGCGGGCTGCCATCGACGATGAGGATATCCAGGCCACTGTGTTCCAGCGCCAGGGCCAGGGTGCTGCCGACCATTCCGGCACCGACGATGATCAGATCCGCGCGCATATCACTCCTTAAACCGTAGGGTGCGCCGTGCGCACCATGGCTTCCGTTTGCTGCGCACGGCCTGGGCGGCCCCGCGACACCCTACGGAATTACTCACAGGCTGCGGGTTCCCATGCCCATGGCCTGGCGGGCGAACCAGCGCTTGGCAGGTGGCAGCAGATCCAGCCCGAGCAGGCCGAGGTTACGCCCGGCGGCCAGCAGCGGTTGGTTGGTACTGAACAGGCGCGTCACCCGGTCGGAGAAGCCGACCGTAAGCTGCTGATCCATCTGCTGGCGCTGCAGGTAACGCTGCAGGGTGGCGAAATCCCCCAAGGGCGCGTCGCCGCGCTGCAGCACCTCGGCCAGCGCCAGGGTATCGCGCAGCGAGAGGTTGTAGCCTTGCCCCGCGATGGGGTGCAGGCTGTGCGCCGCATTGCCCAGCACTACCAGGTTTGGCCGCACCTGCTCGCGGGCTTCCACCAGTGACAAGGGATAAAGATGGCGCTGGCCAACCTGGCGCAGCGCACCGAGGCGATAACCGAAGGCCTGTTGCAGTTCGTCAAGGAAAGCGCGTTCGCTCAGGGCCATCAGCCGCTCGGCATCGCTGCTGGCGCGCGTCCAGACCAAGGCGCAACGATTACCGTCCAGCGGTAGCATGGCCATCGGCCCCTCGTCGGTGAAACGCTCGAAGGCCTGGCCGCGATGAGCTTCCAGCGGGCTGACGTTGGCAATGATGGCGCTCTGCCCATAAGGCGTCTGGCTGACGGCGATGCCCAGTTGCTCGCGCAGGCCGGAGCGACCGCCGTCGGCCAGCACCGCCAGTTGGCAATCCAGCGTGCTGCCATCGATCAGGCGCAGGCGATAGCCAGCCTCGATCTGCTGCAAGGCACTGACCTCGGCCGGGCAGTGCCACTGGACGATTTCGGGGTCGAGGGCCTGCCACAGGCAATGGCCGATCCAGGCGTTCTCCACCACGTAGCCCAGGGCGGGCACACCTTCTTCGATGGCCTGCAGACGGGTGGCGCCGAAACGGCCACGGTCGGATACATGAATCTGCCGGATCGGCTCGGCGCGCTGGGCGATGGCCTGCCACAGCTCGAGGCGCTCGTAGATCAGCCGGCTGCCGTAGGACAGCGCGGTGGAGCGCGCGTCGTAGCTGGGCTGATAGGCATCGCCAGGAGCGAAAGGCTCGATCAGGGCGATACGCCAGCCACGCTGACGCGCCGTTTCCTGCAGGGCCAAGGCCAGGCTAGCGCCTACCAGGCCGCCACCGATGATCGCCAGGTTCACCTGGGCCATGGGCTCAGGCCGCCTCGCTGCGCGCGGCAGCCATCAGCGCCTCGATCTCGGCGACCGCTTTGGGCACGCCACCCGTGAGAATCTCGCAGCCCTTCTTGGTCACCACCACGTCGTCCTCGATACGCACGCCGATGCCGCGCCATTTCTTCGCCACCTTGTCGTTGTCCGGGGCGATATAGATGCCCGGCTCCACGGTCATGGCCATACCCGGCTCGAGCACGCGCCACTGCCCACCGACCTTGTAGTCGCCGACATCGTGCACGTCCATGCCCAGCCAGTGGCCGGCACGGTGCATGTAGAAGGGTTTATAGGCTTCGCTGGCGATCAGTTGTTCGACATCCCCGCTGAGCAATCCCAGCTCCACCAGGCCGGCGGTGATCACCCGCACAGTGGCCTCGTGGGCCTCGTTCCAGTGTTTACCGGGGGCGATGTGCTTGAAGGCCTCTTCGTTGGCTTTCAGCACCAGTTCGTAGATGGCCTTCTGCTCGGGGGAAAACTTGCCGCTGACCGGGAAGGTGCGGGTGATATCGCTGGCGTAGCAGTCGATCTCGCAGCCGGCGTCGATCAGCACCAGGTCACCGTCCTTGAGCACTGCATCGTTCTCGCGGTAGTGCAGGATGCAGGCATTCTTGCCCGCCGCGACGATGCTGCCGTAAGCCGGCATCTTCGCCCCGCCCTTACGGAACTCGTAATCCAGCTCGGCTTCCAGATGGTATTCGTAAAGGCCGGCACGGCTGGCCTGCATGGCGCGGACGTGCGCACGCGCGCTGATCTCGGCGGCCTCGCGCATCACCTTGACCTCGGCGGCGGACTTGTACAGGCGCATGTCGTGCAGCAGGTGGTCGAGGGCGACGAACTCGTTCGGCGGCGTGGCGCCCTGACGCGCCTTGGCGCGGATATGGTTGATCCACTCCATCAGCCGGTGATCGAATTCCTGATTGAAGCCGATGGCGTAGTAGACGCGCTCACGACCTTCAATCAACCCCGGCAGGATGTCGTCGATATCGCCGATGGGGAAGGCATCGTCGGCGCCGAAGGTGCTCACGGCACCGTCCTGGCCGGCGCGCAGGCCGTCCCACAGCTCGCGCTCAGGGTCACGCTCGCGGCAGAACAGCACGTATTCACCGTGTTCGCGACCGGGGATCAGCGCCATCACCGCCTCCGGCTCGGGGAAGCCGGTGAGGTACTGGAAATCGCTGTCCTGACGGTAGGTGTGCTCGACGTCGCGGTTGCGGATGTACACCGGCGCGGCCGGCAGGATGGCGATGCTGTTGGGTTCCATCTGCGCCATCAGCGCCTTGCGCCGACGGGCATATTCGGACTTGGGAATGCTGATCAAGGCAGGCTCCAACCAGTGGTAGTCAGTGCAGGGAAGGTTTCGGCGCGGCGACGGGCTTGGCGCATTCGGCGAACAGCAGCAGCGGCGCCACTCGCAGGTACTCCATCACCTCCATGTAGTCGCTCTCGCCGTCCTCGGATTCATCCAGGGCACTCTGCACCTGGGCTATGGCGGAAAGATCCTGCAGCACCTCCATGGCCTCGGCGCTCAGCGCGCCATCACGGGCAGTCAGGCCGAAGCCACCGAGAAAGCCCTGGCACCACTGGCCGAGGGCGGTGGCACGCTGGGCCAGCGGGGCTTCGTCGTCCGGCAGCAACAACACCAGGGTGATGTCTTCACTGCACAGCTCGCCCTTGACCATCTCCTGCAGGCCGATCAGGGCCTGGCGCACGGCATCCTGCGGCTCGCCACCGAGCAGCTCGGCGGCATCCACCAGCCAGGGGCCGGGCTCGAAGCCAGCGCCGGCGCAACTGCGTCCGAGCAGCAGGCCATGCAGCTCGGCGGGAGAAACGGTGTGGCCAGCGTTGCTCAGCAGAGCAGCAAAGGCAGCGTAGGGAGAAGAGGAAGTCGACATGGGCAGCTAGGCGCCAGAGGGCGCAATCTCTAGAATGACGGCCTCGTATCCTAGCATCGGCAGGTGAACCAAGGCCATCGGAGGCCCGTTTGCCAGGCGTTTGACCTGCCTGCTGGACATGCCTATAAAGAGCCTTTCCAAAAGCGCAGGCCGTTTTTGGGGGAGCCCTGAAGTCCAGCCATTCCCTCCCACAGCGAGAGCCCATGGAAGACGCCGATCTGCAAATCCTGACCAGCAAGCTGGAGCTGCTGATCCAGCGTGTCGAACAGCTCAAGGCTCACAACCGACTCCTGCTGGCGAATGAACAGGCATGGCGCGAGGAACGTGCCCATCTGATCGAAAAGAACGAATTGGCCCGGCACAAGGTCGAATCGATGATTTCGCGCCTCAAAGCCCTGGAGCAGGACACATGACTCAATCGAAAACCGTGACCGTCCACATCCTGGACAAAGAATATTGCATCGCCTGCCCGCCAGAAGAACACGCCAATCTGGAAAGCGCCGCACGCTATCTGGACGGCAAGATGCGAGAGATCCGCACCACCGGCAAGGTGATCGGCGCCGACCGCGTGGCGGTGATGGCCGCGCTGAACATCACCCATGACCTGCTGCACAAGCAGCAGCGCCTGGACATGGATGCCAACTCCACCCGCAAGCAGGTACGCGACCTGCTCGACCGCGTCGATCAGGCCCTGAGCGACGACGGCAACACGCCCTGAGCCACTGCCTGCAAGCTGACTCGCCGAGTGGTGCCCGCATGGCGGTCGTATCGGGTATACTGGCCTCCGTTCCCTGGGGTGTGCGCCAGTCGGGGATGTCCCTGAGCCGATACGCACAACCACGGGGGTTGCCAGTTGGGGCCGGTGTGCATGTCCGCCTGACGGAAAGCCTTAACGCCTCCTGCAACCTCCACCTTGAACTTTCGGGTTCAAGGGCTAAACCGACAGCGGCATGCCGGGGAGCCACGCCTTCTTCTGCTCACGCCATTCGGCGCCACTCTGCATGATCGAAGCCACCACTCTCAGCCGCCCGCAGTTGCGCCGCCTGCTGCGCCAGAAGCGCCGCAGCCTGTCCCCCAGCCAGCAACGCCAGGCCGCACATGGCCTGTATCGGCAACTGGTTCAACACCCCCTGTTTCGCCGGGCACGACACATTGCCCTGTACCTGCCCAACGATGGCGAGATCGACCCACGCCCCCTGCTGCGCGCCGCACAACGACGTGGCAAGCACACCTACCTGCCGGTGCTCAGCGCCTGGCCGCGAACCAAAATGGTGTTCCAAAGGATCAGCCGCAACGAGAAGCTCGCCGGCAATCGCTTTCGCATTCTCGAACCGCGCCCGCAGCCCAAGCGACAACGCCAGCCCTGGACGCTGGATCTGCTGCTGCTGCCCCTGGTGGGCTTCGATGATCGCGGCGGGCGTCTGGGCATGGGCGGCGGCTTCTATGACCGCAGCCTGGCTTACCTGCGCATGCGCAAAAATTGGCACAAGCCGACACTGTTGGGCCTTGCCCATGAATGCCAGCGCGTGGATGAACTGGCATTGGCCAGTTGGGACGTGCCCTTGCAGGCGACGGTGAGCGATGAGAGATGGTATTGCGGTAAGTGAAGCGCGCCGCAATCCTTGCGGCCCATGCAGACCCGTCAGGGCTGCTGCGTGATGCTGACCGGAGCGTCGTTCTGGCGCTCCCAGAGACTCTGGGTGTAACCCGTGGTAACCACGCCCAGGCCGAACAAAATAACGATAACCCACAGAAGATCTGGCTTGCGTTTCATTGATTGCCTCCCCCTTTCAGGCAATTTCAGGCGTGGACTGCTGCATTATGGACTCGTGCAATCCGACGCTACCAAGCGTTTAGCCGCGCATTTTCCGCCAGCGCGAAGCGCTGCGCAATTTCCGTCTCCCACCGATCGTCGGAGACCTCGACTCAATTGCGTCCGCTCAGGGACAAACGACTAGGAGCAAAGTTCATGCCTTATTGGCTGATGAAATCGGAACCCGATGAATTATCCATCCGCGACCTCGAACGCCTCGGCACGGCACGCTGGGATGGCGTGCGCAATTACCAGGCGCGCAACTTCCTGCGCGCAATGCAACCCGGCGACCTGTTCTTCTTCTACCACTCCAGTTGCCCACAGCCGGGCATCGCCGGCATTGGCCGGATCACCAGCACGGTTTACCCCGACCCCACCGCCCTCGATCCGCAGAGCCATTATCACGACGCCAAGGCCAGTGCCGAAAAGAATCCCTGGAGCGCGCTGGACGTCGAGTTCGTCGAAGCTTTCACCGAAGTGCTGCCGTTACCAGCCCTGAAGAACAATCCGGCATTGCATGAACTGCCTCTGGTGCAACGGGCCAGCCGGCTATCGGTGATGCCGGTGAGCGAAGCGCAGTGGCAGGCCGTCCTCGCCATGCGCTGAGGCGCCCGCACAGGCCGTAACAGGCGACGATTTGACACATATCAGGATGGCCACGTGCACCTTGGCCATACTGACTGCTGTCAGAAAAGGAAATCGTCGTGCCATGACCCTCAATCAACGCCTTGTCACCCGTGCCTTGATCCTCTTCGCCTGTACCGCCCTGGCCGCTCTGCTCTGGTTAGAGCTGCGCCCCAGCGGCCTGGGGGATGGTTTCGTCAGCGGCAACGGGCGCATCGAAGCCACCGAAGTGGACGTGGCCACCAAACTGGCCGGGCGCGTCGCCAGCATCGAGGTGGACGAAGGTGCCTTCGTCGAGCCCGGCCAGGTCGTCGCGCGCATGGACACCCAGGTGCTCGACGCCCAGTTGCAGCAGGCCCAGGCCCAGGTGCGCCAGGCCGAGAACGCCGAACGCACTGCCGTGGCCCAGGTGGCCCTGCGCGAGAGCGAAAAGCTCAGCGCCGAAGCCGTGGTGCGCCAGCGCCAGGCCGAGCTAGAGGCCGCGCATAAGCGCCATGCGCGCAGCGCCACCCTGGTCAAACGCAACGCCCTGCCCCAACAAACCCTGGACGACGACCTGGCACGCCTGCAGAGCAGCCAGGCCGCCTTGGCCGCGGCCAATGCCCAGGTAGCATCGGCTGGTGCCGGCATAACCGCCGCCCAGGCTCAGGTCGAGGAAGCCCGCTCGGCAGTGGAAGCGGCCCGCGCCAGCGTCGAGCGTTTACAGGCCGATATCGACGACAGCCAGTTGCGCGCGCCACGTGCTGGCCGCGTGCAATATCGCGTCGCGCAGCCTGGCGAGGTGCTTGGCGCCGGCGGCAAGGTGCTCAACCTGGTGGATCTCACCGACGTCTACATGACCTTCTTCCTTCCCGAACGCCTGGCCGGTCGTGTCGCCCTTGGCAGCGAAGCAAGGCTGGTGATCGACGCCGCGCCGCAATACGTGATTCCGGCCGAGATCAGCTTCGTCGCCAGCGTCGCCCAGTTCACCCCCAAGACGGTAGAAACCGCCAACGAACGCGAGAAGCTGATGTTCCGCGTCAAGGCACGCATCGATCCCGAGCTGCTGCGCAAGCACCTGGCCCAGGTGAAGACCGGCGTGCCAGGCATGGCCTATCTGCGCCTCGACCCCGAGCAGGCCTGGCCTGAACATCTGGCGATCAAGGTTCCGCAATGAACGCTGCGGCCGAGCCCGTCGCCCGTCTGCAGGGGGTGTCGCTGCGCTATGGCGGCACCCGCGCGGTGGATGCCGTCGACCTGGCCATCCCGGCGCGCCGCATGGTCGGCCTGATCGGCCCGGACGGCGTCGGCAAGTCCAGCCTGCTGGCGCTGATCGCCGGCGCACGCAAGATCCAGGACGGCCAGGTCGAAGTGCTCGGGGGCGACATGGCCAGCCGCGCACATCGTCGCGCCGTCTGCCCGCAGATCGCCTACATGCCGCAAGGCCTGGGCAAGAACCTCTACCCGACGCTATCGGTGGTGGAGAACCTCGACTTCTTCGGCCGCCTGTTCGGCCAGGGCGCCGCCGAACGCGCCGCGCGCATCGACGACCTGCTGCGCAGCACCGGCCTGGCGCCTTTCCGTGAGCGCCCGGCGGGCAAGCTCTCCGGCGGCATGAAGCAGAAGCTCGGGCTGTGCTGCGCGCTGATCCACGACCCGGATCTGCTGATCCTCGACGAGCCCACCACCGGCGTCGATCCGCTGTCGCGCAACCAGTTCTGGGAGCTGATCGGCCGTATCCGCCAGCAGCGCCCACAGATGAGCGTGCTGGTGGCCACCGCCTACATGGAGGAAGCGGCGCGCTTCGATCATCTGGTGGCGATGGACGCCGGTCGCGTGCTGGCCGAGGGCAGCCCGGCCGAACTGCTGCAGCGCACCGCCTGCAGCGAGCTGGAAACGGCCTTCATCGCCTTGCTGCCGGAGGAGAAACGTCAGGGCCACCAGCAGTTGCAGATTCCCCCCCGCGCCAACGCTGGCAACGGCGACATCGCCATCGAGGCGCGCGGGCTGACCTGCCGCTTCGGCGACTTCGTCGCGGTGGATCGGGTCAACTTCCGCATCGAGCGCGGGGAAATCTTCGGCTTCCTCGGCTCCAACGGCTGTGGCAAGAGCACCACCATGAAGATGCTCACCGGCCTGCTGCCCGCCAGCGAGGGCGAGGCGCTGCTGTTCGGCCAGGCCATCGACCCCAGCGACATGGCCACGCGCCAGCGCGTCGGCTACATGTCCCAGGCCTTCTCGCTGTACAGCGAGCTGACGGTGCAGCAGAACCTGGTGCTGCACGCGCAACTGTTCCACGTGCCACGCGAACGCATCGCCGAGCGAGTCGAGGCCATGGCCCGCCGTTTCGACCTCGACACGGTCATGGACATGCTGCCCGAGCGCCTGCCACTGGGCATCCGCCAGCGCCTGTCGCTGGCCGTGGCGGTGATCCACGAACCGGAAATCCTCATCCTCGACGAACCCACCTCGGGCGTCGACCCGATCGCGCGCGACGGCTTCTGGCAACTGATGCTCGATCTGTCGCGCGGCGATGGCGTGACCATCTTCATCTCCACCCACTTCATGAACGAAGCGCAGCGCTGCGACCGCATCTCGTTGATGCATGCCGGCAAGGTGCTCGACAGCGATACGCCGCAGGGCCTGATGGCCAAGCGCGGCCTGCCGACCCTGGAGGCGACCTTCATCGCCTACCTTCAGGAGGCCGCAGGCAGCACCGCTGATGCCAGCGAAACGGCGCCGGTCAGTACGCCCCCCGCAGATGCCGGCGCCGCCCTGCGGCGCCGCTTCAGCCTGCGCCGCTTGTTCAGCTATGCCCGCCGCGAATCACTGGAACTGCGCCGCGACCCGATCCGGGGCAGCATGGCGCTGCTCGGCAGCGTCCTGCTGCTGTTCATCATCGGTTACGGCATCAGCCTGGATGTCGAAGACCTGACCTTCGCCGTACTCGACCGCGACCAGACCACCACCAGCCAGGACTACGTGCTCAACCTGTCCGGCTCGCGCTACTTCATCGAGAAGCCGCCACTGGCCAATTACGCCGACCTCGAGCGGCGCCTGCGCAGTGGCGAGATCAGCCTGGCGGTGGAGCTGCCACCGAACTTCGGACGCGACCTCAAGCGCGGCGCCGTGCCGCAAGTGGGCATCTGGATCGACGGCGCCATGCCCACACGCGCAGAAACCATCAAGGGCTACGTGCAAGGCATCCATGCCGCCTACCTGGAAGAACTGGCGCGGCGCTCACCGCAAACGGCTGCCGCCAGCCCGGCCAGGCTCGAGCTGCGCTACCGCTACAACCCGGACGTGGAAAGCCTCAAGGCCATGGTGCCGGCGGTGATCCCCATGCTGCTGATGCTGATTCCAGCCATGCTCACCGCCCTCGGCGTGGTGCGCGAGAAGGAGCTGGGCTCGATCATCAACCTCTACGTCACCCCGGTGACACGCCTGGAGTTCCTGATCGGCAAGCAGTTGCCCTATGTCGGCCTGGGCCTGCTCAACTTCGTCCTGTTGGTGCTCCTGGCAATCACGGTGTTCCACGTACCGCTCAAGGGCAGCCCGCTGACCCTGTTGCTCGGCGGCGCACTGTACATTGGCTGTGCCACGGCGCTGGGGCTGTTGATGTCCACCTTCACCCGCAGCCAGATCGCCGCCGTGTTCGGCACCGCCATCGTCACCCTGCTGCCGGCCATCCAGTTCTCCGGGCTGATCTATCCGGTGTCCTCGCTGGAAGGCGCCGGCGCAGTGATCGGCCAGCTCTACCCCACCTCGCACTTTCTAGTGATCAGCCGTGGCGTATTCTCCAAGGCACTCGACCTGGGCGAGCTATATGGCTACTTCATCCCGCTGGCACTGACCATTCCGCTGTTGCTGGCGCTGTGCGTCAGCCTGCTGAAGAAGCAGGAGGTCTGAGATGCGTCAGCTAGCCAACATCCTTCACTTGGGCGTCAAGGAGTTTCGCAGCCTGCAGCATGACTATGCGCTGCTGCTCCTGATCATCTGGGCCTTCAGCATGGGCGTCTATTCCTCGGCCACCAGCATGCCGGAAAGCCTGCACAATGCTTCGATCGCGGTGGTGGACGAAGACCGCTCGCCGCTCTCCGGGCGTCTGGTGCAGGCCTTCCAGCCACCCTTCTTCCGCCCGCCTGCCCTTATCGACCTGAGCGAAATGGATCGCGGCATGGACGCCGGGCGCTACACCTTCACTCTGAACATCCCGCCGAACTTCCAGCGTGACCTGCTGGCCGGACGCTCGCCGGCGGTGCAACTGAACGTCGATGCCACCCAGGTGAGCATGGCCTTTACAGGCGCCGGCTACATCCAGAGCATCGCCAGCGAGGAGATCGCCGAATTCGTCCGCCACTACCGCGCCAGCCTTCCGCAGCAGGCCGAACTGGCCATGCGCGTGGCCTTCAACCCCAACCTGACGCGCGCCTGGTTCGGCTCGGTGATGGAGGTGATCAACCAGATCACCATGCTGTCGATCATCCTCACCGGCGCGGCATTGATCCGCGAGCGCGAGCACGGCACGGTCGAACACCTGCTGGTGATGCCGGTGACGCCGCTGGAAATCATGCTGGCCAAGGTCTGGTCGATGGGCCTGGTGGTGCTGACGGCCGCGGCGCTGTCGCTGCTGCTGGTAGTGCAGGGCTGGTTGCAGGTGCCGATAGAGGGTTCCATCGCCTTGTTCCTGCTGGGGGCGACGCTGCACCTGTTCGCCACCACCTCCATGGGCATCTTCTTCGGCACCGTGGCGCGCTCGATGCCGCAACTGGGATTGTTGATCATCCTGGTGCTGCTGCCACTGGAAATCCTCTCCGGCGGCACCACGCCGCGTGAAAGCATGCCCGAGCTGGTGCAACGGATCATGCTCGCCGCACCGACCACCCACTTCGTCGATCTGGCCCAGGCCATCCTCTATCGCGGTGCGGGGCTGGCCATCGTCTGGCCGCAACTGCTGGCCATCGCGATGATCGGCACGCTGTTCTTCCTCGCGGCCCTGAGGCGCTTTCGCAAGACCCTGGCGCAGATGGCATAGAAGCAGCGGCAAGCTGCAAGCGGCAAGCCACAAGTAGAAGCGAGCACCCTCTTGCAGCTTGTGGCTTGTGGCTTGCCGCTATTGAATGATGAGGTTGTTGAACAACAGGTCTTCGACGATGGGCTTGCCCTCTTCACCGTTGAGCGCGTCCTGCACCTTCTTCAGTGCCTCCTGACGCAGGGTTTCGCGGCCATCGGGGGCGTTGATCGCTTCGCTGGTCTGGGCCGAAAACAACAGCACCAGTTGATGGCGGATCAGCGGCTCGTGATGCTTGATCTTCTCCTCGGCCTCGGTGCCAGTGACGCGCAGGGACACATCGGCCTTGAAGAACTTCAAGCGCGCCCCCGGATCAGCCAGATTGCCGATCAGTGCCGGGAACAGGTTGTAGTAGAGCGTCGTCGGCGCCTCTTCCTTCTTCTCCGAAGACGCCAGCGCAGGCAGGCAGATCGACAGGCTCAGCAACAGGGCGGTCAACAGTTTCACGGCAGGCACTCCATCGGGGATGTGCCTAGCATAGCCATCCACGCGCCAGCACCCAAGCCCGATGCTTATGCCGGGTCATCAGGCAGCGGCATGCTCGTTGACCCGTGGCGCTCGTTTTCTACACTGCAAGGCAATCACGAACGCGAGGAAAGCGCGATGAAAGCCCTGCTGTGCAAAGCCTTCGGCCCCGCCGACACCCTGGCTCTGGAAGAGGTCGCCAGCCCCGAACCCAAGAAGAACGAGGTGCTGATCGAGGTGCAGGCTGCCGGGGTCAATTTTCCCGATACGCTGATCATCGAAGGCAAGTACCAGTTCAAGCCCCCCTTCCCCTTCGCCCCGGGTGGCGAGGTAGCCGGCGTGGTCAAGGCCGTCGGCGAAAAGGTCAGCCATCTGCGCGCCGGTGACCGGGTGATGGCCCTGACCGGCTGGGGCGGTTTCGCCGAGGAAGTGGCCGTGCCGTCCTATAACGTGCTGCCGGTACCCAGGAGCATGGAGCTGAACACCGCAGCGGCCTTCGGCATGACCTACGGCACGTCCATGCATGCGCTCAGGCAGCGCGCCAACCTTCAGGCCGGCGAAACCCTGCTGGTGCTCGGTGCCTCCGGCGGCGTCGGCCTCGCGGCAGTGGAGATCGGCAAGGCCATGGGCGCCAAGGTGATCGCCGCCGCGAGCACGGCGGAGAAACTGGAAGTCGCACGCCAGGCCGGCGCCGACGAGTTGATCAACTACAGCGAGCAAAGCCTCAAGGACGAGGTGAAACGACTGACCGGCGGCCAGGGCGTGGACGTGATCTACGATCCGGTAGGCGGCCCGCTGTTCGAGGAAGCCTTCCGCTGCATCGGCTGGAATGGCCGCTTCCTGGTGGTGGGCTTCGCCGCCGGCGGTGGCATCCCGGCACTGCCGGCCAACCTGCCATTGCTCAAGGGCGCCTCCCTGGTCGGCGTGTTCTGGGGTTCCTTCGCCCAGCGTCAGCCGCAGGACAATGCCGCGAATTTCCAGCAACTGTTTGCCTGGCATGCCGAAGGCAAGCTCAAGCCGCTGGTCTCGCAGACCTTCCCCCTGGCCCGCGCGGGCGAAGCCATCGATGCCCTCGGCCAGCGCAAGGCGGTGGGCAAGGTGGTGGTACAGGTTCGCTGACTCAGGCCCTCTCGCCCGTTACCTCACCGGCGGCACTGTCGCGGGTGAGGTAGCTGAGCAACTGTCGCGCATGGGACGACAATCCCTCCCAACTGCGCACGCACAGGCGCAGTTCACGGGTGGCCCAGATATCCTCCAGCATCACCACCTTCACCGGCAGCTCCTGAGCAAGGCGGGTGGCGGCCGCTTCGGGCAGCATGGCCACGCCGACACCCTGCGCCACCAGTTGGGCGATGGCATCGAAGCTCGGCGCGCGCACCCGCACCCTGAGCGGCATCGCGTTGCGCACCGCCATGTATTCGATGAAGCGCTGCATCGCGCGCTCGGCTGGCAGGCAGACGAAGGGGAAATTCAGCGCGCTGCGCAACAACGCCGGACGCTGCTCGATCAGCGCATGACCACGGGGCACCAGCAGCACCAGACGGTCGTTGCGAAACGGCAGCGACAGCAGGTCATCGGTGGGCAGGTTGCCGTCGTATACACCGATGTCGATGCTGCCCTCCCTCACCGATCTCAGCACGGCCTTGCTGCCCTGCTCGGCCAGTTGCAGATCCACTTCCGGGTAGTCGGCCAGAAACGGGCCGAGCGCCGCTGGCAGGAAGGTGCTGTTGGCCACGGTGGAAGCGGCCAGGCGCAAGGTGATGCGCCGCTCGCCCTTGAGTTCCTGCAGGGTGTCGCTGAGCTGGTGGGCCTCCTTCAGTACGCCCTGGCAGGCATCCAGTACCAGGCGCCCGGCCGGCGTCAGGCTCATGCCATCGCTGCTGCGCACGAACAGGGTCAGGCCGCAGCGCTCCTCGAACGCCCTCAGCCGCGTGCTCGCCGCCGATACCGCGACGGGAAAGGTGGCCGCCGCCTTGCTCAGGCTGCCACTCGCGGCAATGGCGACGATCAGGCGCAGATCGGGCAGGTCGAAGTGCATCGAGCGTTCTCCAAAACAGAAAGCCATGTTCGTGAAATTGCGATTCTAGCCGCTTGGCATTCCATTCAGAATAACGAATCACTCTCCTGCCGCAGCCTTGCCATGAATGCTCTGACCGCCTCGTACCGCCGCAGCCTCGACAACGGCGTGCTGTTCGCCGTGCTCTCGGCCACCGGCTTCAGCCTGAAAGCCATCTTCGTCAAACTCACCTATGCCGCCGCGCCGGTGGATGCCGTCACCGTGCTGAGTCTGCGCATGGCCCTGGCCTTGCCGTTGTTCCTCTGGCTGCTGTGGCTGAGCCGGGGCACCGGGCAGACCCGGCTCACGCCGAAAGACTGGGCGCACGTCCTGCTGCTGGGGATGTTCGGTTACTACCTGTCGAGCCTGTTCGACTTCCAGGGCCTGCAGTACATCAGCGCCGGGCTGGAACGGCTGATCCTGTTCACCTACCCAACCCTGGTGCTGCTGTTGCAGATGCTGACGCAGGGCGAGCGGCCAGGCCCGCGCACTTTCCTGGCCATGGGCTTGTGCTACCTGGGCCTGGGCATCGCCCTGATGCATGACATCCGCGTCGAGGGCGACAGCGAGCAGATCCTGCTGGGCGCCGCCTGGGTGTTTGCCAGTGCGGTGACCTATGCCCTGTACTACCTGGGCACCGGCGTGGTGATCCGCCGGGTCGGCTCGATGCGCCTGGCCGGGCTGGCCGGCGGGGCTTCGGCGATCATGGTGCTGATCCACTACGGCGCGACCCGCGACCCTGCGCAACTGGCGAGCCTGCCAAATGAAGTATGGTGGTACGGCGCACTGATGGCGGTGCTGTCGACGGTATTGCCGATCTACTGGCTGGCCCTGGCCGTGCAGCGCATGGGCGCCAGCCATGCTGCCCTGTTCGGCAACCTCGGCCCGGTGCTGACCCTGTTCGCCGCCTGGCTGCTGCTCGGTGAGGCCATCAGCCTGTACCAGATTGCCGGCCTGGCCCTGGTGCTACTGGGCGTCTCGCGGCTGTCGGCGGCCAAGCGCAAGGCCGCCTGAGCGGAGCCTGCCCCATGTAGCCCGGATGAAATCCGGGGGAGGCGATACCGAGTCCCCGGATTGCATCCGGGCTACGTCAGGCCCCAGTCACCAGTTCGCGCAAACGCTGGCCATCAATAGCGCGGCAGATGCCTTCGGGCTTCTGCATCGGAGAGTCTTCGGCGGCGAGCATGGCGTTGAGCACGGCTTCGTCGGTGGCCTGCACGGCGGCCAGATACAGGGCGTCGAAACACTCGTCGTTGAGGTAGTCCAGGCTCAGCCGCGCTTGCGACACCTGCGGCAAGGGTCGTGGGTTGGCCACACTGAAGGCGAGGAAGATATCGCCGGAGTTGTTGCCGCCGGGCGTGCCGGCCAGGGCGATACCGAGACCCGCGCGCTGCGCCAGGCGCTTGAGTTGGTGCGGCAGCAACGGCGCGTCGGTGGCGAGGATGACGATGATCGAACCACGTTCGCGTTCCAGCCCGGCCGGCAGGTCATCTTCCAGGCGCTCGCCCACCGGCACGCCGCAGACCTTGAGCCAGTCGCGCTGACCATGGTTGGCCTGCACCAGGGCGCCGAGGGTGTAGGTCTGGCCGTCGATCTCGACAAGGCGCGAAGCACTGCCGGTGCCGCCCTTGTAGCCGTAGCAGATCATGCCGTTGCCGCCGCCGACGTTGCCTTCGGCGATGGCGCCACCCTTGGCCGCATCCAGTGCGGCCAGGGCATCGGCCTCGCTGATGTGCTGGCCGTTGATGTCGTTGATCACCCCATCATAGGTCTCGGCCACCACCGGCATGGCCCACAGGTGCTCGCGCTGCCAGGCATCGGCGTACTGCTGGATCGTCCAGCGCGTGGCTGCATGGTGAACGATGCCGACGCTATGGGAGTTGGTGATGCACAGCGGGCCGACGAAGTAACCGCCGTGTTCGATCCAGTGGGTGCCGGTCATCTCGCCATTGCCGTTGAGCGCATGGAAGCCCGCCCACACCGGCTGCGGCTCGGCATCGCGGCCGCGCGGCAGGATGGCGGTGACGCCGGTCTGGATGCGCCGACCGTTGGCGGCCACGCCATCGAGGGTGCGGTAGCCCACCAGCACACCAGACACGTCGGTGATGGCGTTGTACGGGCCGGGGGTGCCGGGCAGCGGCAGGCCGAGTTCGCGGGCGCGAGGTTTAGCCATGAGAGTCATCCTGAGAGGTAGCGGGCTTGCGATTGCGCAGGTACAGGCCGAGGGCGGCGATCAGCAGCGAGGCGATCAGCAGCAGGGTGGCGATGGCGTTGATCTCCGGCTTGATGCCACGGCGGATCATGCCGTAGATGAAGACCGGCAGCGTGGTGGAGTCCACACCGGCGATGAAGTAGGTGATCACCAGGTCGTCCATCGAGATGATGAACGCCAGCAGCGCGCCGCCGACCACACCGGGCAGGATCTGCGGCAGGGTCACCCGGCGGAAGGTCATCCAGGGCGAGGCGCCGAGATCGGCCGAGGCCTCCTCCAGGCGCGTGTCCATGCCGGCCAGACGGGCGCTGACGATGAGGAACACGTAGCTGATCAGGAAGGTGCAGTGGCCGATGATGATCGACAGCTTGCCCAGCGGCAGGCCGACGCCGACGAAGAAGATCAGCAGGGCGATGCCGAGCACGATATCGGGCATCAGCATCGGCATGAACAGTAGCACCCGGTAGAACTTCTGCAGGCGGAAGCGATAACGCGCCAGCGCCAGCGCGGTGAGCGTGCCGATCACCGTGGAGATCGCCGTGGTGGTCAGCGCCACCACCAGGCTGGTGCGCAGCGCGGCCAGTAACTGGTCAGTGGACTCGACGTACAGCGCGTTCTCGCTGAGGCTGGTGGACAGGCCGAACAGCGAGCGATACCAGTCCAGGCTGAAGCCGTCCCAGATCATCATGTTGATCGGGTTGCTGTTGAACGAGTAGGCGACGATCAGGCCGATTGGCAGGTACAGGAAGACGAAGAAGGCCAGGCTGTAGCCGCCCAGCAGGCGGCGCCCGAGACGTGCGGGCAAGGTGTTCATCGGCTGGCCTCCTGTGCGCCGTTGCGCCCCTGCGCCAGCACGTAGAGCACCAGGCACACCAGCACCGCAGCCATCAGCAACATCGCCAGGGCGGCGCCGAACGGCCAGTTGCGCGCGGCGAGGAACTGCTGCTCGACCAGGCTACCGATCATCAGCACGCGCGCGCCACCGAGCAGCGACGGCACGATGAAGTTACCCAGGCTGGGGATGAAGACGATGATCGAGCCGGCGGCGATGCCCGGCAAGGTCAGCGGGAAGATCACCTTCCAGAAGCTCTGCCAGCGGCTCGCGCCGAGGTCGGCAGAGGCCTCCAGCAGGCGCCTGTCGAGCTTCTCGACGCTGGCGTAGACCGGCATGAACATGAACGGGATGAAGATGTAGGTCATGCCGATCAGCACCGCCGCCTCGGTGTAGATCAGCTCCACCGGGTTGTAGAAACCCAGCGCCGCCAGCGCGGTGTTGATCACGCCACTGGGACGCAGGATCAGCAGCCAGGCGTAGAGGCGCACGATCAGGCTGGTGAAGAACGGCAGGGTGATCAGAAACAGACAGAAGTTGCGCATCCGCTCCGGCTGCCGCGCCACCCAGAAGGCCGCCGGGTAGCACAGCGCCAGGGTCGCCAGCACGGTCATCCCGGCCAGCTTGAACGAGCGCAGGATGATTTCCAGGTAGACCGGATCGAAGTCCTCATTGGTGCCATCGGCCCAGCCCAGCACGCGGCCGAAGTTGTCCGGGTAGAAGTTCCACTCGACGCCACCATAGAGTCCCGGTTCGAGCAGGCTGTACAGCGCCATGATGGTCAACGGGGCAAGAAAGAACACGCCGATGATCAGCGTCACCGGGGTCAGCAGGCCGACCAGGCGCAAGCGCTCGCGCAACGGCATCAGGCACCTCCTGGGATCAGGTGCGCGGCCTCCCGACCGTACCAGAGCTGCACGCTATCGCCGGTGCGTAGGCGTTGCGGCGCGGCGTCACGCAGCACCGCCTTGACCAGGCGACCGTGCGAGGTACGCAGCAGCAGCTCGAAATCCTTGCCGATGAACAGCAGTTGCTCCAGCCGCCCTTCCAGCGCGGCGAAGCCCTCGCCGGGGCAATGCAGGTGGAACTGCTCGGGACGCAGCATGAGCTGGGCGTACTGGCCGACGCGCAGGTCGGGATGGCGCGCCTGCAGCAGGTCGCCCTGGCTGTCGAGCAGATAGGCGATGCCGTCGTTGACCGAACCGACGTGCGCGTTGAACAGGTTGCTCTCGCCGATGAAACCGGCAACGAAGGCGTTGGCCGGGCGGTGGTAGATCTCTGCCGGGGCGCCGATCTGCTGGATATGGCCACCATTGAGCACGACGATGCGGTCGCTCATGGTCAGGGCCTCTTCCTGATCGTGAGTGACGAAGACGAAGGCGATGCCCAGCTCGTGCTGCAGGTTCTTCAGCTCGCGCTGCATGGCCTGGCGCAACTGGCGGTCGAGGGCCGACAGCGGCTCGTCGAGCAACAGCAGCGCCGGGCGATCGACGATGGCGCGAGCCAGCGCCACCCGTTGCTGCTGACCACCGGAGAGCTGGCCGGGCTTGCGCCGCTCCATACCGGCCAGGCCGACCATTTCCAGGGCCTCGCCGACGCGCTGGCGTTTCTCGGCCTTGCCCACGCCGCGCACGTCCAGCGCGTAGCCGACGTTGTCGCCGATGCTCATGTGCGGGAACAGCGCGTAGCTCTGGAACACCGTATGCACCGGGCGGCGGTGCGGCGGCACGCTGTTCATCGGCTGGCCCTGGATCAGCAGCTCACCACCATCGAGTTGCTCGAAACCGCTGATGGTGCGCAGCAACGTGGTCTTGCCGCAGCCGGACGGCCCCAGCAGGGTGACGAATTCATTGGCGCCGACGGCCAGATCGAGGCCATCGAGGGCACGCACCAGGTGCCCTTCCGGTGCACGGTAGTGCTTCACCGCGCCACGGATCTCGACCACAGGCGCGGTCTGGGTGAAAGCGGTCATGGAAGACTCCAGCACAGGCCCGTTCACCGAAGGCGAAACGGACGCCGTAGGGTGCGCTGTGCGCACCGTTGGCAACATCGGCTACGCAGAGCCCTAACAGCCCTGCGCAACCCACCTTCAGTTGGCGGTACGCACGCGCGTCCACACCCGGTCGTACTGACGCAGCCCCTTACCCAGATCCTCGAAGATCTGCAGCTTGGCCATCACCTCGGCTGGCGGGTTGACCTGCGGGTTGTCGCGCAGCTCGGCCGGCAGCAGCTTCAGCGCCTCCTTGTTGGGCGTGCCGTTCATCTGCTGCGCGGTATTCAGCGCGGCGATCTCCGGTTGCAGGAAGAAGCTCATGAAGCGCTTGGCGTTGGCCTTGTTCGGCGCGCTCTTGAGCACGCACATGTCCTCCTGGTACATCGTCGCGCCTTCCTTGGGAATGACGTAAGCGAGGTTCTGCGGGTCCTGCTTCACGTACATCATGGCGCCGACGAAATAGTGCGAGGCAGCAGCGTCGCCGGACTGCACCATCGGCACGCTGTCGTAGGTGAAGGCGGAGATCAGCGGCTTGCGCTCGATCAGCCAGTCGGCAGCCTGCTTGAGGTCGTCGGGGTTGGTGGTGTTGACCGACTTGCCGTCCTTGATCAGGCCGACGCCGAGGGTTTCGCGCATGTCGTCGAGCATGATCACCTTCTTGCCGGCCTTGGCCTCGGCGAAGAAGTCGTCCCAGCTCTCGATCGGCTTGGAGACCTTGTTCTTGTTGTAGAAGATGCCCACCGTGCCCCAGGCGTAGGGCATGCAGTACTCACCCTTGGGATCGGATTTCGAGCGCAGGAAGGCGGGGTCGATATTGGCGAAAGCCGGATCCTGGTTGATCTCGGTCTTCTCCAGCAGGCCGATGGCAGCCATGGTGTCGTGCATGTGCACCGAGGGGAAGACGATGTCGTAGCCTTGTGCGCCGGCCTGCAGCTTGGCCAGCATCTCTTCGTTGCTGCCATAGGTGTCGAGCGATACCTTGATGCCGGTCTCGGCGGTGAAACGGGTCAATACCTCGGGGTTGATGTAGTCGCCCCAGTTGTACAGGCGCAATTCTTCGGCGGCCTGGGCGGCACCAGTGACGCAGCCGCTGCCAAGCGCGACGCACAGGGTGAGATGACGCAGTGTGGGCATGTTCCTGTTCTCCACTGTTGTGGCCGCGCAGGGCGCGACGTTTGCTTGTTGCGGCAGGAAGCGCGAGTGTCGATTGCGCAGCGGAAAGGCTCTGATGGCTTTCTTCACCCTGGTAACGGCCAATCGACATCTCTTTGCGTTACGACTGCAGAGTAGAATATATTTATTCCAAAGATCAATACTCTGACATTTAAATGTCAGACCGATTTGGTATGGTAGGAAAATCGGACATGCTCGATGGCAAGATGCAACACCTGGAAGGCAAGCTGACGCCGGCCGAGCGCACCTTGTGGGCCTATATCCAGGCCAATCTGGAAACCCTCGCCTTCGAGAACGGCGCCAGCCTGGCGGCCAAGAGCGGGGTCAGCCCCAACACCGTCAGCCGCTTCCTGCGCCGGCTCGGCTACAAGGGCCTGAAAAGCCTGAAGGACGAACTGCGCGATGAAGTGCGCGTGCAATCGCTGCTCAACCCGGCGCTGATCGAGCGGGTGGAGCAACCGGACGATCTGGTGGCCCACCTCAACGAGGAAATCGAAGCCCTGCGCGCCTTCGCCGCGCTGCTCGGCAGCCAGCACTGGCGCGACATCGTGGCCCGCGTGGGGGATGCCGAGCGTGTGTTCGTCTGTGGCTTCCAGACCATTCGCGGGTTGGCCGAGGACTTCGCCAACCGCCTGGCCCTGGTGCGCTCGGGGGTGGAATTTCTCGACCTCTACAGCGGCGTGCTCGGCCAGTGGCTGGACAGCCACAACCAGCGCTGCTGCGTGATCCTCATCGACATCGCGCCCTACGCCGATGCCGGCATCGCCTTCGCCAACAACTGCCTGCAGCAGAACACCGACCTGGTGGTGTTCACCGACGAATACGGCATCGCCAAGCATATCGACACGCCGCACATCGTCACCATGAAGACCAAGACCGGCCTGATCCTCGAGTCCACCGGCGGCCTGACCAGCGCCCTGAACGTGCTGCTGCACTGCGTCGCCAGCGCCCGCAAGGATCAGCTCAAGGAACGCCTCGGCGCCTACCGGGCGCGGGTCGAAAGCCTCAAGCTGTATCGCAGCTAAGGCGCATCCCCGGCCACCAGCGCCCAAAGGGCGCCGAACCTCAATACACGGCGATATGCGAGTCGGCCCTCGGCTCGGTGCCGCCGCAGAGCACGCCGGTCTGCGAGTCGCGCAGGATGATCTGGCCGCGCCCGTAGTCGGTGCGGTCGCAGGCCACTTCGATCTGATGGCCGCAACGGGCCAGGGCGAAGGTGAGATCGCGCGGGGTTTCCTGCTCGATGCCCACTTTCTGCCCGCCCAGCCACTGCCAGCGTGGGGCATCCAGCGCAGCCTGGGGGTTGAGGCCGAAGTCCACCAGGTTCATCACCATCTGCACGTGCCCCTGCGGCTGCATATAGCCGCCCATCACACCGAACGGGCCGACCGCCGCGCCGTCCTTGCTGAGGAAGCCCGGAATGATGGTGTGGAAGGTCTTCTTGCCCGGCAGCAGGTAGTTGGCATGACTCGGGTCGAGGCTGAACTCCGAACCCCGGTTCTGCAGGGCGATGCCGCTGTCCGGCAGCACCACGCCGGAGCCGAAGCCGTGATAGGCGCTCTGAATGAACGAGACCATGTTGCCCTCGCCATCGGCGGTGGCGATGTACACCGTGCCGCTGGCCTGGGGGTCGCCGTGCAACGGCTCGCGGGCACGTTCGCCGATCAGTGCGCGGCGCCGGGCGCAGTAGTCGTCGGCGAGCAGTTGCTCGGCGGCCACGCGCATGTGCTCGGGGTCGGTGATGTAGTGCAGACCGTCGGCGTAGGCCAGCTTCATCGCCTCGATCTGGCGGTGCCAGGTCTGGCGGCTGTCGCGGTGGTCGAAGTCGAAGCCTTCGAGAATCTTCAGGGTCATCAGGGCGATCAGGCCCTGGCCGGCCGGCGGAATTTCCCAGACGTCGTAGCCGCGGTAGTTGACCTTGATCGGCTCGACCCAGCGCGGCAGATAGCCGGCCAGGTCGGCGGCAGTGAGCTTGCCGCCAGTGGCGGCAGCATGACTGGCCAGACGCTCGGCGATGGCGCCGCGGTAGAAGCTTTCGCACTGGGTTTCGGCCAGCTCGGTCAGGGTCTGCGCCTGCGCCGGATTGCGGAACAGTTGCCCGGCTACAGGCGCCTGGCCGTCGATCAGGTAGGTGTCGAACCAGGCTTGCAGCTCAGGGAAGGCCTCGCGGCTGGCCTGGTACTCATCCTGGGCGATGCGCCACTGGTGGGCGACCACCGGAGACACCGGGAAGCCATCGCGCGCCAGCTCGATGGCCGGCTGCAGCAGTTCGGCGAAGGGCAGCTTGCCGAAGCGCCGCGACAGCTCGGCCCAGGCCGCGGGACAACCGGGTACGGTGACCGGCAACCAGCCGTGCACCGGCACGCGCTCGTGGCCGGCGGCCTTGACCGCTTCGCTGGACAGCGCTGCCGGCGCATGGCCACTGGCGTCCAGGCCATGGAGTTTGTCCTTGATCCACACCAGGGCGAAGGCGTCGCCGCCGATGGCGCAGCCGGTGGGCTCGACCACCGTCAGCGCGGCGGCAGTGGCGATGGCGGCGTCCACCGCATTGCCGCCACGGCGCAGCATGGCGATACCGGCTTCGGCCGCCAGCGGCTGCGAGGCCGCGACCATGCCCTTGCGGGCGAACACGCTCTGGCGCTGAGAGGCGTAGGGATATTCGTGGGCAGAGAAATTGAGCATGACTGGAACTCGATACAGGGTTTGATTGCAGGGCTGAGCGGCAGGTCGCTGCCGCTCGCCTCTCACAGAACGCGACTGAGGAACTCCCGCGTGCGCGGGTGATGGGGGTTGCCGAATACCTGGGCCGGTGGCCCTTCTTCGATCAGTTCGCCCTGGTGCAGCACCACCACACGGTCGGCCACCTCGCGGGCAAAACCCATCTCGTGGGTGACCACCACCATGGTCATGCCCTCCTCGGCCAGCTCCTTCATCACTTGCAGTACCTCGCCCACGGTTTCCGGGTCCAACGCGCTGGTCGGTTCGTCGAAGAGCATGGCCTGCGGCTTCATCGCCAGCGCGCGGGCAATCGCCACACGCTGTTGCTGACCGCCGGAGAGCTGGCTGGGGTAGTGATCGGCCTTGTCCGACAGGCGCACACGGGCCAGCAGTTGCCGCGCCTGTTCCTCGGCTTCGCGCCGGCTGACGCCGAGCACCTGGGTCGGCGCCTCGATGATGTTCTCCAGTACGGTCATGTGCGGGAACAGGTTGAAGCGCTGGAACACCATGCCGATGTCACGGCGCATGCGCGCGATGTTGCGCTCGGAGTCACGCACGCGCTTGCCGTCGGCACGCTCGATGTAACCCATGGGCTTGCCGTTGACCAGGATGCTGCCGCCCTGGATGTCCTCCAGGTAGTTGAGGCAGCGGATGAAGGTGGTCTTGCCCGAGCCGGAGGCGCCGATCAGCACCACCACCTCACCACGGCGCACGTTCAACGACACGCCCTTGAGGATTTCCAGCTCACCGAAGCGCTTGTGCACGCTACTGGCCTGGATCACCAGACTCTCGTCCAATGCGCCCATCTCAACGCCCCCTCAGAAATTTCATGGCACCCAGGCCGAACAGCCGGTTGCTCGCCGGCACGTGGCCGTCGGTACGCCCGAAGCGCGCTTCCAGCCAGCGCTGGAACAGGCCCCAGAGCGTGGTCAGCAGCAGGAAGTAGATGGCCACCACCAGATACAGCTCGAACACGCGGAAGGTGGCCGAGGTGATCATCTGCGTGCTCAGCAGCAGCTCCTGCACGCCGATCACGCTGACCAGGGTGGTGTTCTTGAGCATCACGTTGAACTCGTTGCCCAGCGGCGGCACGATCACGCGGAAGGCCTGCGGCAGGACGATGCGCCGCATCAGCCGTGGGTAGGTCATGCCCAGCGAGCGCCCCGCCTCGTACTGGCCGCGATCCACTGCGTTGATCCCGGAGCGGATGATCTCCGCCATGTAGGCACCTTCATTGAGGCCCAGGGCGATGATCGCCGCCTGGATGTTGCCCGGCAGGATGAACAGGCCCAGATCCAGATCCTCGAAGCGGAAGATGCCGCCAGCCGCCAACGCGGTATAGAGGAAGACGATCTGTACCAGCAGCGGTGTGCCGCGCATCAGCCAGATGTAGAAGCGCACCGGATAGTTGAGCAGCGGGTTGCTGGAGGCGCGCATCAGCGCCGCCAGCAGGCCGAGGACGCATCCCAGCAGCATCGCCATCACCGCGATCACGCAGGTCAGCCAGAGGCCGTAGAGGTATACGTCGCTGGGCTGCAGCAGGTATTGCCAGAATATGTCCCAGTTGAAGTTCATCGTCGCGCCTCAGTCGAGCTTATTGCCTTCGATGTGCCACTTGCTCAGTAGCGCCATGTAACTGCCATCGGCTTTCATGTCGGCCAGGGCCTGACTGACCGCCGTGCTCAGCTCGGGGTCGTCCTTGCGGATGCCGAGACCGGTGAGGATCTTGTCGAAGGCCGGCACGCCGACCTCGAACAGCTCCGGCGCCATGCTCTGGTAGTAGCCAGCGGTTTCCATGGTGGTGCCGTAGGCATCGGCCTGGCCGACGCGCAGCGCCTGGAAGGCATCGGTGTCGGAGTTGAACACCACCAGGGTCATGGGCGCCTTGCCGGCCTTGGTCAGCACATCGTTGTGCGCTTCGAGCAGGGTGCGGATGGTGGAGCCGTTGAGCACGGCGACGCGCTTGCCGGAGAGGTCGTCGAGGCTGTGGATGCCGGCCGGGTTGCCCTTGAGCACGGTGACCGCCTGGCTGGAGTACATGTAGTTGACGATGTCGATGACTTCGCGGCGCGCCGGCTTGTCGAACAACTGGTCGACGATCATGTCGCAATGGCGCGCCATCAGCGCCGGGATCAGGCCGGAAAAGGGCGTCACGCGCCATTCCACACGCTTGCCGCCGAGGCGCTTGGCGATCTCGTCGCCCAGCTCGACGGTGATACCCACCGGTTTCTGCTTCTCGTCGAAGAAACCCATGGGCGGCGAATCCATGGCGCCGCAATAGACGATCTTGTCCGTCGTCTTCAGGCGCTCGGGAACCGTGACCTCGGCCTGGGCCAGGCCGGCCATCAGCGAGAGAGTCATCAGGGATGCTGCGAAGGTACGTTTTGACATGTTCGACTCCGGTGTAATTGTTGGTATGGCAGTACGAAATGAAGGGGGAGGACGGGTCTCAGGCGCCCGACTTTTCCAGGAATTCGAGCAGGTCGGGGACGGTGCCCTCGATGTGCTCGCAGAGGATCCGCTCGGCATGCCGGGCATCACCGGTGCGCAGGGCGTCGAGGATTACCTGATGTTCTTCGCGGGCGCTCAGGGGCTTGTCGACGTGCTTGAGCCAGAGGCGCATGTACGGCTCGATCAGCGCGTAGAGGGCACTGATCTGGCGCATCAACCGTGGCCGCTCGCTGAGGCTGCACAGGTACTCGTGGAAGATGCGGTGGCGCACCACCCACTCCGAGCTGTCCTCACGGCACTCGTCCATTTCATCGAGCAGGCGCTCCAGGCGCGCCAGATGACGCTCGTTGACCTTGGCCGTGGCCACGCGAATCGCCAGCCCCTCCAGGGCGCTGCGCATCTCGAAGACTTCGCGCATCTGCTCGAGGTTGAGGCCACTGACGATCGCACCGCGATTGGGCCGTAGCGTCACCAGGCCTTCCGCTGCCAAGCGCTTGAAGGCGCCACGGATGGGCATGCGGCTCATCTCCAGTTCCCCGGCGATGTCCTCGGCTATCAGGCGGTCGCCGGTGCGGTAACGGCCCTGACAGATGGCATCGAGCAGATGCAGGTAAGCCTCGTCCTCGGCCGAGAGGGCCGGCTGGGCATTGAAGGTGGTCACGGCGAAAGGCATTGTGAGGATTCCTGAATTTTTGGATCCAAAAACACAATCATCCAAATGCAGGTGCCGTGCCTAAAATCACAACTTGCTGTTTTTCAAGGAAAATAGCTTTTAGAGCGGATAGCAGCGCCTCAACGCGCGCACCAAAAGCGTTACCTGACGCCCCATGACGAGGCAGAAAACGAGTCCGAATGCCACAACGAAGCGATGGCGCCTCTCGCGATTAGGCGCCCGCCATATGCCTTACTCAGAGCTGCTCGCTGGCGCCGAACACTTCGATAAACCACTTGGGCTGCATGGCCTGGAAATCGGTGCGTCGATTGCTCGGCAGATAACTCGCAGAATCCAGCACGACGGCGGCACCGGCCTCACGCCGGAACACCACCCAGTGCCAAAAGTCGCGCTCGCCCTCGCGATGGAACTTGATGGCCAGCAGGGCCAGGGCGGGCAATGCCTCCCAAGACTGGAACGGGGTTTCCCCGTCGGCGCAGACCACGCCCTCGCTGGCCAGCAGGCGGCGCACATAACGGGTGTCTGACCACAGCGCCTCGTCCTCGGCATGGATGCCCATGGCATTGGCGATGGCCTTCATCTGTGCGTAGGTCTTGCCGAGGATATTAGCGGCGCTAGCGATGCCACAGCCGGAGACGTCTTCCTGGATCACAGGCTCGCGCATGACACTTTCCTCGATAGGTGCATTCAGTGAATTTCGATGGGTGTGCCATTGGCGACCCGCAGCCAGATGTCGCGCATCTCCTCGTTGGTCACGCCGATACAGCCATCGGTCCAGTCCCACAGATGATGCAGCGGCGCGAGCCAGCCCCAGCCATTGGGCAGGCCGTGGATCATGATATTGCCGCCAGGGCTCTCGCCGCGCGCGGCAGCAGCGGCCTGATCCTGCTCGTTCGGGTAGGAGATGTGCAGGCTGAGATAGGCCATGGACTTGGCATTGCGCCAGTCGATCAGGTAGCGCCCCTCAGGCGTGCGCTGGTCACCTTCGCGCTGTTTGTGCCCCTCGTCGCCCGCTGCACCGAGGACGATGCGGTACTCGCTCAGCAGCGTGCCCGCATACCAGAGCTGCATGCGCCGCTGAGCCTTGTCGACGGTGATCAGATCGGCCTGTTCGGCGCTTTCAGCTTCCGGTGCCGGGCCGCCAGCCAGGCGTCCCATGACCTTGGTGTAGCCCACCAGCAACACGACCAGGCACAGGCTCGCGAGCAACCAACGCTTCATTGCGGGATTCCTTTCATTGCTTCTCCCTTGGGCCAGACAGCCGGCGCGACGCGCACCTTAACAGATCGTTCGATTGCCCGAGCGTGCATCGAACGCAAAATCCATGGCGTCGAAGACGCAGCTTTCATCATCGTTATATACAAAATTACACAACGATGTAGGATTGCCGCACTTGCCTCTGCCCAGGCGCCGATTCATCGCCCAAGCACAACCAGGAGCCCCCATGCTCAAGTCTCTCCAGCACGGTTTGCTCGGCCTCGGCTTGGTCTTCGTCAGCAGCGCCAGCGCCGATGAAGTCAAGGTCGCGGTCGCCGCCAACTTCACTGCCCCCATCCAGGCCCTCGCCCCGGCATTCGAGAAAGCCACCGGGCACAAGCTGGTGGCCTCCTTCGGCGCCACCGGGCAGTTCTATGCGCAGATCAACAACGGTGCTCCCTTCGAGGTGTTCCTCGCCGCCGACGACAGCACCCCGGCCAAGCTGGAGCGCGAAGGGGCGACAGTGCCCGGCTCGCGCTTCACCTACTCCATCGGCAGCCTGGTGCTGTGGTCAGCCGATGCCAACTACCTCGACGGCACCGACGCTGCATTGAAGGCTGGCACGTTCAAGCACCTGGCCATCGCCAACCCGAAGGCTGCGCCCTACGGTCTGGCGGCGACCCAGGTGCTGGACAAGCTGGGGCTGAGCGAGGCGGTCAAGGGCAAGTTGGTCGAGGGTCAGAACATCACCCAGGCACAGCAGTTCGTCGCCACCGGCAATGCCGAACTGGGCTTCGTCGCGCTGTCGCAGGTGTACAAGGATGGCCAGCTCGCCAGCGGCTCGGCCTGGATCGTACCGGAAGCGATGCACGAACCGATCAAGCAGGACGCAGTGATCCTCAAAGCGGGCGCGAACAACCCGGCTGCCGCCGCGCTGGTCGAGTACCTGAAAGGCCCGGAAGCGGCCAAGGTGATCGAGTCCTTTGGCTATAAACTGCCGTAGCCTGGGCCCCATCCATGCCGCTGTCCAAGAACGATCTCGATGCCATCCTGCTGACCCTGGAGCTGGCCTCGCTGACCACCGTGCTGCTATTGATCATCGGCACGCCCATCGCGCTGTGGCTGACCCGCACCGACTCCTGGCTCAAGCGCCCGGTCGGCGCGCTGGTGGCACTGCCGCTGGTACTGCCGCCGACGGTGATCGGCTTCTACCTGCTGGTGAGCATGGGCCCCAACGGTTTCTTCGGCCAACTGACGCAGAGCCTCGGACTCGGCACCTTCACGTTCACCTTCACCGGCCTGGTGATCGGCTCGATCTTCTACTCCCTGCCCTTCGTCGTGCAGCCGCTGCAGAACGCCTTCGAGGCCATCGGCCGCGCCCCGCTGGAGGCCGCCGCGACGTTGCGGGCAGGCCCCTGGGACAGTTTTTTCAGCGTGGTGCTGCCGCTGGCGCGGCCGGGCTTCGTCACTGCGGCGATCCTTGCCTTCGCCCATACGGTTGGCGAGTTCGGCGTGGTGCTGATGATCGGCGGCAATATTCCTGGCAAGACGCAGGTGGTCTCGGTGCAGATCTACAACCATGTCGAGGCCATGGAATACGCCCAGGCGCACTGGCTGGCGGGCGGCATGGTGGCGTTCTCCTTCATCGTCCTGCTGGCGCTATACAGTGGCCGCAGCGGCAGCGTGAGGGCCTGGTGATGTTCGCTTTCGGCAAGACCTCGCCTCTGCCTGTAACCGATGACGGACGTATCCGCGCGCATTTCCTGGTGCAGCATCCTGGCTTTCGCCTGGACGTGAATCTCGACCTGCCCGCCCGTGGCGTCAGCGCGCTGTTCGGCCATTCCGGCTCGGGCAAGACCAGTTGTCTGCGCTGCTTCGCCGGGTTGGATCGACCACAGCAGGGTTACCTGCAGGTGGCCGGGGAATGCTGGCAGGACAGCGAACGCGGCTTCTTTCTGCCCGCGCACCAGCGTGCCATTGGCTATGTGTTCCAGGACGCCAACCTGTTCCCCCATCTGAACGTGCGGCGCAATCTGGAATACGGGCAGAAACGCATCCCAGCCGCACAGCGCAAGGTGGCGCTGGATCAGGCGCTGGAGCTACTGGGCATCGGCCACTTGCTCGAACGCATGCCCTCGGCGCTGTCCGGTGGCGAGCGTCAGCGCGTCGGCATCGCCCGCGCCCTGGTGACCAGCCCACGCCAGCTGCTGATGGACGAGCCACTGGCCTCGCTGGATCTCAAGCGCAAGCAGGAGGTGCTGCCCTACCTGCAGCGCCTGCACGAGGAGCTGGACATCCCGGTGATCTATGTCAGCCATGCGCCGGATGAAGTGGCGCGCCTGGCCGATCACCTGGTGCTGCTCGACGAAGGCCGGGTACGCGCCAGCGGCCCGCTCAAGGAGTTGCTGCTGCGCGCCGACTTGCCCTTTGCCAGCGAAGACGATGCCGAGGCGGTGATCGACGGCCAGGTCTGCGCCCACGACGCCCGCTACGGCCTGCTGCATCTGCGCCTGCCAGGCAGCGAGGCGATATTGAGCCTACCCCACTCAGCGGTGCCGGAGGGTCGGGCAGTGCGGGTGAAGATCAAGGCGCGTGACGTCAGCCTGGCGCTCGAACGAGCCGAGGGCAGCAGCCTGCTCAATCTGCTGCCGGTGACCGTGGAACGCTGCCAGGCGCTGGACGCCCAGGCCCTGCTGACCCTGCGCCTGGGTGATCAACATTTGCTGGCAAGGATCACCCGTTACTCCTTCGAGCAGCTCGGAATCCATGACGGGCAAGCGCTCTGGGCGCAGATCAAGTCGGTGTCGCTGCTGGCGCCTTGAACCTCGTCAGTCCACCTGGCGCCGAATACCGTAACGGCGTAGCTTGCGGTACAGGGTATTGCGGCTGATGCCCAGTTCTGCAGCCACGGCCGTCAGTTGCCAGTTGCACCGGCGCACGGCTGACAGCAGGGCATCGCGTTCGGCGGCCGCGAGCGGATCGGCCTGCTGTGCCGGGCGCGTCGCCGCTACGGCCGCCGGTAATACCCGCTGCAACTCTGCCAGCGACACCCAGCCATCCTCGTTGAGCGCCACCAGGGCGCGCAGCACGTTGCGCAACTGTCGCACATTGCCCGGCCAAGCAAAGGCCAACAGGGCCTCGCGCACGCCCGGCTCCAACTGCAGCCTCTGGCCCTGCGCCTCCTCCTCCAGCATTTGCTCGATCAATATCGCGCGGTCGCTACGTTCGCGCAGGGCCGGCAGGGCGATGCACAGACCATTGAGGCGGTAATACAGATCCTCGCGGAAGCGCCCCTCGGCCACCAACGCCTGCAGATCACGGTGGCTGGCGCTGATCACGCGGATGTCCAGCGGCTGTGCCTCGGTCGCCCCCAGCGGCATCACCCGCCGCTCTTCCAGCACGCGCAGCAGGCGAGTCTGCAGGTGCAGCGGCATATCACCGATCTCGTCGAGAAACAGCACACCACCATTGGCCTGCTGCAGCTTGCCGCTCATGCCCTCCTTGCGTGCGCCCGTGAAGCTGCCGGCCCGGTAACCAAACAGTTCGCTCTCGATCAGGCCCTCTGGAATCGCCGCACAATTGAGCGCCACGAACGGCTTGCCAGCACGCGAACTGGCACGGTGCAAGGCGCAGGCAAACACCTCCTTGCCTGTACCGGTTTCGCCGCACAGCAGCACGGGGACATCACGCTCCAGCACCTTGAGCGCCCGCGCCAAGTCCTTCTGCACCTGCGCGTCGGCGAAACAGGGCGCAGCCTCTCGCTGTCGGCCAGGCAACGGCGCGGGAATTGCCGGCAAGCTGCGCAGACGCTGGCCACGCAAACGTGCGTGCAGCAGCCGGCCGCTGGTCAGGCGCAGCGGCCAACAGGTGTCCGGTTCGGGGCGGGCACGCTGCAGCAGCTCGTCGAGGCGTACCGCGAACAAGCTCTCCAGCGGGCGCCCGAGCAAACGCTCGCGGCTTTCCTCGAGCAACGCCAGCGCCGCCTCGTTGACCGCCTCGACCCGGCCATCGCCACCGAAAGCCAACAGCCCCTCGCTGAGCAGGCCGATGAACTGGGCCTGGGCATGAAAACGCAGCAGGTAGCGATCCTCACAATGCTGCAGGAAGCAGCAGCTCTCGATCAGTTTGGCCGACAGGGTGGTCAGGGCGGTGGCGTGGAACTGGCTCTGCCCGGACAACTCCTCGCGGGTGCTGGAGACATTGAGCACCGCCTGCAGACCGCCTTGTGGGTCGAACAGCGGAATCGCCGAGCAGCTCAGCCCGGTGTGCCGGCCACGGAAATGTTCGTCGCGCCGGATGGTCAGCGGCTGGCGTTCCACCAGGCAGGTGCCGACGCCATTGGTGCCCTCCACCGCTTCACTCCAGACCGACCCCAACCAGAGCCCGGCGCGCTGAAACTCGCGGCGTTCGTCCGGATGGCAGAGGCTGTCGATCACCACCCCCTCGGTGTCGGTCAGCAGGATCGTGCGGCCACGGCCACCGAGCTGCTGGTGCAGGCTGCTCATCTGCCCACGGGCAATGCCAATCAGGTTGTCCAGAGGTTCGCGCCGCTCGGCCAGGCGCCTCTCTTCGACCACGCAGGGCGCCTCGGGGCGCGATGGGTCGAGCTGATGCTGGTGCAGACAACGGCGCCAGGAACGGGCGATGGCCGGATCCTGGGCCGGGCCACTGGCGCCGCCAAGCCCTTCGCCGAAACGCATCACCTGATGTGCGTGCTGACGGATCGAAGACATTGTTGTTGGACTCCTTCAAGGCATCGCGTCGCTACCAGCATACGCCAGCCAGAGGCGTGGCGCCCCGCTGTCACACGCATGCCACGTTGTGTCACCCCGGTGTACCAGCGCGGGAACAGAAGCAGCCCCCGACCAACGCGCGCCAACCGCTCTGCCACGCGCCTCAGAGCGACATGGCCCCGGACTTGCTCCAGCCCACAGGCGAGTCCCTCAACAACAACAAGAAAGCGAGTAACCATGAAAACTCATGACGATTCGATTGCTGCAAACCACCCCACCGCACAACTCTCGGCCTGGGTCGAGCGCCTCGGCCAGTGCCTGGCCGATCGTGATAGCGACGGCGCACTGGAACTGTTCGCCGACGACTGCCACTGGCGCGACCTGGTGCTGTTCTCCTGGAACCTGGTCACCCTCAGCGGCAAGCCCGAGATCCGCGCCATGCTCGATGCCCGCCTGCCGCAGGTTGCCCCGCAGAATTGGCAAGTGGAAGGCGAAGCCAGCCTCAAGGATGGCGTGCTGGAAGGCTGGATCAGCCTGGAAACCGCAGCGGCACGCGGCAAAGGCTATGTACGCCTGAAAGATGGCCGCTGCTGGACCCTGCTCACCGCCATGCGCGAGCTCAAGGGCTTCGAGGAGCCCGCCGGACGTCGCCGGCCACTGGGCGCCGAGCACGGCCACGGGCATGCCGACAAACGCAACTGGCTGGAAAAGCGCCGCGACGAACAAGCCACGCTCGGCGTCAGCCAGCAGCCCTACTGCCTGATCGTCGGCGGTGGCCAGGGCGGCCTGGCGCTGGGTGCGCGCCTCAAGCGGCTGGGTGTGCCGACGTTGATCGTGGACAAGGCCGAGCGCCCAGGCGATCAGTGGCGCGGCCGCTACAAGTCACTGTGTTTGCATGATCCGGTGTGGTACGACCACCTGCCCTACCTGCCATTTCCCGATCACTGGCCCGTGTTCACCCCCAAGGACAAGATGGGCGACTGGCTGGAGATGTACTGCCAGGTGATGGAGCTGAACTACTGGAGTCGCACCGAGTGCGTGAAGGCCAGTTACGACGAGGCCAACGCACGCTGGAACGTGCAGGTGATGCGCGACGGCAAGCCACTGACGCTGCAGCCCACCCAATTGATTCTCGCCACCGGTATGTCCGGCGTACCCAATGTGCCGCAGTACCCCGGGGCAGAAAACTTCCGTGGCCAGCAGCACCACTCCAGCCGTCATCCCGGCGGCGATGCCTGGCGCGGCAAGCGCGCCGTGGTGATCGGCTCGAACAACTCGGCCCACGACATCTGCGCCGACCTGGTGGAGAACGGTGCGCAAGTGACGATGGTGCAACGCTCCAGCACCCATATCGTGCGTTCTGAAACGCTGATGGATCTGGTCTTCGGCCCACTGTACTCGGAAGAGGCCCTGGAACAGGGCATCAGCACCGACAAGGCCGACCTGCTGTTCGCCTCGCTGCCCTATCAGGTGCTGCCCGCCCTCCACCGCCAGGTCTTCGAGCAGGTGCGCGAGCGCGACAAGGACTTCTACGAGCGCCTCAGCGCCGCTGGCTTCATGCTCGACTTCGGCGACGATGACTCTGGCTTGTTCCTCAAGTATCTACGCCGGGGTTCGGGTTACTACATCGACGTCGGTGCCTGCGAGCTGATCGCCAACGGCAGCATCGCCCTGAAGAGTGGCAAGGGCCTCGGTGTGGAACGCATCGAGGAGGATGCCGTGCTGCTCAACGACGGTAGCCGCCTGCCCGCCGACCTGATCGTCTACGCCACCGGCTACGGCTCGATGAACGGCTGGGCGGCGCAACTGATCTCCCAGCAAGTGGCAGACAAGGTGGGCCGCTGCTGGGGGTTGGGCTCCGGCACCCTCAAGGATCCCGGCCCATACGAGGGGGAACTGCGCAACATGTGGAAACCCACGCAACAGGCCAACCTGTGGTTCCACGGTGGCAACCTGCACCAGTCGCGGCACTACTCGCTGTACCTGGCACTGCAACTCAAGGCACGCTTCGAGGGCCTCGACACCGAGGTCTACAAGCTCGCCCCGAGCTACCACAAGAGCTGAAGCGCAGGCCGGCAGGCAGCTTGCCTGCCGGCCACCTCAGCCCCCAGGCAACTGCAGATGCTCCGGCCCGATTTCCTCTTCGCCGGCCAGCAGCAGGGCGAAGTGAATGACATTCTCCAGTTCACGGGTGTTGCCCGGCCAGGAGTGAGCCTGCAGCGCGGCCTGCGCCGCCGGGCTGATACCGGCGATGGCCAGCCCCAGGCGCTGGGCATGGATACCGAGGAAATATTCGGCCAGCGGCAGGATATCGCCGATTCGCTGGCGCAACGCCGGGAACAACAACTGGCCATCGCACAGGTAAGCATGCAGGCGCTCGTCGAAGGTACCGGCGGCCACCGCACGGGCCAGATCGACGCTGCTCGCCGCCACTAAGCGCACGTCCACCGGCAAGGCCTGGCTGGCGCCGACACGGTAGACCTCGCGGGTTTCCAGCGCCGCCAGCAGCTTGCTCTGCAACGGGCGCGGCAGGTCGGCGATCTCGTCCAGGTAGAGGGTGCCGCCATTGGCCGAACCGAACCAGCCGGCGCGACTGCTGGCGGCACCGACATGGGCACCCCCGACATGGCCGAACAGCTCGGCCTCTCCCCATTGCGGACTGATGGCCGCGCAGTTCACCGCTACGAACAGACCAGCGCGCTCGCTCCGACGATGAACATAGCGCGCCAGCAGCTCCTTGCCGGTGCCCGTCTCACCGAGAATCGACAGAGGCATTCCAGTGCTGGCCAGGGCCTCGGCCCTTTCGCGCAACTGCTGCGAGCGGGCATCGACGAACACCAGCGCCTTGGCGCGGATGCTCAGCGGGCTCCGGTCGGATTCGGCGAAGGTCAGAGGGGGGTTCGCTGCGAACGTCATGGCGGAGCGCTCCATGCTCACCCCTCATGGGGTGGCGCATACAGGAAGAAAAAGGAAGCGGGTGGCTGCCTGGCCCTCCCCGCCTCGAACGATCACGCCTGCAGACGCTGCTGTTGCTCGATGCGGTGCTGCAGGCGGTACAGATAGGCGAAGCCCTGCTCCCAATGGTGGTGCCCGGACTTCACATTGATATGCCCGGCGCCACCCAGAATCACTGCCTCGCTGCCCCAGTCGCGGGCCAGCTCGATGGCCCGTGTGGCACTGGCGGCAGCGTCGTTGTCGGAGCCGATCAGCAGGCTGGGAAAGGGCAGCAGCGCGCGCGGGATAGGCGCGAAGTTCTGCAGCGGCTCGGGGCACCCTGGCCGCTCGACATCGGCCGGCGCCACCAACAGCGCACCGCGTACCCGGCGCAACAGTTCACGCGGTGCCTGCTGCGCCCAATGGGCCACCGTCACGCAGCCCAGGCTGTGAGCAACAAGGGTGGCCGGACGCGGATCGGCGGCAATCGCCTGGTTAAGCGCTGCGACCCAGTCGCCCCGTTGCGGATTGAACCAGTCCCGCTGCTCGACTCGCACGCTACCCGGCAGGCTGCGCTGCCAGTGGCTTTGCCAGTGTTCCTCAGGGGAGCCCTGCCAGCCTGGCAGGATCAGATAACGGATTGCTTCGCTGCGCATGATTCGGCGCCTCCTTGAATCGAATGGCATCATTCTAGGCAGCACGGAATCGATTCAAAAAGAATAAGAAATTATTTATTTATTCCATTAATGCCGAAACCTTATTAGCTCAAAAAGGAATATTAATGTTCTTAAACATTATTTTTAAGAATATTCGAGCCTTTCTACTATCCGCTCCACGCCAGTGCCGGCGGCTTGCTGACCCGCGCGGCGCCATTCACAAGGAGTCTGAAAATGACCGCGACGCTGAGAAACCTCGAAGGCCAGGATGAAACCAGCATCCTGCGTGAGATCCAGAGCGCCCTGCATGGCCTGAAATTCGGTTCGGTGGAAATCACCGTGCACAACGGCCAGGTGGTGCAGATCGAGCGCAAGGAAAAGATTCGCCTGCAACAACCGAACACCAAGAACAGCTAACAGAACCTCGACCTCATGATGCAGCCCGACTGGACCACCAGAGGGCTAAACGCACGCCAACACAAGAATTCCGCCCCTTAGGAGCTGCACCATGTCCATTCGTCGCTTTGCCCTGGCCGCGCTGGCCAGCACCCTGATCGCCGGCCCGGTCGCCGCCGAAACCCTGCTCAACGTGTCCTACGACCCGACCCGCGAGCTGTACGTCGAGTACAACGCCGCCTTCAACAAGTTCTGGCAAGCCAAGGGCCACCCGCCGCTGACCATCCAGCAATCCCACGGTGGCTCGGGCAAGCAGGCCCGCGCAGTGATCGATGGCCTGCGCGCCGACGTGGTGACCCTGGCGCTGTCCGGCGACATCGACGCGCTGAACCTCAACCAGCAATTGATCGACCCGAACTGGCAGGCGCGCCTGCCGGACAACAGCACGCCCTATACCTCAACCATCGTGTTCCTGGTGCGCAAGGGCAATCCGAAGGGCATCAAGGACTGGGATGATCTGGTGAAAGACGGCGTGGAAGTCATCACCCCGAATCCGAAAACCTCCGGCGGCGCGCGCTGGAACTTCCTCGCCGCCTGGGCCTATGCCCGCGAGAAATTCGGCAGCGAAGGCAAGGCCCTGGAGTTCGTCACCGAGCTGTACCGTCATGCCCCGGTGCTGGATACCGGCGCCCGTGGCTCGACCATCAGCTTCGTCCAGCGTGGCCTGGGTGATGTGCTGCTGGCCTGGGAAAACGAGGCCTACCTGTCGCTGGCCGAAGAAGGCGGCGACCAGTTGGAGATCGTCACCCCGTCGCTGTCGATCCTCGCCGAACCGCCGGTGGCGGTGGTCGATGCCAACGTAGAGCGCAAGGGCACCCGCGCCGTGGCCGAGGCTTACCTCGAGCACCTGTACAGTGAGGAAGGCCAGCGCATCGCCGCGAAGCACTTCTACCGCCCACGCAACGAGAAGATCGCCGCCGAGTTCAAGGGCCAGTTCCAGGATCTCAAGCTGGTGACCATCGACAAGGACTTCGGCGGCTGGAAACAGGCCCAGCCCAAGTACTTCGACGACGGCGGCGTGTTCGACCAGATCTTCACCAAAATCAACCAGTAGCCTGGGTAGAGCGCAGCGAAACCCGGGAAAGTCCGGGTTTCGCATCTGATCGTTACCAACGGAAGAAGTCTCCATGTCTCGTCGAACTTCCCCGGTCATACCCGGCTTCGGGCTGACCCTGGGCTACACCATCACCTACCTGGCGTTGATCGTGCTGATTCCGCTGGGGGCGATGTTCCTCTTCTCCCTGCAACTGACCGGCGAACAGTGGTGGGCATTGCTGAACAATCGCCAACTGCAGTTCTCGCTGAAACTCTCGTTCGGCACCGCGCTGGCCGCCGCCCTGCTCAATGGCATTCTCGGCACTGTCATCGCCTGGGTGCTGGTGCGCTACAGCTTCCCCGGCCGTCGCATCATCGACGCGATGGTCGACATGCCGTTCGCCCTGCCCACCGCCGTGGCCGGCATCGCCCTGACCGCGCTGTACGCTCCCAGCGGCCTGATCGGCTCGCTGTTCCCCTTCAAGATTGCCTACACCCCGCTGGGCATCACCCTGGCGCTGGTGTTCGTCACCCTGCCGTTCGTGGTGCGCACCTTGCAGCCGGTGCTGGCCGACATCCCCAAGGAAGTCGAGGAAGCCGCCGCCTGCCTGGGCGCCAAGCCGTTGCAGGTGTTCCGCCACGTGCTGCTGCCGAGCCTGCTGCCCGCTTGGATCACCGGCTTCGCCCTGGCCTTCGCCCGTGGCGTCGGCGAGTACGGCTCGGTGGTGTTCATCGCCGGCAACATCCCGCTGAAGACCGAGATTCTGCCGCTGCTGATCGTCTCCAAGCTGGATCAGTACGACTACCCCGGCGCCACGGCCATCGGCGTGATCATGCTGGTGGTGTCCTTCCTCCTGCTGCTGTTGATCAACCTGCTGCAGCGGCGCATCCAGCCCAACACCTGAGGAGCCCGTCATGAGCCTTGCAACCCTTGGTCAGCGCGCGGCTGCGCGCCCGGCCAGCCGCTCCGTCGGCGCCATCATCCTGATCGTCATAGCCTGGGCGGTGTTCGCCGCGATTCTCGTGTTGCCGCTGTACATGGTGGTGACTCAAGGCCTCAGTCGTGGCCTGGAGTTCTTCTGGGCGGCGATTCGCGAACCGGATGCCATTTCCGCCTTCAAGCTGACCCTGCTGGCCACTGCCATCTCGGTGCCACTGAACCTGGTGTTCGGCGTTGCAGCGGCCTGGGCGGTGACCAAGTTCGAGTTCCGCGGCAAGAGCATCCTGATCACCCTGATCGACATGCCCTTCTCGGTGTCGCCGGTGGTCGCCGGCCTGATCTACGTACTGCTGTTCGGCTCGCAGAGTTTTCTCGCGCCGTATCTCGACTCGCAGAACCTGCAGATCGTCTACGCCGTGCCCGGCATCGTGCTGGCCACGATCTTCGTCACCTTCCCCTTCGTCGCCCGTGAACTGATCCCGCTGATGGAGGAGCAGGGCACCACCGAGGAAGAGGCCGCGCGCCTGCTTGGTGCCAACGGTTGGCAGATGTTCTGGCATGTCACGCTGCCTAACGTAAAATGGGCGCTGATCTACGGTGTGGTGCTGTGCACCGCCCGTGCGATGGGCGAATTCGGCGCAGTTTCGGTGGTTTCCGGACATATCCGTGGATACACCAACACCCTGCCGCTGCACATCGAAATTCTCTACAACGAGTACAACATCGTCGCTGCCTTCAGCGTGGCGATCCTGTTGCTCGTCATGGCCCTGGTGGTGCTGCTGCTTCGCCAATGGAGCGAAGCGCGTCTAAGCCGCCAACTACAAGCCAACCGAGAAGACTGACAGCCGTGAGGCACGGCCCACGGAACCACCAGGAATAAGCCATGAGTATCGAAGTCAAAGGCGTCAACAAGCAGTTCGGCCAGTTCAAGGCGCTGCAAGACATCAACCTGAGCATCCAGAGCGGCGAGCTGGTCGCCCTGCTCGGCCCGTCCGGCTGCGGCAAGACCACCCTGCTGCGCATCATCGCCGGCCTGGAAACCCCGGACAGCGGCAGCATCGGCTTCCACGGCGAGGACGTGTCCGAGCACGACGTGCGTGATCGCAACGTCGGCTTCGTCTTCCAGCACTACGCCCTGTTCCGCCATATGACGGTGTTCGACAACGTCGCCTTCGGCCTGCGCATGAAGCCCAAGCGCGAGCGCCCGAGCGAAACGCAGATCGCCGAAAAAGTGCACGAGCTGCTCAACCTGGTGCAGCTCGACTGGCTCGGCGACCGTTACCCGGAGCAGCTCTCCGGCGGCCAGCGCCAGCGTATCGCCCTGGCCCGCGCCCTGGCGGTGGAGCCCAAGGTGCTGCTGCTCGACGAGCCTTTCGGGGCGCTGGATGCCAAGGTGCGCAAGGAACTGCGCCGCTGGCTGGCGCGCTTGCATGAAGAGGTGCACCTGACCAGCGTATTCGTCACCCACGATCAGGAAGAAGCCATGGAAGTGGCCGACCGCATCGTGGTGATGAACAAGGGTGTGATCGAACAGATCGGCTCGCCGGCAGAGGTCTATGAATATCCGGCCAGCGACTTCGTCTATCACTTCCTCGGCGACGCCAACCGTCTGTACGTCGGCAATGATCACCACGTGCTGTTCCGCCCGCACGAGGTCGACCTGTCGCTGCAACCGGCAGCCGGTCACCAGAGCGGCGAGGTGCGCGACATCCGCCTGCTCGGCGCCATCACCCGCATCACCCTCAAGGTCGAAGGCCAGGACGAGCTGATCGAGGCCGAGGTGGCCAAGGATCACGCCAGCCTGGATAACCTCGCCCGTGGCACCACCCTGTACTTCAAGCCCAAGGGCGGCAAGCCGGTCAGCACATCGGCTTGATCTCTACTCCAGGGCGATCGCCATGATCGCCCTGCGTCCCTGCGGTGAAACCTGCAGCGCACGCGAACCCTGGCTGCGCCGCAGCCAGCCCTCGCCTTCGCACAGATTCAGCAACGCCGCGCCCAGCGCACCGCCCAGATGCGGTTTGCGCTCGCTCCAGTCCGGGCAGGCGCACAGTCGCTGGCGGCGCTGACGATTGACCTGTTGCAGGTCGATGCCCAATGCCTGCAGCCCCTGCTCGCCAATTGCGCTCAACTGCAGCGCACCGCCCTCCTCGCTCAGCCAGTCAGCCGCGCGCATGCGTGCGAACACACCCACCGCCAGCTCACCAGCAAGGTGGTCGTAGCAGGTACGTGCTTCACGCATGGCCAGCGGCGTGCCGCGTGAGGTCGGTACAGCACGGGGTTGCCGTGGCTGCGCAGCGAGCGCGGCACTGGCCAGCGCCTCGACCAGTTGCCCGACTTCCGGCCCGGCCAGGCGGTAGTAACGATTGCGCCCGTGCCGCTGCTGCACCAGCAGGCCGCCCTCCACCAGCTTGGCCAGGTGCGCACTGGTGGACGATGACGACAGCCCCGCCAGCAAGGCCAGCTCACCGGCCGGGCGCGCGCTGCCATCCATCAGTGCCCAGACCATGGCGGCGCGCCCGGCATCGGCAAGCAGAGCAGCGATCGAACTGAAACCCGGTGCGTATTCCATAGTTCACCTCATGACGAAACATGGCGTGCAGGAACTATGGATACTGGCAGGCAACTTCAGCCAGAGCCAGCCCAGGAGAACCCCGATGCTCGCAGTGATATTCAAAGTCGAGGCCAAGTCTGGCCAGCAGCAGGGAACGACGCGATGACTGAATACCTGCCGTTGATTCTCGCCACCTTCCTGCTCGCCGGCATGGTCAAGGGCGTGGTCGGCCTCGGTCTGCCAACCATCGCCGTCGGTCTGCTCGGCTTGGTAATGGCGCCGCTGCAAGCAGCCGCGCTGCTGATCATCCCCTCGATGGTGAGCAATATCTGGCAACTGTGTGACGGTCGCAGCCCGTTGCCGATGCTGCGCCGACTATGGCCGATGCTGTTGGGAATCCTCTGCGGCACGCTGCTGGTCGCCGGCCTGCTGCAGCGTCTCGAGCTGCCCGGCGCTACTCGTTGGCTGGGCGCCGCCCTGGTGCTTTACGCACTGCTCGGCCTGGCCAGGGTACAGTTTCGTGTGGAGCGGGCCAGGGAAGCCTGGCTGGGCCCGGTGATCGGCGCGATCACCGGCGCAATCACCGCGGTTACCGGAGTGTTCGTGATCCCCGCCGTGCCTTACTTGCAGGCCATCGGCCTGGAAAAGGACGACCTGATCCAGGCCCTGGGGCTGTCGTTCAGCGTCTCGACTCTGGCTCTGGCAGCAGCGCTCGGTCATAGCGGTGACCTGCTGCAACCGGCGGTGCTCGGGCTGTCTGCCCTGGCCCTGGTGCCGGCTCTGCTGGGTATGGTGGCCGGCCAGTGGCTGCGCAAGCGCATCAGCGCGGAGCACTTCAAGCGCTGGTTCTTCATCGGTCTATTGCTGCTTGGTGCCGAGCTGGCGTTGCGCGGGCTGTTCTGAAACCCAGCCACCGTTCTCAAGCACCTGTGCCAACCTACGGGAAACGATTGAGCGGCGTCGAATTCCGACGAAATCACTCTTTAGGGTCATGCTCCGTAGCGCCTGGCGCAGTAGTCTTGACGCTGCCCCATGCATACCTGCTCAAAACAATAACAAGGAGCACCCCGGATGCGCTGCAAAGCACTGTTGCGTCATGCTTTCCTCTGGTCGCTCGGCCTGATCGCCAGTCTCGTCCCCTTTTCCTTCGCCGAAGCCATCAGCCCACCACAACAGCTACAGGTTCATGCCAGCCGCGCCACCAGCAGCCTGCTGCTGTTGCGTGGCGAAGGCTTCCAGAAGGTGCATCTGCAGCGTCTGGAAATGGATCTCGATGCCCTGGCCACTGTGATGCAGGCGCAGCCAAGCAACGCCGAGCTGCAGCAGGCCCACCAGGCTTTGGTTACCCAGCTACGCAACGGCGTGAGCTATGGCCCGGGTGAGGAGCAGGTGCCCTGGCGCTACCCGGAAGACCTGGGCCGCTCGCTGCGCGACTTCCTTGTCGTGGCCCGCGCCCTGCCGGGGGCCGAGACCGACGGCAGCGAGCTGGCGGCCAAGGTCGAATACCTCGGCGTGCAGTACCTGGCACGTGCCTACATGGGTAACTTCGAGATCGCCCGCGAACACCCGGAAACCTACCTGGGCCAGGATGAACGCCTGCTGCTGCCGGCCATCGATGCGCAACTGCAACTGCTGGACGAAACGGGCGCCCCGCAGGTGACCAAGCTCAAGATGCGCTGGAGCTATCTGCGCACCGCCCTGGCCGACATGAACAGCAGGAGCAACGCCCTGGTCAGCGTTTCCGGCCGGCCCTTCGCGCCGATCACGGTGGATCGCCATACCCGCGCATTGAGCACGCAGTGGATGGCGATGTCCCCCTGAAGCCCTGGTTCAGGCCAGGGCCTTCTTCTCACGAATGCAGGTGGGGCCGGCGATCTCTACCACGGCGTGTTCGACCTCCTTGCGCAGGCCGAGCAGGAAGGCGGCTTCGGCGACGACGAACAAGGGGCCGATGACCAGCCCCATCACATCGTCGACGAAGGCTGGCTTGCGTCCTTCGTAATAATGGCCGACGAACTGGATGATCCAGCCGATCACGAACAGGCCGAGCCCCGCCAACAGCCAGACTGCCGTGCTGGCCACCGCCAGCTTGGCGGCACACCACAGGCACAGCAGTAGCAGGACACTCATGAGCAGGCCGAAACCGCGATCCAGGCGCAGGTAGAAAGTTGCAGCCGCCAACGCCACCAAGGTCGCAGGCGCCAGCCACAGGCCGGCCAGGGCGAAGCCGGGGCGCGACAGCAGCACAGCGACGGCCAGCACTATCATGGGAATGCCGACGAAGTGGCTGACGATATTGCGGCGGTCACGGTGATAGGCCGCATACTGGGCCAGATGTTCGACGAGGGTTTTCATTGTTATCGTCCTCAGCAGTGGAACAGGCCCTGGCATCATCGCCCTGGCCTTTACCGCCGCTCTGTCAGCTAGCCGACAATGCCGTCATCGCAGGAGCCACGATGCCCGATCCCCAACACCACCTCGCCTGCCTGCTGCAGGGGCATTGGTTCGCCGCACTGCCGCAGACGCTGCGCGACGACCTGCTGGCCATGGCCCAGGTGCAGCACCTGGACGCCGGGCAACGGCTGTTTCGCCGCGGCGACAGACCCGGCGGCCTGTATGCCGTGGTCGAGGGGGCGGTACGCATCGGTGCCGTCAGCGAGAGCGGCAAGGAAGCGCTGCTGACCCTGGTCGAGCCACCCTACTGGTTCGGCGAGATTTCCCTGTTCGACGGCCTGCCGCGCACCCACGACGCCTTCGCCGAGAGCACCAGCACCCTGCTGCTGTTGCCACAGGGCGAACTGCTCGCCCTGCTCGAACGCCAGCCACAGCACTGGCGCGACTTCGCCCTGCTGATGAGCCACAAGCTGCGCCTGGCCTTCCTCATCCTGGAGGACATGAGCCTGCTGCCCGCCGCGCCAAGGTTGGCCAGGCGCCTGTTGCTGATGGCCGAGAACTACGGCGAGGGTGAGCCGCGCCGGTTGCTGCACCTGGCGCAGGAACAACTGGCGCTGATGCTGTCGCTGTCGCGCCAGACCACCAACCAGATTCTCAAGGAGCTGGAGGCGCAAGGCATCGTGCGCCTGACCTACGGCGAGATCGAGATACTCGACTTGCAACGCCTGCGCCAGGCCGCCTGGTGAACTGCTGGCGCCCTGCTACTGTCGAATTTCAATCTTTTCCCTGAGGATTTACCGCTTCGATGACCGACAACCAGCACACGCTCTTGCCCGATGTCCTCGCCGGCCCGCTATTGCGCCGCCTGGAGACCGGACGCCTGGTGCTGTGGCTGGTGGCCAGTCGGGAGCTGCCGCTACAACTGTGCCTGCAGCCCGAAGACGAGGCAGACCGCATCCTGAAGCTCGACGCCCATTGCCAGTACCTGCCATTGGGCCGACACGCCGTATTGCATCTGATCGACCTGACGCTGGAACAGGCGCTGCCGCAGGACGTGCGCATCGCCTATGACCTGCAGATCGTCGAGAACGGCGCGCAACGCGGCCTGACCGACTGGGCACCGCATCTGCTGCATGAGGGGCGCGAACGGGCCGACTTCGTCCTGCGCTCGCGGATCGACCAGTTGCTCCATGGCTCCTGCCGCAAGCCGCACCATGCTGCCGACGACGGCCTGCTCTGCGCCGACCGCCTGCTGGCCGAACCGCACGACGCCAGACAACGCCCGGCCCTGCTGCTGATGAGCGGCGACCAGGTGTACGTGGATGACGTCGCCGGGCCGATGCTGTGCGCCATCCACCAGTTGATCGCCCGCCTCGGCCTGTTCGACGAGTGGCTCGAAGGCGCCGTGGTCGAGGACAGCCAGGCGCTCTACGCCACCCCGGTGGGCTACTACCAGCGCGCCGACCTGCTGCCGGCCCTGAAGAGCAACCAGACCCTGCGCGACAAGTTCTTCGGCGGCGTGGAGAAGCCCATCTTCACCAGCAGCAATGCCGACAATCATCTGGTGACCTTCGCCGAGATGATCGCCATGTACCTGCTGGTCTGGTCACCCGTGCCCTGGACATTGATCGAGGAAAGCCAACCGACGCTGAACGAGGAACGCCAGCAACGCTACGCCGACGAACGCCAGCGCATCGACGCCTTCCGCCAGAGCCTCGGCCAGGCTGCCCGCGTATTCGCCCACCTGCCAACGTTGATGATCTTCGACGATCACGATGTCACCGACGACTGGAACCTCTCGGCGCGCTGGGAGCAGACCGCCTACGGTCACCCCTTCTCCAAGCGCATCATCGGCAACGCCCTGCTCGCCTACCTGCTGTGCCAGGGCTGGGGCAACCACCCGGACGCCTTCGAGGAACCCTTGCAGGCCTGCCGCAAGCTGCTGACCGAGCGCCAGGACAACCACCTCGAGGCCAGGGCGCAGGACGCGCTGATCGACCAGTTGCTGCACTTCGAGCACTGGCATTACGTGCTGCCCAGCACCCCGGCACTGCTGGTGCTGGACACCCGCACCCGCCGCTGGCGCAGTGAAAGCCGGCTGTCACGGCCATCGGGGCTGATGGACTGGGAAGCACTGTGCGAATTCCAGCAGGCACTGCTCGACCACCCTAGCTGCATCATCGTCTCGCCGGCGCCGATGTTCGGGGTCAAATTGATCGAGGGCATCCAGAAACTGTTCACCCTGGCCGGCCATCCGCTACTGGTGGATGCCGAGAACTGGATGGCCCATCGCGGCGCGGCCAGCGTGATGCTGAACATCTTCCGCCATTCGCGCACGCCGGGTGACTTCGTGATTCTCTCCGGTGACGTGCACTACTCCTTCGTCTACCGCGTGAGCATTCGCCACAAGCGCGCCAGCCCGACCATCTGGCAGATCACCAGCAGCGGCATCAAGAACGAGTTTCCACACAGGCTGCTGGGCTGGTTCGACCGCTTCAACCGCTGGCTCTACGCGCCCTGGTCACCACTGAACTGGCTGACCAAACGCCGCCGTATGCGGGTCGCCCCCCTGATTCCCGACCGTAGCCGCTCGGGGGAACGCCTGTGGAACGGCGCCGGCCTGGGTCAGGTGTTCTTCGATGAACAAGGCCGGCCCAGACGCATTCTTCAGCTCAATGCCGATGGCTCGCCGCCGGTGGCATTCGGCGCCGAACGCGAGGCGCCGCAGCCCCGGCAGGTAAGCATCAGCCGTTAGCCACGAGGCGCGTAGGCAAACACATCGGCACGCATCTGGTGGGCGTCCATGCCGGCTTCGACCAGCGCATCGAGCGTGGCGTAGACCATGGCCGGTGAGCCGCTGGCGTAGACGTGCAGCGCCTTGAGGTCGGGGAAGTCTTCGCGCACCGCCTCGTGCAGCAGGCCACAACGGCCCTGCCAGCCACACTGGTCGCTGACCACCTGATGCAGGTGCAGATTGTCCAACTGCAGCCACTCGGCCCAGTGCGGCAGCTCATAGAAGTCCTCGGGCCGGCGCGCGCCCCAGTACAGGTGCACCGGATGGGCGAAACCGGCGGCGCGGCAGTGCTCGATCAGGCTGTGCATCTGGCCCATGCCAGTGCCGGCGGCGATCAGCACCAGCGGGCCATCCGGCAGCTCGGCCAGATGGGTGTCGCCATAGGGCATCTGCACCCGAGCCATGCCGGTGCTGCGCAGGTGTTCCAGCAGCGCGATGCTGCTGTCCTCGCGGGCGAGGATGTGCAGTTCCAGCTCACGCCCGGCATGCGGCGCTGAGGCCAGGGAAAAGGCCGCCATCTCACCGTCCGGGCGCAGCAGCAGCAGATACTGCCCGGCATGGTAGCGCGGCGCCTTGCCGGCCGGCGCACGCAGGCGCACGCGGAATACGTCGCCGCCCACGGCCTGGCATTCGACCACCTGGCAGCTCAGCTCGCGCACCGGCAACTCCCCCGGCGCCAGCACGCCATCCCAGTGCAGCACGCAGTCCTCCAGCGGCTCGGCCAGGCAGGTGAACAGTTCGCCATGATCCAGATCCACACCGTTCTGCCGCACCCGCCCCTCCACCAGCAAGGCAGCGCAGATATGGCAGTTGCCATTTCGGCAGCTCTGCGGGCAGTCGTAGCCCAGACGGCGAGCACCATCGAGGATGCGCTCGCCCGGCTGCAGGGCAAGGGTGATGCCGGAGGGTTGCAGGGTGACGTTCATCAATCGATTCCCAGCTCGCTCCACAGCGCGTCGACGCGCGCCACCACGGTCGGATCCTTCTCGATGGCGCGGCCCCATTCGCGGCTGGTTTCGCCCGGCCACTTGTGGGTGGCGTCCAGGCCCATCTTCGAGCCCAGACCGGAGACCGGCGAGGCGAAGTCGAGGTAGTCGATCGGCGTATTGTCGATCATCACCGTGTCGCGCTTGGGATCCATGCGCGTGGTAATCGCCCAGATCACGTCGTTCCAGTCCCGTGCGTTGATGTCGTCGTCGGTGACGATAACGAACTTGGTGTACATGAACTGTCGCAAGAACGACCACACACCCAGCATTACGCGCTTGGCGTGGCCCGGGTACTGCTTCTTCATGGTCACCACCGCCATGCGGTAGGAACAGCCTTCCGGCGGCAGGTAGAAGTCGGTGATCTCGGGGAACTGCTTCTGCAGGATCGGCACGAACACTTCGTTCAGCGCCACGCCGAGAATCGCCGGCTCATCTGGCGGCCGGCCGGTGTAGGTGCTGTGGTAGATCGGCTCGCGACGGCGGGTGATGCGCTCGACGGTGAACACCGGGAAGCTGTCCACTTCGTTGTAGTAGCCGGTGTGGTCGCCGTAGGGGCCTTCCGGCGCGGTCTCGCCCGGATGGATCACGCCCTCGAGGACGATCTCGGCACTGGCCGGCACCTGCAGGTCGCTGCCACGGGCCTTGATCAGCTCGGTGCGATGACCGCGCAAGAGGCCGGCGAAGGCGTATTCGGAGAGGGTGTCGGGCACGGGGGTAACGGCACCGAGAATGGTCGCCGGGTCGGCGCCAAGCGCGACGCAGACCGGATAGGGCTTGTCCGGGTGCTTCTGGCACCAGTCGCGAAAGTCCAGTGCGCCGCCACGGTGGCTGAGCCAGCGCATGATCACCTTGTTGCGACCAATCACCTGCTGGCGATAGATGCCGAGGTTCTGCCGTTCCTTGTTCGGCCCCTTGGTGATGGTCAGGCCCCAGGTGATCAGCGGCGCCACATCACCCGGCCAGCAATGCTGGATCGGCAGCTTGCCCAGGTCGACGTCGTCGCCCTCCTCGATCACTTCATGGCAGGGCGCGTCCTTGACCACCTTGGGCGCCATGGAAATGACCTTCTTGAAGATCGGCAGCTTGCTCCAGGCGTCCTTGAGGCCTTTCGGCGGCTCCGGCTCCTTGAGGAAGGCCAGCAGCTTGCCGATCTCGCGCAGCTCGGCCACGTCCTCGGCCCCCATGCCCAGCGCCACCCGCTTGGGCGTGCCGAACAGATTGCCGAGCACCGGCACGTCGAACCCCGTGGGCTTGTCGAACAACAGCGCCGGGCCGCCCTTGCGCAGGGTGCGGTCACAGATTTCGGTCATTTCCAGAATGGGCGAAACCGGGGTCTGGATACGCTTGAGTTCGCCGCGCTTTTCCAGTTCACGGATGAAGTCGCGCAGGTCGCGATACTGCATGCAGGAGCCTCGTGTCGGACAGGCTTGAGTGACCGCAAAGTTTAGCGCCGAAGTCGGGCTTTCAGAAGGCTTGAAAGCCTCCAGATACGACAAGGCCGGGTTTCCCCGGCCTCGTAGCAAGTTGACTACAAGCCTCAAGCGCAAAACCGCTTGCAGCTTGTGGCCTGTAGCTTGCGGCTTACTTGCGCTTCATCGACAGGAAGAACTCATCGTTGGTCTTGGTGACCTTGAGTTTGTCGATGAGGAACTCGATGGCGGCGATCTCGTCCATCGGGTGCAGCAGCTTGCGCAGGATCCACATACGCGACAGCTCTTCCTCGCCGGTCAGCAGTTCTTCACGGCGGGTGCCTGACTTGTTGATGTTGATGGCGGGGAACACACGCTTCTCGGAAACACGGCGATCGAGGATCAGCTCCATGTTGCCGGTGCCTTTGAATTCCTCGTAGATCACTTCATCCATCTTCGAGCCGGTTTCCACCAGCGCAGTAGCGATGATGGTCAGCGAGCCGCCTTCCTCGATGTTACGTGCGGCGCCGAAGAAGCGCTTGGGCTTCTCCAGGGCGTGGGCGTCGACACCACCAGTCAGTACCTTGCCGGAGCTGGGGATGACGGTGTTGTAGGCGCGCGCCAGGCGGGTGATGGAGTCGAGCAGGATGACCACATCCTTCTTGTGCTCGACCAGGCGCTTGGCTTTCTCGATCACCATTTCCGCGACCTGTACGTGGCGGGTCGGCGGCTCGTCGAAGGTGGAGGCGACCACTTCGCCGCGCACGGTGCGCTGCATTTCGGTCACTTCTTCCGGGCGCTCGTCGATCAGCAGAACGATCAGGTGGCACTCGGGGTTATTGCGGGTGATGTTGCTAGCGATGTTCTGCAGCATGATGGTCTTGCCCGCTTTCGGCGGGGCGACGATCAGGCCGCGCTGGCCCTTGCCAATCGGCGAGCAGAGGTCGATCACGCGGCCGGTGATGTCCTCGGTGGAGCCGTTTCCGGCCTCCATGGTCAGGCGCTCGTTCGGGAACAGCGGCGTGAGGTTCTCGAACAGGATCTTGTTCTTGGCATTTTCCGGGCGGTCGAAGTTGATGCTGTCGACCTTGAGCAGGGCGAAGTAACGCTCGCCTTCCTTCGGCGGGCGGATCTTGCCGACGATGGTGTCACCGGTACGCAGGTTGAAGCGGCGGATCTGGCTGGGCGAGACGTAGATGTCGTCCGGGCCGGCCAGGTAGGAGGAGTCGGCGGAGCGGAGGAAGCCGAAACCGTCCTGGAGAATCTCCAGCACACCGTCGCCGCCGATCTCTTCGCCGCCTTTGGCGTGCTTTTTCAGCAGGGCGAAGATGATGTCCTGCTTGCGCGAACGGGCCATGTTTTCCAGGCCCATCTGTTCGGCCATGTCCAGCAGTTCGGCAATCGGTTTTTGCTTGAGTTCGGTCAGATTCATAGGAATGACGTAATCATTTAAGAGAGGAAAGAAGCTGTTAGCTTGAGAGGCCGCGCCGCAAGGAAGGCGACAGGATCGCGAACGAATTCGTATTGGAATGAATCGGCGACGGCATGCAGAGGGCTGCCTAGAGGAAGCAGCGAGGCCGAATGTAACACCGTGAAAAAACAGCGTCTAGCCCGAAAAACGAAAAAGCCCCGCGAAATTCGGGGCTTCAAGGCTGCGTAGGGTGGATGACGCTTTTCTTATCCACCACTTGCGGTGCCATGGTGGATCGATGAAGCGTGATCCCCCCTACCGCCTACGGCTCAGATGTTGCTGTCGAGGAAGGCCGCCAGTTGCGACTTGGACAGGGCACCCACCTTGGTGGCCTCGACGTTGCCGTTCTTGAACAGCATCAGGGTGGGGATACCACGCACGCCGTACTTGGGCGGAGTTTCCTGATTCTCGTCGATGTTCAGCTTGCAGATCTTCAGTTTGCCCTGGTAGTCCTTGGCGATCTCGTCGAGCACCGGCGCGATCATCTTGCACGGGCCGCACCACTCAGCCCAGTAGTCGACCAGAACCGGACCTTCAGCCTGGATGACGTCCTGGTCGAAGCTGGCATCGCTGACGTTGGTGATGAATTCACTCATTGGAAATCTCCGTATGTTCGGAAGCAAAAAATGCCGGGAGAAATTTTTGACGTCGCGTGCGACGGCCCGAAGGATTGCCGCCAAGAATGGCAGGCAACCAAAAGTGGCGACATCATAGCCCGGCTTGCCTGGCACCGAAAGGCACTGGCGATTGAGCCACTCAATAGTTTCAATCACCCAGCGTGATGAAGGCAATGCCGGTGCGTAGCGCCGCGGCGCGGATGTGCTGCTGCATGGCCTTCTGCGCCGAGCCGGCGGCATGCCGCGCCAGGGCCTTGAGGATCTTGCGGTGCTCCTGCCAGGTTTCCATGGCTCGTTCCGGGCGGATGAACGGCAGCTTCTGGCTTTCCAGGAAGATATCCGCACTGGAGGTGACCAGGGCGAACATCGCCTGATTACCACTGGCCGCCAGAATGCGCTGATGGAACTCGAAATCCAGCCGCGTGGCCTGCTCGAAATCCTCGGCACGCAGCTCGCGACGCATCTGCTCGACGTTGTCTTCGAGCAGATCCAGCTCCTCGGCGGTCATGGTGCCGGCGGCCAGGCCACAGGCGAAACCTTCCAGAGCGAAGCGTAGCTGGAAGGTATCGGCCGCCGACACCTGCGCGGCGAAGGGCCAGACGAAGCCCGCACCGGCCTCCACCTTGGGCGCCGCCTGAACGAATACCCCCTTGCCGGCCTGCACACTGATCAGCCCCAGGGCACTGAGCGACGACAACGCCTCACGCAAGGACGCGCGGCTCACGCCCAGGCGCTCGGCCAGATCACGCTGCGACGGCAGCGCATCACCAGGGCGATAGCCGCCCTCCTCGATCAGACGGCGGATCGCCTGCAGGGCATATTCGGGTACCGCGCGGGGAGCAGAAGCATGCATGGCTGTTCGGGCCGGTCAGTCCAGTCGTGCCGCCTTTGTAAGGCCATAAGCCCATGCCAGGCAAGCGACGCGCCCTTATGGATCAGCGCCGAGAGGCCATGCACCAAGATGACCCAGAATGACACCTGACCACTCGATCAATTTTGCCAACTGTTCAGACCAGTAAGACCTTGTTTCTACGCATGGAGGTCGACCCAACCCGCATTTTCACTGGACTTGGCACAGGCGATGCAAAGCTTCAGCAAACCGAAATGCTGAATTTTCAGTTCATACCTGGGGAGATCGACATGCGCTTATTCCACCGCACACTGCTGGGCACCTTGTTCGCCGCACTGGCCTTCGGCGCCAGCACCGTTCACGCCGATGCCCTCGAAGACATCGGCAAGGCCGGCGTACTGAAAGTCGCCGTACCGCAGGATTTTCCGCCTTTCGGCTCGGTCGGCCCGGATCTCAAGCCGCGCGGCCTGGATATCGACACCGCGCAACTGTTGGCCGACAAGCTGGCGGTAAAGCTGGAGCTGACGCCGGTCAACAGCACCAACCGCATCCCCTTCCTTACCACGGGCAAGGTGGATCTGGTGATCTCCAGCCTGGGCAAGAACCCCGAGCGTGAAGCGGTGATCGACTTCTCCGCGCCCTACGCGCCCTTCTACCTCGGCGTGTTCGGCCCGCAAGACGCCGCCATCGCCAGCCTCGACGACCTGGCCGGCAAGACCATCAGCGTCACCCGTGGCTCGATCGAAGACATCGAACTGACCAAGGTTGCCCCGCAAGGCGCCACCATCAAGCGCTTCGAGGACAACAACTCGACCATCGCCGCCTACCTGTCCGGCCAGGTCGACCTGATCGCCAGCGGTAACGTGGTGATGGTGGCCATCGCCGAGAAAAATCCCAAGCGCATCCCGAGCATGAAACTCAAGCTCAAGGATTCACCGGTATACGTCGGCGTGAACAAGGATCAGGCCACCCTGCTGGCCAAGGTCAACGCCATCATCGCCGCCGCCAAGGCCGACGGCAGCCTCGACGCAATCAGCCAGAAGTGGCTGAAGCAACCACTGCCGGCCGACCTCTGAGCTGCGTGGGGATCTGAGCCATGGCGTACCAGTTCGACTTCGCCGCCGTCCTGCAGCACAGCGATCTGCTGCTGCAGGGCGCGGCTTTCACCCTCGGCCTGACGGCGATCGGCACCCTGCTGGGGGTCGGTCTCGGCATCGTCGGAGCGATACTGCGCGCCTGGCGCATCCGCCCGTTCGACCGGATTTTCGGCGTGTACGTGGAGCTGATCCGCAACACGCCGTTCATCGTCCAGCTATTCTTCATTTTCTTCGGCCTGCCCTCGCTCGGCGTCCGCCTGAGCGAATGGGAAGCCGCGGTGCTGGCCATGGTGATCAACCTCGGCGCCTACTCCACCGAGATCATCCGCGCCGGGATCCAGGCGATTCCGCATGGCCAGCTCGAAGCCGCCGCCGCGCTGGCCATGAGCCGCTTCGAGACCTTCCGCCACGTGGTGTTGCGCCCGGCCCTGGGCAAGGTGTGGCCGGCCCTGTCGAGCCAGATCATCATCGTCATGCTGGGCTCGGCGGTGTGCTCGCAGATTTCCACCGAAGAGCTGTCGTTCGCCGCCAACTTCATCCAGTCGCGTAACTTCCGCGCCTTCGAGACCTATCTGCTGACCACGGCGCTGTACCTGCTCATGGCCATCCTGATTCGCCAGTTGCTGGCCTGGTTCGGCCGTCGCTTCATCATGGGAGCCCGTTGATGGACTTCACCCTCTGGGACATCCTGCGCAACCTGCTCACCGGCCTGCAGTGGACGCTGCTGCTGTCATTGGTGGCCTTCGTCTGTGGTGGTATCGCCGGCCTGCTGGCGTTGCTGGCGCGCCTGTCGCCGCTATCGGCGCCACGGGTTCTGGCACGCGGCTATATCGAACTGTTCCAGGGCACGCCGCTGTTGATGCAACTGTTTCTGGTGTTCTTCGGCATCGCCCTGCTCGGCGTCGACGTGTCGCCCTGGCTGGCAGCCGCCACGGCGCTGACCCTGTTCACCAGCGCCTTTCTCGCCGAGATCTGGCGCGGCTGCGTCGAGTCGATCAGTCGCGGTCAGTGGGAGGCCGCCGAAAGCCTGGCCATGAGCCGCCTGGAAACCCTGCGCCACGTCGTGCTGCCACAGGCATTGCGCATCGCCGTGGCACCCACCGTCGGCTTCTCCGTGCAGGTGGTCAAGGGCACTGCGGTGACTTCGATCATCGGTTTCACCGAGCTGACCAAGACCGGCAGCATGCTGGCCAACGCCACCTTCGAGCCCTTCATGGTCTACGGCTTCGTCGCCCTCGGTTACTTCCTGCTTTGCTACCCGCTCTCGCTCGCTGCATACCGCCTGGAAAGGAGGCTGAATGTCACTGCTTAACGTCACCGCCCTGCACAAGTATTACGGCGACAACCATGTGCTCAAGGGCATCGACCTCAAGGTCGAGGAAGGCGAGGTGGTCGCCATCATCGGCCGCAGCGGCTCGGGCAAGAGTACCTTCCTGCGCACCCTCAACGGCCTGGAGTCGATCAACGATGGCGTCATCGAAGTCGACGGCGAGTACATCGACGCCGCCCGCGCCGACCTGCGCAGCCTGCGGCAGAAAGTCGGCATGGTGTTCCAGCAGTTCAACCTGTTCCCGCACCTGACCGTCGGCGAGAACGTCATGCTGGCGCCGCAGGTGGTGAAGAAGACCCCACGCGCCGAGGCCGAGAAAATTGCCCGGCAAATGCTCGAACGCGTCGGCCTGGCGGAAAAGTTCGACGCCTACCCCGAGCGACTGTCTGGCGGCCAACAGCAACGCGTGGCCATCGCCCGCGCCCTGGCCATGTCGCCCAAGGTGCTGCTGTGCGACGAGATCACCTCGGCGCTCGATCCGGAGCTGGTCAACGAGGTGCTGGCGGTGGTCAAGCAACTGGCCAGCGAGGGCATGACCCTGATCATGGTCACCCACGAGATGCGCTTCGCCCGCGAAGTCGGCGACAAGCTGGTATTCATGCACCAGGGCAAGGTGCATGAGATCGGCGATCCCAAGGAACTGTTCGCCGCCCCGCAAACCGAGGAGCTGCGCAACTTCATTGGCTCGGTGGACCTGTGAACGCGCCAGCGACCCTGCCGCTGCAGGTCGAGCCACTGACCCGCGAAGCCTTCGCGCCTTTCGGTGACGTGATCGAAACGGCAGGCGCCAACACCTTCCCGATCAACGCCGGCACCACCACGCGCTACCACGACCTGGTACAGGTGGAGTTGGCCGGCGAATCGCCAAGAACCCTGGTGAATATCTTCGAGGGCAAGGCCTGGCACGCGCCCATCACCATCGCCATGCTCGAACGCCACCCGCTGGGCAGCCAGGCCTTCTATCCGGTGGATGGCAGCCGCATGCTGATCGTCGTAGCGCCGCCCGGCGAACTGGACGAGTCGCGAATCCGCGCCTTCATCAGCGCACCGGATCAGGGCGTCAACTACGCCCGTGGCACCTGGCACCACCCGCTGCTGTGCCTGGAATACCCCGGCCGCTTCCTCGTGGTCGACCGTGGCGGCGACGGCAACAATTGCGACGAACGGGTGCTCAAGCAGCCTCTTCAAGCACTGAACCTCCGGTAATTACAGGTCTAGACCAGATTCCTGCGACATCCGAATGCGTTGGCTCATGCGCTCAGTCGTGGCAGGATGGCGCCGTTATCGACCGAGATGCCGTAATCATGCCCCAAGCCCCTGCCGAGAATTTCCCTCTGATCGCCGCCATCGACCTGGGCTCGAACAGTTTTCACATGGTGCTGGCCAAGGCCGACAACCACGAGATTCGTATCCTCGAACGCCTCGGCGACAAGGTGCAACTGGCTGCCGGCCTGGACGATGAGCGTCAGCTCAGCGAGGAGGCCATGCAGCGCGGCCTCGACTGTCTGCGCCGTTTCGCCCAGTTCACCAACAGCCTGCCGGAAGGCGCGGTGCGCATCGTTGGCACCAACGCCCTGCGCGAAGCGCGCAACCGCGCCGAGTTCATCCGCCGCGCCGAGGAGATTCTCGGCCACCAGGTCGAGGTGATTTCCGGTCGCGAGGAAGCACGCCTGATCTATCTCGGGGTGTCCCACAGCATCGCCGACACTCCCGGCAAGCGCCTGGTCGCCGACATCGGCGGCGGCAGCACCGAGTTCATCATCGGCCAACGCTTCGAGCCGCTGCTGCGTGAGAGCCTGCAGATGGGCTGCGTGAGCTTCACCCAGCGCTACTTCAAGGACGGCAAGATCACTCCGGCACGCTATGCCCAGGCCTATACCGCCGCCCGCCTGGAGCTCATGGGCATCGAGCAGGGCCTTCGCCGTCTCGGCTGGGAAGACGCCGTGGGCGCCTCCGGCACCATCAAGGCCATCGGCCTGGCGATCAAGGCGGCGGGCCTGGGTAATGGCGAGGTCACGGTCGAGGGCCTGGCCTGGCTCAAGCGCAAGCTGTTCAAGCTGGGCGAAGTGGAAAAGATCGAGCTGGACGGCATCAAGCCGGATCGACGCAGCATCTTCCCCGCCGGCCTGGCGATTCTCGAAGCCATCTTCGATGCCTGCGAAATCCAGCGCATGAGCCATTCCGAAGGCGCCCTGCGCGAAGGCGTGCTCTACGACCTGCTCGGCCGTCATCAGCACGAGGACGTGCGCGAGCGCACCCTGGCGGCCTTCATGGAGCGCTACCACGTCGACGTGGATCAGGCCGCACGGGTCGAAGCCAAGGCGCTCTCGGCACTGGACAAGGTAGCTGCCGACTGGGGCCTGAACGACGACTGGCACCGCGAGCTACTGAGCTGGGGCGCCAAGGTGCACGAGGTGGGCCTGGACATCGCCCACTACCAGTACCACAAGCACGGCGCCTACCTGATCGAACACTCCGACCTGGCCGGTTTCTCCCGCCAGGATCAGCAAATGCTCGCCCTGCTGGTGCGCGGCCATCGGCGCAATATCCCCAAGGACAAGTTCGCCGAGTTCGGCGAGGAAGGCGTGAAGCTGATGCGCCTGTGCGTACTGCTGCGCTTCGCCATCCTGTTCCACCACATCCGGGGTACCCAGGACATGCCGCAGGTGCAGTTCAAGGCAACGGAAAACGGTCTGGAGATTCGCTTCCCCGAAGGCTGGCTGACAGCCAACCCGCTGACCCAGGCGGACTTCGAGGCCGAGGCGGAGTGGCTCAAGCGCATCGACCTGACGCTGAGCGTGTGCTGATCACCTTCTGAGTCAGACAACACACTCCGCCATCAGTCCCCGTAGGGTGCGCCGCGCGCACCGGGACTCGGGCAGCAAGCGTAGGACGGGGGAAACCCGCCGTCCACCGTTATCAGCAAGCTGATGACACGCAGCTTGGTGAGCTATCGAGCATTAGCGCAGGAAGCCGCGCGTCTTCAAAGAGCCACAGCACACGCCCTTTCACACCCTCTCCCGCCTTCGGGCACCCCGCTCCGCGCCCCAGCCTGATCGCCAGCGATCAGGCGCTCATCGGCGCAGGAAGCAGTGCTTCCAAAAACGCGCATCTTCAAAGAGCCATAGCACGTGGCCTTTCACACCCTCTCCCGCCCTTCGGGCACCCTCTCCCATGAATGGGAGAGGGTCATCAGATGGCCGCTAGCGGCCTTTTTATCGCGTCACCAGCACCGGCGCGGTGAGCTTTTCCATCAGGCTCGCCTGGGCATTGCGCGAGTTCTGGTTGCCGGTGGGTTGCTGGCGCACGTAGCGGCCGTCCGACTGCAGCACCCAGGCCTGGGTGTTGTCGGTCAGGTAGGCCTCCAATTCCTTCTTGACACGGGTGATGAGCTTCTTGCCTTCCACCGGGAAGCAGGTCTCAACGCGCTTGTCGAGGTTACGCTCCATCCAATCGGCACTGGACAGATAGACCAGCTCGTCACCGCCATTGAGGAAGTAGTAGACCCGCGTGTGTTCGAGGAAGCGGCCGATGATCGAGCGCACCTGGATATTGTGCGACACCCCCGGCACCCCCGGACGCAGGCAGCACATGCCACGCACCACCAGTTCGATCTTCACCCCGGTCTGGCTGGCCTTGTAAAGCGCGCGGATCACCTTGGGGTCGGTCAGCGAGTTGAACTTGGCGATGATGTGCGCCGGCTTGCCTTCGGCTGCGGCGGCGGTTTCCTTGGCGATCAGGTCGAGCAGGGTCTTCTTCAGGGTGAAGGGCGCGTGCAGCAACTTCTTCATGCGCAGGGTCTTGCCCATGCCGATGAGCTGACTGAACAGCTTGGCCACGTCCTCGCCCAGGGCCACGTCGGCGGTGAGCAGGCTGTAGTCGGTGTACAGGCGCGCGTTGCCGGCGTGGTAGTTGCCGGTGCCGAGGTGGGCGTAGCGGCGAATTTCACCATTCTCGCGGCGCAGGATCAGCATCATCTTGGAGTGGGTCTTGAGCCCCACCACCCCGTAGATCACCACGGCACCGGCGGCCTGCAGGCGGCTGGCCAGGGCCAGGTTGGACTCTTCGTCGAAGCGCGCACGCAGCTCGATCACTGCGGTGACCTCCTTGCCGTTACGCGCCGCTTCCACCAGGGCGTCGACGATTTCCGAGTTGGCCCCGGAGCGGTACAGGGTCTGCTTGATCGCCAGGACATGCGGATCCTTGGCGGCCTGGCGCAACAGGTCGACCACCGGGGTGAAGGACTCGAAGGGGTGCAGCAGGAGGATGTCCTGCTTGCTGACCACGCTGAAGATGTTCTCGGCGTTCTGCAGCGGTTTGGGGATCACCGGAGTGAACGGCGTGTACTGCAGCTCCGGATGACTGTCGAGGCCGGTGATGGAGAACAGGCGGGTCAGGTTGACCGGGCCGTTGACCTGATACAGCTCGTTCTCGGTCAGGCCGAACTGCTTGAGCAGGTGGTCGCTCAGGTGCTTCGGGCAGGTGTCGACCACCTCCAGACGCACCGCATCGCCATAACGCCGCGAGAACAGTTCGCCACGCAGGGCGCGGGCCAGATCCTCGACATCCTCGGCGTCCACCGACAGGTCGGCGTTGCGGGTCAGGCGGAACTGGTAGCAGCCCTTGACCTTCATGCCGGGGAACAGGTCGTCGGCATGGGCGTGGATCATCGACGACAGGAAGATGAAGTTGTCACCCGGGCCACCCACTTCCTCCGGCACGCGGATCACCCGCGGCAGCAGGCGCGGCGCCGGGATGATGGCCAGACCCGAGTCACGGCCGAAGGCATCGACGCCTTCCAGCTCGACGATGAAGTTCAGGCTCTTGTTCACCAGCAGCGGGAAGGGGTGAGTCGGGTCGAGACCGATGGGGGTGATGATCGGCGCGATCTCGTCACGGAAGTAACGCCGTACCCAGGTCTTGAGCTTGGTCGTCCAGTAACGCCGGCGGATGAAGGTGATGCCCTGCTTGGCCAGCGCCGGGAACAGGGTATCGTTGAGAATGGCGTACTGGCGATCCACCTGCTCATGGACGATCTCGCTGATGCGCGCCAGCGCCTGGTGCGGCTGCAGGCCGTCGGCGCCGGCCTGCTCGCGGGCGAAGTTGATCTGCTTCTTCAGGCCGGCGACGCGGATCTCGAAGAACTCGTCGAGGTTGCTGGAGAAGATCAGCAGGAACTTCAGGCGCTCCAGCAAGGGGTAGGACTCATCCAGCGCCTGCTCCAGCACGCGGATGTTGAACTGCAGTTGCGACAGCTCGCGATGGATGTACAAGCTGCTGTCATCCAGGCCAGGCACGGGCGCTGGCGGCGGGGTTTCCACCACGGGTGGTTCGGCGACCACTTCCACGGGAGCCGGGTTGCTGCTGTCGAGTGCTTCGCTGTTGAGTCCTTCGGTATTCATCGGCTGGGTTCCGGTTCCTGGGGGGGCGTCATCGCCCCTGTTGTAACAGTTCTGCCGCACGCACGGCGAAATAGGTGAGGATGCCATCGGCACCGGCACGTTTGAAGGCGGTGAGCGACTCGAGGATCACCGCCTCGCTCAACCAGCCGTTGCCGATGGCGGCCATGTGCATGGCGTATTCGCCACTGACCTGATAGGCGAAGGTCGGCACCTTGTAGGCCTCCTTAACACGCCAGACGATGTCCAGGTAGGGCATGCCCGGTTTGACCATGACCATGTCGGCGCCTTCGGCGAGGTCGGCGGCCACTTCATGCAGCGCCTCGTCACCATTGGCCGGATCCATCTGATAGGTGTTCTTGCTGCCCTTGCCGAGATTGGCGGCCGAGCCGACGGCATCGCGGAACGGGCCATAGTAGGCGCTGGCGTATTTGGCCGAGTAGGCCATGATGCGCACGTTGACGTGGTCGGCCAGCTCCAGGGCCTCGCGGATGGCCTGGATGCGCCCGTCCATCATGTCCGATGGCGCCACCACCTGAGCACCGGCCTCGGCATGGGACAGTGCTTGCTTGACCAGGGCATCGACGGTGATGTCGTTCTGCACGTAGCCGTCGGCATCGAGGATGCCGTCCTGACCGTGGGTGGTGAAGGGATCGAGGGCCACATCGCTGATCACCCCCAATTCGGGGAATTTCGCCCGCAGCGCACGGATCGCGCGCTGGGCGATGCCGTCTGGGTTCCAGGCCTCACTGCCATCGAGGGATTTCTTCTCCAGCGGCGTGACCGGAAACAACGCCAGCGCCGGAATGCCCAGCTCCACCCAGTGCTCGGCTTCCTTGAGCAGCAGGTCGATGGACAGACGCTCCACGCCCGGCATCGACGGCACGCTCTCGCGGCGATTGTCGCCGTCGAGGACGAAGACCGGCAGGATCAGGTCGTCAACGCTCAGACGGTTCTCACGCACCAGGCGGCGGGAAAACTCATCGCGACGGTTGCGACGCAGGCGAGTGGCAGGGAACAGGCGGTTGGCGGGGGTAACACTCACGGCAGACTCCAGAGCCCGCAACAGCGGGCCAGTGTGACAGGTTATAGACCCTGTTCACGATTTCGCGAGCTAGCACTATGCAGGACGCAACGACCAACGCAAGGCACAGCCAGAGGCTGGCGCGAAGGACGAGCGTCAGCGAGCCGGACGGCGGAGCCCTGATGCAGGAGCATTCCAGCCTGTCCTTGACGCAGCAGAGCCGACGCGCAGCAGATCGTGAATAGGTTCTACGAGCATTATGACCATTTGATGACGGTCGAATGACCGCATGCGACGGCGCGTCGCACGGGCAGTGGCCCATTGTGGCACGTCACGCCACCTTCCGGGCTCTTCGCGGTCGGAGTAGTCTGCATCACCCCCTCCATGAGCGCAGCACATGCTACATGACCTGATACAGCAGTTCGGTTACCCGGCGCTGGTACTTGGCACCTTTCTCGAGGGTGAGGTCTCGTTGCTGCTGGCCGCTTACATGGCCGTGCGCGACCTGCTGGAAATCCAATGGGTGGCGCTGTGCGCCTTCCTCGGCGCCTTCGCCAGCGATCAGCTCTGGTACTACCTGGGGCGTCGCCATGGCCGCGCCCTGCTGGCGCGCAAGCCTCGCTGGCAGCCGCTGGGCGATCGTGCCAGCGCGTTGATCCAGCGCTACCCGGATCTGTGGGTGCTGTCCTTTCGCTTTCTCTATGGCCTGCGCACGGTGATGCCGCTGACCATCGGCCTGTCCGGCTATTCCTGGCGCCGCTACCTGCTGCTCGACGCCATCGGCGCGGGCGCCTGGGCTGGCGGCATCAGCCTGCTGGCCTACAGCCTGGGCAATGCCATGGGAGGCCTGCTGGAAGAGCTGCGCCACTATCAGGTTCTGCTGCTGGCCGCCGTGGTGCTGCTGCTCGCCCTGGCCTGGCTATACCGATGGCGTCAGCGCCGGCGCGGCTGAACGACGCGCCAGCCAGATACCAAACAGACTGGCCAGGCTGTAGACGACCAGCCAGCCCCAGGCAGTGACATTCGGCGTCAGCATGGCCAGACGCTCGGCCAGCCACAGGGCTGGCAGGTTGAGCGCCAGGCGCAGGCATTCCAGACGCAGCGCCCAGCCACGGTTTTCCAACCAGACGCCCATGCTGTACAGGCCCAGGGCAATCCATGCACAGCCCAGCAGCGCGGCGCTCAGCGATAGCACGTCACCTTGGGCCAGCAGCCAGACGCCCGCCAGCAGGTAGCAGGCGAACTGCAGCAGGGCATAAACCTGCGCGCCAGTGCTCAGCGGCACCTCGTACTTGCGGAACTGGCCGAGGTCGGGCTTGGCCTGTGGATAGCGGGCCGCCACATCGGCTGGTCGCCAGCCGGTGGGCATGAACCAGATGCGCAACCGATCCCACCAGGACTGCGCTCGCCGCGCGTCGTGCCAAAGCCCGGCATACACCTGCAGATTGGCCCACAGCGGATTCCAGCTAGCCAATGGCACGGTCACGCCGAATACCACCGGATGCTCGTCCAGTTCCTCTTGGAAGGTGCCGAACAGACGATCCCAGACAATGAACACTCCGCCGTAATTACGATCCATGTAGATAGGATTCTGCGCATGATGAACCCGGTGGTTCGAGGGTGTGATGAACAGCCACTCGAACCAGCCCAGCTTGGGGATATGGCGGGTATGCACCCAGAACTGATAGAGCAGGTTCAGCGCCGCCACCGAGACGAACACCAACGGCGGCACGCCGACCACGGCCAGCGGCAGATAGAACAGCCAACTGAAGAGAAAGCCCGTGCTGGTCTGGCGCAAGGCGGTGGAGAGGTTGTAGTCCTCGCTCTGGTGGTGCACCGCATGGGCGGCCCAGAGCACGTTGCGCTCGTGGCCCAGGCGATGGTTCCAGTAGTAGCAGAAGTCGTAGAAGACGAAGGCGAAGATCCACACCCACAGGCTGTTTTCGGCGAGTGGGAGCAGCGCCAGGTGCTCCCAGGCGAAGGCGTAAGTGAGCAGGCCCACCACCTTGGTCAACAACCCCGTAGCCTGGGACAGCACGCCGGCGCCGAGGCTGCTCAGGGCGTCGGCCAGCCGATAGGTACGCAGACCGCGCCAGCGGTCGGCCAGCAATTCCAGGGCAATGAGCAGGAAGAAGAAAGGCACTGCATAGAGGATGTAATTCATGACTGCGCCACGTTGTTGTACTTGTGCCGGGATTGGGCTGATATTCATCCTATGCGACCTGCCGTGCGGGTTCGCGTCGCCACGTGACAGTACGAGTGGCATTTGGCGACAGCGCACCCTTTGACCGACAACCAGCGCGCCTGCGTCAGGCGCGCGACCTTCAGGAGTTCGACCATGAGCAAGAAAGTGGCAGTGATTCTGTCCGGCTGCGGCGTCTACGATGGCGCCGAGATCCACGAAAGCGTGATCACCCTGCTGCGCCTCGATCAGCGCGGCGCCCAGGTGCAATGCTTCGCACCCAACGTAGCGCAATTGCACGTGGTCGATCACTACAGCGGCGACGAGATGGACGAGACACGCAACGTGCTGGTGGAATCGGCGCGCATCGCCCGTGGCAACATCAAGGATGTCAAGGCGCTGCACGTCGCCGACTTCGACGCGCTGATCCTGCCGGGCGGCTTCGGCGTGGCGAAAAACCTCTCCGACTTCGCTACCCATGGTGCCGGTTGCAGCGTGCAGCCTGACGTACTAGCCGCCTGCAAGGCCTTCGTCGACGCCGGCAAGCCAGTCGGCCTGATCTGCATTGCCCCGGCCCTGGCGGCGAAGATCTTCGGTGCCGGTGTGGTCTGCACCATCGGCAATGACCACGACACCGCAGCCGCCATGACCCAAATGGGCGCCGAACACCATGAGTGCGCCGTGGACGAGATCGTCGAAGACACAGCGCGCAAGCTAGTCACCACCCCTGCCTACATGCTCGCCCAGTCCATCAGTGAGGCGGCCTCCGGCATCAACAAGCTGGTCGACCGCGTGCTGGAGCTGACCCACCACTGATTGGGCCATGGCTGTAACGAATTCATTCGTGTTTCAGGTCAGCCTGCTGCTGATCCCATCGCGAATGGATTCGCTCCCACAAAGGCCCCTCCGAGCAGCGCCTGCGCCGAACCGGATACGACGATCCGGCCATTGGCCAGGGCGCTCCTGCAGCGCCCCTGGCCAAAGCTGCCAGGCTACGGCAGCGTGCGAGGGAGCAATTCGCGGAGCGACGACAATGCCCCATGCCTTCACCCTCGATGCCGACCTGCAGCAGGCGGTGATCGCCTTCTTCCAGCGCATCCCCTTCAACCAGTTGCTCGGCATCGAGATCGACAGGCTGAGCGAGGAACAGGTGGTCATGCACCTGCCGATGAAGCCCGAGCTGATAGGCAACTTCGTTCACGGCATCCTGCATGGCGGAGTGATCTCGTCACTGCTGGATGTCTGCGGCGGCGCCATGGCGCTGATCGGCGCCTTCGCCAACCACCAGCACCTGCCGCCAGCCGAGCGCATGAGCAAGCTGTCCAAACTGGGTACCATCGATCTACGCATCGACTACTTACGCCCTGGCCGTGGCCAGCGTTTCATTGCCACCGCCATGCCGTTGCGCGCCGGCAACAAGGTGGCGGTGATCCGCATGGAGTTGCACAACGACGAAGGCGTGCTGGTGGCGGTGGGCACCGGCACCTATCTGTGTAGCTGAGATGGGGTTGTAGGAGCGAGCTCATCAAAACTACGGCCTAGCGACTCAGCCGCGTGAGAATCCGATCCAGTGCATTGGCGAAGGCCTGGCGATCCTTTTCCGAGTAGGGCGCCTGACCACCACCGACCTGCCCCTGCTCACGCAGATCGGTGAACAGGTTGCGCACCGCCAGACGCTCGCCCATGTTGCGCTCGTCGAATTCGCGGCCGCGCGGATCCAGTGCCGCCACGCCCTTCTTCACCAGGCGGTCGGCCAGCGGTACGTCGCTGCAGATCACCAGCTCGCCAGGCACGGCATGCTCGACCAGATGATCGTCCGCCGCATCCGGGCCGCTCGGTACCACCACCAGTTTCACGCAGGCGAAGTTGGGCCGGGCCACGGCCTGCCCGGCCACCAGCACCACCTCGAAACCACGTTTGAGGGCGAACTTGACCACCTGATCCCGCGCCGCCCGGGGGCAGGCATCGGCATCTATCCATACGCGCATGGAGCACCTTCGACAGCAAAACCAGTGGCCAGTATGCCAGCTCAGGCGCTGTAGAACGGCTGGCAGCGCTCGCGCACAGCGCGCGACAGGTTGTCCTCGCTCAGCTCGATCAGATCCAGCTCGACTTCATCCGGCAGCAGCTCGGCCACCTGCGCAGCCAGACGCCGCTGGCCCCGTACGTCGGCACCGGAAACCGCCAGCAGCAGTCGGGGCTGCGGGCCGATGGCCGGATCGCGCAAGGCGGCCAGGTAGGCTTGCCGAACCTTGAGCTGGGCACAGGCACTGGACAGCGCCTGCTCCAGAGTGGGATGACGCAGGGGGGCAACCGCCAGATCGGGACTGTCGGCGTAGTGAGTGGAGGAACTCGTGGAGGACATGCGGGCACTCGGCAGAAGAATTGGAATCAGCCTAAGCGCTATCAGACAAGTTGTCGCGGAGCCGGTTCACGATCTTTTGCAACGATAGTACCAAAACCCAGCGCCTTGCCAGCGGGGCGAATTCACGAGCTGCGAATTCGCCCCAGCGGAACCTTTCCTCGGTCAGCCCTGGGCGATCAGACGGCGCCGCTCGTTCAGGCGGCTACGCCCGTAGAGCAGCGCGATACCCAGCAGGGCCAGGCCCTGGGCCGAGAGGCTCCAGGCATCGGCATGAATGCCCAGCCAATCGAAGTCGAAGAACGGCACTGGCCGCGTGCCCAGCACGCCGGCCTCCTGCAAGGCGGCCACGCCATGGCCGGCGAACACCACCGAGAGCACGCACAGCAGCACGGCATTGGCGCCGAAGAAGGTGGCCAGCGGCAGCTTGCGCGAGCCGCGCAGGATCACCCAGGCCAGGCCGAGCAGCGCCACCAGTGCAGCGCCGGCACCGGCCAGCACCGCACCGTGTCCGGCCGGGCCGGCCTGCAGCCAGAGGGTTTCGTAGAACAGGATGACCTCGAACAGCTCGCGGTACACCGAGAAGAACGCCAGCACGGCGAAGCCGAAGCGACCACCGCCGCCGACCAGGCTGCTCTTGATGTAGTCCTGCCAGGCAGCGGCATGACGACGATCGTGCATCCACACCCCGACCCACAGCAGCACCACGCTGGCGAACAGCGCGGTCACGCCTTCGAGCAATTCGCGCTGCGCACCGCTGACATCGATGACATAGGCCGCCACCGCCCAGGTAGCGACCCCGGCCAGCAACGCCAGGCCCCAACCGATGTGCACGCTGCGCACCGCCTGCTGCTGCCCGGTGTTGCGCAGGAAGGCGAGAATCGCCGCCAGCACCAGAATGGCTTCCAGCCCCTCACGCAGCAGGATCAGCAGACTGGAGAAGAAGCTCAGCGAGGCGTTCATCGCACCGCCTTCGAGCAGGGCCGCCGACTTGTCCAGCTGCACCCGCGCCAGCTCCAGCGCTTGGGCGGCCTGAGCGACACTGGCACCGTCCTGGATGGTCTGGCGGTAGGCCATCAGCGCCTTCTCGGTAGTCTTGCGTTGTGCCGCATCGAGGTTGTCCAGCGCGCCCTCGACCAGCTCGAACCCTTCCAGATAGGCGCCGACAGACAGGTCGTAGGCCTGCTCGACATGGCCGTCACGATAGGCCTGCAGGCTGCGTTCGAGGGTACTGCGAGTGTGCCCGATCAACTGCTGCGGGCCACGCTGTTGCACGGTCGGATGAGCGCGCTGGGCGCGGAATGTGGCGACATCGCCATCGGCAGCGGCGATTTCCGCCGGTGTGCGCCCGGCCAGCTCGGCCATGCTGAAATGCTTCTCACCTTGTGCCTGGGTAGCGCTGAAGCCGGCGATATAGGTGGCCAGATCCCAGCGCTGGCGATCGTCGAGCTGATCGGCGAAGGACGGCATGTCGGTGCCTTCGATACCCAGGCCCAGGGTGTTGTAGAGGTCGTACAGGCTCAGCCGATCCATCCGCGCGGCATCGCGCAGGTTGGAGGGCGGCGGCTCCAGGCCGATGCCAGCCGGGCCGTCGCCGGCGCCGCTATCGCCATGGCACACCGAGCAATGCTGGGCATAGAGCGGCGCGCCGCGTTCGGGGTCGGGGGTAATGGCCGGGGTCTGCGCCACCTGATACAGCTCGGCCAGGCGCGCGCTGAGCTGGCGCGCCTGCTGGGCCACCTGCTCGCCGGGCTGATGCTGCTGCACCGCCTGCTGCAGCGCGGCGATGCCCTGCTCCAGCTCACCGCGCTCGGCCTTGGCCGGCAATTCGGCCACCAGGCCTTGCAGCACGCCGAGGAACTCCAGTTGCTCGCGGTATTCGCCCGCGTCGACCACCTGCCCTTCAGCCACCGTGGCCGGATAGTCGGCACCGATATAGCCAAGCAGGTGCAGAGCCTGGGCGGCCCCATCGGACGACTCGGCCTGAACGGACAGGCTGCTCAACGCCAGCATGGAGAGCAACAGGCAGGACAACAGGGAACGATAACGGCTCATCAATGCATTCCGAAACGCGAATGGATGGCATTAAATTGTTGCCGGCCTGCCCTGCGCAGACAAGGAAAATCTGAAATATTTGGTAACAGACCTGGCGTCAGACGGCGGCGCGCTTGACCGTTGCCAGCAGACCGGCCGCTGCTGCGAACAGGGCGGCGAAGCTGCGGTTCATCACCCGTTGCTGACGCGGCGTGCGCAGCGCCCGCAGCACACGCGAGGCGAGGCCGGTATAGCCCGCCATGACGATCAGGTCGACGACGATCATGGTCACGCCCATCACCAGATACTGCGCCAGCAGCGGTGCATGGGGATCGAGGAACTGCGGCAGTACGGCGAGCATGAAGACGATGGCCTTGGGGTTGCTGGCATTGACCAGGAAGCCACGCAGCACCAGGGTCAGCGGCCGGCCGATGCTACGCTCGGTGGCACCGGCATCCAGCTCGCTGGGCAAGGCGACCCACTGCTTGTAGGCGAGAAACAGCAGATAGACCACACCGAACCACTTGATCACGCTGAAGGCCAAAGCCGAGGTGGCGAGAATGGCGCCCACGCCAGCGGCGACGATGGCGATTTGCAGGGCCAGGCCCAGTTGCAGGCCCAGGGCATTCCAGTATCCACGCCAGAAGCCATACTGCAGGCCAGCGGACATCGAGGCGACCGCGCCGGCACCCGGCGACAGGCTGATCACCCAGCAGGCGACGAAGAAAGCGAGCCAGGTTTCCATGGCCATGGTGCGTACCTCGAATGACTCGAATCAGGGGAAGAGCGCTACAGCCTACTCCTGCCCCCGCGTTCAACGCCAGCGCCGTACCGACTTCTGGAAGAACAGGCTGTTGGGCACCTGCAACAAGGCTCCGGCACCCTCTTCGCTGACGTCCTGCAGGGTGGTGTAGAAGAGGTTGATGGCGATGACTCGGCCCTTCACGCCGGGCTTGTCGGCGCTCTCGATGACCTCCACGGTGTCGCCCATGCGGAACGGCCCCATGGTGAAGATCAGCAATGCGCAGAACATGTTCGACAGCACGCTCCAGATGGCAAAGAAAGCCACCGCAGCGACGGCGGTGAAGCCGGTCAGCGCCGTCCAAAGTACCGTCGCCGACACCCCCAGACGCTCCAGCACCATGAGCAGTGCGCTGCCCATGATCAGCCAGCGCACCAACCCGCGCAGTGGCAGCAGCACCTCCTGCGGCAGCAGGCTGTAACGTGCGCCCAGGCGACTGATGGCGCGGGTAAGGATGCGCTGCGCGATCCATGCCAGCAGGATGATCAGCAGCACCTGCCCGGTTCGTATCAGCGGCTCGCGCCAGGTGGCGAGCCATTGCAGCAGATCCACTTGCTCGATCATTCGGCCTCCTCTAGCTGTTGCTGCAGTGCCTCCAGGGTTTCCAGCGCCAGCAGCCAGGCTTCCTCCAGTTCGGCTTCGCGCGCCTTGAGCTGCGCCTGTTCGGACAGGCGCTGGCGCAGCTCGTCCTTGCGCGCGGACTCGTACAGACCACTATCGCCCAACTGGGCTTCCACGGAGGCAAGCTTTTCCTGCACCTTGCCCAGCTCCTGTTCGAGCTTGTCGGCCTGCTTCTTGTGCGGCGCCAGTTGCTGGCGCAGCGCGGCGGCGGCCTGGCGCTGGGCGCGCTTGTCGGTCTTCTCGGCACCGGCAAGCGGGGCGCTGACCGGCTGCTGACGGGCGCGAAAATCGATCAACCAGCGCGCGTAGTCGTCCAGGTCGCCTTCAAATGGCTGGATGCGCCCATCGGCCACCAGCAGGAACTCGTCGGTGGTGCTCTTGAGCAGGTGACGATCGTGAGAGACCACCAGTACCGCACCGGCAAACTCCTGCAGCGCCAGGGTCAGGGCCAGGCGCATTTCCAGGTCGAGGTGGTTGGTCGGCTCGTCCAGCAGCAGCAGGTTGGGCTTCTGCCAGGCGATCAACGCCAGGGCCAGGCGCGCCTTCTCGCCACCGGAGAAATTGAGCACCGGCTCGTCACAACGGTCGCCACGGAAATCGAAGCCGCCGATGAAGTCACGCAACGTCTGCTCGCGCTCGCTCGGTGCCAGGCGTTGCAGGTGCAACAGCGGGCTGGCCTTGGGATCCAGAGCATCGAGCTGATGCTGGGCGAAGTAGCCGATGGCCAGGTTCTCGCCACGGGCCAGTTCGCCGCCGAGCACGGCAAGGTCACCGGCCAGGGTCTTGATCAGGGTCGACTTGCCCGCACCGTTGGGGCCGAGCAGGCCGATGCGCGCGCCGGGCGCCAGGCTCAGCTTGACCTTCTCCAGCACGGCCTTGTCGCCATAGCCCAGGCGCGCCTCAGACAGATTCAGCAGCGGGCTGGACACCTTGTCCGCCTCGCGAAAAACGAAATCGAAGGGCGAGTCGACGTGTGCCGGAGCCAGCTCCTCCAGGCGCTCCAGCGCCTTGATGCGGCTCTGCGCCTGGCGCGCCTTGGTGGCCTTGGCCTTGAAGCGGCGGATGAAGTCTTCCATGTGCGCGCGCTGCGCCTGCTGCTTCTCGAAGGCCTGCTGCTGCTGCGCCAAGCGTTCGGCGCGGGTGCGCTCGAAGGCCGAATAGCCGCCGCGATAGAGGGTCAGCTTCTGCTGTTCCAGATGCGCGATGTGATCGACCACGGCATCGAGGAAGTCACGGTCGTGGGAAATCAGCAGCAGCGTGCCGGGGTAGCCTTTGAGCCACTCCTCCAGCCAGAGGATGGCGTCGAGGTCGAGGTGGTTGGTCGGCTCGTCGAGCAGCAGCAGCTCGGACGGGCACATCAGCGCCTGGGCCAGGTTAAGGCGCATGCGCCAGCCGCCGGAGAAGTCGCCGACGCGCCTGTCCATCTGCTCGCTGGTGAAACCCAGCCCGGCCAGCAGCTTGCGCGCACGTGAGTCGGCGCTGTAGCCCTGGGCGTTGTCCAGTTCGTTGTGCAGACGGGCGATGGCGCTGCCGTCGTGTGCGGCTTCGGCCTTGGCCAGCTCGGCCTGGATCGAGCGCAGGTGCACGTCGCCGTCGAGCACGTAGTCCACCGCCAGGCGTTCGAGGTCGTCCACTTCCTGACGCATATGGGCGATGCGCCAGTCTGGCGGCAACTGGCAGTCGCCGGCATCGGGGCCGAGCTCGCCACGCAGCAGGGCGAACAGGCTGGATTTGCCGGCGCCATTGGCACCGATCAGGCCGACCTTCTGGCCGGCGTGCAGGGTCAGCTCGGCGCCTTCGAGCAGGCGTTGCGGACCACGCTGTAGAGTGAGGTTCTGGAGTCGGATCATAATGGCGGCGGAGTCTAGCAAATCGCCCTGGAGGCCGCGTGCAGGATCTGTGGAATTTCGCCCTCGAACTCTACGCCAGACCCGGCGTGGAACAGGCCTGCCTGCAATTGCAGGAAGCAGGCAGCGACGTCTGCCTGCTGCTTACAGGCGCCTGGCTGCAAAAGCGCGGCGTGCGCTGCCTGGACGAGCGCCTGGCAGCATTACGCGAGTTGGCCGGCCCCTGGCAGCGCGACGTGGTCGCCCCGCTGCGGCAAACACGTCATCAATGGCGATCCGCCGCCCGTGAGGATGCAGAGTTGGACGCTCTGCGCGAACAGCTCAAGAGACTGGAATTGCAGGCCGAGCGGGTGCTGCTCGAACGCTTGCAGGCGCTGGCAGAAAAATGGCCCGAAGAGGCAGGCGAAGACGATTGGCTCGCTCGCCTGGTTGGGAAAGGCAGCGCCGCGCTGCAGATGCTACGCGGCGCTGCAGGCTCGCCTTAGGACGCGCTGGGCGTATTCGCAGCGGCTCCGTTATCAGCGGCAGGCGCTACGGGCGCGGCCGGTGCGGCAGCAGGCTTGGCCGGAGCCTTCTTCACCGGCGCTTTCGCAGCGGCCGGCTTCTTCGCCGCAGCCGGCTTGGCAGCAGTAGCCGGCTTGGCAGCCGCTGGTTTGGCTGCTGCCGGTTTGGCAGCAGGCTTGCTTGCAGCCGGTTTGGCCGAGGCCTTGGCTGCCACGGGTTGGCTCGTAGCTGGCTTGGCTGCCGCCGGCTTGCTGGCGGCCGGCTTGGCCGGAGCCTTGGCTGTTGCGGGCTTGCTCGTAGCTGGTTTGGCTGCAGGCTTGCTCGCGGCCGGCTTGGCAGGTGCTTTAGCCGGGGCCGGTTTGGCGGCGGCCTTGGCCGCTGCTGGTTTGGCTGCAGGCTTACGGGCGGCAGGCGCCTTGGCAGCAGCCGGCTTCTTCGCCGTAGCTGGTTTGGCTGCCGACTCGTCACGTGCTTCGAGCGCCTTGCCGGCAGCTTCCTTCACCTTGCCCACGCCCTGAGCCAGCTTCAGGCTTTCCTGTGCGTCACGCTTGAGCTCGGCGATATAGGCACGGGTCTCGCTCTGACGAACCTTGAGGGTGTCGAGCAGCTCTTCAAGCTCGGCAACTGCATCCTTGGCCTTGGCTTGCGCCTTGGCTTTGCCGGCCACGGCGGCATCCTGCAGCTTGCCGCGCGCCTTGTGTAATTTTTCCTGGGCCTTGCCGCGCTGCTTCTCGAGTTTGGCGAGGAGTTTCTCGGCATCGATCAGGGCTTGCGAGCAAGCATTTTCCAAATGCTCGAGTAAGCTACCGGACAACTGATGAAGCAGGTGCAAAGGGGTGCTGATGGACTTCTTCTTGGCCGACATGACGCGCCTCCGGGCGGATGTAGAAGCGCCCATACTAGACTCAGGCGTTTGCCCCTGCCATAGCACTTTTCACCGACGGGGCATCGGGCTGCATCCGGCGCTGGCATAATCGCCGCAATCGGATTGGAGACCCCGTCATGAGCCGCGCCCTAGCTGCCGCATTTTGCCTGTGCATCAGCCCACTCGCCTTCGCCACGCCACAAGACGACCTGGCATACAGCCTGGGTGCCCGCCTGGGTGAACGCCTGCGCGAGGAGGTGCCGGATCTGGCGCTGCCGGAGCTGATCGAAGGCCTGCGCCAGGCTTACGCGGGCCAGCCGCTGAGGCTGGACGAGGCGCGCATCGAACGACTGCTGGAAGAGCATGAAGCGCGCATGGCGCAAGACCCGCAGCGCCATGCCAAGGCCCAGCAGGACGAACAGCGCTTTCTCGCCGAGGAGCGAGCCAAACCTGGTGTACGGGTATTGGAGGGGGGCGTGCTGATCAGCGAGGTACGGCCCGGCAGCGGCGCCAAGCCGACTGCACGTAGCCGTGTGCAGGTGCGTTACAGTGGCCATCTGGCCGATGGCAGCCTGTTCGACGAGAGCCAGACGCCGCAGTGGTTCAGGCTCGACAGCCTGATCGCGGGCTGGCGCAGCGCCCTGCTGCAGATGCCGGTCGGCGCGCACTGGCGCCTGGTGGTGCCATCGGCCCAGGCCTATGGGGCAGAAGGCGCGGGGGATCTGATACCGCCCTATTCGCCGCTGGTTTTCGACCTGGAGCTGCTCGGCGTGGCCAACTGAGCCACTCCCACGAGCCTCAGGCCAGTGCGGCGGCCTGTTGCTGATGCGAGTTGTGCAGCACCTCGATCAGGCAGTCTTCCAGCTCGAAACGCTCGTGCAGCAAGGGCCCCAGACGCTGCAACTCGGTCAGCAGCTCGCTGGTACCCTCGCCACCGCTGCCATCGCAGCGATCATTGAAGGCCAGCGCGACTTCGGTGATGGCTTCGATACGGGGGTAGATCTGCTTGGCCAGCTCCAGGCCGCGTCGGTCATTGAAGGCCTTGGCTTCGCTGGTGAGCTGTTCGTAGACCTCGAAATGCCCGGCCGAGACATAATCGACCAGCAATTCACAGAAGCCGTGCAGGCGCTCTGCCGTGACAGCCGAACTCGGCGGCGTGTCGACCAGCCCCTTGTAGGCCTTTACCAGTTCATGGCGCTCATGCAGCCAGCGGTCGATCAACTGGTGCACACCTCCCCAGCGCTCCTGGGCGTTGCGGCAACTTTCGAGCATGGTGAGCCTCACTTCCCTTATCGCGAATGCCTGTCGTACGCCCGTTCCCGAGACGTTGTGTCTGTCGGCAAATGGCATTGAGGGGACGACGCAACAGGTCGTCGCTCCTGCGGTACACGCGTGCCAGATTATGCCCGCAAAGTGACAGCCTTCAAGGCGCCCAGGGAGAAAAATTCATACGCCCGTTTGACTCATGCCCACACTCAGCTACGGCGCAACGACTGGAACAGGGCAAACCCCAGCATGCCGATGAAACCCAGCAGGCTCCACTCCGGGATGCTCATGCCGAACAGTGTCCAGTTGACCTCGGCGCAATCGGCCGTACCACGGAAGACCTTGCTGACGATCTCCTGCAAGGGGAAGGCCTCGATCATGTACTCCAGCCCTGGTAGACAAGCCTCCAGTTGCTCCGGCGGTACGCTCTGCAGCCAGATCTGCCGACCAGCCGTGGCCGCCCCGGCGAGGGCGAAGAACAGCGCCAGCAGCGCATACACGCGCTGCCCGAAACGCCCCGGCCCATGCAGTGCCGCCACCAGGCACACCAGGCCGAAGGCGATCACGCAGATGCGCTGGACGATGCACAGCGGGCAGGGCTCGAGCCCCACCACATGCTCCAGATACAGAGCCGCTGCCATGAGCAGTACGCAACCGAGAAACGCCAGGAAGAACAGAGGACGCGGACTGGCCAAGTGCATGGTGACTCCGAAGAGGAAAATCGAGCGCGTACGGTAGAGGAAAGCATGGGCGCCTTTCAAGGCGCCCATGCATGGTAGAACACTGCTGGTCAGACGATGGTAGCGTTCCGTCCGTTAGCTCGCCGCACCTCGTGGCTGTGGCAGGTTGGGCAAGCCGTGGTGGAGCAGGTCATGGCTTTCCAGCAGCAGTTGATTGCTGCGCTCCACGTCGCCGAGCTGCGCCAGCAGGCGAGCCAGCTCGGCGCAGGTCTCCGGATGGCGCTGCAGACGCAGGCTGCTCTCGAAATAGTCGCGCGCCTTGCCCCACAACTGGTTCTGCAGGCACAGCCGGCCGAGGGTCAGTTGCAGCGCGGCATCGTCCGGGTGCTGTTTCAGCCAGCCCTCGGCGTACTCTAGCTGGCGCGCCGGATCGCTGCCGCGCAGCACCCCGTAGAAACGCGCCAGGCGGCTGTCGTAACTGCGTTTGAGCGCGCTACGCAGCACCTGCTCGGCCTCCTCCTGAGCACCGAGACGGCGCAGTTGCTCGACGTAGGTGGCGATCAGTTCCGGGTCATGGCGCAGGCCAGCGGAGAGCTGGTTCCAGGCCTGGGTCAGCGGTTGCAGGGCGGTCTCGCCCTGCTCCAGACCCTGCTCGCCAACCTCGGCCAGACGTCCACGCCAGGTTTCACGCTCCAGCTCGTCCAACTCGGCGGCTGGCAGCGCCTTCTCCTTGCGCAGCTCCGGCAACAGGCCCAGCAGGGCCGACCAGTCCTGACGCTGAAGATACAGGCGCTGCAACTGACGCAGCACCAGGTGGTGCCCTGGGTGGCGCTCGCGCATGGCCTGCAGGGTCTCCAGCGCGGCATCGCTGTCGCCCCGTTTGCGCTGCAGTTCGGCATGGGTCAGGGCAATCGCCAGCTCGGCTCGAGGTTGCTGTTGCAGCGCCTTTTCCAGCAGCGCATCGCTCTGTTCGTGCTGGCCGAGCTTGCCGGCTGCCCGCGCTGCCCCAAGGTAGTACATCAAGGGCTGGCTGGAGGCCTCGGCAGCACGGCTCAGTTGCCGCTGCGCACGCGCCCAGCGCCCTTCGGCCAAATCCAGCATGCCTTGCTCGGAGGCCAGGCGAGCGCGCCGTTCACGATGCAGGCGCGACCAGGGGTTGGCCAGGCGCGTGGAGCTGAGCAACAGGCGCAGCAGGGCCTTGGTCAGGTAGTACAGCAGCACCACAACCACCAGCAGCCCGAGGAAAGCCCACAGGCTGGACTGGTAGCGGAAGCCCTTGTAGGCGAACAGCACGTAGCCAGGGTCGGCCTCGATGGCCAGGCTGAGCAGATAGAGCGCCGCGCCAACGGCGAGCAGAACGAGCAGCCAGAGCAGGCGTTTCATTGCACCTCCCCGGCCGCTGCGGCCCCCTGCCGACGCTGGGCGTGCTTGCGCTGCAGATAGGCTTGCAGTGCATCGACCGATTCGCTCAGATCCGGCACCTTGACCTCGACGGGGGCGTCGGCCAGTTCGGCGAAGCGCTGAAGCAGGGCACGGCTGTCAGGATTGTCCAAGTTGAAGTGGGCGTCGAGGATCTCCTCGGCCTGCTTCAGCGCCTGCCGGTATACCCCGCTCTGCCCATGCAGCGCGGCCCATTGCGCCTGTTCCAGGGCCAGCGACAGGCTCAGACGCACCTGCGCCAGGCTCTGCCCGGAGAGCAGCGGGCGCACGTTGCGATCAGCGTCGAACTCGATGCGGAAGTAGTCGGAGAGTTTTTTCAGCCACTCGCTCCACCAGGCACTGCCGTCACCTTCGGCAGCCAGGTCGGAGAGCACGTCGCCCTGCCCTTCCAGGGTCGGCGCCAGCGGATTGAGGGTGGCCGCCTGCTCACGCAGGGCAGCCAGTTGCAGGAACAGGCCGACCCGATCCGGGCGCTGCGTGGTGCGCAGGGCTTCCAGGCTACGGCTAAGCTGTTCGCGGGCGGCGAAGGCAGCCGGGTCGTTCTGATCCCGCAGGATGTCATCGGCGGTCTGCACCAGCGTCTCGGCACTGTCAACGTCCTGCAGGGCGCTCAGACGCAGCGTGGCCAGGCGCAGCAGGTGCTCGGCCTCGTCCAGGCGCCAGTCCTGACGACTGCCATCGAGCACGGACTCCAGGCGCTGGCTGAGGCGCTGCTGATCGCTCTGCAGATTGGCCAGCAGCCGCCGGCGCTCATCCAGCTCGGTGGCACTGGGCAGCTCGGCCAGGCGCGCATCGAGGCGCTGGGCCACACCACGCACCTGCTGCTCACTGTCATCGGCGATGCGTTGCAGCGCCTGCGCCTGCTGTTGCTCCAGCCCCTGCATCTGCTGCAGTTGCCACAGGCTCCAACCACCTGCAGCCGCTCCGCCCAGACCGATCAGCAAGGCCAGGGCGGCGAGACCCGTGCCGCCACTGCGTGGCGCCTTCACCGGCGGTTTGCTGGGCGTGTTCGCGGCTGCGCTGGCCGAGGTTTTATCTTGTTGTTTCGGGGTGGCTGCTTCGCTCACGTATCCATCCTTCTAGAGGGTGGCAGCCGGAAAATGCTCCAGAGCTGCCTGCAAGGCCGCGGCACTGGCACCGCGACAGTCCACAACGATTTCGGCGCCCGCACGGCGCGCTTGCTCGGCCACACGCGGGCTGGGTACGAACAAGGGTAGCCGAGCCAGCCTCGGCCAGTCGGCCCCGGCGAGCTGCAGCAGATGTTCGAGCCCCTGCCCACTGCTGACCATCAGGGCGTTCAGGCGTTCCGCCAGCACGCAGCGCATCAGCTCACCGGCAGGGTATGAAGGCAGCGTGCGCCGGTAAAGTGGCAGATAGTCGACCGTCACGCCTTGGCCGCGCAAGCGCTCGGCGAGAAATTCTCGGCCACCTTCGCCACGCAGGATCAGCACCCGTGGTGCCTCGGCGGTGGCGATGGCCTGCTGCAGGGCCGGTAACTCCAGCAGCGCTTCGCTGTCATCACCGCTGGCGGGAAAATGCACCTGCAGCCCCTGCTCGGCGAGCACATCGGCGGTGGCCGCGCCAACGCTGAACCAGGCGGGCGTCGCCGGTGCTTGCGGCCAGTAGCGCGCGAGCCATTGCAGGCTCAGGCGGGCCGCCGGCTTGCTGACCACGATCACCGCGCAATAGCGCCGCAGGCCGGCGAAGGTTTCGTGCTGCTCGGCGCATTCAGGCAGTGACTCGATGGCCAGCAGGGGCAGGCAATGGCTGGCGATGCCCTGCGCGGCCAGCGTCTGCGCCAGCGCCGCGCACTCCTCGGCGGGGCGGGTCAGCAGCAGGCGCCAGGCGCTCACGGGTGGCCGGCCTCGCCGTACACCGCCTTGAGAATATCTTCTGCTCCCTGCGCCAGCAGCGCCTCGGCCACGCGCACGCCGAGGGCCTCGGCATCGCCGCTGGCGGCACGCTCTTCGGCGCGTAGCAGCAGGCCACCGTCCGGTTGGCCGACCAAGCCACGCAGCCAGAGCTGATCGTCTTCGAGCAGGGCATAACAGGCGATGGGCACCTGGCAGCCACCATTGAGGCGCTTGTTCAGCGCCCGCTCGGCGGTGACGCGCAGGGCGGTTTCGCGGTGGTGCAGCGGCGCCAGCAGGGCCTGCACGTCGCTGTCAGCGCTGCGGCACTCGATGCCCACGGCGCCCTGGCCACCGGCTGGCAGGCTGTCCTCGGCACTGATCGAGCTGCGAATGCGCTCCTCGAAGCCCAGGCGGATCAGCCCGGCTGCGGCGAGGATGATGGCGTCGTACTCACCGGCATCGAGCTTGGCCAGGCGGGTGTTGACGTTGCCGCGCAGGAAACGGATCTGCAGATCGGGCCGGCGCGCCAGCAACTGGGCCTGCCGACGCAGACTGGAGGTGCCGACCACGCTGCCGGCCGGCAGCGCATCGAGGCTGTCATGGGTGTTGGAGACGAAGGCATCACGCGGATCTTCGCGCTCGCAGATGCAGTACAGGCCCAGGCCTTCGGGGAAGTCCATGGGCACGTCCTTCATCGAATGCACGGCGATGTCGGCGTCGTTCTCCAGTAGCGCGGTTTCCAGCTCCTTGACGAACAGACCCTTGCCGCCGATCTTCGCCAGCGGCGCGTCGAGCAGTTTGTCGCCCCGACTGACCATGGGCACCAGACTGACTTTCAGGCCGGGATGAGCCTGTTCCAGGCGGGTTTTGACGTATTCGGCCTGCCAAAGGGCCAGGGCGCTCTTGCGGGTGGCGATGCGGATTTCGCGGGGCATGGGGCAATTCCAGAAAACGGATTGCCGCCATGATAGCAAGCTCCAATACCGATTGGCCGCCCCCTCCAAGCCCCAAGCCCCAAGCCAATCCGTGTAAGGGCAACCCCGAGCGACCAAGCGCCGCACCTTGCTTTTACTTGCTGCTTGCAGCTTGCCGCTTGTAGCTGCTCTAAAGGTTCTGCATCAGCTTGCGCACGCCGGCCACATGGCGCCGGCTCACCACCAGCGCGTCCCCGCCAAGGCCCTTGAGGTAGAGTTGAAAATGCCCCAGCGGAGTGCGCTGCAGGCGCTCGATGCGCTCGCGGGCCACCAGGGCGTTGCGATGGATACGCACGAAACGCTCGCCGAATTCGTCTTCCAGCGACTTGAGCGGCTCGTCCAGCAGCACTTCACCGCCCTCGTGACGCAGGGTCACGTATTTGTGATCGGCGATGAAGTAGACCACCTGATCCAGGGGAATCAGCTCGATGCCCTTGCGCGTGCGGGCGCTGATATGGCTGCGTGGGCCGGTACCGCTCTCCGCAGCCGGACGGGTCAGGGCCGCCAGTTGCACGCGGTTGGGACGCTCGGCCTTCTTCAATGCCTCGCGCAGGTTTTCGGCACGCACTGGCTTGACCAGGTAGCCGACCGCGCTGACCTGAAAGGCTTCCAGGGCGAATTCATCATGGGCGGTGCAGAAGATCACTGCCGGCGGCGCTTCGCGCTCGCAAAGCTTGGCGGCCACCTGCAGCCCGTCCAGCCCGGGCATGCGGATGTCCAGCAGCACGACATCCGGTTTCAGGCTGTCGATCAGGGTAAGGGCCTCCTCGCCATTGCTGGCGGCGGGCTCCAATACTCGGTAACCCTCGAGCTCGCCGACCATGCGGCTGAGGCGCTCGCGGGCAAGGGGTTCGTCATCGACTATCAGGACATTCATATTGCTCTGGCTTCCTGCGTGAGTCTCGCACAAGGATAGCGTAGACAGCTGTAATGACGGCCGTCACGACGCTCCACGCTGAGACTGGCGCGCGGCCCGAAAAGTGCCGTCAAACGCGCGTCGATGTTGCTCAGCGCTTGGCGCGTACCCCGCGACGGGTGCTGCTGCTCGCCACGCTCTTCATACGGATTGCTGACACACAAACTGAACACACCGTCCTGGTAATCCGCCTCGATGCGCACCAGGCCACCTGCTATGCGTGGCTGGATGCCATAGATCAAGGCGTTTTCCAAAAGAGGTTGCAAGGTGAGCTGAGGAATCGGCAGATCCTCGGGCACATTATCGACCTCCCATTGCAACTGTAGCCGTTCGCCGAGCCTATAGTGCTCGATCGATAGATAACGTTTCGCCAATTCGAGTTCCTCTCCCCAGGAAACCAGCGTGCCCGGCTTGGCCAGGCTGGCGCGAAACAGATCGGACAGATCCAGTACTGCCTGCTCGGCCTTGGCTGGGTCGACCGCCACCAGACTGGCGATGCTGTTGAGGCTGTTGAACAGGAAGTGCGGGCGAATCCGCGCCTGCAACGACTCGATGCGCGCGCGCAACTCAGCCTGCTCCTGCCTGCGCCATTGGCTCTGCAGATAGAAGTAGCGTAGCAGCAGTGCCGACATGATCAGGCTGATCAGTGCATGACGCAGGTAAAGTCGCGTTTCACCACTGCGCGGCAAGGGCCCGCCAAGGTCGTAGTAATCGGCGACGGCGGTGCAGCCCAGGGTCAGCAGCACCACCAGCAGGCAGCACAGCACGCCGGCCAGGGCCGGACGCAAGCGCGCCAGCAAGGGCCGCAGCCGGCACAGCAAGGCCGCCGACAGCAGCACGATCCACTGCACGAACAGCGAGGTCAGCGCCAGGCGCACCCAATCGAAGTTCGGCACCATGGGTTCGGCCAGCACCAATACCAGTACCAGCAGCTCGGCCAGCAGCACCATGCTCAGCAGCGCCTCGGGCTGGCACAGTTCGGGCACGAAGAAGTCATCCACCGGCGAAGGCTTGGGATGGTTGACGTGGGTTTGGCTAGACATGGCAGCAGTTTCCGTGGCGCTTCGCACGGCGGCAAGCCAGAGCGACCCGAGCAAGGCAAATAAAGCACCGAAATGCAGACCAGGCGACAAATTCATGCACTCGCCTAGCCTGCGCCACCTGCAACCGTATGGGCTTATCTGATCGGCAGCGGGTCATACCCCTGTTATCATCGCTGCACTTTTCCGTCATGCAGGCCCCATGGTCTGCCCGATCCAGAGCCCTAACCATGAGCAGCGAAAAAACCAACCAATCCTGGGGCGGCCGCTTCAGCGAGCCCGTCGACGCCTTCGTCGCCCGTTTCACCGCCTCGGTCGAATTCGACAAGCGCCTCTATCGCCACGACATCATGGGCTCCATCGCCCACGCCAGCATGCTGGCCAAGGTCGGCGTGCTGACGGAGGCCGAGCGTGACGCCATCATCGATGGCCTGAAACAGATTCAGGGCGAGATCGAAGCCGGCCAGTTCGACTGGCGCGTCGACCTGGAAGACGTGCATATGAACATTGAGGCGCGCCTGACCGACCGCATCGGTGTCACCGGCAAGAAACTGCACACCGGCCGTAGCCGCAACGACCAGGTGGCCACCGACATCCGCCTGTGGCTGCGTGACGAGATCGACACCATCCTGGCCGAGATCACCCGCCTGCAGCAGGGCCTGCTGGGGCTGGCCGAAGCCGAGGCGGACACCATCATGCCCGGTTTCACCCATCTGCAGACCGCCCAGCCGGTGACCTTCGGCCACCATCTGCTGGCCTGGTTCGAGATGCTCTCACGCGATTACGAGCGCCTGGTCGACTGCCGCAAGCGCACCAACCGCATGCCGCTGGGCAGCGCTGCGCTGGCTGGCACCACCTACCCGATCCAGCGCGAGATCACCGCCGAGCTGCTGGGTTTCGATGCCGTGGGCGGCAACTCGCTGGACGGCGTATCGGATCGCGACTTCGCCATCGAATTCTGCGCCGCCGCGTCGCTGGCGATGATGCACCTGTCGCGCTTTTCCGAAGAGCTGGTGCTGTGGACATCTGCGCAGTTCCAGTTCATCGACCTACCGGATCGTTTCTGCACCGGCAGCTCGATCATGCCGCAGAAGAAGAACCCCGACGTGCCCGAGCTGGTACGCGGCAAGACCGGCCGCGTGTTCGGCGCCCTGACCGGCCTGCTGACCCTGATGAAGGGCCAGCCACTGGCCTACAACAAGGACAACCAAGAAGACAAGGAACCGCTGTTCGACGCCGCCGACACCCTGCGCGACAGCCTGCGCGCCTTCGCCGACATGGTGCCGGCGATCAAGCCCAAGCGCGAGATCATGCGCGAGGCGGCGCTGCGCGGCTTCTCCACCGCCACCGATCTGGCCGACTACCTGGTGCGCAAGGGCCTGCCCTTCCGCGACTGCCACGAGATCGTCGGCCACGCGGTGAAATACGGCGTGCAGAGCGGCAAGGATCTGGCCGAGATGAGCCTGGACGAACTGCGTCAGTTCAGCGATCAGATCGCTGACGATGTATTCGCCGTACTGACCCTGGAAGGCTCGGTGAGTGCCCGCGACCATATCGGCGGTACCGCACCGAATCAGGTGCGCGCTGCGGTGCTGCGCGGTCGCGAGTTGCTGGCCAGCCGCTAAACCCAAGGCGGGAAAAGGATGTCCCCATGTTCGAGCTACTGCTGCGTGGCCTGCTGTTTCTGGGCGAATTGCTGGCCGAAGTCGTTCTCGGCTATCTCTTCTATTGCACCGGCTGGCTCGCCCTGCGCCTGCTGACACTGGGCCGCTACCCAGGCCTGCCACTGCGCGTGGATGACCCGATGGGCTCACGCACCGCCTGGGTCGCAGCGTTCGGTTTCTTTTGCCTCGTAGGCCTGCCAGTGACCTGGCTAGCCCTCAACCAAGGCTGATTTACAACGAGATATGCCATGTCCATGACCATCCGCCCCGCCACCGCTGACGACGCCGAACTGATCCTGCGCTTCATCACCGAGCTGGCCGTCTACGAGAAGGCCGAGCACGAGGTGAAGACCGACGCCGCCGGTATCCGCGACAGCCTGTTCGCCGAGGGCAGCACCGCCCATGGCCTGGTCTGCGAGCGCGACGGCCAGGCCATCGGCTATGCGGTGTACTTCTTCAACTACTCCACCTGGCTGGGCAAGCACGGTCTCTATCTGGAAGACCTCTACGTCAGCCCCGAAGCGCGCGGCCTGGGCGCCGGCAAGGCGCTGTTGCGTCACCTGGCGCAACTGGCCGTGACCCGTGGCTGCGGCCGCTTCGAGTGGTCGGTGCTGGACTGGAACACCCCGGCCATCGACTTCTACGAATCCTTTGGCGCCCGCCCGCAGAGCGAGTGGACCACGTACCGCCTGACCGGCAAGGCCCTGCTGGACTTCGCCGCTGGCACAGCATGAGGAACCACAGATGAGCGAACACGACGACAACGACGAAGATTTCGCCCAGGCCACCCTGATCCAGGCCATCGAAAACCAACTGGAAAGCGGCGAGCCGGCCGCCGCCAAGGCGGTGTACAACAAGCTGAGCCTGGTGGGCTACGAGCGCGAGGAGATTCTCGAACTCATGGCTCTGGTGCTGGCCCACGAGGTCGATGCCATGCTGCGCGATGATCGCCCCTTCGACGGCGCCTGGTATGAACAGGCCCTGCGTGCCCTGCCCGAGCTGCCAGAGGAAAACTGAAGCAGGTTTGACTCATGCCAATGGGCGTAGCGGCCAATAGACTGCTAGGGTCATTCCTGTCTCTTGCCGTTCAAGGTGCCTGTGCAATGCTGCACCGACGCTTCCGCTTCGCCATAGGGCTGGCATTGAGCCTGCCGTCCGCTCACATGGCCATGGCCGATAGCCTGCGCATCGGCGCCGAGGATGACTGGTACCCCTATACGGCCTGGCGCAACGAGCGTATCGAAGGCATGTCGGCCGATATCGTGCGCGCGGCCTTCGCCGCCACCGATACCGAGCTCGAACTGGCCCCCTACCCCTACTCGCGCTGCATGGAGCTGGCACGCACCGGCAGCCTGGTGGCTTGCTTCAACACCACGCCCGATACCTATATTCGCGACCACTTCCTGCTCCCCGAGCAAACGCTGTTCAGCGACGACATACAGCTCTGGGGGCCAGCCGGCTCGGCACCGATCGACGACCTCGAAGCGCTCAAGGGCAAGCGTGTCGCAGTGACCAGCGGCTACACCTATGGCGAGTACTTCGATAGCTACTCCGGCATTCGGCGCGTTCCGGTAAGGCGCGACCTCAACGGTTTCCTCATGCTGCAGCACCAGCGCGTCGACTACGTCATCGCCTTTCGCGCCACCACCGAGGCCTTGCTACGCGAACACCCGGAGCTGGCCGGGCAGTTCGTCCCCCTGGCCCGGGTACATCGCCCGCAGCTCTATCTGAGCTTCTCCCGCCACCACCCGCAGGCGCCTGAGCTGCTGCAGCGTTTCGACGAAGGCATGCGCCGGATCAGGCGTGACGGCACCTATCAGCGCATCCTCGAAACCTGGCAGACACGCACCGGGCAGAGCACGGTTCTAGGCTCTACACTGCAGGAACGCCATAACGACAAGACGGAGTCACCATGAAGTCCTTCACTGCTGAACTGATAGACGAGCTGGAAATCCTCGCCCTGTACAACCTGGACAACCATCAGGAAGGGCTCAAGGTGCACAACAACGCCTCCTTCAAGGCGCAAGGCGCCATCACCCGCCTCTACGAAAAAGGCCTGGTGAGCCAGGCCGATGGCGGTTACCTCACCAGCCTGGGCATCGATGCCGCCGAACACGCACAAGCACTGCTGACCATTCTTTCGGCCCGCCAGACCACTCCCGCTTAATCTCAGTTGCCCGCCGGCCGCCCTCAAGGGAAAGGCGCGGCGGGCGATATAGCGTCAAGGCACTGCACTGGCGAGCACGCCGCTGATAGGCTTGCACCACCCGCCAGTAGAGTTAGAGCATGACGCGCAGCCAGGAAATCCGCCCCGATATCGACGACGGCATCGATCGCAAGGTGCTGGCGCAACTGCGCGCACGCTTTCTGCAGATCAGTCAGGGCCGCCTGCAACGCGCCACCCAGGCCCTGTCGACACGCCAGCAGCTGGTGCTCAAGCTGCTGCCGCTGCTGTTGCACGTCAATCATCCGCTGCTACCGGGCTACGTCTCAGCCAGCACCCCGGCGGGGCTCAGCGGCTTCGAGCCGGACGATGCCAGCCTGGCCGAAGTGCAGCGTCTGACCCGCTCCTTCAGTTACAAACCGCGCCGCGGCCAGGGCGCCGCACCGCTGCATGGCCTATTCATGATGGGCAGCCTGGGTACCGTGGCACAGGCCGAGCAGAGCGACATGGATCTGTGGCTGTGCCATGCCGCCAACCTGAGTGAACAGGCGCTGCAGGAGCTGCGCAAGAAATGCGACCAACTGGAAAGCTGGGCCGCAGGCCAGGGCGCCGAGGTGCATGTCTTTCTCATCGAGCCCCTGCGTTTTGCCCGCGGCATGCGTGACACCCAGCTCACCTCCGATGACTGCGGTACCACCCAGCACTACCTGCTGCTCGACGAGTTCTATCGCACTGCCATCTGGCTCGGCGGGCGCACGCCGATCTGGTGGCTGGTGCCGGTCTACGAGGAAAACCGCTACGAAGACTATTGCCGCACCCTGCTGAGCAAGCGCTTCGTGCGTGAAGAAGACGTGCTCGACCTCGGCCACCTGGCGCAGATACCCCCGCAGGAATTTCTCGGCGCCGGCATGTGGCAGCTCTACAAGGGCATCGAATCGCCCTACAAGTCCGCGCTCAAGCTGCTGCTCACCGAGGTTTACGCCAGCGAGCACCCCAAGGTCGAGTGCCTGGCGCTGCGCTTCAAGCAGGCGGTGTTCGAGGGGCGCATGGACCTGGACGAGCTCGACCCCTATATCGTCGTCTACCGCCGCCTGGAGGAATACCTCAGCGCCAGAGGCGACCAGGAACGCCTGGAACTGATCCGCCGCTGCCTGTACCTCAAGGTGAACAAGAAGATCAGCCGCCCGCCGACCCGTGGCCGGCCCAAGAGCTGGCAGCGCCTGCTGCTCGAACGCCTGACCGGCGAGTGGGGTTGGCAGACGCGCCAACTCAACCTGCTCGACAGTCGCAGCCAGTGGAAGGTTCGCCAGGTGGCTGCCGAACGACGCCTGCTGGTCAACGAGCTGACCTACAGCTATCGCTTCCTCACCCAGTTCGCCCGCAGTGCCCAGGTCGGCAGCTCGCTGAGCAACCGCGACCTCAACGTGCTCGGCCGGCGCCTGTATGCGGCCTTCGAGCGCAAGGCCGGCAAGGTGGAGTTCATCAACCCCGGCATCGCCCCGGATCTGGCCGAAGACACCCTCACCCTGGTGCAGCGCCCCAGCAGCGAGACATCGGTCGACTACCAGTGGGAGCTGTTCAGCGGCAGCCTGGGCGCGCAGGAATGGCCGGACTTCGCCCCGATCAAGCGCTCCCGCGAGCTGATCGAACTGCTCGCCTGGTGCCACCGCAACGGCGTGATCGACGCCAGCACAAGGCTCTCGTTGCACCCCGGCAGCAGCGACCTGAGCGACTTCGAGCTGGCCAACCTGATCACCAGCCTGCAGCAGATGTTCGCCCTGCCCCTGCCCCTGGTGGAAGAAGCGGCTCTGCTGCGCAGCAGCACACCGAGCCGAATATTGCTGCTGGTGAACGTCGGCCTCGACCCGCTCAAGCAGCACAGCCAGATGAACCTGCACATGACCAGCGGGCGCACCGATGCCCTGGGTTATTCGGGCGTGCGCGAGAACCTGGTGCTGACCCTGGATCAGGTCAGCCTCAACAGTTGGAACGAGCTGCAGGTGGCGCGTTATGACGGCGAGGATGCCCTGCTCGATTGCCTCAGCGACCTGCTCAACGGCCTGCCGCCCGCAGGCCCATACCCCGAGGTGCAGGTGCGCTGCTACTGCCGCAACCGCGCCCCGGCCATCGCCAGCCGGGTCGAGGAGCTATTGCGCGACCTGCTCGACAACTACACCAGTGGCAAGGCCTCGCGTTACCTGCTGCAGGTGCGCCAGCATTACCACGTACTGCAACTGACTCCCGGCCAGGTCAGCCATACCGCCCTGGGCGACCTGCCGGCGCTGCTCGAGCACCTGGGCGCCGAACAGGCGCTGTTCAGCCCACTGAGCCTCGACCGTTACGCCCTGGAGGGCAGCGACCTGGCGTTGATTCTACCGCTGGGCAAGCCGCAGACCATCCAGGTGTTCTACCGCCTCAACGAACAGAGCAGCGAAGCCGAGCTGACCGTGCTCGACGAGCACAATGCCCTGTGGCGCCGGCGCCTGCCATACCGCGACGAGCAAAGCCTGCTCACCCCGCTGCAGCGCTTCCTGCAGTCGCTGCTGTACCGACGCAACGCGCAACTACCGCTGGATGACCTGAGCAGCGATATGCCGCTGGAAGTGCTCTACCACCAGCTACTGCCCGATGCGCCGCTGCGCGCTCAGAGCGTCGAACGTCGGGTCGCGCCACAGGCGCCGATCAGCCATCCCTTCTATGACGTGCAAGCCATCATCGAGCCGGGTGACGGACGCCAGCGCCACGTTACCCTGTACTGCAACCATCGCGAATTCTCCGAACTGGAATACGGCCGCGACCTCTACCGCGCCGTGGCCCAGCACATCCTCGCCCAGCGCGCCGGCGGCGAGCGCTACCCCTGCTACATCACCGACCTGGATCTGTCCGCCGTGCTCGCCGAACAACAGGCGCAGACCGTGCATTACCTGCGCTACAAGAGCGAGCTGGAAGACGCCCTCAATGCCGCACTGCAACAGGCCTAGCGCATGGGGGATTGGGGATTGTTCAGCGCATAGAGGTAGCAACCACTCATGCTGTGATTGTCGGCGACGCCACCATAGCTGGCGGTGAAGGTCACCGGCAGACCGAGATGCTGATACCACCAGCGATCGCTGTCGGCGGGCGGCACCTCGGGCACTAGATCGCTGTCGTTAACCAGGCGGTAAGTGGGCACTGCCAGCGCGTTGTAGTAGCTGGCGAAGGCCGGCGAGGCCAAGCGTGGGCTGGCGAAGTTGTAGTGCTGCAACGGCAGGAAGGGCCAGCGCCGGCGCAGATCCGGCACCGCCAGGCTGCTCAGGGCACTGCCCAGGCTGTGGGCACAAGCCCACAACTGCGCTTGGGGCTGCAGATCCTCCAGCGCCAGAAGGGCCTGATCGCGCAGCGAGGTGTAGAGCTTGAGGAAACCGTCGTGCACCAGGCCGGCACTGCCCTGCCAGGGATAGTCGCGCTGATCCAGATCCAGGTCGTCGAGCCAGTCCTGCACCGACTCGGTACCGCGGAACACCAGATAGCAGTCGCCCTGCGGATCACGCGCGGCAAAGCCGAAGGGTTCCGACTCGTTGAACAGATGCCACTCGCTGAGGATGCTCCAGATCGGCGCGGAAAACTGCCAACCGGGACGCTGCGGCGGCTGCCAGTGGAAGTGCTGGGCAACGCGCGGGCGCTGCTGCTTCAGCCATTGCGCGTACTGGTCATAAGCGTCGAGCACCAGCTCGGCGCAGAGCAGGCCACGCGGTTGCGAATAGGTGGGTGGGAAGTACAGAGGGAGACTGGGCATGGCGGAGCTTCCTTGCTGATCATTGACATCTGACTCTAGCAGACTGTCGAAAAACTACCTGCGTTGTCTGCCCGTCGTTAAAAACAGCCTCGCGTGCGAGCCCAGGCTAGGCGCCCCCGTCAAAAATGCTCATTTACAACACGTAAAGTCGAGCGCGACTCCGAGCGTTTTGACTCACTGCGTTCGCCCTTCGGGCCAGCCTTCGGCTGTTACTCGCGTTGGTCGTTTCGGCTGTTTTTGCGGGGCCGCCATCGGTATAGGTCAGCCTGCCTCGGCTCGGGCCTCCTGCTTCGCTCTACCTCCTGCATCCATGCAGTCGTCGCCTACGTTTTTCAACGGCCTGCTAGCCCAGCCTTGATGCCCCTGCACTCAACGGTCGTATTCGCCCGCCGCTTCCGGCTGATATTCCACTTCCAACAGGGTCAGCTTGAGCTGCTTGCCGCTCGGTACCGGCCAGTCGATGTGCTGGCCAACGGAGAGGCCGAGCAAGGCGCTGCCCACTGGCGCGAGAATGCTGACCTTGCCCTCACCCCCGGCATCCTGCGGGTAGACCAGGGTCAGGTGGTAGTCCTTGCCGCTGCTTTCCTCGCGGCAATGCACGCGCGAGTTCATGGTCACCACGCCAGCAGGGATCTCGTCATGACCGACCACCTGCGCGCGTGCCAGCTCTTTCTCCAGCGCCTCGGCGCCAGGGCCGAAATCCTCCAGGGAATCCAGCAGGCGCTCCAGGCGCTGCAGATCGAGACGGGTGATGGTGATGGCGGGTGCGCTGTTCATGATGCCGGGCAGACTCCTTGCGTGAGACTCAAAAAGCAAAACCCCGCCCGAAGGCGGGGTTTTGCAGCGTTTTGTCGACCCTAGGGTCGGTTAATGTTTCGCTCGCGTCCGCGACGGAGCCGAAACGTCAACCGACCCTAACATAGCTGGCCGAATAAACAAGACCAGCAGGTCAGCTCGGCGACTTGCGCGCCCGCAGACGCGCTTCGGCCGCTTCACAGATCTGCCGGCGGCGCTGCGCATCGGCAGCGCCCCAGTCGAGAATCTCCTGCATGCTGCGGCCACAACCCAGGCAGATGTTCTGCTCGTCCAGGCAGCACTTGCGCTGGCAGGGCGAGGCCGGCGCCGCGCTTTCAGAGCTCATCGAACTCCAGTTCGACACCCGCCTGCTCGGTCACGAAGCGCGCGAGCATTTCCCCCAGCAGTTCGTCGCTGCTGTCGCAGACCCAGCGCTGCTCGTCCTCGTCGTAGTCGTAATGGAAGCCACCGGAACGCGCCGCCACCCAGAGCTGACGGATCGGCGCCTGGCGACTGAAGATCAGTTGCGTGCCGTTGTCGAAGCGCACGGTCAGCACACCGCCGCTGTTCTCCAGGTCGACGTCCAGATCACTGTCGTCGAAGATATCCTCCACCGCCTGCTGGGTGGCATCGACCAGATCGTGGAAGCGGGCTTCGCTCAGGCTCATCGGGGTGTCCTCACAAGGTGCAGCGACTGCAGAAAAATGGGTAAACGCTACCCGGCACTCAGCCGGGCAGGTGGCGACGGTACTCGCCCGGGCTCCTTCCCGTCCAGCGGCGAAAGGCCCGCAACAGCGAAGCTGGCTCGCTGAAACCGACCCTCAAGGCGATGTCCTCCAGCGCCAGCGAGGTCTCGCGCAGGTAGTGCAGCGTCAGCAATTGACGCGTCTCGTCGACGAACTGGTTGAACGACACCCCCGCTTCGCCCAGACGCCGCTGCAGGGTGCGTGGGCTCAGCGCCAGCGCCTCGGCGATGGCATGCAGCTCCGGACGCTGCTCGGCGAGTTGCGCCAGCAGAATCCGCCGCGCCCGTTCAAGCAGGCTAGCACCCTGACGCAATTCTCCCAGCAGACGATCGGCGTAGGCGTCGAGCATGCCGCTGACCTGCGCGTCGGCCTGGCCCAGCGCCACGCTCAACAGGCGCTTGGGAAAGACCAGGGCGTTGTCGGGCTGCTCGAACAACACCGGGCAGCGGAAGATACGCTGGTGTTCGCGGATATCGACTGGTGCCGCATGCTGGAAGCGTACCTGCACCGGCGCGATGTCCAGGCCGCTGATCCAGCGCCCGAAGCTGACCCAGCCGGCCAGGGTTTCCTCACTCAACTGCCGTTGCTGTTGTACCAACAGTGGCTGCCAGCTATGGGCGACCAGGGCCTCGCCGCCGTCACACGTCGGCTCGTCGTCCAGCCCGACCTGCCCCAGGCTGCCCACCAGCGCGGCATAGCGCGCCTGGCGGTGCAGGGCATCGGCCAAGGTCGCACAACTCATCAGCAGATGGCCGAGCACACCGTAGTCACCCGGCCTCACTGCTTCGCCCAGGTGCAGCCCCAGGCAATCGTCGCCGGTCAGGCGCATGCCCTCCTCCAGCAGACGCAGGTAGGCACTGGCGGCCATGCGCTGCGGGTGCTGGCCGAGCAGTTCGCTGGGCAAGCGGGCGCGGGCGAGCAGCACCGCCGGCTCCACGCCCTGGCGCTGCAGATAGGCGATCAGGCCTTGCAGATAGGCGGCCGAAACCGAGCCGGCCAGTAGCACAGGGTGTTCCATCAGCTCTCCTCGATCGCAATCTGCCTGCCGTGCCGATTCGGCCAGCCCGCGCCGGACGGGCGCTGGGCGCATAGGCAAGGTGGCGGGGGGTCGGTATACTCCAGCGCAATTCACGCTTTTTTCAAGGACTGTCCCATGAAGCGACTGACCCTCGCGCTCCTCGCCGTTGTCTGCCTAGTGGCCGGCTGCGGCCAGAAAGGCCCGCTGTACATGCCGGGCGACGAAAAAGCCGGCAACAGCCGAGACCGTTTCGAACTCTGACAGGAGCCCACCATGGAAGCCTTCAACTACCGCGACGGTGAGCTGTTCGCGGAAGGCGTTGCCTTGTCTGCGCTGGCCCAGCGCTTCGGCACGCCCACCTACGTCTATTCCCGTGCCCATATCGAGGGGCAGTACCGGGCCTATGCCGATGCCCTGGCCGGCATGCCGCACCTGGTCTGCTTCGCGGTCAAGGCCAACTCCAACATCGGCGTGCTGAACGTGCTGGCGCGCCTCGGTGCCGGTTTCGACATCGTCTCCAGCGGCGAGCTGGAGCGCGTCCTGGCCGCTGGCGGCGAGCCGAGCCGCATCGTCTTCTCCGGCGTCGGCAAGAGCCGCGATGACATGCGCCGCGCCCTGGAAGTCGGCGTGCACTGCTTCAACGTCGAGTCCAGCGTCGAGCTGGAGCGCCTGCAGAAAGTCGCAGCTGAGCTGGGCGTCAAGGCGCCTGTGTCGCTGCGGGTCAACCCGGACGTGGACGCTGGCACTCACCCGTACATCTCCACCGGCCTCAAGGAAAACAAGTTCGGCATCGACATCGAGCAGGCCGAGGCAGTCTACGCCCGCGCCGCCGAGCTGCCGAACCTGGACGTGATCGGCGTCGATTGCCACATCGGTTCGCAACTGACCACGCTCGAGCCCTTCCTCGATGCCCTGGATCGCCTGCTGCTGCTGGTCGACAAGCTGGCCGCGCGTGGCATCGCCATCCAGCATCTGGATCTCGGCGGCGGCCTCGGCGTGCAGTACCGCGACGAGCAGCCACCGCTGGCCGGCGACTACATCGCCGCCGTGCGCAAGCGTCTGGCCGGCCGTGATCTGTCGCTGGTGTTCGAGCCGGGGCGCTTCATCGTGGCCAACGCCGGCGTGTTGCTGACCCAGGTGGAGTATCTCAAGCACACCGAGCACAAGGACTTCGCCATCGTCGATGCGGCGATGAACGACCTGATCCGCCCCGCTCTTTATCAGGCATGGATGGACGTGTCGCCAGTGCAGCCACGTGACGGCGAGGCGCGCAACTACGACCTGGTCGGGCCGATCTGCGAAACAGGCGACTTCCTGGCCAAGAATCGCCAGTTGGTGCTGGAAGAAGGCGACCTGTTGGCCGTGCGCTCGGCCGGTGCCTATGGCTTCGTCATGAGCTCCAACTACAACACCCGTGGCCGCGCCGCCGAGGTGCTGGTCGATGGCGAGCAGGCCTTCGAGGTGCGTCGTCGCGAAACAATTCAAGAGCTCTATGCCGGCGAAAGCCTGCTGCCAGGCTGAGGGTAGAGCCATGCTATTGCGCTTTACCAAGATGCACGGCCTGGGCAATGACTTCATGGTTCTCGACCTGATCAGTCAGCATGCCCACGTGCAGCCCAAGCATGCCAAGCAGTGGGGCGACCGCCACACCGGCGTCGGCTTCGACCAGTTGTTGATCGTCGAGCCACCGAGCCACCCGGACGTCGACTTTCGCTACCGCATCTTCAACGCCGACGGTTCGGAAGTGGAGCAATGCGGCAACGGCGCGCGCTGCTTCGCCCGCTTCGTGCTGGACAAGCGCCTGACCACCAAGAAAGTCATTCGCGTCGAGACCAAGAGCGGCATCATCGAGCTGCGCGTGCAGAACGATGGCCAGGTCTGCGTCAACATGGGCGCACCGCGTCTGCAGCCGGAACAGGTGCCCTTCCAGGCCGAACAGGCCGCGCTCAGCTATCGCGTCGAGGTCGACGGCCAGAGCGTCGAGCTGGCCGCGCTGTCGATGGGCAACCCGCATGCGGTGTTGCGCGTCGACAACGTCGATGATGCCCCGGTACATGCGCTCGGGCCGAAGCTGGAACACCATCCGCGCTTCCCGCAGCGGGTCAACGTCGGCTTCCTGCAGGTGCTGGATCGCAAGCATGCGCGCCTGCGCGTATGGGAGCGCGGCGCCGGGGAAACCCAGGCCTGCGGCACCGGCGCCTGCGCTGCGGCCGTAGCGGCGATTCGTCAGGGCTGGATGGATTCGCCCGTGCAACTGGAACTGCCAGGCGGCAAACTGTCCATCGAATGGGCAGGCGAAGGTCAGCCGGTTATGATGACCGGGCCAGCCGCCCGCGTGTACGAAGGACAGGTTCGCCTATGACCGACCAGCAGGATTCGCCCAAACCGCTCGACTCGGAAACGGTCGCGGCCTATCTGCGCCTGCATCCGGAGTTCTTCATCGACCATGAAGAGCTGATCCCTGAACTGCGCATTCCGCACCAGCCCGGCAATGCCGTGTCGCTGGTGGAACGCCAGGTCAAGCTGCTGCGCGAGCGCAACATCGAAATGCGCCACCGCCTCGGCCAGTTGATGGATGTGGCCCGCGACAACGACCGCCTGTTCGACAAGACCCGCCGCCTGGTGCTCGACCTGCTCGATGCCGGCAGCCTGGAAGAAGTGGTCGGCGTGGTCGAGGACAGCCTGCGCCACGAATTTCAGGTGCCCTTCGTCGGCCTGATCCTGTTCAGCGACAACAAGCTGCCGGTCGGCCGCTCGGTCAGCTCGGCCGAAGCCCATCAGCAGATCGGCGGCCTGCTCGGCGGCGGCAAGACCGTCTGTGGCGTGCTGCGCCCGCACGAGCTGGAATTCCTGTTCGGCAAGGACGAAGCCGCGCAGGTCGGTTCGGCAGCCGTGGTCGGCCTCAACCACCAAGGCCTGCATGGCGTGCTGGCCATTGGCAGTGCCGACCCGCAACACTACAAGAGCTCGCTGGGCACCCTGTTCCTCGGCTACATCGCCGAAGTGCTGGCGCGCGTACTGCCGGGCTTCGCCACACCGCTGCGCTCGGTACGTTAGAAGCAGCTACAAGCTTCAAGCCTCAAGCTGCAAGAACAGGCAGACCGAACGCTTTTACTTGGAGCTTGAAGCTTGAAGCTTGCCGCTGCCCTCGACGCCTACCTCGAACACCTGCGCCGTGAGCGTCAGGTGTCGGTGCACACCCTCGATGGCTACCGCCGCGACCTGGCCAAGGTGCAGGCGTTCTGCGAGGCCGAAGGGCTGGGCGACTGGAGCGAGCTGGATACACGCAACCTGCGCCGCCTGGTCGCCCGCCTGCATCAGCAGGGCCTATCCAGCCGCAGCCTGGCGCGCCTGCTTTCGGCCACCCGCGGCCTGTACCAATATTTGCTACGTGAAGGCCTGTGCCGCCACGACCCGGCCACCGGCCTGAGCCCGCCGAAACGTGAACGCCGCCTGCCGCGCACCCTGGATGCCGACCGCAGCGCACAACTGCTCGACGGCGCCGTGGAGGACGACTTCATCGCCCGCCGCGATCAGGCCATGCTCGAACTCTTCTACTCCTCCGGCCTGCGCCTGTCGGAGCTGGTCGGGCTCGATCTCGATGGCCTCGACCTGGCTGCCGGCCTGGTGCGCGTGCGCGGCAAGGGCAACAAGGTGCGCGAATTGCCGGTCGGCAGGATGGCACGCCAGACCTTGGAGCAATGGCTGCCGCTGCGCAAACTGGCCAATCCGAACGACGGCGCGGTGTTCATTAGCCAGCAAGGGCGGCGCCTGGGGGCGCGTGCGGTGCAACTGCGCGTGCGCCAGGCTGGCGTACGTGAACTGGGCCAGCACCTGCACCCGCACATGCTGCGCCACAGCTTCGCCAGCCATATGCTGGAGTCCTCGCAGGATCTGCGTGCAGTGCAGGAGCTGCTTGGCCACGCCGACATCGCCACCACACAGATCTATACCCACCTCGACTTTCAGCATCTGGCCAAGGTCTATGACCAGGCCCATCCACGCGCCAAGCGCAAAGGCGGTAGCGAATGAGCATCGAATTGATCACCTTCGACCTCGACGACACCCTGTGGGACGTCACCCCGGTCATGCAGGACGCCGAAGCTGCCCTGCGCAACTGGCTGGCCCTGCACGCACCGCGTCTGGGGGCGGTGCCCATCGAACACCTGTGGGCCGTACGCAGCCGTTTGCTCGAGGCCGAGCCGCTGCTCAAGCACCGCTTGAGCGAGCTACGTCGACGCATTCTCTTCCATGCACTGGAAGACGCCGGCTATCCACACGGCGAAGCGCAGACCCTGGCCGAGGCCGGTTTTCAGGTCTTTCTCAATGCGCGCCATCAGGTGGAACTGTTCAGCGAAGTACACCCCACCCTGGAGGCGCTGGCCGAACGCTTCATGCTGGGGGTGATCACCAATGGCAATGCCGATGTGCGCCGCCTGGGCCTGTCCGAGTATTTCCGGTTCGCTCTGTGCGCCGAAGAGCTGGGTATCGGCAAGCCCGACCCGAAACCCTTCCGCGAAGCGCTCAGCCGCGCCGGCGGCGTGGCGGCCGAGCGCGCCGTGCATATCGGCGACCACCCCAGCGACGACATCGCCGGTGCCCAGGCGGCCGGGATGCGCGCTATCTGGTTCAACCCGCAAGGGCTAACCTGGGATGGCCATGGCACGCCGGATGCGCAGATCAGCAGCCTGGCCGAACTGCCGGGACTGCTGGATAGCTGGCTGCGCTAACCCTTATCAGGAAGCCATAGAAGAGCTTTTTGCCCTTTAGGGGGAAATGCTTGGTTGAAATCGGGCTGGCAAGTTTGTGTTGGCTGTTCGGGTGCTTGTTCCGCATTGCCGCGTTTTTGCCGATGCTTTTGGTTTCGCCCTCTGGGCGAGTCACTTTTGCCCCGGATGGCAGCCCCACCAAAACCCTCCGCCCGGTCATCCGAACTAGGCGACCCGCCCTGCTGCGCGAGGGTTCGTTCGCTCCATCGCCGCTCCAGAGGCCCGCCGCGGTGGGCCATCCCTGCCCCCCATCGCAGCGGCGCTCAGAACACCTAACAAGCCACACCCAAACAGTTCGACACACAAACTTGCCAGTTCGGCAAAACCCAACCGCAAAAAAAGCCCGCCTCCTGGAAGGCGAGCTTTTCAACAACACCACAGGCAGAGGCATCGCCCCTGCCAGCCCACTTACATCAGCGGCAAGGTGTAGCTGACGATCAGACGGTTCTCGTCGATGTCGTTGGCGAAGTTGGAACGCACGGTCGCGTTACGCCAGCGCACACCCAGGTTCTTCAGCGCGCCTTCCTGGAAGACGTACATCAGCTCGGTGTTGCGCTCCCACTCGCGGCCTTCGGAAGCGGTACGACCACGATCGACGTTGTCACCGGTCAAGTAACGGGTCATGAAGGTCAGGCCCGGAATGCCGATGGAGGCGAAGTTGAAATCATAACGAGCCTGGTAGGACTTCTCGTCCTTGTTGGCGAAGTCACTGATTTGAACGTAGTTGACCAGGAACGGATCGGTACCGTTGATATAGGCGAAGCCGGTGTCGCCGCTCATCTTCTGGTAGCCCAGGCCGAAGGCATGGCCGTCCAGACCGTAGGTAACCATGGCGCCGAAGGCCTTGTTGTCGACGTTGCTGCGGTTGCCGTCGTCGGTGGAGCGGGCGTAACGCACGTCGGTCTTCAGGCTCTGCTTGTCGCCCAGCGGCAGGACGTGCACGAGGTTGAAGGAGTGCTGCTTGTACAGCTCGTCCAGGTTGGAATAGTAGTAACCGCCGGTCAGCTCCTTGGTCAGCTTGTAGGTGCCGCCAATGAAGTCGAAGGAGTCGGTGGTGGAGCCGCCAGTAGTGGTAACCGCGCGACGGCCACCAGTGGCGATCGAGATGTCCTGATAGTCGCCCGAATCACGGTTATTGACTTCACGGACATGTGCGGCTTCCAGCATCAGGCCGTCGATTTCCTGGGAGACGATGTGACCAGCCTCGAAGACCTGGGGCAGCAGACGGCCGTCGCTGGAAGCGATAGCGGCGTTCTTGAATTGCATCTGACCAACACGCAGGGTGCTGTTGGAAATCTTGGCCTTGGCCGCTACGGCCAGATCCGAGTAGTTGTCTTGAGAGCCGCCCGAAGAACGATCCGGAACCAGCAGACCACTACCGGCAGTACCATCACCCGAATCCAGCTTGAAGCCGAACATGCCGATGGCGTCGGCGCCGAAGCCCACGGTGCCTTCGGTGAAACCGGAGTTCATGCGCAGGATGAAACCCTGAGCCCACTCTTCGGACTTGGATCGAGTCGGCACCGGAACATCGGTATGTCCCTGACGGAAATCACGGTTGAAGTAGAAGTTACGGGCTTCCAGGCTGACTTTGGTATCACCGACCAGATCGGCGAAGGCCACTTGGCTCAGACCCAGGGTGCCGGCGGCTACGGCCAGTGCCAGGGAGGTCTTTCTCATTATGTTTCTCTCCAGTGTGTTTAAGGTGACACATCGCCCCCGAACACTGGCTTCAGCACGAAGAGGCAGGCTCGGAGCGAATGGGGTGCGCGCGGGCACGAACGATCCCTGTCGGATGTTCATTGGCATGCGCTCGAATTCAGGAAGGAAACAACGATGGAAAGCCCAAGTGAGCGGGCAGGCAGAAACAGGGAACTTGGTTCATAGTCAGCACTCACATCGTTGTTATTGTGCGCCAGCTTCCATTGGCCGGGCTTGGATGCGAATGCCTAGGCAGATAGCGTGCCAATCGATCCCTGTGCCAAGGTAAAGCCCACCGTGCAAGGTTACATTTTTCTAGCTGCACGATGAATCTTTTCTTAACTCCCTGGCACAGGCAGTTTTTCGCCTATGAGAAGCTCATCAATGGCGAAAAACCGCCATATCAACCCAGGACGATCTGGTTCTTGCCCTGCCGCTTGGCCCGGTACATGGCCTCATCGGCACGGGCATAGAGCGCTTCCAGGTTGGCATCCTTGGGGGTGAGCACGGTCAGCCCCTGACTCAGGGTCACGCCGAAACTCTTGCCTTCGTGCTGGAAGCTCAGGCGCTGCACCTCTCGCTGCAAGCGCTCGGCCACCTGCAGCGCCACGGCCTGCTCGCAACCGGGGAACAAGGCGGCGAACTCTTCCCCGCCGATACGTCCGAACAGGTCATCGCGACGCAGCGCGGTGGCCCCGCAGTGCGCCAGACGCTGCAATACCTGATCGCCGACCTGATGACCATAGCGGTCATTGATCTGCTTGAAGTCATCCACATCCAGCAGCAGGAACGCCATGGGCGTACCGGATTGGCGGGCTCGCTCGAACTCGCTCCGAGCGCACTCGAAGAAGTACCGACGGTTGCTGCTCTGGGTCAGCACATCGGTAGTGGCCAGGCGGTGCAGCTCGCCTTCCAGGCGTTTCTTCTCGGTGATGTCTTCGGCGATGCCGACGATGACGGTGCCGCCCCCAAGCTCCTGCCTGGGACTGACGAAGCATTTGTCGCTGATCCAGCGTAATTGCCCATCACTGCGCAGGATGCGGTACTCGCGCTGCTCCACCGCGCCGGTTTCCAGCACCTTAGCCAGGCTTTCGGCAGCGTAATCGAGGTCGTCGGGGTAGATGCTGTTGCGCCACTCGTCGTAGTCGGCCAGCAGCAAGGCGGCGGAGCGCCCGAATATCCGCTCATAGGCAGGGCTGACGTAGATGATCCGCTGCTCATCCCAGTCGAAAGCCCAGAGCACAGCATTGACGCTGCCGAGCAAGCTGCTGAACAGTTGTTCGCGCTCACGCAGCCGCTCCACTTCGGCACGACTGTGCAGCAGCGCCAATGTCAGCTCCTCACGCTTGCTTACCGCACTATCCTGTTCGTCCATCACTGCCGCCATAGAACCCCTCTGACCCTGAAATTGAGCGTAGTGGGTTTTGGACAAAGACAAAGGCCTGCCGTTCGGCAGGCCTTTTGCCAGCAGTGCAAGGGCTTCAGGCCAATGCAGCCGCCGGACGCAGCGAGTAGGTCTTGAGCTGATCGGCGAACTCGCGCAGCGACTGGATGCCACTGGCCTCGGCCTCGTGCACCCATTGCTTCATCGCCTCGAGCATGTCGTGGCCGTTGCTGCTGGTCTTGACCCAGATCTGCTGCAGCGCCAGGCGCTTCTCGTAGATCACCTTGAGCGCCTGGCTCTGCGCCAGCAGGTCGGCGATGCGCGCATGATGCTGGTCATGCAGCAGGCTCGGTTCACGGGACAGCAGGCGCTTGGCGCGGTGGAAAAGGTGACGAACGGACTCGTCGGCCTTGGCCACTTCCTGTTTCACCAGCGGCGCGATCACCAGCTTGCGATACTGCGCCATGATCTGGAAGCGGTTGTTGAGGATGGCCATGGCGGTGTCCATGTCCAGGTTGCGCTTGCCTTCGACCTGATGGGCGATAGGCGCGACACGCTGCACCTGCGCCAGGCCCAGGAAGCTGAACAGCTTGATCCAGGCCCACCCCATGTCGAACTCCCACTTGCGCACCGACAGCTTGGCGCTGTTGGGGTAGGTGTGGTGGTTGTTGTGCAATTCCTCGCCGCCGACGATGATGCCCCAGGGCACCAGGTTGGTGGCGGCGTCGCGGCACTCGAAGTTGCGGTAGCCAACAGCATGGCCCAGGCCGTTGATCACACCAGCGGCCCAGAACGGAATCCACATCATCTGCACCGCCCAGACGGTCATGCCGAGCACACCGAACAGGGCCAGGTCGATGATCGCCATGAGGGTCACGCCGCCGATGGGATAACGACTGTAGACGTTGCGTTCGATCCAGTCATCCGGGCAGTTCTTGCCATAGATGCGCAGGGTGTCCTGGTTCTTGGCTTCGGCGCGGTAGAGTTCCGCGCCCTTGCGCATGACCGTGCCCAGCCCCTTGATCACCGGACTGTGCGGGTCGTCCTCGGTTTCACATTTGGCGTGGTGCTTGCGGTGGATGGCCGTCCACTCGCGGGTGTTCTGGCCCGTGGTCAGCCACAGCCAGAAACGGAAGAAGTGCTTGAGAGCAGGATGCAACTCCAGCGCACGGTGCGCGGAGTAGCGGTGCAGGTAGACGGTGACGCTGACGATGGTGACGTGCGTCATCAGCAGAGTGACTGCCACCAGTTGCCAGACCGAAAGATCGAGTAGACCGTTGTACCACATGAGCGCTGTTGCCTCTTGATAGGTGTAAGCGGTTTGCCCTACAAGGGCCAACCTTTCTGCATTATCCCCGAGCCATGTCAGAAAACCAGATGGACTTTTAGATAAGAATGTTTCAGCCAGGCCCATCGCCAAGGACAGCCGGCATGTACACACAATAACAGGAGCGACCTTGCTCGCCATGCGTATCGATAGAACCACCTTGCGTCTGACCCTGGCTTACCTGCTGGTCGCCTCGCTGTGGGTGCTGCTCAGTGACCAGTTGCTCGACCTGCTCGCTCCCGCCCAGTACAAGCACCTGCAAACACTCAAGGGACTGCTGTTCGTCACCTTCAGCGCCTTCCTGCTGTATGCCCTGCTGCGTCGGCATGCTATTCACTACCGCCGCGCGCAGCGGACCATGAGCACCAGCGAAGAGCGTCTGCGCCTGGCGCTGGATGCCACCCGTGATGGTCTGTGGGATCTGGATATGAGCAGCCAGCGGGTGTTCTATTCGGATAGCTACGCGGCCCTGCTTGGCATCGACAAGGCCGCCCTCGGCGACACCCGCGAGCAATGGGCCGAGTACCTGCACCCCGATGACCGTCAGCGCGTGCTGGAGAAGATCGACCTCAACCTGCAAGGCACCCAGTACGAGAACGTCTACCGCCTGCGCCATGCCGACGGCAGCTACCGCTGGATCCATTCGCGTGGCCGGTTGCTGTGTAACGCCGCTGGTCAGCCCATGCGCTTCATCGGTATTGCCAGCGATATCACCCAGCGCCGCGCAGACGAAGACAGCCTGCGCCAGGCGGCCGCGGTGTTCGACGCCACTCAGGAAGGCGTGCTGGTCACCGATGCCAGGCAATGCATCGTGCACGTCAACCCAGCGTTCTCGCGCATCACCGGCTACAGCCGCGAAGAAATCCTCGGCCAGGCTCCAACCCTACTCAAGTCCGGGCGTCACGACAGTGCCTTCTACCACGACATGTGGCATGCCTTGGAGCGCCACGGCGCCTGGGCCGGAGAGGTGTGGAACCGGCGCAAGAGCGGCGAGATCTACCCGCAATGGCAATGCATCCGGGTGATTCACGATGCCCAGGGCGCGATCAGCCATTACGTGGCGGTGTTCTCCGACATCACCGCCCTCAAGCGTTCGCAGCGCGAGCTGGACTACCTGGCCCACCACGACCCGCTGAGCAACCTGCCCAACCGCCTGCTGTTCACCGAACGGGTGGCGCATGCCATGGAGCGCAGCCAGGAGTCACGCTGCGGCGCCGTGCTGCTGCTCGATCTGGATCACTTCAAGCACATCAACGAAAGCCTCGGGCATAACGTCGGCGACCTGCTGCTCAAAACCGTCGGCGAACGTCTGCAAGAAGTCATTCCCAGCGGCGTGACCCTGGCTCGCCTGGGCGGCGACGAGTTCGGCCTGCTGCACGAGCAATGCAATGAAGCGGCGCAGGCTGCCGAACTGGCGCAAATCCTGCTCAACAGCCTGCATGCGCCCTTCCGCCTCGATGGCAACGAGCTCTACATCAGCGCCAGCATTGGCATCAGCCTGTTTCCCAACGATGCCGAGGGCGTCGAACAGGTGCTGCGCAATGCCGACTCGGCGCTGTTCAAGGCCAAGAGCACGGGCCGCGAAAGCTTCGCCTTCTACGCTCAGGAGCTGACCGATTACGCCCGGCAACGGGTGGAACTGGCCAGCAGCCTGCGCCATGCCCTGGAAAACGGCGAACTGCGCGTGTTCTACCAGCCCCTACACGACCTGCATAACGGCAACCTGGTGGGCATGGAGGCCCTGGTGCGCTGGCAGCACCCCGAACGCGGCCTGGTGTCACCGGTGGAGTTCATCCCGGTGGCCGAGGAAAACGGCATGATCGGCGCCATCGACGCCTGGGTGCTCGAACAGGCCTGCGCGCAGATGGTGCGCTGGAACCTGGAGCGCAACGGCCCGCAGTTCGTCGCGGTGAACGTATCCAGCCGCCTGTTCGGTCGTGTCGAGCTGGATCTGCACGTCGCTCAGGTGCTGGCCAAGACGAACCTGAACCCGGCGCAACTGGAGCTGGAGGTGACGGAGAGCGCGGTGATGGAAGACCCCGCAGCAGCGCTGACCCTGCTGACCCGCCTGCGCGCATTGGGCGTGCGTCTGGCCATCGATGACTTCGGCACCGGCTATAGCTCGCTGGCCCGCCTCAAGCGCCTGCCGGTGCACAAGCTCAAACTCGACCAGAGCTTCGTGCGCGGCCTGCCGGACGACCCGGAAGACGCCGCCATCGCCCGCGCGGTGATCGCCCTCGGCCACAGCCTGGGCCTCAAGGTGCTGGCCGAAGGCATCGAGGAAGCGGCCCAGGCCGACTTCCTGCGAGAACTGGGCTGCGACTATGGCCAGGGCTATCACTTCGGCCATCCACAGCCCGCCGCCGTGCATGACCAGGCAAGGGCGGCGCAGCGCATTCAGGCAGCGCAGCCGCCTGCTGCGGGTAATTGAGGGATCAGGCCTCGGCGCGTTGCAGCAGGCGGCGCTGACGCCACTCCATGAAGGTCTTGAGGAACAGTGTGAGCAGCGCCATGCACGCCAGCAGCCCGGCCGCGGTGAAAGCCGCCGCTGGCTTGTAGTCGTTGTTGAGTTGATCGACCAGCAGCGGCAGGGTCAGGGTCTGGTTGATGATGGTGCCGGACACCACCGACACCGCGCCGAACTCGCCCACCGCGCGGGCGTTGGTCACCACCACGCCGTACAGCAGCGCCCATTTGATCTTCGGCAGGCTGATGCGGCGGAAGATCTGCCAGCCGCTGGCGCCCAGGCACATGGCGGCGGTTTCCTCGTCCTGCCCCTGGGCCTGCATCACCGGAATAAGAATGCGCGCCACATAGGGCGCGGTGACGAACACAGTGACCATGACGATACCCGGCCAGGCGAACATCAGTTGCAGGCCCTGATCATAGAACCAGCGGCCGATGAAGCTTTCCAGGCCGTAGACCACCAGGTAGCAGAGGCCGGCGACCACCGGCGACACCGCGTAGGGAATGTCGATCAGCGTGGTCAGCAGCTTGCGCCCACGGAAGTCGTAGTGGGTCACGCACCAGGCCAGGCAGATGCCGAAGCACAGGTTCAGCGGCACGGTGATCGCCGCCACCAGCAGGGTCAGGCCGATTGCATGGAGCATGTAGTCTTCGTTCAGGTTGCGCCACAGCAGGTCGAGCCCACCGGCCAGGGCCTTGGTGAAGATCAGTGCCAGCGGCAGCAGCAGAATCAGTGCCACCAGCGTCAGACCGAGTGTTACCAGCGCCCATTGGCGCCAATCCTGAGGCTTTTTCATCGACCTTGCCGTTGCCATGCGAACAGACGCCCCTGCACGACCTGCAGGAGGAACAGAAGAGCCAGCGACGCGAGCAGAATCACCGAAGCGATGGCTGCGGCCGCCGGGTAATTGAATTCCTGCAGACGGACGAAAATCATCAGCGAGCTGACCTCCGTCTGATAAGGAATGTTGCCAGCGATCATGATCACCGCGCCGAACTCACCGAGGCTGCGGATAAATGCCTGCGAACCGCCGGTGACCAGTGCCGGCGCCAGGGTCGGCAGGATCACCTTGCGGAAGGTCTGCACACGGCTGGCGCCGAGGGTGCGCGCGGCTTCCTCGTATTCCGAGCCGAGATCCTGCAGCACCGGCTGCACCGTGCGCACCACGAAGGGAATGCTGGTGAACACCATGGCCACGACGATACCGGTGTAGGCATAGGCCACCTTGAAGCCCAGCCACTGACCGATCCAGCCGTTGGGCACCAGCAAGGTGGCCAGGGTCAGGCCGGCCACCGAGGTGGGCAGGGCGAACGGCAGGTCGATCAGCGCATCCACCAGGCGCCGCCCGGGAAAGTCGTAGCGGGTGATGATCCAGGCCAGCAGCAGGCCGATCACCAACACCGCCAGGGTCGAGTAGAACGCCGCCGAGACGGTCACTTTGTAGCTCTGCACCACGCGCGGGTCGCTGATGGCGAACCAGTACTGCGCCCAGGTCATGTCGCTGACGTACAGAAGCAGCGCCGACAGCGGCAGCAGAATCACCAGGGAGAGATACAACACGCTGACGCCGAAGCTCAGGCCAAAGCCAGGCAGCAGCGGGGTCTGTCGGAAGAACAGCGTCGGTTTGCTCACGAAAAAGCTCGGCTCTACAAATGCAGTTGGCCGCCAATAAGGCGGCCAATAGACCAATACGATGCTTGCCCAGTGTCACAACACGGATCACATGTCGGCATGTGCTCGGGTGCTTTGGGGTAGGGTGCGCCGTGCGCACCGTGAAGACCGCAGTGCGTGCTTGGTGCGCACTGCGCACCCTACGAAAAGCCGTCCGACCGACAGTTGATCCGTGGTGTAACACCAGGGCGGGTTACACCCACCCTGCGTCCAGGTCAGCGACCGGCCGCCAGAAGTTGGTCAAGAATACCACCGTTGTCGAAATGCTTGGCGGTGATCTCGTCCCAGCTACCCAGCACCTCGGTCGGGTTGATCAGGCGCACCGGGGCGAACTGGGCCTTGGTCGCCTCGACCACTTCCGGGTTGTGCACGCGGTAGTTGTAGCGGGTCAGCAGTTGCTGGATGTCCTTGCTGTACTGGAAGTCGAGGAAGGCCTTGGCCTGCTCGCGGGTACCGCGCTCATCGGCCACCTTGTCGACGATGGCTACCGGAAATTCGGCCAGAACGCTGACCTCCGGTACCACCACCTGCAGGTTAGCGGACTTGAACTCGTCACCCTTGGCAATGTTGATCACTTCCGACTCGAAGGTCAGCAGCACGTCGCCCTGGCCGTTCTGGGCAAAAGCCACGGTGGCGCCACGGCCGCCGGTGGGGAAGTTCTCGACGTTCTTCAGCAGCTTGCCGACGAAGGCTTTCACCTTCTCCTGGTCGCCGTTGAATTTCTCGTTGGCGAACAGCCAGGCGCCCAGGTAGCTGTAGCGGGCATTACCGGAGGTCTTGGGGTTGGGGAACACCAGCTTCACGTCATCGCGAATCAGGTCGTCCCAGCCCTTGATGTTCTTCGGGTTGCCTTCACGCACCAGGAAGGCCGTGGTGCTGTAGTACGGCGAGGCGTTGTTGGGGAACTGCTCGGCCCAGTCTTTGCGCAGCAGGCCGCGCTTGGCCAGGATGTCCACGTCCGGCACCTGGTTGAAGGTGACCACGTCGACCTTCTTGCCCTGAATGATGTCCTGTGCCTGGCGCGAGGTGCCGGCGAAGGACTGGATGATCTTCACTTCCTTGCCGGTCTGCTGTTTCCAGTGCTCGACGAACAGCGGGTTGATCTCGCCGAACAGTTCGCGGGCGATGTCGTAGGAGGCGTTGTGGAACGGCGTGTCGGCAGCAGCATGGCTCAGCGAACCAGTGAGCAGGGTGGCACTGGCCACGGTGGCCAGAACGATCTTCTTCAGCATCTATGGCGTCCTTCTTATCGAGAGAGGAACCTGCAGGCAGGCTATTTGATGGCGCGATTCTGCAGAAAAATCATATAGCTGAAAAATATCTTTTTCTTATCTCTTTATAACAAGACTTGCAGAAGACGATCAGCCACAAGGGCCGACAAGGATAAGGCATGTCGCCCGGCCAGGCGAACCGAAGGCGCCAGGAAGCTTGCCCCGGCCATTGCGGCCGGGGCCATGGAGGAGCGTCAGAGCTTGGCGATGGACACCTCGGTGGATTTGACGAAGGCAATCACCTCGCTGCCCACCTGCAGCTCCAGCTCGCGCACGGAACGGGTGGTGATGACCGACGTGACGATGCCGGCGGCAGTCTGCACGTCGATTTCCGACAGTACGTCACCGATGACGATGTTCTTGATGCTGCCTTTGAACTGGTTGCGCACGTTGATGGCTTTGATGGTCATGGGATTTTCTCCTGGGGTCGAAATCAGCGGCAAGCTTCAAGCTGCAAGCCACAAGTAAAAGCACGCAGCCCTTACTTGAAGCTTGTGGCTTGTGGCTTGTAGCTGCGTTAAAGCGCCCAGCGCAGTTGCGTGGGCAGGGGTGATACGGGTTCTGGTGGTGTGGGTAATTCCGGCTGCGCCAGCACGCGGTCGAGCACTCGCGCTTCCAGTGCCGCCAGCAGCGGCGAGCCGTATGCACGCGGGCGTAGCAGTTGCACGTCCAGATCGAGACCGATCTGGCCGTCCTCAATGAGGATCACCCGATCCGCCACGGCCACCGCCTCGGCGACATCGTGGGTGACCAGCAGCACAGTGAAGCCATGCTGCTGCCACAGGCGCTCGATCAGGCGCTGCATCTCGATGCGGGTCAGCGCATCCAGCGCCCCCAGCGGCTCGTCGAGCAGCAGCAGGCGCGGCCGGTGGATCAGCGCCCGAGCCAGAGCCACGCGCTGCTTCTGCCCGCCGGACAACGCCGCCGGCCACTCCTGGGAGCGATCCGCCAGGCCGACTGCTGCCAGCGCGTCCTCAGCCTGCTGACGCCAGTCGCCGGCAAGGCCCAGGCCGACGTTGTCGATGACCCGCTTCCAGGGCAGCAGGCGCGAGTCCTGGAACATCAGGCGGATATCCTCACGCACGGCGTCGAGCGTGCCATTGCCAGCCAGCAACTGGCCGACGCTGGGCTGATCCAGCCCGGCCAGCAGGCGCAGCAAGGTGCTCTTGCCACAGCCGCTACGGCCAACCACGGCGACGAACTGGCCAGCCGGGATATGCAGGTCGATGCCCTTGAGCACCTGGCGCTCGCCGAAGGTTTTCTCGATCTTCTCGATGGCCAAGGGGATGCCTTGGCGAATGCTGTGCAGCGCCGTCATTGAGCACCTGCCTTGGCCTGATAAGCCGGGTGCCAGCGCAGCCACACACGTTCGAGGCCACGGGCGGCAACATCGGCCAGCTTGCCAAGCACTGCATAGACCAGGATCGCCAGCACCACCACGTCGGTCTGCAGGAATTCACGGGCGTTCATCGCCAGGTAGCCGATGCCGGCGCTGGCCGAGATGGTTTCAGCGACGATCAGGGTCAGCCACATGAAGCCGAGAGCGAAACGCACGCCGACCAGGATCGATGGCAGCGCGCCGGGCAGGATCACCTGCCAGAACAGGGCGAAACCCTTCAGGCCATAACTGCGCGCCATCTCCACTAGCGCCGGATCGACGTTGCGGATGCCGTGGTAGGTATTGAGGTAGATGGGGAACAACGTGCCGAGTGCGACCAGGAACACCTTGGCCGCCTCGTCGATGCCGAACCAGAGGATCACCAGTGGGATCAGCGCCAGGTGCGGCACGTTGCGGATCATCTGCACCGAGCTGTCGAGCAGGCGCTCGCCCCATTTCGACAGGCCAGTGATAAAGCCCAGCAGCAGGCCGATACCACCGCCGATGGCGAAGCCGATGCCGGCGCGCTGGCCGCTGATCGCCAGGTGCCGCCAGATTTCACCGGAGGCCAGCAACTCCCAGCCGGCGGCGAGCACGGCGCTGGGTGCCGGCAGGATACGGCTGGACAGCCAGCCACTGGCCACCGCCAGTTGCCAGGCGGCCAACAGCCCCAGCGGCAAGGCCCAGGGCGCGGCGCGCAGGGCCAGTTTGTGAAGGGTCGTGTTGCTCATGCTTGCCTCGAAGAATTCTATTTAGCCGTACCCGTGTCCCCGGATTGCATCCGGGCTACATCGGCCCTCTCCCCCAGCCCCCGCTTTGCGCCCCAGCCCTTCGCAGAGCTCAGGGCGCTCCAGCGGGCGAAGCGGTGCTTCGCTCTTTCCGCTTACGCCCCGCAAGCGGGAGAGGGGAGCCGAGCCGTACCACAGGGCAACCCAGCGGCGACGATCAGCCCCCTCTCCCATTCATGGGAGAGGGCTGGGGAGAGGGGCTTTTCAGTCCGTAGCCCGGATGCAATCCGGGAAAACCCGTACCTGCGCTTACCTCAGCTCGCCGAAACCGCCTTCGGCAAAATGTCGCTGGCGATCATTTCGCCGAACGGGCTGACATAGCCGCGACTCTCCGGACGTTGCGGCTGGGCCACGTCCAGGTGCGGGAACAGCAGTTCGGCGACTCGATACGACTCCTCCAGATGCGGGTAGCCAGAGAAAATGAAGGTGTCGATGCCCAGCTCCGCGTATTCCTTGACCCGCGCCGCCACGCTCGGGCCATCGCCGACCAGCGCGGTGCCGGCGCCGCCGCGCACCAAACCGACACCGGCCCAGAGGTTCGGCGACACTTCCAGGTTGTCCCTCTTGCCGCCATGCAGCGCGGCCATGCGTTGCTGGCCGACGGAATCGAAACGCGCCAGCGACGCCTGGGCACGGTCGATGGTGGCCTGATCCAGGTGGCTGATCAGCCGATCCGCCGCGGCCCAGGCCTCCTCGTTGGTCTCGCGCACGATCAGGTGCAGACGAATGCCGAAGCGCACTTCGCGGCCTTGCTTGGCCGCCTTCTCGCGCACCTGGGCGATCTTCTCGGCCACTGCGGCCGGCGGCTCGCCCCAGGTCAGGTACAGCTCAACCTGCTCGGCGGCCAGATCCTGCGCCGCGTCGGATGAACCACCGAAATACAGCGGCGGACGCGGCTGCTGGATTGGCGGATAAAGCAACTTGGCACCCTTCACCTGGATGTGCTTGCCGTCGTAGTCGACGGTTTCACCCTCCAGCACGCGGCGCCAGATGCGGGTGAATTCGACGGAGGCTTCATAACGTTCGGCATGGGACAGGTGCAGGCCATCGCCGGCCAGTTCGTCCGGGTCACCACCGGTCACCAGGTTGAACAGCGCCCGGCCATTGGACAGACGATCCAGGGTCGCTGCCTGGCGCGCCGCCACCGTGGGCGAAATGATCCCGGGGCGCAGGGCGACGAGGAACTTGAGGTTCTGCGTGACCGGGATCAAGGATGCCGCCACCAGCCAGGAGTCCTCGCAGGAACGCCCGGTGGGGATCAGCACGCCGCCATAGCCGAGGCGGTCGGCGGCCTGAGCGATTTGCGTGAGATAGCCGTGGTCGACGGCGCGCGCGCCTTCGGCGGTGCCGAGGTACTGACCATCGCCATGGGTGGGCAGGAACCAGAAGATATTGAGGCTCATGGAGAGGTTTCCTTTTGCGAAAGCGTTGACCTAGCCCGGATGCAATCCGGGTTACGGATTACTGGGCCTGGGCAATCTTGGCCGGTGGTTGCCAGACCACCTCGGCAATGCTCAGGCGTCTGGGGATCAGCCTGAGATCGCTGAAGGTGTCGGCGATTTTCTGCTGCGCACTCGCCACCTCGGGGGTGAGCAACTGCGCCCCGTAGTTCTGCCGCTCGACGGCAGCACGGGTGATCTCGGGGGACAACCCCAGTAGCGGTGCGACCTGCGCGGTGGCTTCGTCGAGGTGAGCACGCGTCCATTCACCGATCTGGCGAATTTCCTCAACCAGCGCGGCTACCACCTCAGGATGCTTCTCGGCGAAGGGGCGTGCGGCCAGATAGAACTGGTGATTGCTCACCAGACCGCTGCCATCGCGCAGGCTGCGCGCCTGCAGTTGCTGCTCGGCGGCGGCCTGGAACGGATCCCAGATCACCCAGGCATCGACGCTGCCGCGCTCGAAAGCAGCGCGGGCATCGGCGGGCGGCAGGTACACGGGTGTGATATCGGTAATGCTCAGACCGGCCTCCTCCAGCGCGCGCACCAGCAGGTAGTGCACGTTGGAGCCCTTGTTCAGGGCGACCTTCTTGCCCTTGAGTTCGGCGACGGAAGTGATCGGCGAATCCTTGGGCAGCAGAATCGCTTCGCTCAGTGGCGCAGGCGGCTCGAAGGCCACGTATAGCAAGTCGGCACCCGCCGCCTGGGCAAATACCGGCGGCGTCTCACCTGTGGTGCCGAAGTCGATGGAACCGACATTGAGCCCTTCGAGCAACTGCGGGCCGGCGGGAAACTCCGTCCATTGCACGTTCACGCCCTGGGCGGCGAGGCGTTTTTCCAGGGCACCGCTGGACTTGAGCAGCACCAACGGGCCGTATTTCTGGTAACCGATACGCAGTGTCTCGGCTTGAGCTTGAGTGATGGCGCCGAAGGCAAGGGTCGCGGCAAACAGGGCGACCAGACTCCGACGCAAAGTATTGGCGCCCATGGCGACCTCCTTTGCGAGTTGAGTGTGGGCCTGCTTGCCCGTTGGCGGGCGAGTAAGGCGGGGAAGCAGCCGCAAGCTTCAAGCCTCAAGTCGCAAGCGGGTGCACCCGCTGTTGCTCTGGCTTCTACTTGCAGCTTGTAGCTTGCAGCTCATCGCTGCTCTTTCAGATGCTCCAGCGGGCGTTCACCAGCCGGTCATTCAATAGCTTCGGATCGATTGGCTTTGGCCGTCGTGCCAGGGCTGCGCCCAGTTGTTCCAGTGCTTCGTCGAGACGTTCGCGTAATTCATCATCGATCTGCGCGGGCCTGTCCCCTTCCGGGTAGGCGATCTGCTTGTCCACGGCGAACACGCCGGAGAGCATTTCCTGCGCCTTCAGCGCCGCCAGCACCGGCTTGAGCGCATAGTCCACCGCCAGCAGGTGCGCCGGGCTGCCGCCACTGGCCAGGGGCAGTACCACCTTGTGCGCCAGGACGCGCTCGGGCAGCAGATCCAGCAGCACCTTAAGCGCACCAGTGAACGACGCCTTGTACACTGGCGTGCCGATCACCAGGCCGTCAGCACTGGCCACCACGGCCTGCAAATGCTGCACGGCCGGGCTATCGAAGCGAGCATGCAGCAGATCCTCGGCGGGAAAATCACGCACCTTGAGCAGGCTCACTTCCACCTGCTGCACCTCGAGACGATGACGCACATGATCCAGCAGCACCTCGGTGCGCGAACGCGCCGCAGGACTGCCGGAGAGCAATACGACGTGCATGCTCGATCCTTACTTGTTGGGCTGCGGGGTCAGGCGCAGATAGGGCTTCACCGCGCGATAGCCTTTGGGGAAGCGCTGCTTGAGCTCGGCCTCGTCCTTGAGCGACGGCACGATCACCACGTCTTCACCGTCCTGCCAGTTGGCCGGCGTGGCCACCTTGTAGTTGTCGGTCAGTTGCAGCGAGTCGACCACGCGCAGAATCTCGTGGAAGTTGCGCCCGGTACTGGCCGGATAAGTGATGGTCAGGCGCACCTTCTTCTGCGGGTCGATGATGAACAGCGAACGCACGGTCAGGGTGTCGTTGGCGTTCGGGTGGATCAGGTCATAGAGGTCGGACACCTTGCGGTCGGCGTCGGCGATGATCGGGAAGTTGACCACGGTGTTCTGCGTCTGGTTGATGTCGTCGATCCACTTCAGGTGCGAGTCCACCGGGTCGACGGACAGCGCGATGGCCTTGACGCCGCGCTTGGCGAATTCGTCCTTGAGCTTGGCGGTGAAGCCCAGCTCGGTGGTGCACACCGGGGTGAAGTCGGCCGGGTGGGAGAAGAGGATGCCCCAACTTTCGCCCAGCCATTCATGGAAGCGAATGCGGCCTTCGCTGGAATCCTGCTCGAAATCGGGGGCGATATCGCCCAAGCGGATGGTCATGGTGGTGTTCCTCGGCAGCGGTTGACGTGGAACTCACTATGCTCAGACTAGAAAAATATTAAAAAGAATAAATAACGATTTATTTATTCCAAAAATATAAAGGGCGTTATTCGCCCAAGCCCTCCGACTTGGCCCGACGCTTGCTCGATCCCCAGGCAAAGGCCGCACCGCTTGGTAGCGGCCCAGAAAAAACGCCACGGCTATCCACTGCCTGCAGCCACTATCCGAATACTGCAGCGTTCTGGAAGACCGTTGGTGCACAGATGCCTTGTATGAGTGCAGGAGACCGTGATGAACCTGAGTCAGAGCGTGCCCGGAGGCGGCGAGCGTTTCCAATCTACCCGCATCTTTTCGCCGGAAAACCAGTTGTTTCTCTTGAGCGATACCGACAAGGTGCGCGAGAACGTCAGCCGCGTGTTCAAACCCCACGACCTGCAGCCGACGCACTCAGGAGAGGGCGTCAGCGCCTGCATGCACCATGTCAGTCGGGGCCGGCTGTCGCTCAATCGCCTGGAATATTCCACCGATGTGATGATCGATCCGGGCCGCCTGGAACGTTTCTATCTGATTCAGATTCCCATGGCCGGTAACGCCGAGGTGCGCTGCGGTAACCATCGCTTCGATTCGACGCCACAGGTCGCCTCGGTGCTGTCGCCGCAGCTACCAGCGCAGATGCGCTGGCAAGGCGGCGCGGCGCAACTGGCCATCCGCATCGACAGCGACGACATGGCCCACCACTGCCGCCAGCACCTGGCACAAAGCCCCGAGCACCTGCCGGCCTTCGATCCGCGCCTGGATCTGAACAGCACCGGCGGTGCCTATTTCCTGCAATTGCTCGGGGTGCTGCTGGAGGCCATGGCCGACGAGCAACACCCCATTCACCAGCCGCTGGTACTGCGCCAGTTCGAGTCGGCATTGCTCAACGCCCTGCTCTACGGCGTGCAGCACGATGTGCAGCAGCAGTTGCACGAATGCAACGTGAAGAGCGTCTCGCCCTACTTCGTCAAGCGCACCGAGGAATACATCCGCAGCCACCTGCACGAGCCGCTGAGCATCGAGTGCCTGGCCGAGCAGGCCGGCGTCAGCGTACGCACCCTGTATGCCGGCTTTCGCAACTTCCGCAATACCAGCCCGATGGCCTACCTGCGCGACCTGCGCCTGGAGCGGGTACACCAGGAGCTGACCCAGGAGCAGCAGAGTTCGGTCACCGAAGTCGCCTTCAAATGGGGCTTCGCCCACCTCGGCCGCTTCGCCCAGGAGTACAAGCGGCGCTACGGCGAGCTGCCGTCGGCCACCCTGCGTTACCGCAACGGCTGATAAAGCGCAGGTAGGGGCAGTTGTAGGAGCCGGCTTGCCGGCGATCAGTGGCCTGGAAGGATCGCCCGCAAGCGGGCTCCTACAGGGATGTTGCGCGGTGCACTCATCCGAGCATCGGTGCCCATCCCTATCGCGGATAAATCCGCACCTAACGACGAGCGTTCTCCAACGTCTTCGAGGGACTTTCACCGAAGGCCTTGCGGTAATCGGCGGCGAAGCGGCCGAGGTGTGAAAACCCCCACTCCAGCGCCGCCGCCGAAACACTGGCCGCTGGCCGTGGCGCCAGCAGTGCGGCGCGCACGGCCAGCAGGCGCTGCTGGCGCAGGTAGCCCATGGGCGTGTTGCCCAGGTGGCGGTGAAAGGCGTCGTAGAGGCGCTGCCGCGATACCCCGGCGGCGGCCTCCAGATCGCCCAGGCCAATCTCATCACGGGCATGTTCGGCGATGTAGCGACAGGCACGCTGCAGATAGGCCGGGCGTTCGTCCGAGCCCTGCGCCGCGAGCAGCGGCGACAGATCGTTCGGCTGCGCCAGCAGCAGGCCACGGATCAGCAACGTCTCCAACTCATGCGCCAGCGCACCCTGGGCGAACAGCAGGCGCCCGGCGGCGAAATCGCGGCAGAGCTGCGCCACCATCTGCCACCAGGCGGCCACCTGCGGGTCGTTCAGATCCATGCGCGGGGCGAACTCCACCGCGCCCGACACGGGGCGCTGCAACCACTGCTCGGCCACCTGCTGCACGGCCTCGCGGCGGAACACAACCTGCCATTTGCGGCAATTGCCGGCCAGCTCCAGGGCCTGGGGCACGCTCGGCGATACGACCAGCCCTTGGCGCCGGTCGGAACGCAGGCTGCCCTGTGGCCCATGCAGCATCTGCCGGCCACTGATCGGCAGGCTGATGCTGTAGCCATCCAGACGGCTGAGCGTGCCCACGCCGATGGTCACGTCGGTGCCATAGGCCACGCGCCCGAGCACCGTGCCCAGGCCCGGCAGGCGCAGGCCATCGTGCTCGAAGCTCAGCCGCGCCGGGCGCCGCACCTCCAGTTCGTGCGGCCCGCAGATCGAGGCCATCCAGGCCTGGGCGGCGTCGGGGTTGCAGTGAGCGGCATGCAGGGCGGCGGCCATGAGGGTCATGACGAAGCTCCTCGAACAGGGGTCGAGTAGCAGTCTCCACGCACGCGCCGGCTAGAACTATCCATTTCCTGCAGTTCTTCCCCGCTGCAGGCAACTATCGACCGCGTTCCAGAAAAAACGGATAGCACTTCACGATTCAGCGGATAGTTCGCGAACCGGCGCGGGGCTTCAATCGGGGCGAGTCTCCCCTACAGAGGACACCCCTGATGAGCATGCGCAGCGTTTCCCAATGGCAGGACTACATTCGTGGCTGCCTCGACTTCCGCCCTGCCGAGGGCGTTTACCGGGTCGCCCGCGACCTGTTCACCGAACCCGAGCTGTTCGACCTGGAGATGGAGCTGATCTTCGAGAAGGTGTGGATCTATGCCTGCCACGAAAGCGAGATCGCCCAGCCGAACGACTTCATCACCATGCGTGCCGGGCGCCAGCCGCTGATCATCACTCGTGACGGCAATGGCGAGCTGCACGCGCTGATCAACGCCTGCCAGCACCGCGGCGCCACCCTCACCCGCGTCGGCAAGGGCAACCAGTCCACCTTCACCTGCCCCTTCCATGCCTGGTGCTACAAGAGCGACGGGCGCCTGGTGAAGGTCAAGGCGCCGGGCGAGTACCCGGAAGGCTTCGACAAGGCCACCCGAGGCCTGAAGAAGGCGCGCATCCAGAGCTACAAGGGCTTCGTCTTCGTCAGCCTGGACACCCAGGGCAGCGACTCGCTGGAAGACTACCTGGGCGATGCCAAGGTGTTCTTCGACATGATGGTGGCGCAGTCGCCCAGCGGCGAGTTGGAAGTGCTGCCGGGCAAGTCCACCTACACCTACGACGGCAACTGGAAGCTGCAGAACGAGAACGGCCTGGACGGTTATCACGTCAGCACCGTGCACTACAACTACGTGTCCACCGTGCAGCACCGCCAGCAGGTCAACGCCGAGAAAGGCGGCGCCAGCAGCACCCTGGACTACAGCAAGCTGGGCGCCGGCGATGCCGAGACCGACGACGGCTGGTTCTCCTTCAAGCACGGCCACAGCGTCCTGTTCAGCGACATGCCCAACCCCACCGTGCGCCCCGGCTACGCCAGCGTGATGCCGCGCCTGGTGGCCGAATACGGCCAGGCCCGCGCCGAGTGGATGATGCACCGCCTGCGCAACCTGAACATCTACCCCAGCCTGTTCTTCATGGATCAGATCAGCTCGCAACTGCGCATCGTGCGCCCGGTGGCCTGGAACAAGACCGAGATCATCAGCCAGTGCATCGGCGTCAAGGGCGAATCCGCCGCCGACCGCACCAGCCGCATCCGTCAGTTCGAGGATTTCTTCAACGTCTCGGGCATGGGCACGCCGGACGACCTGGTGGAGTTCCGCGAGGCCCAGCGCGGATTCCAGGCGCGCCTGGAGCGCTGGAGCGACATCTCCCGTGGCCACCATCTGTGGGCCGAAGGGCCGACGCCAAACAGCGAGGCCCTGGGCATCCAGCCGGTGCTCACCGGCACCGAATTCACCCACGAAGGCCTCTACGTCAACCAGCACCGCGCCTGGCAGCAACGCCTGCTCGACGGCCTGGCGCACAAAGCCCTGCAACCTGCCGAGGTGTCCGCATGAACCCGAACCTGCACTACGCGGTGGAGCAGTTCCTCTACCGCAAAGCCGCCCTCTGCGATGCCCAGGACTGGGACGCCTACATCGCCCTGTTCGATGAGAACAGCGAGTACCACCTGCCGCAGTGGATCAGCGAGCACGAGTACGTACAGGACCCGCAGCAGGGCCTGTCGTACATCTACTACGCCGACCGCTCGGGCCTGGAGGATCGCGTGTTCCGCCTGCGCACCGGCAAGTCGGCGGCCTCCACGCCGCTGCCGCGCACCCTGCACCAGATCAGCAACCTGCGCCTGCGCCGGCTCGACGACGGCCAGCTCGAGGCGAAGGTCGGCTGGAACACCCTGTACACCCGCCACGGCGTTTCCGAGCAGTTCTACGGCCAGGCCACCTACCACCTGCGCGAGCTGGGCGAAGGCGACTTCCGCATCAGCCGCAAGCACGTCTTGCTGCTCAACGACACCATCAACTCCGTGCTCGACTTCTACCACCTCTAGGAGGCACGCCATGAGCCATAACGTCGCGCTCAGCTTCGCCGACGGCAAGACGCTGTTCATCGGGGTCAAACCCGGTGAACTGCTGCTCGACGCCGCCTTGCGCCAGGGCATCAGCCTGCCGCTGGACTGCCGCGAAGGCGTCTGCGGCACCTGCCAGGGCCGCTGCGAAGCGGGCCGCTACCAGCAGGACTACGTCGACGAGGAAGCCCTCAGCGAACGTGACCTGGCGCAGCGCAAGATGCTCGCCTGCCAGACTCGCGTGCAGTCCGATGCCGCCTTCTACTTCGACCTCGACTCCAGCCTCTGTCACGCCAACTCGCTGGAGCGGGTCGAGGCCGTGGTCACGGCGCTCGAACAGGTGTCGCCGAGCACCGCCATCCTCCACCTCGACGCCCTCACCCAGGGCGGCACCCTACGCTTTCTACCGGGCCAGTACGCGCGCCTGAAAGTGCCGGGCACCGATCAATGGCGCGCCTACTCCTTCGCCAACCGGCCCAACGCGCAGAACCACCTGCAGTTCCTCATTCGCCTGCTGCCCGACGGGGTGATGAGCAACTTCCTGCGCGAGCGTTGCCAGGTCGGCCAGCACCTGGAGCTGGAACTGCCCCTGGGCAGCTTCTACCTGCGCCAGATCGAACGGCCGCTGCTGCTGGTGGCCGGCGGCACGGGGCTGTCGGCGTTCCTCGGCATGCTCGACGAGATGGCCGAGCACGGCGGCTGCGGCCAACCCGTGCGGCTGTTCTACGGCGTGAACCAGGACGCCGACCTATGCGAACGCGAGCGTCTGGAGAGCTACCGCGGGCGCATCGCCGACTTCGACTATCTGCCCGTGGTCAGCCAGCCCTCACCGGCTTGGGAAGGCCTGCGTGGCTACATCCCCGAGCACTTCGACCGCAGCGCGCTGGCCGCCCAGCCCTTCGACATGTACCTGTGCGGCCCGCCGCCGATGGTCGAAGCGGTGCGCAGTTGGCTCGACGAGGCGGGGCTGGGCGACACCCGCCTGTACAGCGAGAAGTTCCTGCAAAGCGCCGGCGCCCGACGCTGATCGGGTAAGACTGGCACCTGCGCCACGTGCGTGGGGAGCCGGCTTGCCGGCGATCAGGGCATCGGCGGATCGCCCGCAAGCTCCTACAGGCCACCTCAACGATCGAAATAGCGCGCCAACTGGATCAATGCTGCCGCCTGCTCATGCAGGCTGGCACCCAGGCGCTCGACCTCGCGGATCCTGTCCGCACTCTGCGCAACGTCGGCGACGGCGCCCTGCACCTGCTCGTCGAGCAGGCCGATGACCTGTTCCTGCTCCTGCATGGCCACGGCGATCTGCTGGCCCAGGGCGTTGACCCCTTGCAGGCGTTCATCGACGTCTTCCAACCCATGCAGCATCTCGCGCAACTGGCCGCCGGTGTCCTGCGCCAGCGCCTGGCAGCGCCCGGCCTGTTCGCCATTGCGCTCGGCCGCCTGTTGCAGGCGCTCCAGCAGCGGGCGGATCTGCGCCGTCGCCACCTGGGTGCGTGATGCGAGTTGGCGCACCTCGTCGGCCACCACGCCGAAGCCGCGCCCGGCCTCGCCAGCGCGCGCCGCCTCGATGGCGGCATTGAGCGCGAGCAGGTTGGTCTGCTCGGCGATCTCGGCGATCAGGCGGGTGAAGTCGCTGATGTCCGTGACCGCCGCGCCCACCTGCTGCGCTGCCGTGGCCGCGCCCGCCACGGCAGCGTCGAGCTGGCTCAGGGCCGCCTGCGCACGCGTGGCGAGCTGCCGACTGTGGATGGTCTGCGCACTGGCATCGGCGGTGCCCTGGCTGGCGCCATGCACGTTGCCGGTCACCTCCTGGATGGTCGCCGCCAGCTCGTGCAGAGCAGTGGCAGCCTGGTGGTTGCTGTCGCGCTGCACATCGAGGCGCGCCGCCTCGTGACGGATCAGGCTGGCGACCTCGGCGGCGCGCTGTTCGAGCTGACCACCGGCGGCGCCAATGCGCAGCAGCGCCGTCTGCAAGCGTCGCGCCTCGCTGCGCAGGGCCAGGGCCAGACGCCCGGCCAGGGGTTCATCGTCGAGAAACCGGACAGCCAGGGATCGCTGCATAGCACTCGGCCACCTTCCAGCAGGCTCTGCACACGCCGCGCCTGGCGCCGCTGCGAGATCAGCCCCGCGCCCAATACGCAGCCCAGTGCCAGGCCCTGTTCGGCCCAGCCCATGGACAACAGCGACGCGCCTGCCAGCAAACCGGTCGAAGCCGCCAGCCAGGGCCAGGCGCCGTGCAACCAGCCACGCAGGGCGCGCCCCGGTGTCCGCCCACGGCGCACCCGCGCCAGGCCCCGTTCGGCACGCCGTTGCGCGGCCTCGTCCAGCGGTTGGTACAACGCGCCATAACCGCTGATGCCCTGTGCGCCATGCACCGGTTTGATATACAGCTCCAGCCAAAGCGCCTGCCCGTCACGATGGCGGTTGCACAGCGGGCCGAGCCAGGTGTGCTGCTGGCCAAGGGTGCGCCAGAGGTGGGCGAACAGTGCCGGCGGCATGTCGGCATGGCGCAGCAGGGCGAAGGGTCGTTGCAGCAGTTCGTCGACCCGGTAGCCGTGGTATTCGGCAAAAGCCGGGGTGCAGAAAGTGATCCGCCCCTGGAGGTCGGTGCGGCAAATCAGCGGATGGTCGTCCATCGCGGCTCTCCGGTTCGGGCCACCGGCCAGCCTCGGCACGCCCGAGTCGCGGCCGGTAGCGGACAATCACAGGCGCCAGCACGGCGCAGCAGAAAAGGCCTGCCGGAGGGGCGCCGGCAGGCAATCGATGCAAGCGGGATCAGAAGTGGTGGATGTAACGCACCTGCAGGCGGCTGCCATCCGGGCGGTTTTCCACGTCCTGCTCGAAGTAGGCGTTGACCACCAGGTGATCCTCCTGAGAAAAGCTGTACATCGCCCCCGGGCCAATGGCCCAGACCTTCTCGCGGCGGCCGGAGACCTCGTGGCCGTCGACCTTGGTATCGCTGATCTGCTTGAGCCAGTAGCCGTTGAGGCCCAGGCGCAGTTGCGGAGTGACCGCGTACTCGGTGGCGAAGTTGGCGTGCAGCGCCTGCCCGGCCTGGATGTCGGACACGTCGCCGAAGGCATAGCTGGGGTCGTCATTGCGGAAGTTGTACAGGTAGTGCGCACGCACCGAGGCCGACCACTTGGGGTTGAACCAGTAGGTCGCCGCCCAGTAGGGGTTGAACGACACCGCGTTGTTGCCTGGGTTGATGTCGCGCTTGTCGCTGTACTCGCCGGTCGGCAGGTTCACCTGCCACTCGATGCGGTGCACGAAGCGCGGGCCGTCCGGGCCCATGATCGGGTCGAACTGGATGAACGGCCCGACCAGCAGATCGCCCATACCATCCTGTGCCTTCAGCGCGGCGTTATTCAGGCCGTCATCCACATCCATCTTGGTGACGATCGGCAGTACGGCGTTGAGACCGAGACTAGCGTTGCCCAGGCGCAGATTGGATAGGTAACTCACTTGAGTCACCGCTACCTGATAGTCGAGTTCAGTCTTCGGCAGACCGATGCGATCACCGTTGCGATCACGCAGGCGGTCGGCGCTGTAGCGCTGGTAGTACTGCTGCAAGTACCAACCGGGGCCAGCCGGCAGGCCACCGTCGAGAAAGCTGGTCAGCCCCAGGTTGACCACGGGAAGGTCGTAGGCCTGGGCGCCGCTGGTGGCGAGTGCCAAGGCCAGCGGCAGGTAGCGGATCTGAGACATGCAAGGCTCCTGTATTTGTCGTTTTGGCGGCAGGCTCAGAGGGCGGTGGCAGGATGCGCGACGGCGACCCGGTACTGCCCGGCATGGAAGACCAGCGGTTCTCCGCCGCTGTGTCGGTAGTGCTCGATCTCACCGAGGAAGATCAGGTGGTCGCCGCCCTCGTACTGCGTGCCGTTACGGCACACCAGGGTGGCGATGGCGCCATTGAGCAGGGGCACGCCAGCCGGCCCTTCCTCGCAATCGATGCCGGCGAACTTGTCCGCTGCAGGTCGAGCGAAGTGCCCGGACAGGCCATGCTGGTCGCTGCCCAGCACGTTGATGGCGAAGTGGCTGGCGGCGAGGAAGTCCGGCAGGCTCGGCGCCGTGCGCGCCAGGCTCCAGAGCACCAGCGGCGGGTCGAGCGATACCGAGGAGAAGGAGTTGGCGGTCATGCCCACCCGGCGCCCGTCGGCGGTGCGGGTGGTGATCACCGTCACCCCGGTGGCGAACTGGCCGAGCAGGTTGCGCAGGCTGCGCGGCTCGACACCCTCGACTGCGATAAGCGTGGAATCGGTCATGGCGGTCTCCTGATCAGGCGGCACGGCTCATATGGCTCTGGATGAAGTCCTGGCACTGCGCGGCGTCGAACCACCAGGGCGCGAAGCGGCGCGGGTCGTCGAAGGCGTTGGCGATCTGCGCGGCGATGGCCTGCGACTGGCTGGCGGCACCCAGCAGTTCGAGGATGTGCGGTGGCGGTGGGGTGAGCAGGCTGTTGGTCCACTTGACCACCTGGCAGGCGTAGTCCCAGTAGCGCTCGAAGGTCTGCTGCATCCACTCCGGGGTGAAGGCGGCGTCGCCCTGGGCGAGGATGGCGTCGAGGTAGACCTTGCTGCACTTGGCGGCGTTGTTGGAGCCCTGGCCGGTGATCGGGTCATTGACCACCAGGGCGTCGGCCATGCCGAACACCGTGCGCCCGGACGGCAGGCGCAGCACCGGCTTGCGCACCATCGGGGTGAAGCGCCCGGCGAGCACGCCACCGGCATCGGTCAGTTCCAGATTGCGGCAGCGCTCGGCTTCCCAGGGGGCGTAGCGCTGGACGATCTCTAGGCTGCGTTCGAGGTGCTGCTCGGGCGAGGTGACGTCCTGCCAGCAGTCCATGGGGCCACCGGGCACGCCCTCGAAGACCATGATCTCGCACGGCCCGCTGAGGGTCAGGGCGGGGAACACGAAGTACTCGCCGACGCCAGGAATGAGGTTGAAGGCCACCCGCGAATAGGGCGACTTGGGCGTCATGCCCTTCACGTAGGTCAGCGCCAGAGCGCGTTGCGGCTGCTGGAACACGGTGCGCTCGGTGTCGCGGGCGAACAGGTTGACCACCTCGCCCTTGCCGGCGGCCAGCAGGGTCAGGTCATGGCTCTGGGTCAGTTGCTCCAGCTCGGGCAGGCCGACGTCCTGGATGATCAGTTCGCCGCCACGGCGCTCGAACTCGTCCATCCAGGCCGGCATCTTCAGGCGCTGGTCGACGGCCTGGGCATAACGATCCAGGCGCGCGCTCCAGTCGATCAGCTTCTCGCCCGGACGCTCGGGGTTGGGCACGCTCAGGCCGATGCCTTCCACCGCTGGGCATTGCTCCTCCCAGAAGTTCAGGCCGAGGTCGCGCTCGGTCTGCAGGGCGTTGTTGAACATGCATTGGCTGGACATCACCTTGCCGCTGCGCACCTGCTCGCCTGTGCGATTGGTGGTGAGGGTGACGTGATAGCCCTGGGCGAGCAGGCCGATGCCCAGTTGCAGGCCGGCCTGGCCGGCCCCGACGATGGCGATTCGACGCATGGGAGTCCTCCGGAGAGTCGAGTGGCGGGTGGGGGTGAAACCGTTGAAAAGGCGCCAGAAGGGATTGCTCATGAGGCTCACTCCCGTTCGGCGAGACGCGGGATGGCCGGCTGGTTGCGTTCCGGGCCCATCACCGAGTAACCACCGTCCACCGCGTAGTCGGCGCCGGTGACGAAGCTGGCCGCCGGCGAGCAGAGGAAGGCGACCACCTGGGCCACCTCCGCCGGCTCGCCCAGGCGCCCGAGCAGGTGGAAATCGGCGGCCACGCGGTCGGCATGGGCGCGGTCGCCGCCACTGACCTCGGCGATCACCCGCGACCAGGTCCAGCCCGGCGATACCGAGTTGACGCGGATGCCCAGCGGCGCCAGGTCCATCGCCATGCTGCGGGTCAGTTGCAGCATGGCTGCCTTGGACACCGGGTAGATCCAGCGCCCGGTCTGCGCGCACTGCGCGGAGATCGAGGTGAAGTTGACCACCGCGCCACGACGCGCCTGCAGGTCGGCGCACAGCGCCTGGGTCAGCATCACCGCCGACACCAGGTTGATGTCCAGGGCGCGCAGCCAGTCGGCGCGGGTCGAGGCCAGGCCGTCGTCGAGGTAGGTGCAAGCCAGGTTGACCAGCAGATCGACCTGGCCGAACTGCCCGTGAATGCGGTCGATGGCCGCCGCCACGGCGGCGTCGTCGGTCAGGTCCAGGGCGATGAACAGCGCGCCATTGCCCAGCTCATCGGCCACGGCGGCGCCCTGCGGGTCGATGTCGAGAATGGCTACGCGGGCACCGGCGGCGAGCAGCGCCTCGGCCACCGCGCGGCCGATCAGGGTGGCGCCGCCGCTGATCACGGCGACCTTGCCGTCGAGACTGTGCAGACTCATGGCTCAGCCCTCGATCGGCTTGCCGGCGCTGGTCGCCCAGCTCGGCATCAGGGTGTTGGACGGCAGGCTCTCGTCGAGCAGCTTGTGCGCGGTTTCGGCACCGGCCACCGGCAGGCCTTCGGGATCGAGCAGACCGATCTGCACCAGCACGCTGGCCTGATCCCAGTAGATGTGCTCGTGATACAGCTTCGGCCCACGGAACTTGACCACCCCGAGCATGGGGATCTCGACGAAGCGACCGGTGGGCGCAACGCCGGGCAGCAGCCAGTCGATCTCCTGGTCATGGGTGAAGCTCATGATGAATTCGTCGACGATCTGCGAGGCGCCGATGGTGCGCGAGATCGGCGTCAGCGCCATGTCCTTGGGGTTGCCGTGGACGAAGTGGTAGCGGTAAAAGCGCGCCAGCTCGCGGTAACCCACGCCGCCGGTCATGGTGGGGATATGGTTGACATAGGGCTCGGGCACCATGGTGGCCATGGTCGCCGGCACGTCGCGGGTGTCGAACTCGTGGCGGATGTGTTCCTCCCACAGGTCGGAGAGGTTGTAGTCCGGGCCGATGGTGCGGCGCAGCGCGGCGATGCTGCGCTCGTGGGCCAGCAGCGCCGAAGGCTTGTGGTAGTGGTGCCCGGCCGGGCGAGCGAAGGCGTGATCGACCCCGGGGTAGACGTAGGCCTCGGTGCCCGGGCGCTGCGCCAGCGCCGCGACGATGGCCTCGCGAGCCGGCGCCGGGCAGAAGCCATCGAGCTCGGCGAGGTGCAGCACCAGGCGGCCCTGCAGCCCTTCCAGCTCGTGCAGGGCATTCTCGATGCCGACCCCGTAGTAGCCCACGGCGCAAGCCACCTGCGGCAGGCGACAGCCGGCCAGGTAGGCGAGCTTGCCACCGAGGCAGTAGCCGACCACGCCGAGCCCGGCCGCACTGCATTCGGGCAGGGTCTTGAGGAAGCTCAGGCTGGCGTCGATATCGGCCACGCCGAGGTGCTCGTCGAAGGCCTGGTACAGCGCCAGGGCCTTGTCGAAGTCTTCCGGGGTGTAGCCTAGCTCGACACCCGCCTGCTGACGCCAGTACAGATCCGGCACCAGTACGGTGTAGCCTTCCTCGGCCAGGTGATCGGCCACCACGCGCATGGCCTCGTTGACCCCGAAGATCTCCTGGCAGAGCACGACGCCCGGCCCTTTGCCGTCGACCGAAACGGCCAGATAGGCGGCGAACTGGCCATCCTTCGCGGGAACTTGAATGTAACGACCTTGCATGGCGGCGACTCCAACGATTGCTTGCGTTGGATCGATCTTCCGCCGGACGAACCTGTCGCTCTATCCGCTCAGTGCCGAGGATATCCGTCAGGTGCGTGGTTTATTGCGAGTCGCGCAGGCGATAACCGACACCGGCCTCGGTGATCAGATAGCGCGGCGCGGCCGGGTCGTCGCCGAGCTTCTGCCGCAGGTGGCCGACCACCACGCGCAGGTAATGGCTGTCGCCGACATGGCTGGGGCCCCAGATATCACGCAGCAACTGTTGCTGGGTCACCACCCGCCCGAGGTGCTGGGCGAGCAGCGCCAGCACCGCGTATTCCTTGGGCGTCAGGGCGATTTCGGCGCCGTCGAGGCTGACCCGGCGATAGGCCAGGTCGATGCTCAGCGCGCCACAGGCGATGCTCGCCGGCAGCGCTTCGCGGCCCTGGCCCTGGCGCAGCAGCACGCGCACCCGGGCGAGGAATTCCTGGATGCCGAACGGCTTGGTCACGTAGTCATTGGCGCCGCCGTCCAACGCCAGCACCTTTTCGCCCTCGCTGGCGCGCACCGAGAGCACCAGCACCGGCACCTGGCTCCATTCGCGCAGGCCGCGCAGCACCTGCTGGCCATCGAGGTCGGGCAGGCCGAGGTCGAGCACGACGAGATCGGGGTTATGCAACGCCGCCTGGGCCAGGCCGTCTTCGCCGTTGGCCGCCTCCAGCACCCGGTAGCCCTGGGCGCTGAGGGCGATACGCAGGAACTTGCGGATCTGCGCCTCATCGTCGATCAGCAGAATGCTCGGCCCCTGGCTCATCAGTCTTCCTCGGCGGCTTGCGGTTGCGCGGTCAGCGGCAGGTGCAGGGTCAGGCTGGCGCCACGGCCATCGAGGCCCTCGCCGACCGTGACGCGACCGCCGTGAGCGCCAACCATGCCTTGGCAGATGGCCAGGCCCAGGCCGGTGCCCTGGCCGCCGCGATCGCCCCGCGCAGCGGTGTAGAACATGTCGAAGATCTTCGCCCGTTCCGCCTCGGGAATGCCAGGGCCCTGGTCGGCGACGACGAAGCGCAGCTCCTGTTCGTCGTATTCCAGCGCCACGCGCAGGCGGCCACCGGGCGGCGAGAAGCGCGCGGCGTTCTCCAGCACGTTGACCAGCGCCTGCTCGATCAGCGCCGCATGCACACGCAGCAGCGGTGGCTCCGGCGGCAGCAGGCACTCGACCCGCAGCGGCGCGAGCACCGCGCGCAGGCGTTGCAGGGCGCTGGCGACGATGTCGCTGGGCGCCACCCAGTCGCGCGCCAGCTTGAGTCCGCCGTGGCCGAGGCGGGTCATGTCGAGCAGGTTCTGGATATAGCGGTCGAGGCGCTCGGCTTCGTCGCGGGTGCCCTCCAGCAGCTCGGTGCGATCCGCCGCGGGGATGGCATCACCCAGCGCCAGCAGGCTGTCGATGGCGCCGCGCATGGCGGTCAGCGGCGTGCGCAGGTCATGCGATACCGAGGCCAGCAGCGCGCTGCGCAGTTCCTCGGTCTGCCCGTGCAGGCGCGCGGCCTCCAGCTCCTCGGCCAGTTGCGCACGGGCCAGGGCCTGCGCCAGCGGTTGGCCCAGGGCGGCGACCAGGCGCCGGCGCTCGTCCGCCAGCGGCGCGCCGTCGGCGCTCTGCAGGCCGATCAGCAACAACGGCCCCTCCTCGCCACAAAGCGGCCACCACCACCAGCGACTGCCGGGCAGGGTGTCGGTGCCGAGGCCAGCGGGCTGCTCGTGCTGCCAGGCCCAGTCGGCGGCAGCGCGTTCGGCATCGAACAGTTCGACCTCGGCAGCGCCTTCATGGCGCCACTGGCCCTCGGCATCGCGCGACAACAGGGTCAGTTGCATGCCCGCCCAGCCGCCCAGTTGCTGCTCGGCCACCGCCAGCACGGCCTGGCGGTCGGCGGCGGCGGTAAGCCTGCGTGACAGCTCCAGCAGCGCCGTGGTCTCGCCCTGCACCTGGCGCAACGCCTGCACCTGGCGACGCTGGCGGCTGGCCAGGTTGCCGGTCAGCGCCGCCATCAGCAGGAAGAACAGCAGGGTCAGCACGTCCTCGTGGCGATGAATCTGCAGCGTCCAGGTCGGTGAGATAAACAGAAAGTCGTAGCTGAGGAACGACAGCCCGGCACACAGCAACGCCGGGCCGAGGCTGCTGCGCACCGCCACCAGCAGCACGGCGACGAGAAACACCAGGGAGATGTTCGGCAGCTCCAGCACCTGGGCCAGGCCGAGGCAGAGCAGCGAAGCCAGGGCACTGGCCAGTGCGGCCAGCAGGTAGTCGCGCCAGCGCGGCGCGATACGCGGGCGCCGCCGCGCTTTCGGCTGGCCGTCCTTGGCATCCAGCACACTCACCTCCAGCCCGGCACCGGCGGCCAGAAGACGCTCGCCAAGGCCGCGACCGAACCAGCGCCGACGCAAACGCGGCGTGCTGCTGCCGACCAGGATCAGGCTGGCACGGCGCTCACGGGCATGGTCGAGCAGCGTGCACGCCACCGAGTCGCCGTGCAGCGTCACCACCTCGCCGCCGAGGCGCTCGCCCAGGCGCAGCGCCGCTTGCAGACGCCCGCGTTGCTCCTCGTCCATGGCCCGGCGGCTGTCCACGTGCACCACCGACCAGGGCAGATGACGGCGCTCGGCGACCCGGCAGGCGTGGCGCACCAGACGCTCGGCCTCGCCATCGCCGTCCACCCCCACCAGCAGGCGGCCGAGCACGCTGGGCGCAGCCTGGCCGAGCTGGCGGTAGCGCTGGTCGAGGTCGGCGTCGACCCGTGCGGCGGCGGTCTGCATGGCCAGCTCGCGCAACGCGGTGAGGTTGGTGGGCGAGAAGAAGGCGTCGATGGCTGCGCGCGCCTGCTCGGGCATGTACACCTTGCCGTCGCGCAGGCGTTCGAGCAGCTCGCGCGGCGGCAGGTCGACTAGCTGGATTTCGTAGGCTTCCTGCAGCACCCAGTCCGGCACCGTCTCGCGCACCTGCACGCCGGTGATGTCGCGGATGCGGTCGTTGAGGCTTTCCAGGTGCTGGACGTTGACCGTGGTGTAGACGTCGATGCCGGCGGTGAGCAGTTCCTGCACGTCCTGCCAGCGCTTGGCGTGGCGGCTGCCGGGGGCGTTGCTGTGCGCCAGCTCGTCTACCAGCGCCAGCTTCGGCGGGTCGGCCAGCAGCCCGTCGAGATCCATCTCGCTCAACTCCAGGCCGCGATAGGGCAGGCGCAGTGGCGGCTGCTGCGGCAGCCCCACCAGCAGCGCCTCGGTCTCGCTGCGGCCGTGGCTTTCCACCACCCCGGCGCGCAACGCCACGCCCTGGTGCAGTTGCGCATGGGCGGCCTGGAGCATGGCGTAGGTCTTGCCCACGCCCGGCGCCGCACCGAGAAACACCTTGAGCCGCCCGCGCCCTTCGCGGGGCAGGTCGGCGAGCAGCGCTTCGGCGCGCAGGCTGTCGTTCATCGAGCACTCGTCACTGGGAAGAAGTGGATGGATTGTCGGCCAGTGCCAGGTTCAGAGCCAGCACATTGACCACCGCCGGGCCGAACAGCGGGCGCTCGGTATGCGCCTCGACCAGGCGCAGCAACTCGGCCTCGTTCAGGCCACGGGCCTGGGCGATGCGCGGGATCTGCCAGGCGGCGGCATCGGGTGACAGGTGCGGGTCGAGGCCGCTGCCCGAGGTGGTCACCAGTTGCATCGGCACGGGCGCCTGGCCGGTAAGCCCGGCGCTGGCCTGCTCGATGCGGGCGAACAGTTTCGGATTACCGGCTGACAGGTTGCTGGCAGCGCTGGCCACGGTGGCGTAATCGCCGGCCGAAGGGCGCGGCTGGAACCACTGATCGCCCGTGAAGGCCTGAGCGATCAGGCGGCTGCCACGCACCTGGCCGGCGTCGTCACGCACCAGGCTGCCGGCGGCCTGCTCGGGGAAGGCCACCCGGGCCACGCCGGTGACGGCCAGCGGGTAAGCCACGCCGGTGAGCAAGGTCATCAACGCCAGGGTGACGATGGCGGGACGGATATGGTCGAGCATGTTGAATCTCCTGATTCGTGTGGCCCCGGATTGCATCCGGGCTACGTCGCTTGTCTCCCCTCTCCCGCTTGCGGGAGAGGGGCCGGGGGAGAGGGTCTATCCGGTAATACCGAGTGGCCTGCCCTACCCTCTCCCCAGCCCTCTCCACTAGGCGTGCCCCCAATAAATGGGAGAGGGAGCAGACCGCATGTGGGCGAAACAACGCGCTTACACCCAGCCCAACCCCACCAGCAACAGGTCGAGCAGCTTGATCCCGACGAATGGCGCGACTAGCCCGCCGAGGCCGTAGATCAGCAGGTTGCGCCGCAACAACTGGCCGGCGTCCAGCGCCTGGATGCGTACGCCGCGCAGCGCCAGCGGGATCAGCGCGACGATGATCAGGGCGTTGAACACGATGGCCGAGAGGATCGCGCTCTGCGGGCTGTGCAACTGCATCAGGTTGAGCGCGCCAAGCTGCGGGTAGATGCCGGCGAACAGCGCCGGGAGGATGGCGAAGTACTTGGCCACGTCGTTGGCCACCGAGAAGGTGGTCAGCGCGCCGCGCGTCACCAGCAGCTCCTTGCCCACCTGCACCACGTCGATCAGCTTGGTCGGGTCGCTGTCCAGATCCACCAGGTTGGCGGCCTCGCGGGCGGCCTGGGTGCCGTCGTTCATGGCCAGGCCGACGTCGGCCTGGGCCAGCGCCGGGGCGTCGTTGGCGCCGTCGCCGCACATCGCCACCAGCTTGCCTTCGGCCTGTTCGGCGCGGATACGCGAGAGCTTCTTCTCCGGCGTGGCCTCGGCGATCACGTCGTCGACACCCGCTTCGGCAGCGATGGCGGCGGCGGTCAGCGGGTTGTCGCCGGTGACCATCACGGTGCGGATGCCCATGGCGCGCAGCTCGGCGAAACGCTCGCGGATGCCCGGCTTGACCACGTCCTTGAGGTGGATGGCACCGAGCAGGCGCCCGTCCCCGGCCACCAGCAGCGGCGTACCACCGCTCTGGGCGATCTTCTCCACCTCGCGCGCCAGCGGCGCCGGCAGCTCATCACGGCCCAGGCCGAGGTAGGCCAGCACGGCGTCCACCGCGCCCTTGCGGTAGGCCACGCCCTTCACGTCGGCGCCGGACAGCCGCGTCTCGGCGCTGAAGGCGATCAGGGTCATGCCGCTGCGCTCGGGCACCTCTATCGGGTGCAGCGCCGCCAGGTATTCAACGATGGACTTGCCCTCGGGCGTGTCGTCACCCTGCGAGGCCAGCAGCGCCGCCTCGGCCAGCTCCAGCGTGGTGACGCCCGGCGCCTTGAGCATGGCGCTGCAGCGGCGGTTGCCGAAGGTGATGGTGCCGGTCTTGTCCAGCAGCAGGGTGTGCACGTCGCCGGCGGCCTCCACGGCGCGGCCGGACTTGGCGATGACGTTGAGGCGCACCAGGCGATCCATGCCGGCGATGCCGATGGCCGAGAGCAGGCCGCCGATGGTCGTGGGGATCAGCGTCACCAGCAGCGCCGCCAGGTAGATCAGCGGCAGGTCGCCACCGGCGAAGCGGGCGAACGGCTGCAGCGTGGCCACCACCAGCAGGAAGATCAGAGTCAGGCCGATCAGCAGGATATCCAGCGCCACCTCGTTGGGCGTCTTCTGCCGGCGCGCGCCTTCGACCAGGGCGATCATGCGGTCGAGGGTGGACTCGCCGGGGTTGGCGCTGATGCGCACCAGCAGCCAGTCCGACACCAGCCGGGTATTGCCCGTGACCGCCGAGCGGTCGCCGCCGGACTCACGAATCACCGGTGCGGACTCGCCGGTAATCGCCGCCTCGTTGACCGCTGCGACGCCCTCGATCACCTCGCCGTCGCCGGGGATCAGCTCGCCGGCCTCGACTCGCACCACATCGCCCTTGCGCAGGCTGCTGGCCGGTACGGACTGGAACTGCGCGCCGACCTGTTTGTTCGCCATCAAGCCCTGGCTACCGGACTTGAGGCTGTCGGCGCGGGCCTTGCCACGGCCCTCGGCCAGGGCCTCGGCGAAGTTGGCGAAGAGCACGGTGAACCACAGCCACAGAGCGATCTGCACGCCCAGGGCGGTGCTGACCGCAGGGTTGGGGACGAAGCACAGCACGCTGGTGACCAGCGCCGTCAGCTCCACCACCAGCATCACCGGCGAACGCACCAGCTGGCGCGGGTCGAGCTTGACGAAGGCCTGCTTGAGGGCCGGGCGCCACAGCGCGCCGAGGCCGGTCTGCGGCTGGCTGCTGGACGATTGGGCGCTGCGTTGCGCCGTTACGGGGGCATTCATCACGGTTTCTCCTTCAGAACGCCAGGTGTTCGGCCAGCGGGCCCAGGGCCAGCGCCGGCATGAAGGTCAGGCCACCCACCAGGAGGATGGTCAGGGTCAGCAGCACGACGAACAGCGGCCCATGGGTGGGGAAGCTGTTCTGCCCCTGCGGCGCAGCGCGCTTGGCCGCCAGGCTGCCGGCAATCGCCAGCACCGGCAGGATGTAGCCGAAGCGCCCGAGCAGCATGGCCAGGCCGAGCATCAGGTCGTGGTAGGGCGTGTCGGCGGTGAAGCCGGCGAAGGCCGAGCCGTTGTTGCCGGTGGCCGAGCCGTAGGCGTACAGCGCCTGGCTGAAACCGTGCGGGCCGGGATTGCCGATGGAGGCCGCCGGGCCGGCGAAACTCACCGCCAGGGCGCCGAACACCAGCACGCCGAGCGGCATCACCAGCAGTGTGGCGACCATCAGGCGCACTTCGCGGGCTTCCAGCTTCTTGCCCAGGTAGGCCGGGGTGCGACCGATCATCAGGCCGGCGAGGAACACCGCGATCAGCACGAACAGCAGCATGCCGTAGAGGCCGGCGCCAACGCCGCCGAAGACGATCTCGCCGAGCAGCATGTTGACCAGCGGCACCAGCCCACCAAGGGCGCTGAAGCTGTCGTGCATGGCGTTCACCGAACCGTTGGACGCCGCCGTGGTGGTGGTCGCCCAGAGCACCGAAGCGAAGCTGCCGAAGCGCGCTTCCTTGCCCTCCAGCGAGCCCACCTGCTCGATGGGCAGCCCGGCCAGCGCCGGGTTCGGCTGCAGCTCCGCCCAGGCGCACACGCCCAGGCCGATGACGAACAGCAGCAGCATGCTGGCCAGGATCGCCCGGCTCTGGCGCAGGTCACGCACGTAATGGCCGAAGGTGAACACCAGCGCCGCCGGGATCAGCAGGATCGACGCCAGCTCCAGCAGGTTGCTCAGCGCCGTGGGGTTCTCGAACGGATGCGCCGAGTTGACGCCGAAAAAGCCGCCGCCGTTGGTGCCTAGCTGCTTGATGGCGATCTGGCTGGCCGCCGGCCCCATCGGCAGGCTCTGCTCGCCGCCCTGCAGGGTAGTGGCCGAGAGGTAGTCGCTGAAATTCTGCGGCACGCCCTGCCACACCAGCAGCACGGCCAGCACTAAGCACAGCGGCAACAGGCCGTAGAGCACAGCGCGGGTGATATCGACCCAGAAGTTGCCCAGGCGGTCGCTGGACTGCCGCGCCAAACCCCGGCACAGCACCACCAGCACCGCCAAACCCACTGCCGGGCTGACGAAATTCTGCACGCCAAGGCCGAGCATCTGGCTGAAATAACTGAGCTGCGCCTCGCCGCTGTAGGCCTGCCAGTTGGTGTTGGTGACGAAGCTCACCGCCGTGTTGAACGCCAGCGGCAGGCTCAGTCCGGCGAGCTGCTGCGGGTTGAGCGGCAAGGCGCCCTGCAGCAGCAGAATGCTCATCAGCCCCAGCAGGCACACCAGGCTGAAGACCAGCAGCGCCAGGGTGTAGCCGCGCCAGCTTTGCTCTCGCTCAGGGTCGACGCCAGCCCCGCGGTAGCACAGGCGCTCCAGCGGCTGCAGCACAGGGCTGAGCCAGGTGCGCTGGCCCTCCATCACGCGATAGAAGTAGCGCCCGAGAAAGGGTGCCGGTGCCAGCACCAGCAGGGAAAAGGCCGCCAGCAGCAGCCAGTCGTAGTCGTGCATGGCCGCCTCCTCAACCACGCCCTGCGGTGAGCAGCGCCACCAGCAGATAGGCGAAGAGGCCGACCACCAGGATCAGCGACACACCATCGATTGCGTTCATCTACAAAGCTCCACGATGCGGGGAATCCGCTCGCGAGCATTGTCGAAAGGCTGGCCGTAAAAATTCGATTGCCGCCCCGCTGCCGGGGCGTAAAGAAATCGTATTGATGCAGAGGGATCAGCCCTGTGGGAGGCGCTTCAGCGGCGACAGGGCCGCTACGCTGCATGGACGTGGCACCCGTAGGGTGGGCGGCGCATGGGCAACGCACTAACAAGCCACGTACCAACTCGATACGCCGCGTAACCCACCAAGCGATGGCAAGCTGCGCGTACGGAGCAGTACGCCGTTGGGGGGAGTGTTGGCCGTGAGTCGTGGTGCCGAACTCGGCATGGCCCGGCGGGCTGTTCGCAGGCGCTCCTGAGGCCGCCCTACAGCGGTTGGCGTTCCGGTTCGCCCTACGATCAGCCGGCCAATTTAGCTATAGAAGATGAAGCCGAGCGACATCGCACGAAAAACCACCAGCCCCGCGCAACCCTTACCCCGCCTGGCTCCAAGAGGTTTTCCCAGACCTTATCCACAACGCTTTCCCCAGATTCTGTGCACGACTCCCGGAAACCAGACCTCGCCCAGCGCCGCTGTTGAAAACCCGCGCCAAGTGATTGATTAAAAGCGATATTCCGCCTGGCAATAACGCCAGCAAAGCGTCATTGGGCAAAAACTGAACGGCTTGCCTAGACCCGCTTGAATGCTAGGCGTGGAGCGCTTTTGCAAAGGTTATCCACAGTGGTGTTAACAGATTTTGTGGGTGGGTTTGGGAAGGTCTGGACTGCCGACTCTGGCGCGAGAAAACGATCAAGATGGCATTCTGCCCACGAAGCGTGGACAGGGTAGCGGTGGATGGAATAGGTTTCTGGCTTGGTTCTGCTGATGCAGTGATCCAGCAGATTGGGCTTGCCGTCATCTCTGTCGTGTTTCTCTCCAGGGGCTGTCGCGTTTCACGCACCCTCCTCAATCGAAACAAGGACTTGCAGGGCGACAAGGAAGGTTGTGCGATAGGTGTCGCACGGAAACGCGACATACATGGTCGCTAATTAATAGTTAGAGCCAACGCAATGAACTTCTCAAATCCATGGCTAGTTTTTGGCGCAATTACACTCGTATTTCTCGGATTTCTTGCCTCTCTTTTAGGATTTATCTGGCCCATAGAGGAGTTCTCCGTTTCAAAGTCTGGCGTATTTGGGGATAGCTTCGGCATTCTAACATCTCTATTCAACGGCCTTGCACTAGGCGGGCTAATCCTGACCATTGCACAGCAGAAAAATGAATTCAAACAGCAGCACTTTGAAAATATATTGTTTGAAATGATTAGATTACATGTCGACTTAACAGCCTCAATTGACCTAAAGAAAAAGAACGAGGATGGAACCGAACTCTTAACCGAGGGACGCGATTGCTTTAAATTCTTCTACGAAAAACTCACTGGCACACTTTATTATCAAGAAACGTGTTATAAAGACAAAGAAGAAGCCAAGAGATTTGAAGATGCATATGATCATTTCTGGAGTAAATGGCACAAAGAACTCGGCCATTACTTCAGGTCCTTATATACAATTTTTAAATACATCAGCGACTCTGATATTAAAGATAAAAAGCAGTATGCAAACATCGTAAGGGCACAGCTTTCCGACTACGAGCTTCTAGTTCTCTTCTATAACTGCCTTGCAAGGTACGGGGTAGAAAAATTCAAACCTTTGGTCACAGAATATGAGCTCTTCGACAATCTTCCAGTTGACAAGCTATATAAGCAAGAAGACAAATCAAAATATGAGCCCAAGGCGTTCGGCTCTAACAAGTCGCTCAACTGACGCTCACCTCGTTCGCTGGACGTCCAAAAGCTGCGCTTTTGTCCGCCCGTTAGCTTAATCGGAAACGGGGACAAATTTATTTACTGTCCTTACGGCCTAAATAGTTTCAGAATTTCGGTGCGCGCAGCGCACCCTACGGTAAGAACGCCTATGCATCAGCAGCAAAGAATGCAGACAATATCTGAGCACCTCTGTCTTGCCTCGCGCGCTCCTGCAACACGTAGCCGAGTCACAGCCCCTTGAATTCATTCCTCAACAACTCAGCAAAAGCATCCTTGGCTCGATGGAAGCCCACATGTTTGTTCCAGACGAAATAATTCTGTACCGGCGATAACTGGCTGAAGGTGTAACCACTGATATTGCCGATTCTCTTGAACTGCTCGAAGACTCCAACCGGCACCAGGGATACCCCGGCACCCGCACTGACACAACCGAGGATGGTTCCATAGCTGGCGATGCTGGTGATAGAGGCGGACACGTCATGTTCGCTCAGCCAAACTTCGAGTGCGCGCCGGTAGGGGCACCCCTCGGGCCACATGAAGATGTTCACCTGCTTCAGATCCTGTGGTGCACGTATTTCGCCGACGGAGGGCGAGGCAATTATTACCAGAGGTTCCTTGTACACCTCTATTTGCACGATGTCGGGATGCCCGGAGTTGACTGCGATGATTGCACCATCCAGCTCATGCCCGGCCACATCGCTGATCAATTGCGACCAGGTGCCAGTGCTGAATTGCATCTGAACATCGGGATAAAGGTGGTGATACCTGGATAACAAGGCGGGTAGCCGCCCTGTTGCAGCCGATTCGATAGCGCCAATTTTCAATACGCCAGAAGGCGGTGCGTCAGGATCGAGCGCTCTCCGCGCCTCTTGGCAAAATGCCAGTATCTTGTTGGCATAAGCTAGGAACAACTCACCCGACGGACTGACGACCAAACCTCGCCCATGGCGGATGAACAGCGCCACCCCCAACTCCTGCTCCAGGAGTTTCAACCGATTCGTAATATTGGATGGGACGCAGTGCAGCACTTTTGATGCTTGCACGATACTGCCCTGCTCGGCGACCACTTTAAACATCTTTAGCTGTGCCAATTCCATTGCAACATCGCTCATTTAAAGTGAATGAACGACTGAATATAAGTTACTTGATCGGGGCACTCAAGCAACTTAGCGTTCGCCAAACCACCGCCATCAGGTGGTTGGCACAGCCAACGCATTGAATAGTCACCCCTTTAAGGATAAAGGTGAAACAATGACCGTCCCCTTACTGAAAAGCCATTCCGTAGTTTCTCGGCAATGTATATCCATGCAGCAATTTGGCGAAGCATTCATCGAGGCCCTGCCCAAGCATATCAGCGCCTTGAAAATACCTGGCCGCCTGCTCAGCAGCAATTCGCGTAGAGCCCCCATTCCCGCCCATATCGAGGACGTAGCCAGCCTCCAGCAAGCAATGCATGAAGTGCTTTGCCATGACACCACCCAGGAAGCACAAGGCTGGGCAGAGCGGTGTTTCAAGGCGTTTCTGGCGAAGAAGGCAGTGGATGCTGGCGTTCTGAAGTTCTTCAACGGCTGGAATGAAACTCACAAGACCACCAGTTTGGTGTCCGCAAAGATCATCATGCGTCTGGCCGCAGATGCTGTTTCCATCCCCGCGGAGCTAAAGACCAGTTACAGCAACGTCATGTCGCACATGCACGAGGTGGCGAAAGACGATTTCGGACTGGGCCATGAAGGCCACGATGGCATGTATCACTACATGACCGATGCGTTGGGAGCTTCGCGCTGGGTAGAGCGTCAGTTCGTCGTCGACGAGTGCAATGCGTTTTCCACGTTTCTCTACAAGGTGGGTATAGCGGAACATAAATCCGCCTTGGACTCTGTCGAGCACAGGCAATCCATCATGACCGCCATGATGACCTCGATTGCCTCGGAATTGTGGAACGGGCGAGAGTACAACTTCGTTGCCCAATACATCGAAGAAAAACTTTTGTCGTGCAATCCCTCCTTGGGCCTCGATAAACAGGCACTACGCAATGCCAAGGGCTACGTCATGGGGCACTCAGGCGAAGTAGAGAATCGCCATGGGCTGCATGCATTGGCCGCCGCTCAGGCTTATGCCCGTACCCTGGGGATAGGCTTCGACATACCGGAACTCAAGAGCGTGATGCTGGATTACAACCAGCGTGTAGGCAGAGCTTTCCAGAGCCTTTATCGCGAACTGACCCACTGAAAGGAAGCACGAAAACATGTGGCCATTGCGCATGTACAACCAACCGGAATGGTCACAGCAGTGCCGCCGTAGAACGCACAACGCCCTCATGATCGCCACACGAACATACCAGAGCCGGTACATGCTCCATGGGCATTGAACATGTCGTCTTTAGCCTGGGCTTCTTTGCTTTCTGCGGTGGTTTGATCGATGCGGCGGTCGGCGGCGGCGGCCTGGTACAGGTGCCTGCACTGCTGCATGCGCTGCCTCAACACAGCCTCGCCACCGTGTTCGGCACGAACAAGCTGGCGGTTCTGTTGGGAAATATCTCTTCCATCTCAAGCTACCTGAGAAGGATAAAGATCGTCTGGAGACTGCTGCTCCCAACGATGCTCTCTGCTTTCGTATTTTCTTTCCTGGGGGCGTTCTCCGTCTCGCTGATCCCCAAGGCGCTGATGGAATATGCCGTCTTCGTGGTTTTGATCGCCATGGCCATCTATACCTTCGCCAAGAAGGACTTTGGCCAGCTACAAACTAACCTGCGATACGGCAAGCGAGAAGTATTGCTAGGCATATTCTTCGGCGCGCTGCTCGGCTTCTACGATGGCGTATTCGGCCCAGGCAGCGGCAGCCTGTTGCTCTTCGTGTTCGTCAAATATTTCGGCTTCGATTTCCTGAACGCCTCGGCCTCCGCCAAGCTCGTCAATCTGGGTACGTTCAGCGCGGCGCTACTGTTCTTCGCGCCATCAGGCAACGTATTGTGGCTGGCAGGAGGCATCGTGGGGCTGTGCAACATCGCAGGATCGCTGACCGGCGTTTTCCTGGCTCTGCGCTATGGCAGCGGGTTCATCCGTATCTTTTTCCTGATCCTGCTGTTGTTTCTGATTGGCAGGATGGGGATGTCCCTGTTTTTCTGAGCAGGCGGCCCATGCCTCGGCATCGATGCCCACTCCATGTATTGATCAGCGCAGTTCATGCGAATGAAAGTTTCGGTTTCATTCTTGTCATTCCCCCTACGCCTCGTACAGAAAAAGCCCCCGGATTTCATCCGGGCTACGGCGCAGAGCAATACCGTGCGGGGCCAGGCGCTACGGGTGACGATGCGGCACTCATTCGGCTCGTCGAAGGCGCAGCCTGATCTCAGAGCTGTGCGGCGAGCGCTTCCCGTGCACTGTTCGCCTGACCACCGAGCGGCTGCACCACCGGGCGCCCCTGGCGGTCATGCAGGATGTCCACCTCCACGCCATAGGTGCTTTGCAGCAATTCTGGATTGACGATGCTCTGCGGGTGGCCGCTGGCGGCCAGTGTGCCGTCGACCAGTACCAGCAGGTTGTCGGCGTACTGACAGGCCAGGTTGAGGTCATGCAGCACCACCACCGTGACCAGATTGCGCGCACGAGTCTCGTGGCGCACACGGTCGAGCAAGGCGATCTGGTGACGCAGGTCGAGTGCGCTGACCGGCTCGTCGAGCAGCATCACCTTGGGTTCGCGCATCAGCACCTGAGCGAAGAAGGCCATCTGCCGCTGGCCACCGCTGAGCGAGCCGATGCTGCGCCCGGCCAGGTGAGCGATGCCGACCTGAGCAAGCTTCTCCATGGCACGTTCGAGCACGGCATCATCGAGGCGCAGACCGATCCGCCCGAGATTGCCCAGCACCACCACTTCGAGTACGGACAACGTCACTTCGGTGCTGCAATCCTGCGGCATGTAGGCGAACGCACGCCGCCAGGCATCGAGTACACGGCGCGGCGCATTGGCGGCGAGGCGCTGCCCGCCGTGCTCGATGCAGCCAGCGGCCAACGGCAGATCGCCAGCCAGGGCGCGCAGCAGGGTGGTCTTGCCCGTGCCGTTGGGGCCAAGCAACACATGGATGGAGCCCGCCTGCAAGGTGGCGCTGAGGCCATGCAGAATACGGCGCCCAGAGCGGTTGAGGCTGAGGCTGTCGAGCTGGATCATGCGTGGCCTCGCTGCGGTGCGAAGATCAGCCAAAGCAGGAATGGCACGCCGACGATGGCGGTGACGATGCCGATGGGAAACAGCGCGCCCGGAACGATGGATTTGGACAGAACCGATGCGGCCGACAACATGAAGGCACCACAGATGGCAGAAAGCGGCAGCAGAAAGCGCTGATCCTCTCCCACCAGCATGCGCGCGATATGCGGCGCTACCAGCCCGACGAAACCGATCACGCCGACGAAGCTGGTGGCCGTGGCAGTCATGATCGCCACCAGCAGCAGGATCTTCAGACGCAGCCAACGAATGTTCACACCGAGGCTCACCGCGCGGCTTTCTCCCAGGCTCAGGGCCGCCAGCTTCCAGGCATCCCCCATGAGGATCGCGCAGCAGACCAGGGTGGCCCCGGCGGTGATGCTCAGGGTCGTCCAGGTGGCCTTGCCCAGATTGCCGAACAACCAGAACAGGATCTGCTGCGAGAGCTCTGGCGATGACAAGAACTGCACCAGCGACAGCAGCGATTGGAACAGAAAGAGCATGGCAATGCCGCCGAGGATGATGGTGTGGCTACCGGCATGGCGCAGCGTGGCCAGGGCGAACAGAAAGGCCACCGCGAGCATGGAGCAGGCGAAGGCGCCCAGCGGCACGCCGATCAACGGCCCCAGCCCGAAGCTGCCGAAGGCCAGGCTCAGCGCGGCGCCGAAACCAGCAGCGGCCGCCATGCCAAGCGTGTAGGGGCTGGCCATGGGGTTGTTGAGCAGGGTTTGCATCTGCGAGCCCCCTGCCCCCAAGGCGGCGCCAACGGCGAGCGCCATGAGCGCCACCGGCAAGCGCAGGTCGTGGACGATGGTATCGGTCATCGCCTGGCGCTCACCGATGTTCAGCAACGAACGCAGCACATCCCAAGGCGAGAGCATGGAGGGACCGGTGGCGATATCCAGCACCAGGCAGGCGCCACACAAGAAGGCGAACAACAGGCAATTGCGCCAGCGCTTGCGCTCACGCAAGCGGTGCTCGGCAATGGCGCTGGTTTCGAGTTGCGAAAGGCTCATGGGCAGGGCTTAGTCGTTGACGCCGATGGCATAGGTGCCTTCCGGCGCGATGGGCAGGTATTTGCGGAAGTAGTTCATGTAGTTGGCCACCGGGTCGAGGTCAGCGAACAGATCCGGGTATAGCTGCTTGGCGATGAACTGAATAAGGGCGAAGTCACCCAGGCTGCGCGACGCGCCCTGGTAGACACCATACAACCGACCCTCGCGGATGGCCGGCAGTTCCGCCCAGCCGGGACGGCTGGCGAACGCCTGCAGTTGCTTGCGTGCCACCGCCGGATCGACGCCCGGCCCCATGCTCAGAGCGCTGGGGTTAGTGTTGTCTTCACGCCCGGAAATGATGATCACCTCGGGGCGCGCCACCAATACCTGCTCGGGGTTGATCGGCCCCCACCACTCCACATAGGGCGCGGCGATATTGTCACCACCGGCAGCGGTAGCCATGGCGCCCCACATGTTCTTGCCGTAAGTGAAGGAGTATTCGGCCGGCCCCTTGTTGCCGAACTCGATGTAGATGCGCGGCTTGGGCTTATGGGCGGCGGCGATACGGCTGTGGATATCCTCGATGGCGGCGGTGTAGAGATCGGCCAGTTCGCGGGCGCGGGCCTGCTGGCCGGTGATTTCGCCCAGCAGCAGGGTGGAGGCGACATGTCGCTCCAGCGTCTGCGCGTTGTAATCGATGACCAGCACTGGGACGCCGGCCTTCTCCAGCCGGGCGATCTCATCAGGCAGGGCCTGGTATTGCCAGACGGTGAGCAACAGCAGATCGGGATTGAGGCTCAGCACCTTCTCGACCGAGAAACTCTGCGTCTCCACCTCGCCGACATCCGCCAGTTGCGCGATGGACGGGCGCTGAGCGACGTGTCGCTTCCAGTTCTCCGGCACCTTGCGCTCCCAGGCACCACGGGAAATACCCACCACCGCATCGAACGCCGTCTCGCCACCAACGGCCATGTAATCCTCGAAATTGAAGCCCAGCACCACGCGCTTGGCCGGCAGCGTCATTTCCACACTGCGGCCCAGAACGTCAACGACCTGCTGAGCCTGGCAAAGACTAGAAAGAACACTGGCAATAAGCATTATCAATAACAGGCCAAGGCGGTGCGCGATCATGTTTCTCGTCATCCGGTCTTCTCTGGTGGTCGCAAGAACGCCAAGCCTGGCGCTCGCTGGATATGCACGCAATCGCACGGTCAAGGCCCGAGGCATGACGCCCACGCGGCAGCTATACGAAACTCGTCGAGCGACGGTCAGGCGAAATCGGCGGCGGCCCTGCAAGGACGGGCGAGGATCGCACCGGCATCGCGCTCGCGTTGACGAGCGCTAAATCGGGCTGGCGGGCCAGGCCGTTGGCAAAGAGGCATCACCGCTGAGCAGGCAGTATTCGTACATAACCTGGCTCGACTGCGCGCCGATTCTACATGCTTTTGTTCCGCCTGCCCCGTGCGACTATGGTTTGTCCGGCGAAGCATCCTCGAAGCGATCCACCTTGCGCAGGCTCTTGAAACCGAGCATCCAGCCACCCGTCACCGTCAGGGTGCAGGCGCAGCCGATCAGCGCCGCCGGCACCACGCCGAACCAGGCGGCGCTGGTGCCAGCGCGGAATTCGCCCAGTTCGTTGGAAGAGCCGATAAACAGCATGTTCACCGCATTGACCCGGCCACGCATGGCGTCCGGCGTGGAGAACTGCACCAAGGATGAGCGGATATACATGCTCACCATGTCTGCGCCACCGGCCACCACCAGCGCGGCGAACGACAGCCAGAACAGGCTGGACAGGGCGAACACCAGGTTGGCCACACCGAACAGCGCCACTGCGCCGAACATCACCAGGCCGACATGGCGGTTGAACGGCTTCATGCTCAGGTACAGACCCACGGACACCTCACCGATGGCCATGGCGCTGCGCAGCAGGCCAAGGCCGGTCGGGCCGACTTCCAGCACCTCCTGGGCGTAGATCGGCAGCAACGCCACCACGCCGCCGAGCAGCACGGCGAACAGATCCAGCGAGATGGTGCCGAGGATGATCGGCCGCGTGCGGATGAAGTGAATGCCAGCGGTGAAGCGCGCCCAGGCGCTGGACTCCAGGGCCTGCATCTTCTCGGCATAGAGCACCGGCACGCGCTGTAGCAGCATGCAGCCGGCGAGGAAGCAGACCAGGCACACCGAGTAGGTCAGCCCGCCGCCACCGATGGCATACAGGCCACCACCGATCACCGGCCCGGAGATGGTCGCACCACGCATGATCATGCTGTTGGCAGCAATGGCCGCCGCCAGCCGCTCGCGCGGCACGATCTGTGGCAGCAGACTGGACAGCGCCGGCCCGGTGAAGGCACGCCCGCAGCCGTAGAGCACCAGCACTGCGTAGTACCAGGTGACCGGCGCTCCACTCAACGACAACCACAGCAGCGCCCCGGCACACAGGCCCTCGACCAACCAGCTAAGCATGAGGATTAGCTTGCGGTCGTAGCGGTCGATCAGGTCGCCGGCCGGCATCAACAGCAGCAACATGGGGATGAACTGCGCCAGGCCAACATAGGCCAGCGACAGTGGATCGCGGGTCAGGTCATAGACCTGCCAGGCCACCACGATGGCCTGGATCTGCACGGCGAAGACCACCACGATGCGAGCGATGAGAAATGGCAGGAAGCCGGGCAGGCGGTATACGGAGGCAGGGGCAGCGGACACGACAGATATCTCGGAAGCGTGACCGGTGGGTTCCGGTCGAGGTGAGCCGGGCAATCTAAGGCAAAGCCCAGGCCCGGAGCAAACGAACGAACAGGCTGTTGCACAGATTGCACCGATATGCGGTGGAATCTGTCATCTCCGTGGAGATGACGGTTCATGAACCGTGGTGGATCGATAGAGCGCGATCCACCCTACGCCTGGCCTACCCTGAGGCGCAGTGAAGGGGTTTAATGTCTCTTTTTGCCGGAACACCACCATGCCCCTGAGCCCTGAGCAACTCGCCCAGATCAGCGCCCTCACCCTGGCCCATTACCAGGGCAGCGCCGAGGACTTTCGCGAGGGCACCCGCAACCATGACGTGAGCCAGAACATCGCCGCGCTGCTGCGCCATATCGAGGGGGCCACGCCCTGGCGCATCCTCGATTTCGGCTGCGGGCCGGGGCGTGACCTGCGCACCTTCAGTGGCCTCGGCCACGAAGCCATCGGTCTGGATGGCTGCGCCGAGTTCGTCGCCATGGCGCGTGCCGACAGCGGCTGCCAGGTATGGCAGCAGAGTTTTCTCGAACTGGAGCTGCCGGCTGTGCATTTCGACGGCATTTTCGCCAATGCCAGCCTGTTCCACGTGCCGGATCAGGAGCTGCCGCGCGTGCTCGGCCAGTTGCACACGGCGCTGAAACCCGGCGGCGTGCTGTTCAGCTCCAACCCGCGCGGCGACAACCAGGAGGGCTGGAACGGCCCGCGCTACGGCAGCTATCACGACCTCGAACGCTGGCGCACCCGGCTCACCGCTGCCGGTTTCGTCGAGCTGGAGCACTACTACCGCCCCGCCGGCCTGCCCCGCGAACAACAGCCCTGGCTGGCCAGCGTGTGGCGACGGGTGGGATAACGCGGTTCAGCCAAGCACCGGGCGCATGAAGCTGCGCTCGTAGCTGATCACACAGCGGGTTTCCTCGGCGTACTGGAAGGCCGCCTGGCATTCGGCATCGGCGAAGGAGTCCTGCCGATAGCGCTCGTAGTCGGCCAGGCTGGGGAAGCTGAACAGCGCCAGGGCCACGTTGTTGGCCCCCTCCGATGGCAGGAAGTAACCGTGGTGCGTGCCGCCGAACTTTGCCACCAGGGGAATCCACAACTTGGCGTAATGCTCGAATGCATTGAGCTTGTAGGGGTCGATGATGTAGCGCAGGTAGCAGGTGATCATCCGGGTTTCCTTGTGCTGAAACAGGTCTGGATATGAACACATGCCGGGATCGAGCCGCCACCCGGTTTGCATCGGCCCTGCAGAATGCCGGGCCAGGGGAACAGCGTCAGCCGGCCCAGCTCCCGCTGGTCGCCTGCAAACCCGCCAACAGCAAGCGCTGATACAGGGTCTCGCGCACACCTTCCGGTGCCTCCAGGCTCATGCGCCGCAGATGCTCGGCGAAGGCCGCCGGCTCCGGGGCATCGAGGGTGGCCTTGCCCAGCTCCAGCACCTCGCTCAGGCGCAGTTTGCTCTTGAGCCAGTTGAGGGCGCGCAGCAGATCCTGCTCCACGGGGCTGAAGTCGCAGCCCAGAGGATATTCATCCAACAATGCCCCATGCCGTTCGCGCAGTTGCTCCAGACGCTCGGGCAGGTTGTGGGTGAAGCGCTCGTCCAGGCAAAAATCCTCAGGCAGCTTGCCGGCCTGTTTGGCCTGCTCGATCAACTGCGGCTGGAAGCGCGAGTCGCTGATGTTCAGCAGTGCCTCGATCACCTGGGCATCGGTCTTGCCGCGCAGGTCGGCGATGCCATACTCGGTCACCACCATGTCGCGCAGGTGTCGGGGAATGGTGGCGTGGCCATACTCCCAGACGATGTTGGAGCTGAGCTCACCGCCTGACTCGCGCCAACTGCGCAGCAGCAGGATCGAGCGCGCATCCTCCAGCGCGTGGGCCTGGGCAACGAAGTTGTACTGCCCACCGACACCGCTGAGCACCCGGCCGTCCTCCAACTGGTCGGCCACGCCGGCACCGAGCAGGGTCATGGTGAACACGGTGTTGATGAAGCGGGCATCGCGACGCTGCAGGCGCTTGAGCGCCTCCTCGCCGTACAGCTCGTTGATGTAGCGGATGCCGGTCATGGCGAAGCGTTGGCGCTCGGCGTCATCAAGCTCACGCAAGCGCTGATAGAAGCTTGCCGGGCCGAGGAAGAAACCACCATGTAACACCACCCCGGCGCCGGCGCTGCCGAGGCAGGCTTGCAGGCGCGCCTGCGTCTGCGGGTCGCGCAAATCCGCCGCCACGCGGCTGCCATCTGGCCAGTGCAGGTAGCCGTCCTGCCACTGCACATCGCCTTGCAGCAGGCCGCTGCCGCGCAACCAGTGCAGGTCGTCCGCCCTCAGTTGCGCCGGCAGCCCGATATCGAGCAAGGCCTGCACACTGCGCAGGCGGCCCTGCTCGTCCAGCGCACCGCTGTCGGCCAGACGTTGCAGGCGCAGATCCGCGTAGACCTGGCGCCGCACCAGACCGGCCTCGGCCAGGGCCAGCAGGCCGTTGACGAACATTTCGCTGCAGCCGTACAGGCCCTGGTCGAGGGGTTGCAGGCCGCCATTGGCGGTGATCGCCTGCGCCCAGTGTTCCGCACCAAGATCCTGTAACAGGGCGCGATAGCCGCTGTTGTCCTGCTGCCGCGCCATCAACGCCGCCGCCAGGGCATCCCCCATCGAACCAATGCCGATTTGCAGGGTGCCGCCATCGCGCACCAGGGTGCTGGCCAGCAGGCCGATGCAATGATCCTGCAGCGACACCGGCATGTTCGGTGTGGAGAACAGCGTGGTGCGCTCGTCCTCGACTATGTGAATGTCGAACGTCTCGCGCGGCACCTCGGCATCGCCCGCCATGTACGGCAGGTCACTGTGGATCTGGGCCACGCTGAGGATGGTTTCGCCGGCGGCGCGACGGCGTTCCAGCAGGGGCAGCAGGTCGAGGCTCACGTCCGGGTTGCAGCTCAGGCTGAAGTGCTCGGGCTGCCCAGCATCGGCAGCAACGAGCTGGGCCACCACGTTCAACCCCTTGGCATTCAGGTCACGGGCGACGTGGCTGTAGTTGCTGCTGATGTAATCCTGCTGCGCCGGCTCGCACTCCAGCAGGCTGCCCGGCTGGAAGAAGAACTGCTCGACCCTGACATTGGCCGGCAGCTTGTCGCCGTGCAGATCGGCGAGAAAATTCAGCTCGGGGTAATCACCGAAGACCCGCTCGACGAAGGGCTCGAGAAAGCGTTGCTGCAGCTCCTGACCAGCGCGCGGACGCGCCAGGCACAGCGCCGTATAGATGGTCAGTTGCCGCTCGGGCATCTGCCGCACCCGCGCATAGAGCGCGTTGACCCAGCGATTGGGCTTGCCCAGCCCCAGCGGCAAGCCGAGGTGGATGGGCCCGTCGATTTCGCTCAGTACGCAGTCGACGGCTTGCTCGAGGGTACAGGTGTACGGCATCTGGCGCTCCTCAGGACATCCCTGGCAATTGCGGCTTGGACTGCATCGTCAGCGTCATGGTTGCATGGTGACCCTCCGCATAGAATGGCCCTTGCGGCGCGAAAGCGCACAAGTGAGGTCACACCCGCAGGATGGGGAGAGTCACGCGATACCCGTCACGCTGCTCCGGGTATCGCTGCGCTCGCCCCAGGCTACGCCCCTTCTCAGCGCAGCTTCTCCAGCATCTGGTAGTACCACATGCCCGCCGCCAGCATCGGGTTGCCGAGCTGGTCGCCCAGCGGCACCTTGATGTGCTTGCAGGCGGCAAAGGTGTCGAACTGCTCCAGATCGCCAGTGATCGCCTTGGCCATGATCTCGCCCATGATATGGCTGGTCGCCACGCCGTGGCCGGAGTAGCCCTGGCAGTACCAGACGTTGCTCGACAGCTTGCCCAGTTGCGGGATGCGGTTCATCACGATGCCCATGGCGCAGCTCCACTGGAAGTCGATCGGCACGCCCTTGAGCTGCGGGAAGGTGCACTCGATGCACGGGCGCAGCTCGCCGGCGATGTCCCGTGAATCACGCCCAGAGTAGTTGGCGCCACCGCCGAACAGCAGGCGGCCGTCGCCGGTAAGGCGGTAGTAATCGAGCACGAAGCGGCAGTCGTAGACCGCCAGATCGAAGGGGTTGATTGCCTCGATCAGTTCGGCGCCCAGCGGCGCGGTGGTGACGATACCGCCCATGGCCGGGAAGATCAGGCCCTTGAGTTTGCGCCGCTCCAGCTTGTGATAGACGTCGCCGGCCAGCAGCACCTGCTTGGCCTCGATGCGCCCGCCGGTGGTGACCACCGCTGGGCGCGGGCCATGGACGATATCCAGCACCTCGGAGTGCTCGTAGATCAGCACGCCCAGGCTCTCGGCCGCCCTGGCTTCGCCGAGGCACAGGTTGAGCGGGTGCAGGTGCATGTTGCGGGTGTTCTTCAGCGCGCCGCAGTACAGCTCGCTGCCCAGTTGCGCACGCACCCCGGCGGCGTCGAGCAGGCTCACCTCGCCCTCCATGCCACGACGCAGCGCTTCCTCAAAGGAGGCCTTGAGCTCGTCCATGTGGCTGGGCTTCATCGCCGTATGCAGGTGGCCGTGCTTGAGGTCACAGGCGATGCCGTACCTGGCCACGCGGTTCTTGATGATTTCGTGGCCGCGCCAGCGCAGGTGCCAGATGAAGTCGTCCACCTCCTCGCCCAGGGTGTTGCGCATCTGCTTGCGCATGGCTTCGTCGCCGGAGAGGCTGCCGGTGACCTGGCCGCCGTTGCGCCCACTGGCACCCCAGCCGACCTTGTGGGTTTCCACCACGGCCACCTTGAGGCCACGCTCGGCCAGCTCCACCGCCGTGGCGATACCGGTGAAACCACCACCGATGATGGCCACGTCGACGGTCACGCTGCCCTGCAGCGTCGGGTAGTCGCTCTCGAAGTTGAGCGAGGCCGCGTAGTAGGACGGCGCACGCTCGGCGGCGGGTTTGACGGGTTGCTCGATCATGTTCATTGCAAAATCCTTGTGGCGGTTGCCGCCGTAGGGTGCGCCGTGCGCACCACAAATGGGGTCGGTGCGCACGGCCTAGACAGCCCCGCGGCGCCCTACGAATGTCAGGCGTTACTCAGATACCAGCGCCAGTCCTGCTCGCCGACTTCGCCCATGAACTGGCGGTATTCGGCGCGCTTGACCGCGAGATAAACCTTGAGGAACTCGGCGCCAAAGGCTTCGCGCGCCCAGCCTGAATCTTCCAGCGCCTGGATCGCCGCCGACCACTGGGTCGGCAGATGTTCCGTGGCCTGGGCATAGCCATTGCCCTCCACCGGTGCGCCGGGGTCGAGGCCTTCGCGAATGCCCCGGTGAATGCCGGCGAGGATCGCAGCGGCAGCGAGATAGGGGTTGGCATCGGCACCGCAGATGCGGTGCTCGACATGCCGGGTGTTCGCCGGGCCACCGGGCACGCGCAGGCTGACGGTACGGTTATCCACACCCCAGGTGGGCGCCAGCGGCGCATAGCTGTTGGCCTGGAAACGGCGGTAGGAATTGGCGTTGGGGCAGAACAACAGCAGCGAGTCGAGCAGGCAGGCGAGCATGCCGCCCACAGCCTGGCGCAGCAGCGGCGTACCGGCGGGATCTTCACTGGCGAACAGATTGTTGCCCTGCCCATCGGCCAGGCTGACATGCATGTGCATGCCAGTGCCGGCCAGGTGGTCGAAAGGTTTGGCCATAAAGCAGGCCTGCATGCCATGGGCATGGGCCACGCCCTTGACCAGGCGCTTGTAGCGCACCGCCTGATCCATCGCCGCCAGCGCCCGGCCATGCTCCAGGGTGATTTCCACCTGGCCGGGAGCGTATTCGGAAATCGCCGTGCGCGCCGGAATGCCCTGCGCCTTGCAGGCGGCATAGAGATCGCGCAGGAAGGGTTCGATCTGCTCCAGCTCACGCAGGCCGTAGACCTGGGTCTGCCGTGGGCGGCCGCCGTCGGCATCCAGCGCCGGCTGCGGGCGGCCCTGGGCATCGCGCTTCTGGTCGAGCAGGTAGAACTCCAGCTCGCAGGCCATCACTGGGTAGTAACCATCGTCTTCGAGCTGCTCGATCACCCGGATCAGCAACTGGCGAGGATCGGCCGGGGTGGCCGGCAGGCCTTCGCTCGGGTGCATGGACACCTGCACGGCGGCGGTGGGCATCTGCCGCCAGGGCAGGCGCACCAGGCTGCCGGGCAGCGGGTAGGCGCGGCAGTCGATGTCGCCCACCTCCCAGACCAGGCCAGTGTCCTCGACATCCTCACCCTGGATGCTCAGGCCGAGCATGGTGCTCGGCAGCGGCCGGCCGCTCTGGTACAGCGCCAATAGCTCCTCGCGGTGCAGCAGCTTGCCGCGCGGCACGCCATTGGCGTCGAGGATGAACAGCTCGATCAGTTCGATATCGGGATTGCTGGCCAGGAAATCCTGGGCTTCCTGCACAGCAGCGAAAGTCGTCATGTTGCGCTCGCTTGCGCCAGTGGGGCGCTCGGTGTCCGCACGGCCCGCTCGCTTCGCGAACGGGTTGCACAGGCAGACAAGGTGATAGCAGCGGCTGCGGACATGGCGCAGCCATCGGTTCTCAGCGGGCGGGGACGGCGTCCGGCGGGCGCGCGTGGCGGCAGTGCCACAAGGCCCAGAAGGCGAGGATGATGCTCAGCAGCGGGTTGAGCCGCTGCAACAGACGCCTGCGCGCCGGGGCGCGGTAGAGCGGAACATGGACTTGGCAGGCCAGGGAGATCATGGCTTGGCAGCGTCGCACAGGGTTTGACGTGCGTTAAATCGGGTTTTTCAAACCTTCGGATTGCAACTGGCTAAACAATCAACTCGCACACTGCCCGAACGACGCGCAGAAAAAAGCCGCCTCTGGGGCGGCTCTTCGTGGAAGCGTCGGGCTTACAGGCCAGACATCTTCTTGATCGCGGCGCGCAGCTCGTCTTCCGAGCAATCGGCACAGGTGCCTTTCGGCGGCATGGCGTTGATGCCGGAGATGGCCTTGGCCAGGATGCCGTCGAGGCCGCCCTGGTGGTCGGCGCGGTCTTTCCAGGCAGCGGTGTCACCGATCTTCGGTGCGCCCAGCACGCCGGAGCCATGGCAGGCGTTGCAGTGCTTGGCGATGATGTCATCGGCGCTGCGCGCACCACCACCGGCAGATGCGGCGACGGTTTCCACGCCCTTGCATTCCTCACCCATGACGCACACTTCACCGACCGGCTTGAGGCGTTCGGCAATGGCTTCATCGGTCGTGGCCTGAGCAGTCACTGCCCACAGGGCCAATACGACAGCCGGAGCTGCCAGCATGTTCTTCATCAGATTCACGGTACACCCTCTTCGTGGCTAGTCACGCCCGCGGCCACGGTTTCGCGAGCGGGCGACAGTATAACGATTAGCCAGCCTGGCTGAAACAACACATTTGTCGCAGGAAAGCAGCCATAAGTCTCAAGCCGCTAGCGAAACGGGTCGCCCCAGTGCTGCTACTTGCAGATTGAAGCTTGTGGCTTGTAGCTGCCTTTAAAAATTCGCCGGCGAGGTGGCGCTGATCAGCCGCGCGGGCACGTCGAAGGGATTGCGAAAGCGATGTGGCTTGCTGCTCTCGAAGTAGTAGCTGTCGCCCGGCTCCAGCACGAACACCTCGTTGCCGACGGTCAGCTCCAGGCGGCCTTCGACCAGCATGCCGGCTTCTTCGCCTTCGTGGGCATACATGTCGTCGCCAGTGTCGGCACCGGCCGGGTAGGTTTCGTCGAGGAAGGCGATGGCGCGGCTGGGATGGGCCTTGCCGATCAGCTTCATGGTGATGGCGCCACTGCAGATGTCGGTCAGCTCGGCCGCACGGTAGACCACCTGGGTCTGGTTCTCCTGCTCCAGATCGAGGGAGAAGAACTCCACCAGCGACATGGGGATACCACTGAGCACCTTCTTCAGCGAACTGATGGAGGGGCTGACGCTGTTCTTCTCGATCATCGAGATGGTGCTGTTGGTGACGCCCGCACGCTTGGCGAGTTCACGCTGGGATAGACCTTTGAGCTTACGAATCGATTGCAGGCGAACGCCGACGTCCAATGTGGTTGCCCTCCCTCAAGAGGTGGATACGGAAAAAGTGTCCGTATCATGGCATAGCGTTCGGAATTTACAACAGCAGCGTGCAGACTCCCCTACAGAAGGCGGGCTCAACCCCCGACATAGTGCAGCGGCGCCCGGCGCAGGTTGCAGAAAATCTGGTAGGGAATGCTGCCCGCCGCCATGGCCACCTCACTGGCCAGCACCTGCTTGCCCCATAGCTCGACCCGGCTGCCCAGGCCGGCCTGCGGCAGGTCGGTGAGGTCGACGGTGAGCATGTCCATCGATACACGGCCGATCAGGCGGCTGAGCTGGCCATCCACCGCTACCGGGGTGCCGGTCGGCGCATGCCGTGGATAACCATCGGCATAGCCCATGGCGACCACACCGACGCGGGTCGGCCGCTCGGCGATGAAGCGCGCGCCATAGCCGACCGGCTCGCCGGCCGGCAGTTCACGCACGCTGATGATCTTGGATTCCAGGGTCATCACCGGCTGCAGGCGCGCCGCCTGCTCCTGCGCCTGCTCGAACGGCGTGGCGCCATACAGCATGATACCGGGGCGCACCCAGTCACTCGGCACCTGTGGCCAGCCCAGCACGGCCGGCGAGTTGCGCAGGCTGACCTCGGCAGCCAGGCCCTCGCGCGCCTGCAGGAACACCGCCAGTTGCTCGGTCGTGCGCTCGCACTCAGGCTCGTCGGCGCGGGCGAAGTGGCTCATCAGCACGATCTTGCTGACCTTGCCGCTGGCCAGCAGGCGGCGATAGGCGTTCTGGTATTCGGCCGGGTGCAGGCCGACTCGATGCATGCCGGAATCCAGCTTGAGCCAGAGCGTCAGCGGCCTGCTCAGGCGCGCCTGTTCGATGGCCTCGATCTGCCAATGGGCATGCACCACGCACCACAGGTCATGCTGGTCGATCAGTGCCAGTTCGGCGGCCTCGAAAAAGCCTTCGAGCAGCAGGATAGGCGCGCGGATACCAGCCTCGCGCAGCGCCAACGCCTCTTCGATGCAGGCCACGGCGAAGCCATCGGCCTCGGCTTCCAACGCCTGCGCACAGCGCACTGCACCGTGCCCGTAGGCATCGGCCTTGACCACGGCCAGGGCACGAGCGCCGCTCAATTCTCGGGCCAGCCGGTAGTTATGACGCAGGGCATCGAGGTCGATCAGGGCACGGGCGGGGCGCATGGTTCGCTATTTCTCACTGCTTCGCTGGTTTCGTAGCCCGGATGCAATCCGGGGCCTTGCAATTGCCATCCCCGGATTGCATCCGGGCTACAGACTATAAAAAAAGCCCGGCGGGGAACCGGGCGAGAAGCCAACACAAAAAATTGTCTGGAACAATTTTTGACGTCGCTCTGCGACGGCCCGTAAGGGCGGCAGCCAGGGATGGCAGGCCGCAAAAAATTGTCCGTGACGATGTTCGACGTCGCCCCGCGACAGCCCGGACGAGGCCGCCTCAGACAGCCGCCACCACACACATCTCCACCAGCACTTCGGGCTTGTACATCTGCGCCTCGACGCAGGCGCGCGCCGGTGCGTTGCCCTCGGCGACCCAGGCGTCGTACTCGGCGTTGAGGCCGCCGTAGTCGGCCATGTCCTTGAGGAAGATGGTCAGCGAGAGAATCTTGCTCTTGTCGCTGCCGGCCTCGGCCAGCATCTTGTCGATGTTGGCCAGGGTCTGACGGGTCTGCTCGCGGATGTCGCCGCCGAAGTCATCGGCCAACTGGCCGGCGAGGTAAACGGTGCCGTTGTGGATCACCACTTCGCTGTAGCGCTTTTCCACATGCAGGCGCTGGATCGACATAGGGGTAAAGCTCCTTCGATTACAGGGGCACGCAGGCTATCAGGTACGCAACGGCTGCGGTGCGCCGTGCACTTCACGCGCCTTGCGCGAATAACGCGAGATATCCAGGCCGTCGGCGCTGATCTGCGGGCGCTTGTTGGCCATCAGATCGGCGAGCAGGCGACCGGAGCCGCAGGCCATGGTCCAGCCCAGGGTGCCGTGGCCGGTGTTGAGGAACAGGTTGCGGTAGGCGGTGGCGCCGACGATGGGGGTGCCATCGGGGGTGGCCGGACGCAAGCCGGTCCAGAAGTCGGCGCGCTGCAGGTCGCCGCCTTGCGGGTACAGGTCGGCGGTGATCATTTCCAGGGTTTCGCGGCGACGCGGGTTGAGCGACAGGTCGAAACCGGCGATCTCGGCCATGCCGCCCACACGGATGCGATTGTCGAAACGGGTGATGGCCACCTTGTAGGTCTCGTCGAGGATGGTCGACTTGGGCGCCATGTCCGCATCGACGATGGGCACGGTCAGCGAATAGCCCTTGAGCGGGTACACCGGGGCGCGGATGCCCAGCGGCTTGAGCAGTTGCGGGCTGTAGCTGCCGAGGGCGAGCACGTAGCGGTCGGCGGTTTCCAGCTTGCCGTCGATCCACACGCCGTTGATGCGCTCGCCCACGGCGTCCAGGCGCTGGATGTTCTGGCCGAAACGGAACTCGACGCCGAGCGCCTTGGCCATGTCCGCCAGCTTGGTGGTGAACATCTGGCAGTCGCCGGTCTGATCGTTGGGCAGGCGCAGGGCACCGGCCAGCTTGTGTTTGACGCCAGCCAGCGCCGGTTCGACGCGGGCGATGGCGTCACGGTCGAGCAGCTCGAAGGGCACGCCGGAGGCTTCCAGCACGGCGATGTCCTTGGCAGCGGCATCGACCTGGGCCTGGGTGCGGAACAGTTGGGTGGTACCGAGCTGGCGGCCTTCGTAAGCGATGCCGGTCTCGGCGCGCAGCTCGTCGAGGCAATCGCGGCTGTACTCGGACAGACGCACCATGCGCTCCTTGTTGATCGCATAGCGGCTGGCGGTGCAGTTGCGCAGCATCTGCGCCATCCACAGGTACTGGTCGACGTCACCGGTGGCCTTGATCGCCAGCGGCGCGTGCTTCTGCAGCAGCCACTTGATGGCCTTCAGCGGCACGCCCGGGGCGGCCCAGGGCGAAGCGTAGCCGGGGGAGACCTGGCCGGCGTTGGCAAAGCTGGTTTCCAAGGCCGGGCCATCCTGGCGGTCGACCACCACCACCTCGAAGCCCTGGCGGGCCAGGTAGTAAGCACTGGCGGTACCAATCACACCGCTGCCGAGAACCAGAACACGCATGTTTTTCTCCCCGCCGCGCCCAAGGCGCGTACGTTACAGGCCATTGTTGTCGATGGGCGCAGTATAGGAAGAGCCGTGCAGTGCTTTTCACCATATACACAGCTATATTTGGCGAGAATTCTCGGCAAAAAGCCGTTTTACAGAGGCGGATTCCCCATGAGAACCCAGCATCAAAGCCGTCGTGAACTGGACAAGATCGACCGCAATATCCTGCGCATTCTGCAGGAGGACGGGCGCATCAGCTTCACCGAACTGGGCGAGCGCGTGGGCCTGTCGACCACGCCCTGCACCGAGCGCGTACGCCGCCTGGAGCGCGAAGGGATCATCATGGGCTACCACGCCCGTCTCAACCCGCAGCACCTCAAGGCCAGCCTGCTGGTGTTCGTCGAGATCAGCCTGGACTACAAGTCCGGCGACACCTTCGAGGAATTCCGCCGCGCCGTGCTCAAGCTACCGCACGTGCTGGAATGCCATCTGGTGTCCGGCGACTTCGATTACCTGGTGAAAGCGCGCATCAACGAGATGGCCAGCTACCGCAAGCTGCTCGGCGACATCCTGCTCAAGCTGCCGCACGTGCGCGAGTCGAAGAGTTATATCGTCATGGAAGAGGTGAAGGAGAGCCTGGCCTTGCCCGTGCCGGAGTGAAGCAGCGGCAAGCTGCAAGCGACAAGCCTCAAGTTGAAAAGTGGCTAGCCCCGTAGGGGGTTTACACCAAGCGCTGCCGGGTGGTGGCGATCAGGCGGTGCACCTGGCGCTCCACCGCCGGCTCGATGGGCTGCTCCGGCCCACGTCCATGCGGGCACGGCAGGTTCGGCGTGGTGCCAAACAGGCGGCAGATCAGCGGGCGCTGGTCATACACCTCGCAGCCGTTCGGCCCCAGGTGCACGCAGTTGTACTCGGCCAGCGCCGCGTCGTGTTCGGCATCGCTCTTGACCGGCAGGCGCGCCAGCTCCTCGGACGAAGCCGTGACCGGCCCACAGCAGTCATGGCAGCCTGGCACGCAGTCGAAGCGCGGAATCTGCCGGCGCAGGTGGTCGATCTTGCGGTCGGTGCAGCTCATGTTCGGTGATCCTGAAACGGAACCGACAGTCTAGCGTAGCCCGGATGCAATCCGGGGCCGCTCATTGCCGAACCCTGTCTGCGCGGCGACGGACGAAACCACAGGCATTTTCCACTAACCTCTTGGCGCACTGCCGCTACCGCGCTTATTCTGCGTTGAATTTTCCACACAACCATTCAGGATTTCGCACATGAACGCCCGCGTTCACCAGCCTCAGCATGCCGCGTCCTACTATGCCGCCAGCGTCAATCGCCAGTTGGCCTACCCGCCGCTGCAAGGCGAGGTGAAGGTGGACGTGTGCGTGGTCGGTGGCGGCTTCAGCGGCCTGAACACGGCCATCGAACTGGCGCAGAAGGGTTTCAGCGTGGCTCTGCTGGAGGCCCACAAGATCGGCTGGGGCGCCAGCGGGCGCAACGGCGGGCAACTGATCCGCGGCGTCGGCCATGGCGTCGAGCAGTTCGAGTCGGTGGTCGGCACAGAAGGCGTGCGCCAGTTCAAGCTGATGGGCCTGGAAGCGGTGGAGATCGTGCGCGAGCGAGTGGCACAGTTCCAGATCGACTGCGATCTGACCTGGGGCTACTGCGACCTGGCCAACAAGCCCGCCCACCTCGATGACTTCGCCGCCGACAAGGCCGAGCTGGAAAGCCTCGGCTACCGCCACGAACTGCGCCTGATCCCCAAGGAGCGCGTGCACGAGGTGGTCGGCTCGGACAACTACCACGGCGCCATGATCGATACGGGCTCCGGCCACCTGCACCCGCTCAATCTGGCGCTCGGCGAAGCGGCGGCGGCGCAGTCGCTGGGCGTGCAACTGTTCGAGGATTCGGCCGTCACCCGCATCGACTACGGCAACGAAGTGCGCGTGCACACCGCCAACGGCCAGGTGCGCGCCAGCACCCTGGTGCTGGCCTGCAATGCCTACCTCAATGGCCTGAACTCGCAGCTGAGCGGCAAGGTGCTGCCCGCCGGCAGCTACATCATCGCCACCGAGCCGCTGCCCGAAGAGCAGGCGCGGCGACTGATCCCGCAGAACATGGCGCTGTGCGACCAGCGCGTGACGGTGGATTACTACCGCCTCTCCGCCGACCGCCGCCTGCTGTTCGGCGGCGCCTGCCACTACTCCGGGCGCGACCCGGCGGATATCGCCGGCTACATGCGGCCGAAGATGCTCAAGGTGTTCCCGCAACTGGCCAACGTGCGCATCGACTACCAGTGGGGCGGCATGATCGGCATTGGTGCCAACCGCCTGCCGCAGATCGGCAGGCTCAAGGATCAGCCCAACGTGTTCTACGCTCAGGCCTATTCCGGCCATGGCGTGAACGCCACGCACCTGGCCGGCAAGTTGCTCGGCGAGGCCATCGCCGGCCAGGTTGGCGGCGGTTTCGAGCTGTTCGCCAAGGTGCCGCACATGACCTTCCCCGGCGGCCGCTACCTGCGCTCGCCCTTGCTGGCGCTGGGCATGCTCTGGCATCGGTTGAAGGAAGTGCTGTAAGCGAGGTTTGGCAAGCGCCTGATAGGCCGCCTGGTGGGTTACGCAGCGCACGAACCTGGCCGTGGCTGTCAGAGCGGTGCACGGCGCTGCTAACCCACCCTACGATGTCAATGCCCCAACATCTTCCACAGCGGCAAGTACGCTTCGCGATTGGCTTCGGCGCGGGTCAGACCGATGTCGGCCAGGGCCTCGTCGCTCAGGTGGCGCAGCTCACGGCTGGTGTGGAAACGGCGCCAGACGTTCGTCCAACTCCACCCCTGCTCAGGCTGGGCTGGCGCCTCACGCAGGCCGATGCTGCCCGCTCCTCTGGCTACCTCGTCGATCACACGCATGGCTCCATCCTCCTGGTGCGTTCATGGGAAACCAGCATGCACCGGGCAGAAAAACCATGACAGATTCAAAAAACCTCTATTAACTCCATACAGAACGGCTCCAATTCCATCTGCATGGCGGAATAACGGCCAATCTGTACTGGTTTGGCGGACGAGGTTGCCATGACGCTGTACCTGAACCTGGCCGAAGAGATCGGCATACGCATCAAGCAGGGGCTTTACCGGCCGGGTGATCGTCTGCCCTCGGTGCGCAACCTGAGCCAGGAGCACGGCGTCAGCCTGAGCACGGTGCAGCAGGCCTACCGCCTGCTGGAAGACCAGGGCCTGGCCACGCCGCGCCCCAAGTCGGGCTACTTCGTCTGCGCGCCGCGCCAGGCACCAGCGCTGCCGCAGATCAGCCGGCCGGCGCAAAGGCCGGTGGAAGTCTCGCAGTGGGATCACGTGCTGGAGCTGATCAGCAGCACCGCCCAGCCGCACGTTCTACAGCTAGGCCGGGGCCGTCCGGACATCAGCGGTGCCACCCTCAAGCCGCTGCTGCGCAATCTCTCGCGCCAGGCGCGGCGCCAGGAGCCAGAGGTGCTCACCTATGGCGACATACGCGGCGAGCTTCGCCTGCGCCAGCAGATCGCCCGGCTGATGCTCGACTCCGGCTGCCGCCTGGCCGCCGAAGACCTGGTCATCACCACCGGCTGCCATGAAGCGCTGTCGGCGGCGATCCGCGCCATCTGCCAACCAGGGGACATAGTCGCGGTGGACTCGCCCAGCTTCCATGGCGTGATGCAGGCGCTCAAGGGCTTCGGCATGAAGGCCCTGGAGTTGCCCACCGACCCGCTCACCGGGATCAACCTCGACGCCCTGGAGATGGCCCTGGAGCAATGGCCGATCAAGGCCATCCAGCTCACGCCGACCTGCAACAACCCGCTCGGCTACATCATGCCCGAGGCCAACAAGCGCGCCCTGCTGGCGCTGGCGCAGCGCTTCGACGTGGCCATCATCGAGGACGACGTCTACGCCGACCTGGCCTACAGCTACCCGCGCCCGCGCAGCATCAAGTCCTATGACGAAGACGGCCGCGTGCTGTTCTGCAGCTCCTTCTCCAAGACCCTGGCCCCCGGTCTGCGCGTGGGCTGGATAGCACCGGGGCGCTATCTGGAGCAGGTGGTGCACATGAAGTACCTGGGCACTGGCAGCACCGCGCAACTGCCGCAACTGGCGCTGGCCGACTACCTCGCCGATGGCCATTACGAACCGCACCTGCGGCGCATGCGCGCCCAGTATCTGCGTGGCCGTGATCTGATGGTGGACTGGGTCAGCCGTTACTTCCCGCCAGGCACGCGAGTCAGCCAGCCACAGGGCAGTTTCATGCTCTGGGTGGAGATGCCCCAGGGCTTCGACAGCCAGAAGCTCAATCGCGCCCTGCTGCCACACAGGATTCAGGTGGCACCGGGCAGCATCTTCTCGGCGGCGGGCAAGTACCGCAACTGCATCCGCCTGAACTACGCCGAGCCGCCCAGCGCGGCACTCGAAGCCGCCGTGCGGCAGATCGGCGCGACCATCGCCGAACTGCTCGAAGACAGCGAGCTGGAGCAGTCACAAGCGCTAACAGGCCGTTGAAAAACGTAGGCGAGGCAGCCAGTGCAAGGCAAAAACAGGTGAAAAAGCGGAGTTTACGAGTTGTAAATGAGCATTTTGAGCCTGTTTTTAACGCAGCAATGGCAACGCAGGTAGTTTTTCAACAGCCTGCTAAGCCAGTGGCGCTGAATCAGGAACGCGCAGCAGACGCCCCGTCGAATTCGGCAAAGGCACTGCGCTGGCTGGCCAGCACGATGAATACCAGGGCGCCAGCGGCCATCATCAGCGGCAGGGCATGGCCGCTCAGCCACTGGCTCACCGCGCCGGTGAGCAGCGGCCCGATCAGACAGCCCAAGCCCCAGAGCTGGGCGACATGGGCATTGGCGCGCACCAGCTCGTCATCGCGGTAGCGCTCGCCAATCAGGATCAGCGACAGGGTGAACAGGCCGCCGGCACTGGCACCGAAGGCGACGAACACCGGCCAGATCAGTGGCGTGTGCAAGAGCAGCGGAATCGCCAGGCTGGACAGCAGCAGCACCAGACCACAGCCACGGAACAGGGTACGTCGCGACATGCGGTCGGCCAGCCAGCCGATGGGCAGTTGCAGTACGGCATCGCCGATCACCACCACGCTGACCATCAGCAGCGCCACCTCCTGGGTGAAGCCCTGGCGCAAGCCGTAGATCGGCAGCAGGGTCAGCATCATCGCCTCGAAGGCGGCGAACAGCATCACCGCCCAGGCAATCGCCGGCAGCTTGCGGCAGAACACCGGCAGGCCCCGGCCCGAGGCGCTGTGCGCATCGACGCTGGGGGCGCCGCTGCGGCCAAGGAGGATCAGCGAACCGCCGATCAGTAGCCACACGCCCGTCCAGAAGCCCCGGTCGCTGTCCGTGCCCAAGGCGGTGAGCAACAAGGGGCCGCTGAGCTGGCTCAGCGCATAGCCGGTGCCATACAGCGCCACCAGACGCCCGCGCCACTTCTCCACGGCAAGCTGGTTGATCCAGCTCTCACCGAGCACGAACACCACGGTAAGCGCCACACCGATGAACAGGCGCAAGGCAACCCACACGGCATAGTTCTGCACCAGCGCCAGCCCGGCCACCGACAGCGCGCCGAGCAGCAGGCACAGTTGCATCAGCAAGGTGGTGCCGAAGCGCGCCGCCAGACGCCCGGCCAGCGAGGCGCCAAGCAGCACGCCCACGGCCGGCGTGGCCGCCATCACACCGATGGCGAAGGAATCGTAGCCCCAGCTCTCCAGGCGCAACGACACCAGCGGCATGGTCACGCCCAGCGCCAGGCCGATGCTGATGACCGCCGCGCAGACGGCGAAATAAGTGCCCCAACGCATGGCCAGATTCCTTCTTTGTCGTGGCGGGAATGCAAAACGGCTGGACTTCCCCAGGAAGCCCAGCCGCTTTCACTTGCAGCTTATGGCTTGCAGCTTGCGGCTGCTTCTCAGAGCTTGATCCAGGTGGCCTTGATCTCGGTGTACTTGTCGAAGGCATGCAGCGACTTGTCGCGGCCATTGCCGGACTGCTTGAAGCCGCCGAATGGCGCGGTCATGTCACCGCCGTCGTACTGGTTGATCCACACGCTGCCGGCACGCACGGCGCGACCGACGCGGTGGGCACGGGACAGGTTGCTGGTCCAGATGCCTGCCGCCAGGCCATAGACGGTATCGTTGGCGATGGCCACGGCTTCGGCCTCGTCAGCGAAACCGATCACCGACAGCACTGGGCCGAAGATCTCTTCCTTGGCGATGCGCATGGCGTTGTTCACGCCGTCGAAGACGGTCGGCTCGACATAGGTGCCGCCGGTCTCCTCCAGCACGCGATTACCACCGGCCACCAGCTTGGCGCCGTCTTCATGGCCGGCCTGGATGTAGCTCAGCACGTTGTTCATCTGCGTGGTGTCGACCAACGCGCCGACATTGGTCGCCGGGTCCAGCGGATGGCCCGGTTTCCAGGCCTTGATGGCCTCGACCACCATGGGCACGAACTTGTCCTTGATGGAGTTTTCCACCAGCAGGCGCGAGCCGGCGGTGCACACCTCGCCCTGGTTGAAGGCGATGGCGCTGGCGGCGGCAGCGGCAGCGGCCTGCAGATCCGGGGCGTCAGCAAAGACGATGTTCGGGCTCTTGCCGCCGGCCTCCAGCCACACACGCTTCATGTTCGACTCGCCGGCGTAGATCATCAATTGCTTGGCGATCTTGGTCGAGCCGGTGAACACCAGGGTGTCGACGTCCATGTGCAGGGCCAGGGCCTTGCCCACGGTGTGGCCGAAGCCCGGCAGCACGTTGAACACACCAGCCGGAATGCCAGCCTCGATGGCCAGTTGGGCGATGCGGATGCCGGTCAGCGGCGACTTCTCGGAAGGTTTGAGGATCACCGAGTTGCCAGTGGACAGCGCCGGGCCGAGCTTCCAGCAGGTCATCAGCAGCGGGAAGTTCCACGGCACGATGGCGGCGACCACGCCCACCGGCTCGCGGGTGACCAGGCCCAGCTCATCGTGCGGGGTGGCGGCCACTTCGTCGTAGATCTTGTCGATGGCCTCGCCGCTCCAGCGGATGGCGCGGGCGGCGGCCGGCACGTCGATGCCCAACGAGTCACCGATGGGCTTGCCCATGTCGAGGGTTTCCAGCAGGGCCAGCTCTTCGGCGTGAGCCTCGAGCAGATCGGCGAAGCGAATCATCACCTGCTTGCGCTTGACCGGCGCCAGGCGCGACCACACGCCAGAGTCGAAGGTGGCGCGGGCGTCCTTGACCGCCAGCTCGGCGTCGGCCTGGTCGCAGCTCGCCACCAGGCCAAGCACGCGGCCGTCGACCGGGCTGATGCACTCGAAGGTGGCGCCGGACTCGGCGGTACGGTACTGCCCATGCACGAAGGCACGGGTTTCGATGTTCAGGGTCTTGGCGCGCTGTTCCCAGTCGGCACGGGTCAGATCAGTCATTCCGGCATCCTCTCTTGTGGGCCTGGGTGCGCCCGCGAGGGCAGGCACCGGCAAAAATCGGGTCAGGCCAGCGCGCTGGCCGAAGCTGTTCGCCACACTAAACCAGCGGCACAGGGGTTTTCAATATTTTTGACAAAAACAACGAATAATCCCTTGTCATGTTCGTTTTTCCACACATAGACTGCTGCGAATCCAGCCCTGCGACAGTATTCCAGCCAACCATCTCGTCACTACGGAAGCGCCAGATGAACATCGAGCAGATCGTCGACTTCGCCCAGGCCGGCAGCGCCGCAGAGCACTACCGCCCCGCCCCGGAAAAGGTGCTCAAGGGTGACCCGGAGCAGAGCGTGCGCAACCACTACAGCAGCCCTTGCGGCCAGTTCAGTACGGGCATCTGGGAAGGCGCCGTGGGCCAGTGGACGGTGAACTACACCGAGCACGAGTACTGCGAGATCCTCCAGGGCGTTTCCGTGCTGCGCGACGCCGAGGGCAACGCCAAGACGGTGCGCGCCGGCGACCGCTTCGTCATCCCCGCCGGTTTCTCCGGTACCTGGGAAGTGCTGGAAACATGCCGCAAGGTGTATGTGATCTTCGAGCCCAAGTAAGTTCCCGACTCCTGTTGCTTGTCACCCTTTGGCCCGCCATGCGCGTAATGCTGTTCGCTTAAGCTGCGGTCGGGCTCGAGCAGTCCCCTCGCCCCTCAGGGGAGCGGGTTAGGGCGGGCCGCGTTCGGAGAGGGGGCCGGCAGACTTGCGGCGTTTTCAGCCCTCTCCCCCAGCCCCTCTCCCATAAATGGGAGAGGGGAGCAAAGCGCACACGACCTCATGTGAACATGCATTGCGCCATGCGCGGGCCTTTTTCTGCCCATACGCCTGCTCGGCGTCAATATCGGGCAGAAAACCGCATAGCACACTGACACCATGCAGACGCTTATGCCCCATGGGAGTTGCCCCGAATGTTCAACCGTAAACTGCGCCAGCAATGCCATGATCAGCAACGCCAGATCGAGCGCCTGGAGGCCGAAAGACAGGCAATGCAGCGCGAACTGGAAGATGCCCGCGAACTCTTGCGCCAGACGCAACAAGAACAGAACCAGCTCAATGCCATGAGCCGCTTTCATGAACAGCTCCAGCAGGAGCTGGGCCATTTTCAAGAATCGCTCTCGGCCACTCGCGATGGTGTGGTGGTGCAAGCCGAACAGTTGCGCGTCGATGTCGACAAACAGCGCGAGCATCAGGACGTGTTCCACCAGACCGCCACCCTGCTCGCCGGCTTTTCCGCCGCGCTCGGCAGCATGTCCGAGCAGGGCGTACAGAGCGTGCAAAGCGTCGAGCAACTGCAAGGGCGGGTTGGCGACATCAGCCGTATCGTCGAATTGATCAAGGCGATCTCCGACCAGACCAACCTGCTGGCACTCAATGCCGCCATCGAAGCGGCTCGTGCCGGCGAACAGGGCCGTGGTTTCGCCGTGGTCGCCGACGAAGTGCGCGCCCTGGCCCAGCGCACCCATCAGGCCACGCAGGAAATCAGCCAGCTCGTTACCGGCATCAACCAGGACACCGAGCGCGCCAGCGGCGCCATCGGCCTGCTCTCCAACGAAGCCTCGCGGCTATCGACGGAAGTCTCGCAGTCGGCCAGCACCCTGGACACAATGGTCGAACTCGGCGCGCACATGAATGGGCTGATCGAGCGCATCGCGCTCAGCTCCTTCTGCGAGGCGGTCAAGCTCGACCACCTGCTATTCAAGTTCGACGTCTACCAGCGCCTGCAGCACCAACACGCCAATACCGAACTGGTCGATCATCAGCACTGTCGCCTCGGCCACTGGTACCAGAATGCCGAGACCATTTCCCGCTACGGCAATACACGCGCCTACCAGCAACTGGAGGCACCGCACCGCCAGGTGCACGGAGCTGCCCAGGAAGCGCTGCACGCCGCCCAGGCAGAGGATTGGGAACGTACCCTGCAGGCCGTGGCGCAAATGGAACGGGCCAGCCACGAGGTCAACCAGCAGCTCGACGCGTTGAGCCGCGCACACTGAGCCCAGGGGTAATGCCAAACCGTAGCCCGGATGCAATCCGGGAGCTCTTCGGCACACGCACGGCCACCGACCTCATGCCCGCGCGAGGGGATTCAGCGGCGCTGCAGCAGCAGGCGTAGACGCTGCCCTCCGCAACCCAAGCCCCGGATTTCATCCGGGCTACGGCTTACTTGCTCCAGGCAAAAAAAGACCCGCACGCGGCGGGTCTCAGGTGCGCCCGGCCTGGTGAGCCACGGGCGCAGATACAACAGAAACGACTCAGGCCAGTTCGTCGAAGCACTCGGCGACGATGGCGATGCCTTTTTCCAGTTGCGCATCAGGAATGGTGACGGGCATCAGGAAGCGGATGACGTTGTAGTAGGTGCCACACGACAGCAGGATCAGGCCCTTCTCGCGCGCACGGGCGACGATCTTGCCCACCAGCTCGGCAGCCGGCTTGTGCACGTCACCGCCCTCGAACAGCTCGATGGCCACCATCGAACCCAGGCCACGCACGTCGCCGATCACCTTGTGCTTCTCGGCGATGGCCTTGAGGCCCGCCTTGAGCTTCTCACCCACGGCGTTGGAGCGCGCCAGCAGGTTCTCCTCGTCGAACACCTTGAGCACAGCCAGGGCCGCGGCGCAGGCGATCGGGCTGCCGGCATAGGTGCCGCCCAGGCCACCGGGGGCGATCTTGTCCATGATCTCGGCCTTGCCGCACACGCCGGAGATCGGGAAGCCGCCGCCAACGGACTTGGCGAAGGTGGTCAGATCCGGCACCACGCCCAGTTGCTCGGTGGCGAAGAAGGTGCCGGTACGGCCGGCGCCGGTCTGCACTTCGTCAGCGATCAGGAGGATGCCGTGCTGGTCGCACAGGGCGCGCAGGCGCTGCATGAAGGCCGGCGAGTTGACGTAGAAACCACCCTCGCCCTGCACCGGCTCGATGATGATGGCGGCGATGTCCTGCGGCTGCGCGTCGTTCTTGAAGATGCGCTCGATGCTGGCGATGGACTCGTCTTCGCTCACGCCATGCAGCGGGCACGGCGCCTGGGCACGGTACACGCCAGCGGGCATCAGGCCCATGCCGGCGGAGTAAGGCACCACCTTGCCGGTCAGCGACAGGGTCATCATGGTGCGGCCGTGATAGGCGCCGGTGAAGGCGATCACGCCGGCGCGGCCAGTGGCAGCACGGGCGATCTTCACCGCGTTCTCGACAGCCTCGGAGCCGGAGGTGACCAGCAGGGTCTTCTTGGCGAAGTCACCCGGCACACGCTTGGCGATTTCTTCGCACAGCTCGATGTAGGGCTCGTAGGCCAGCACCTGGAAGCAGGTGTGGCTGAGCTTGGTCAGTTGCTCCTGCACGGCGGCTACCACCTTCGGATGCAGGTGGCCGGTGTTGAGTACGGCGATGCCGCCGGCGAAGTCGATGTACTCACGGCCTTCCACGTCCCACACGGTGGCGTTCTCGGCGCGCTCGGCGACGATCGGGTGGATCTGGCCGACGCCACGCGGTACGGCGGCCTGGCGGCGTTGCAGCAGGGATTCGTTGGTCTTGCTCATGGTGTCCTCATGGCCGTCATCGGGCGGCTCGGTTCAAGGAAATGCCTCTGGAGGGGGATCGCCGCAGCATACGATGATCGACTGCGTCGGGCCGCCGGAGGCGGGGGAAATTCTGGCTCGTTACAACCGCACCAAGCGCGTCGCGAGCCCGTAGGGTGCGCCGTGCGCACCACCAGGGTATTTCAAGCGAGGCGCGGAGCCGATTACCCCGCGCTCTCGCCAGCGAATCAGATACCGCCCAGGCACATGTACTTGATCTCGAGATAGTCCTCGATCCCGTACTTGGAACCTTCGCGGCCCAGGCCAGAGGCCTTCACGCCGCCAAACGGCGCCACTTCGTTGGAGATCAGCCCGGTGTTGATACCCACCATGCCGTACTCCAGCGCCTCGGCCACGCGGAACACGCGGCCCAGGTCGCGGGCATAGAAGTAGGAGGCCAGGCCGAACTCGGTATCGTTGGCCATGGCGATCACCTCGGCCTCGTCCTTGAAGCGGAACAGCGGCGCCAGCGGGCCGAAGGTCTCTTCCTTGGCCACGGCGGCGGTTTTCGGCACGTCGAGCAGAATGGTCGGCTCGAAGAAGGTGCCACCCAGGGCATGCGGCTTGCCGCCCAGGGCCAGCTTGGCGCCTTTACCCACGGCGTCCTCGATGTGCTCCTGCACCTTGGCCACGGCCTTGCCGTCGATCAGCGGGCCGGTGGTGGTGCCCTCTTCCAGACCGTTACCGATCTTCAGCTTGGATACGGCAGCGACCAGCTTCTCGGCGAAGGCCTCGTAGACACCGTCCTGCACGTAGATGCGGTTGGCGCAGACGCAGGTCTGGCCGTTGTTGCGATACTTGGAAATCAGCGCGCCTTCCACGGCGGCATCCAGGTCGGCGTCATCGAAGACGATGAACGGCGCGTTGCCACCCAGCTCCAGCGACACCTTCTTGATGTCCTGCGCGCATTCGGCCATCAACTGGCGACCGATCTCGGTCGAGCCGGTGAAGCTCAGCTTGCGCACGACGGGGTTGCTGGTCAGCTCGCCACCCACTTCGCCGGCGCTGCCGGTGACCACGCTCAGCACACCTTTGGGGATGCCGGCGCGCTCGGCCAGCTCGACCAGGGCCAGGGCGGAGAACGGCGTCTGCGAAGCCGGCTTGATCACCATGGTGCAACCGGCGGCCAGGGCTGGGCCGGCCTTGCGGGTGATCATCGCGGCAGGGAAGTTCCACGGAGTGATGGCGGCAGTCACGCCGATCGGCTGCTTGATCACGATAAGGCGCTTGTCCGGCTGGTGACCCGGAATCACGTCACCGTAGACGCGCTTGGCTTCCTCGGCGAACCACTCGATGAAGGAGGCGGCGTAGGCAATCTCGCCCTTGGCTTCGGCCAGCGGCTTGCCCTGCTCCAGAGTCATCAGGCGGCCCAGGTCATCCTGGTTTTCCATCAGCAGCTCGAACCAGCGACGCAGCTTGTTCGCACGCTCCTTGGCGGTCAGCGCACGCCAGGCCGGCAGCGCCTTCTCGGCGGCCTCGATGGCGCGGCGGGTTTCCGCGCGGCCCATCTTCGGTACCTGGCCGATGATCTCGCCGGTCGCCGGGTTGTTCACGGCGATGGTCTGGCCGCTGTCGGCGTCCAGCCACTGGCCATCGATGTAGGCCTGTTGGCGGAACAGTTGGGCGTCTTTCAGTTGCATGGCAGTCTCCTTCGGATTCCGACGCCCAGGCGTCGGGGGGTGGAGTCATGGACACGAACCACGCCGCGCGAAGAGCGCTGCATGGGCCTGGTAAAAAGTTAAGAGCCGCTGATTGGCGAAGGGTTCGGGATGAGCGAACACTGCGTTTGAAATCTCAAACGAATCCTAGGAGCGGCAAGGGTAAAGGGCAAGACCCGGAAGGGCTGAAACCGCTAAATAATGACAAAAAACTTGGAAAAAGGGCCTGGAGCAGGGTGAAAAGTGTAAAGTGCGTTCGGAATAACGCACACTCGTGCACGATGGACGCTAAGCGCCTAGATGCGTATGATTGCGCCCCGCAACGCATCCGTAGCTCAGCTGGATAGAGTACTGCCCTCCGAAGGCAATACTCGTCGAGTTGAGAAGGGTGTCAGCTAATGGTCAAATAGACCTCCGCAACACATATGCACCAGTAGCTCAGCTGGATAGAGTACCGCCCTCCGAAGGCGGGGGTCGTGGGTTCGAATCCCGCCTGGTGCGCCATATCTATTTGATTTATTGGGCTTTCTTTACAGAGGCCCGATTCTTCACTCCGCACCAACCAATCCTAGCGCCGAAGCTAATTCTGGCGACGTTCGCAACAGGCAATGAGTACTGCCCAAACGGCCCTTTTGAGGTTGGTTTTCGGGCTGTGCCGATTCTGTGCCTAAACCGTGCCACACGGCCTGTTCACTTCCCGCGCCTCTGCGGCTGCGCGAGTACTAGCTCGCCGCCCACCAGCCGCATAGCAGCATCGGTCATCGCCAACTAACCAAAAAACCTGTCTATGCAGCGGCTGGCAGCAGCATCAAGCAGTGCTCTGGTGTTACATTTTGTGGAGTACCTCACGGAAGGCTTTAGCAGACAAAGGAGTAGCCGTGGCGCGTCCCCTTCGCAAGATCAAACTTGATGGAACGCTGTATCAGCGGCGTCCGGCCGTCGAAGCCGAAATTCATGATTTGACGGCCGTTAGCCCCTCCGAACTTGAGCGCAGAGCGTCCATTTGCTCTCGCACCTCCCCCGGCTTTGTCTCACCGGAGGTGTTGGTGCACTTTGTGCGGAACGTGGGAGCCGGGATGCATCGCGAAAGGCTAACTGAGCTCCTACTCCAGCGCGTTTACCTTCTCCTGCCTCGCGCCGAGAATGCAGGCGAGGCCACAGCCTCACTTACCAAGGCAAACATCCGAGATGATGTCGTCGACCATTTCGTTGATCTGCTGCTTAGCGACCGGGCAGCGTATGACAATCGCCTGGATTACTACGAGATAAACTTTAACTCGGCCATCGCCAAAGACCGTAAGGATGCGAGTGATCGTCATTGGAAGCGTGATAGCCAGAGTGAAGAGCTGGGCACGGATGAGGATGGTGCTTACAGCGCCCTGGACGAGGCGATTGGTGGCTACGACCCTTTTGACCCCCGCGAGCTCGACGAAAAATTTTACCGGCTACGGCTCGACGAAGAGATTGATAGTCTGCCTGAACTCCAAAGAAGAATCGTCGAAATGTGGCGCCAAGAGATTCCCATCGACTCGCAAGACCCCTCTGCTGTCACCATAAGCAAAGCACTAGGCAAGAGCGAGAAAACCATCCGTACACACCGCGACAAGGCCTTTGCGACTCTGCGACTGCGCCTTGAACGCAAGGGAAAACTGTGATGATTAAGCGTTCACCAACTTCTAGCGAAGACGTCATGAACGCTTTCGCGATGGATTTCGAGCCAGGGTCCGAGGTGCTCAAAAAGTATCTTGCCGACTATCCCCAGTTCGCTGCCGACCTTGTCGATCTCGCCAGAGAGCTTTCCCGGCAAGTCGACGAGGACCTTCCGCTCAGCGCACAAGAGCTCGCCGCCGTGAGCGCTAAAATGGGCCGGCTCCGCGAGTCCGTAGTCACGGTGGAAATCCTGCAGGCCGCCTCGCCAAAGACCTTCGCTGCAGCAGCCAAAGCTCTCGGATTACCCATGCAGGTCGGCGTCGCCATTCGCGAGCGACGAATAGATGTTGCGACGTTGCCAAGCCGGTTCCTCGGGCGCTTAGCTAACGCGCTACAAACATCAGTCTCTGTTGTTCAGTCGTTTCTCCTCTTGCCTGCGCAGGCATCAGCGCTTCGTGCAAACAAGTCGGATGACAAGCCAGCCCCGGCCGAGAAAGTCCCGCTTGAACGCCTTTTAAGAGAGGCGGGGATGGATGAGGAACGCATTTCACGACTGCTCCACGACGATGACTGACCATGGACCAACTAGAACTCGCTCGCCAGCACGCGAAGCGCTTGCATCATGAAGCAGTCGAACACGGCAGCGATCCATGGTCTCCTTATCAGTTCGCCGAATACATAGCGGAGAAGCTGGGCATCACGGTTGAAAGGTGCGTCCCTGGCGCTTCAATCCTGGACGGGGCGCGCGCAACGTTTGATGCCGCCTTGCAGCTGATTGTTCATGAGGACTTAGGGACATCGTTCGAGCAAGCCTTTCTCGTCGCCCATGAAATCGGGCACGCCGAGCTAGGCGATGGTGAGAAAGAGAAGGAGTCAGCATTTCAGATCGATCCAGCGCGAACCTCTGAGGCTGCGCCAGTTGGCATGGAGCGCGTAGTCGATTACAGCCGACGGCAGCGCCGAGAAGTCCAGATGGACCTCTTCGCGAGAGAGCTGCTGCTGCCACGGTCGCGAGTCTTCGATTTGCACGTCACTCAAGGCCAGACCTGCTCGGAGATTGCAAACCGATTGGGTGCACCCTTCGAGGTCGTCGCACAGCAGATGCTTGATGCGCTTTTGCTCCCCCCTGTGCCAGTAGTTGCAGTAGAAGCGCCTGTCGAAATTCCACTTAACGAGAAGCAAAAAACGGCAGCCAACCATCGCGGGGACGCGTTCCTTCTCCAAGCTGGACCAGGCACCGGGAAGACCCGCACGCTGGTGGCGCGAGTTGAGAGCTTGTTGGATGAGGGGGTAGATCCAAGACGTATCCTTCTCTTGACCTTCTCTAACAAGGCCGCTGCGGAGATGTCCGAGCGGATCGCGCTGAAGCGGCCAGCGGAAGCCGCAGCGCTCTGCATTGGGACGTTCCATAGCTTTGGACTGGACATCCTCAGACGATTCAACGACCGATGTGGCCTTCCGGTCGATCCCCGCCTGATGGACCGAACCGAAGCAGTAGAACTGCTTGAAAACGAATTTCCTCGGCTAGGCCTGACCCACTATCGCAACCTTTATGATCCATCTCAGACGGCTGCTGAAATCCTGACCGCGGTCTCACGCGCCAAGGATGAAGTTGTTGATGCGGCGGGCTATCTTGCACTAGCCAATGCAATGGCTAACGCGGCGAGTAACCCGAGCGAGGTGGAGGCTGCGGAGAAAGCGGCAGAAGTTGCCAAGGTCTACGCTCGCTATGAAGAGCTCAAAACACTCGCTCAGTGTGTCGACTTTGGCGACCTGGTTATGCGCCCGGTTCAACTACTGGAGAGCGATGAAGCCGTTCGAAGGCAGTTGCAGAGCGACTATGACCATATTCTGGTCGACGAGTATCAGGACGTGAACCACAGTAGCGTTCGGCTTCTTGCAACACTGAAGCCGTCAGGCAATAACCTCTGGGTGGTGGGGGACGCCAAGCAGTCGATCTATCGGTTCCGCGGCGCCTCTTCGTTCAACATGGCCCGCTTCGGTTGCCAAGATTTCCCTGGCGCGGTACGGGACAGCCTGAAAATCAACTACCGTTCCACCCCTGAAGTTGTCCATGCCTTTTCTGCTTTTGCTGCAGGTATGTCCGCAGCTGATGGAGAAGAGGCCCTTGAGGCGGATAGAGGTCCAAGCGGAAATCTGCCCGAAATCATCACAGTGGACAATGCCTCCCTGCTGACCTCGGCTATCGCTGATGGAATTCAAGAGCTTCGTAAGTCAGGTTATCGGTATCGGGACCAGGCAGTCCTTTGCCGAGGCAACGATCGACTTTCGGAAGTCGGACGTGAGCTCGAGCGTGCCGGTATTCCAGTGCTTTTCCTGGGCAGCCTGTTTGAGCGTCCGGAAGTAAAAGACCTCGTCGCGGTGCTATCGCTACTCGTGGATCGGCGCGCGATGGGGATGATCCGGACGGCTTGCTGGCCAGAATTCGCCATGAGCTTGGAGGACGCTGTTAGTGTCTTCGAGCATCTACGAGGTACCGACGCGGAACCTGGCGCTTGGCGACTTAGCACTCCAGCTGACCTGACACCTGCTGGTCAGACTGCTCTGTCTTCCCTCAATGCAGCTCTTGCAGGCTTCGACGCGACCTCCCAACCTTGGACCGTGCTGGCAACCCTTCTGCTCGACCGGACTAGACAGGCAGCCCGCATCGCTTCTTCAGCCAGCGTCTCGGACCAGGCTCAGGGCATCGCAATCTGGCAGTTCATGAACTTCGTTCGGGCGCAGCCGAACGGCCAGGGTCTCCCGATCCAGCGGCTTTCTGATCGCGTGAGGAGACTGCTGCGCCTTCGGGACGATAGAGATTTGAGGCAGCTACCCACGGCAGCCCAGGGAATTGATGCGGTTCGCCTGATGACTATCCATGGCTCGAAAGGGTTGGAATTTCCAGCGGTTCACATTGCCGGCGTCAATAAGGACTCCATCCCAGGGGCGCTTCGGACATCAAAGTGTCCCCCACCCGCAGGCATGGTCGCAGGTGGTCAAGGTAGCGCAGAGGACATTGCACGGGCGGCCCACAACGAAGAGCAGGAGTGCTTGTTCTACGTCGCAATGTCCCGGGCGAAGACACGTCTTGCGTTTTACGGAGCGACCTCAACATCAAATGGGCGTGCCAGGCCGCTATCGCAGTTCCTAGATCGCATTGGTCCAGCTCAACGGCGCGCCGTCACGCCTACTACTGTATTACCTCCTGCCCCGGACGATACGCAAATACCCATCGTCTTCTCGGGAACCCCGCGGTTCAGCTCAGATGCGGTCGCGCTTTACGAATCGTGTGCACGGCGATTCCTCTACACACACTTGCTTCAGGTGGGTGGCCGGCGCGGCATGAGTTCATTTATGCATATGCATGAAGCGATTCGTGAGGTCTACCGGAAGATCGTCGCGCAGGGCAGCTCTAGTGCTGAGTGGGAGGATCTGCTTTCTCAGGCCTTCGCGGCTCAGGGGCTTCATGAGCATGGCTATTTCGATGACTACCGTGCGATAGCCTCCACCATGCTCCAATACTTCCTGGCATCGAGGGCTGGCGCGCAGGTTGAAGCTCCGACCCCGCTGCGAATTGTGCTAGACGGCCATGAAATCGAAGTAACACCGGATGATGTCCTCGTGAAAGACGGAAAGCGGGCCATACGCCGGGTGAGAACTGGCCATGCGCCCAGCCGTGACAGCAAGGACGTCGGTACAGCTGCATTTGTACTAGCGGCCCAGGCGGAGTTCCCGGGTGCCGAGCTGGAACTGGTCTACCTAGCTGATGCTGAAAGCAAGCCGTTGAAACTCAGTCCCAAAGAGTTGAGCAATCGCCAAGAAAAATTGGGCGAGATTTTCCGCGGCATCCGAGGCGGCCAGTTCCGAACAAATACTTCGGACGCCACTTGCCCGAACTGCCCGGCCTTTTTCGTGTGTGGTGCAGTCCCCCCTGGAACCCTCTCAAAACAATTCTGAAAAAAGTTTACCGGCGGCAGTCGCTGGGTCCGATTAAAGAGTTGAAGGCAGAAAAAACTCTGTCGCAACACTTTAGAGGACCATATGAAAAACTCTCCGTTTGACGACGTTGGTGACGCGATCCGTGAGGATCGTCCACTGCGAGAGGCCGGCGCCTATCGCATCCGCTTCGGCTTAGAAGGACTGACCTTCCGCAACATCGACGTGCCTGACCCGGTACCCACCGGCCGGCAAATCCTGGATAGCGCGGGGCTCGATCGCCGAAGCGACTATCAACTCTATGCACTTCTCGCCTCGGGCGATTTTGAGGACGTTCGTCTCGACGAGACAGTGGATCTGCGAGGCAAGGGTGCTGAGCGCTTCATTGCGTTCAAGTCCGACCGCGCCTTCAAGTTCTCCTTGAACGATCGCCAGATGGCCTGGGGGCACCCGGAGCTGCTGGGCAGCGTTTTGTATGACCTAGCCGACGCCTCGCCCGAAGAGGCCATCTTCCTGGAAGTACGAGGCGGCGAAGACATCCTCATCGAGCCGGATGACAGGATCAATCTCGACAACCCTGGCATTGAGCGGTTTATCACCGCCCTAAAGCCGCAAAAGGGCTACGTCATCGTGGTCAATGCTGTCGAGGAGATTGTGCCGGACAAGCATGTCACCTTCGAACAGGTGGTCAAGTTGTCCCATCCGAACGCGCCGGCAGAGACCAACGTCAAGTTCTCGATGACATACCGCAATGCTGCCTCGCACCCCCGCGCTGGTGAACTCGCTGAGGGTGGCTCCGTTGAAGTCAAAAAACAGGGGACAATTTTCAATGTCACACGAACTGTTCAGTCTTAATGCCGACCTGGCCCGGTTGCGCACGGAGGGCTACTTCGTTCGCATTCAGGGGAGTCTCCTAGTGATGCTGGAAGTGCCCTATGTCGACGCTCAATGTCGTGTGCGCACCGGCACGCTGGTGTCCAGCCTTGACTTGGCTGGGGACCGGACGCGCAAGCCAGAGACACACGTAATCCACTGGGACGGCGACTTCCCCTGCAGCGCGAATGGGACTCCCTTGCCAGGCATCTCCCATGCGTCGCCCAACACCGACCTCGGTTACGGGCTCACCGCAAGGCACAGCTTTTCCAGTAAACCCAACCCGGATGGCTACCCGGACTACTACGCCAAGATGGCTACCTACGCGACCATCTTGGCCGGCCCGGCGGCCGTCTTGCAGCCCGGTATCAGCCCACGGCTGATCCGTGGCGCTGATGATGAGAATGAGCCCAGCGTCTTCAACTATCTCGATACAGCATCCAGCCGGGTGGGCCTGGGCGCGCTAGCTAGCAGGCTGGAAGGTGAGGTGGTGGGCATCCTCGGCGCAGGTGGTACCGGTGGGTACATCCTCGATCTGGTCGCGAAAACGCCTGTGAAGGAAATCCGACTCTTCGACGATGACGACTTTCTTTCCCACAACGCGTTCCGCGCGCCTGGGGCACCATCGCTCGAGGAGTTGCGGGATGCTCCAAAAAAAGTGCACTACCTGAAGGGCATCTATGAACGGATGCATCGCGGGATCGTGGCTCACCCCGTGAAGATGAAAACGGAGACGCTGGGGCTGCTTGACGGCATCACATTTGCGTTCATCAGCATGGACGCTGGTGAGGAAAAGCGCGCCGTGGTGGCGAAGCTCGAAGCACTTGGTGTGCCATTCATCGACGTCGGGATGGGGCTTGAACTTAGCAACGGTAGCTTGGGCGGCATTCTGCGGGTGACGACGAGCACGCCGGCGAAACGCGGGCATGTCCACGCAGGGCGTATCTCTTTCGCTGGTGGCGGAGGCCAGGACGTGTACGCATCCAATATCCAGGTGGCCGACCTGAACGCGTTGAATGCTTGCCTCGCAGTAGTGAAGTGGAAAAAGCTTCGCGGCTTCTACCGCGACCTAGAGAGCGAGCATCACAGCACGTACACAACCGATGGGAGTATGTTGCTCAACGGAGACCAATCATGATGCGCCATCCGAGTCTGGAACATCGTTTTGTGCGAAACGTTCCACGCGAGTTGGAGCCTGGCATCTTGTACATCTCGATGGACTACGCAACCGCAGTGCACTCGTGCTGCTGCGGTTGCGGGGATCGAGTGGTGACCCCATTCACGCCGACCGACTGGCGGATGACGTTCGATGGTGAGTCCATCTCGCTTCACCCCTCCGTAGGCAACTGGAATCAGAAGTGCCGGTCGCACTACGTGATCCAGCGGGGTCGAGTCTTGGAGGCGGGGCCATGGTCGCAAGGCCAGATAGAGGCGGAGCGTCTACGCGATAAGAAGGCCAAAGCTGAGCATTATGGCTCGCTGCATGAAGTGCGCCGTGAGTTACCCGGTTCCACTACTGGTGGCCAGAGTTCGACTGCGCACTCCCGTAGCATCTGGACTCGGCTTAAGGCCTGGCTCAGCCTTTGACCGCCGATCTTGACTGATGAAGCTCCACCGCCGCCAACGGGACAAAACAGATTTGAGAGAATGCCTGTTTCTGGCTGTGGATTTACTCAAAACAACTAGTAATTTTAAACTTGTGACTTATTGGAGCAATGCATGACCGGTTTCGGCGAGATCAACCGCCAGTTTTCTATGGAAGGGGCTACCCATCTCTACTCAAGCCCCCCAGCAATGCTTACGCCGGCGGATCTCTATCGTCTCAAAGACAATCCGACGCACAAGGCAGCCCTTTTAGACTGCAATATCTATCTCATCGTCCGCCGCCAACGTATTTATTTGAAACCCGACGGGTTCACCTTAAATGGCCGGATTATCACCGGAGAGTTTTTGGTGATGCGAGAACAGGGGATGAGTGCAGTCCCCTTCGTGTATGAAATTAGCCCATCATCAGTGCCAGATGGCATAAGTATTCAGGATGTCGCAGTAGCTCTCAACGGTACATCGTTGATTGTGCTGACTCCAAAGGGCAAGCACTTTATTGCGGTAAACGTCATTATCGCGGACGCTAAAAGTGAGCTGGAGATGCACGATACCGATCTGGAGGTACTCTACGTGGGACAGAGTATTGGACGAACCGGGTCGCGGACTGCTCTAGATCGCTTGCTTTCGCATAGCAAATTTCAGCAAATCCTTGCCGAAACCTCCACGCATTTCCCTGAGCGTGAGGTGCTTCTTTTGCTGTATCGATTCGAGCACGGCAAAACGATTATTAGCAATGGAGGCGATTTCAATGTTGATGCCCAAGCCTCCATGGCGCAGGATTCGGCTCATTTCGATCGACTTAGAAGGATTAAGATGAGTCGTAAGGAAGTCGTATCGCTGGCGGAGGCGGGACTGATCAACTACTTCAAGCCGTATTACAACTCTCTGCTCAAAGGGACGAATTTTACGGCGAAGAATAAGCTCAAGGTTTTAAAGCAACTTATGGGGAAGGGGATCACTGGGCTAGTGGTAGAGCTTTGCTCAGCCAATTTACGCTCTCGCATCGGCACGGTTCATGCCTTACCCGTGGACCTAACAGAAATATTTCCAACAGAGGTTCTGGATGGACGCAATATTAAAGACCAAGAATTAAAGGAGAAATGGAAGGAACAGTTGGAAGAAATGGCTCATTCACATATCGCCAGATTTCCGCTGACGAGTCCTCAAGAGCGAAACACGTTCCTGCATGGCACAATCTTCACCAGCCAAACTGAAGAGGAGCAATATTAGCCAGGCGTCTGATCGGGTGGTTGATCGCAATGCGTGTCCGATTTTGCGGCTGATTGCTGGTATCTAGCTCCAGCCGCTACGCCTAGCGGTTATGGGGGAAATGCACGCAACAACTCGAAGAGCTTAAAAAACATGAGATTTAAACGCGCTCTGAAGGCTTGATTGGGAGCCCTACAGCAAAATTTCATCTACCACATCGATCGTTGCGCGTGCCTCAATGAAGCGCGCATACAATCTATTGACGAGATCTGTATCCATACAGACAATATCAGTTTGATGTTCCCGTTCATTATGAGCTTCGGGCTCAACAAAGCCCCGATCAAAGCGAAGACCTGCCTTTTGATTAAATAGATAGCGCGCATGGATGTCTTGATCCAACTGTTCACCCGCCATCCTGAAAATACTGAATCTGACTCCGCGCTGCACCCAGGCGTTAAGTTGATTCTCATACTCAAGTTTCACCTCCCCTAGTTGCCGGGGATCTTTACTGTGGTCTGAGAAGATAAAGATATGATTCGGCAGGTCGCCACTTGCCGCGCAAATGCTAAGCATAGAATTTAGCACTTTTATGTATTTGCGTCTGGATTGAAAATAGGGGTCTACAAGCACTACTTGATCCGATGCAGCCAATACATACTTAGCAGTTTCTGCTAGCGCATTTGCATTACGCTTAACACAAAAATCTCGGCGATTATCGAATAAGTTCTCGCTTGCATCATCAATGCGATGAAACTTATCTATGTCGACTCTGTTTCGTACCAAGACCGCTGCTAGTTGACTTAAAACAGCCTCAGCATTGACACTCTCCAACCAGCTAGTACCGTCATAGGGCAAGCCTATCCGTACCAAGCGATCATCCTTGGCGCTCTGTAGTTTTTCCTCTATACGCTTCAACTCGATATCGCCAAGTCCTCTGCTACGGCAAGCCTCCATCACGAGTCGCATCCATGTCTTCGGATAGCGCGCGATCAGCAGCCCCTTGCTATAACCAAACTTCTCTAAGGCATAGCGCAAGTCTTGCCAGTTATTGATGGCCTCAGGCTCTATGGCAAATATGGCGTGCATCAGAACAGCTCCTCGCTACGCTCAGCGAAGAAGCCATTGGGCCAGCGGCTGGTGAACTCGCCTGTGCGGTCTATTTCAATACGCTGGGTTCTCACACCTGCAGCACCGGGCTCCATGTAGACGATGGAGACATCAGCTGGAGAAACAGGCTGCAGGCCCTTCGGCAGTTCACGTTCGGAGGTTTCGCGGATGCGGCGCAAGATCCGCAGAATCAGGTGTTCACTGTGGGTTTCGATCAAGAAAGTGGTTGTCTTGTTGGCCTGCGTTAGCAAATCGCCGATACCGACCTGGATCCTTGGGTGGACATGCAGCTCCGGCTGCTCGCAAGCGATGACGCCCCGCCCGGCCTGTACGGCTGCGACCACCAGCGGGAACAACTGAGAAATCCCTACACCCACGTCGGAAAAGGCTACCTCGATGTTGTTGAGGTCGTCCCACAGCACCCACTTATGGTGAAACTCATTCGTCAACAGCGGCAGGGTTTGGGCTTCTAAAGCATTTCTCTCTGCTTCAAGCAGTTCCCTCAGTTTATCTAGCGTCACTGAATGCTTGTCAGGCAGCGAATTACCGCCTGCATCCGTCTCACTGAAGCCCACGCTAAGCTCATCACCAAAGGCCTCAAGTAGTGCTCTCAACTCACTGAAGGTATCACCACCCCTCGTGTATGCGGCTTGGCTAATCACGCTCTTCAGGCGAAGGGAGTAGCCGAGATTCAGGTTTTCTGGCGCATTCAACCAGTGATTGAGCTCTGCCATGTTGGAGGCGGTCAATCGATCAGTGACATCCCAAGCGGCAGCACCGGAATACCAGTCCTTCTGCTGTGGGTAGGGATTAGACTGATGCAGGGCGTCCGGGACGAGGCGTAACGGCCCGATGCATAGGCTCTGGTTGAGCAGCGCTAACAGGTTGTCTAGGGGAGCGACCACCACATCTGAGAGGATTTCGTGCAAACGCGCAGCCAGAATAGGATCATCCGCATTGATGACCGTCTTAAGCCGCTTACCTGGCACCGGCAAGGCTCCGGCGAGCCCCTCAAAGCCGATAGCTGCATGCTCAAAGGAAACCGCAGTGCTTTGCTCGAGATCATCTCTGGACACGGTTTCGGGTTTTCGGTCGGCGTTGAGCAGCTCGTGCAGGCGGCTGACAAAGAGCCCGTCTGTGTATTCCTCCAGATCAGCCTCGGTCAACAAAGCCGGGTGCCGGTAATTGAGCCAGGTAATAACAGGCTGCTTGAGACCGACATCGCTGACAAGCTCGGCGATCAGGCTGTCATCCAGCCAGACCTTGTAGCAGGCCACATACGCCATGTTCTTGGCTTTTGACCAGGCGATATGAAACTCCACAGCGATACGGTTGGCTTCAACCGTAGGGCTGTCGACGGTTAGGCCAAAATTGTCCCCAACCAGATCCACGATCTGGTTGTAGCTGGCACCTATTGAGCCGGACTTATCCAGGGTCAGCTTGATGACCATGCGCTTGGCTAGGTCCCGGCCATTCACCAGGCTCTTGAAACCACCAATATGCTTTTCGCCCAGCGCATCAAGGCGCTGAGGATCGCACTGCCCTTTTCCCAGCAACTGCTGGATATAGAACAGCGCCATCAGCACCGAACTTTTACCCACGCTGTTCGGACCGAACAGGAGTGTGACAGGTGCCAGTGCGATGGATTGAGTCGCCTGAAAGGAGCGAAAGTTGGTGAGGGTGATTTCCGTTATCCGCATGGTAATTTCCTTATCTACAGCTGACCGGAAAAAGCTTTATAAGACAAAGCAGAGAAATTCAATACACCCAATCTATCCGCTGACTCTTGATTGCTTGTTAGCGATTTGCTTTTCCAATAGATAGCTGAAAACGCATTTTGCCTTTGCATGTCCGGCACTGGGAGTTCAATGGCATAAAGCTCTTTTGTACGAATTCCCTTTACTGTACTACCGGAAGAGCGAGCAAAAATTAAATCCTGAACGAACGGGTGCAGCAACAAGAACAGAAGGTACTCATGTGTCACCTTCCCTTTGGATCGCAGAGCTACCAAACGCTGACCAATTGCAACCTTCTCATACTCACCTAGCAAGGCAACATTTCCGAGCGGTGCTTCAGTAGTAAAAAGAACATCGTTCTTTCTGGGAAATCCTCTCGTCATCCATGCGTCATAGTTTTCTTCGGGAATGAACTCTCTCGGTTCATCATCGACATAACCACTCTTGACGTTTTTTGCCGTTATCAAAGGAATCCCAGACTCTGACTTCTCAGGGGTCTTACCTCTGTAGTCAATGTAATCAACCAACTCCAGCAGCTTGTACTTTTGCGAGCTTGCATACCCAGAAGATGTGACAAGCTCACCGAACATGTCCAGAAACACGGCGCGGAGGAAGTCGTCGGCGAGCTGGATGGCTTGCTGGCGTTTGCGGCGGATGGCGTCGGCCTTGTCGAGGATGGCGGCGATGCGCTTTTGTTCGGGCAGGGGTGGGAGAGGGATTTGCATCGCCTCGAAATTGCCCTTATTAACAATCGCTACCGTAGTTGATGGAGCCATGGCCTCCATTTTCGGCTTTAAAAGCTGCAAAGCGTAGAAGCCATACTTTGCGTCAACTCTACTTTCGTCAAAGATCACTGAGTTGATCTGTTGATTTGTGGCAACAGGCGTACCCGCAATCGCCATCTTCCCAAGCGAGCCTATACAGCAAACCATTACAGCATTCTTTGGTACCAGCTTAATTGCCGAGGCGCCTTTAGCGGACAAGGTTCTTGGTGCACTCGTCACATAAGTCTCCAGTCCAAGCTCGGCAGGAGTGACAAACGGAATATCACCGCCAAAGTTCTGATCATCCACCGTTGATGGCGTCTTCCCGGTAACAACCTTTGCCACTTCTTTTATGGCAACAAGAGGCCAGCTCACAGCATCCCCTCCAGCTCATCCAGATCCGCCAGAATTTCCTGCTCCAGCCCTTTTAGCCGTTGCAGAATCACCTTCGGGTCTTCGTACTGCTCCTGCTGGTACTCCACTTCCTTGTAACGGTTGATGGAGAGGTCGTACTTGTTGGCGGCGATATCTTGGGCCTGCACGACAAAGGCCTTTTTGCGCTTGTCGCCGAACAGGGTGTTGATGGTGCTGGCGCTAACGTTGCCCTCGACCATCTGCCGGTATTTGTGCCACTGGACGATAGCATCGGGCAGGTCGTTGCTGCCCTCGCCTTTCAGTTCGGTGCGCTTGTCATCCAGTGAGTAGCCGTCGGCCTGCAGGTCGTAGAACCACACACGCTCGGTGCTGCCGCCCTTGGTGAAGATCAGGATGGCAGTGCTCACACCGGCGTAGGGTTTGAACACGCCGCTGGGCAGGCTGACGATGCCTTCCAATTGGTTGTTGTCGAGCAGCTCCTGACGCAGCTGCTGGTGGGCCTTGGATGAGCCGAACAGCACGCCGTCCGGCACGATCACCGCGGCACGGCCACCGAGCTTGAGCGAGCGCAGAATGTGCGCGACGAACAGCAGCTCGGTCTTCTTGGTTTTCACCAGGCCGAGCACGTCGGGGTTGGTGTTGGTTTCGTCCAAGCTGCCTTTGAATGGCGGGTTGGCCAGCACCACGTCGAAGAAGTCCTGCTCCTGACGCGGGTAGTGCTCCTTGATGGATTTGCTCAGGGAGTCCTGGTAGCGAATGTTCGCGCCGTTCACGCCGTGCAGCATCATGTTCATGCTGGAGACGCGCAGCATGGTGGTGTCGAAGTCAAAGCCCCAGAACATCTGGCTGTTGATGTGCTGGCGGTAGGGTTCGAGCAGGTCGCCGGAGTAATGCCGGTTGCCGTCTTCGTCAGTGAAGGTACCTTCCGGACTGGAATGCACGCGGTTGAGGTATTCCATGGTGCGAGCGAGGAAACCGGCGGTGCCGCAGGCCGGGTCGCAGATCACCTCGGTGGGTAGCGGAGCGATCAACTCGATCATCGCGTCGATGATATGGCGCGGTGTGCGAAACTGGCCGTTGATGCCGGCGGTGGTGAGCTTGCTCAGCAGGTATTCGTAGATATCGCCCTTTACGTCGCTCTGGGTCAGCGGCAGGTCGTTGACCATCTCCACGGCGGAGGTGAGCACGGACTCGTTCTTGATCTCCAGATCGGCGTCCTGCATGTACTCGCTGATATGGCCAAGGCCTTCACGCTCACCGCCCTCGCCTTCGGCGCTGCCCAGCTTGGCGAAGAACGGATAGACCTTTTGCTTGAGGTGGCTGTGCAGCTCCTTGCCGCTCATGTTGCGGAAGTTTTTCCAGCGCAGCAGCTGGCCTTCCGGGGTATTGGGGAACAGGCGATCGAAGGCCTTGCCGGTGCGGTTGGCTTTGCGCTCGGCCACGTCCTCCTGCATGTCGAGCATGCGGGCGAACATCAGGTAGCTGATCTGTTCGATTACGGTCAGCGGGTTAGTGATGCCGCCAGTCCAGAATTTTTCCCAGAGCTTGTCGATATCGTTGCGGATTTTGCCAGTTAGCATCAGAAGAACTCGAATTCGTTTTTAGGGCTGGTTTCTGCGTGAGAGGACTGCTCGCCTTCGTGGTCGTCGGCTGGTAGCTGCGGCAGGCTCTCGTTTGGCTCAGGCGATTCGTCGAGGGCCTCGACGATCAGCGAGAGTCGCTCGTTTTGGAAATCAACATGAACTGGCTCCAGCGTCGGCAGGGTCTTGCTGACTTTGGCTGACAGCTGGCTGAAGCGATCAATCTTGCCGTATAGCCCCTGTTGTCCCGCCAATGCTGTTATCGCGCTGTTGTAGTGATTGCTCGCCGTATTCAGCGTGCCGCCCAGCTTGCCGATGCGCTCAGCCACAAGGCATACCTGGTTATAGATCTCGCCAGCCTTCTCGCTGATCTCACGCGCTTCGGCATTGCTGCGCTCGATCATCCACAGATTGGCGACGGTGCGCAGAATGGGAATTAGGGTGGTGTGGGAAACCAGCACGATGTGCTTCTTGTAGCCGTATTCGAACAGATCCTTGTTGTGCTTCATGGCCTCAATGTAGGCAGGCTCAATGGGCATGAACATGAGCACAAAGTCAGGGCTGTGAATGCCGGCCAGGTTGGTGTAGTCCTTGGAGGCCAAGTCATCGATGTGCTTGCGCACCGCTTTGACATGTTCAGCCATGGCCAGCTGGTATTCCTCTGGTGACTCGGCGCCAACGGCGCGGTCGTAAGCAACCAGAGAGACCTTGCTGTCGATGATGATGTGTTTGCCGTCAGGCAGTTTGATCAGGTAGTCGGTTTGCTTGGAGCGGCCCTCGGCATCTTTGAAGGCTGCCTGCACTTCGTAGTGTGCCTCTTCGATCAGCCCGCTCATTTCCAGCGTGCGACGCAGTTGCGCCTCACCCCAGGCCCCACGTTGCTGGGAGTCTCCCTTGAGCGCGGAGGTGAGGTTGTTGGCCTCTTTGCTCATCTGCAGGCCGATTTCCAGCACCTTTTTGATTTCAGAGTTGAGACTGGTGTTGCCCTGCAGGGACGCATCGTGAACTTCGTTGATGCGCTTCTGGAAACCTTCGATCTGCTCGCGGAATGGCTTGAGCATACCGTCGATGCTGGTTTGGCTGGTTTGGGTGAAGGTCTTGCCCTTCTCCTCGAAAATCTTGTTGGCCAGGTTCTCGAACTCCTGGGTCAGCGACTTGCGCGCATCAGCCAGCTGCGTCATCTGCTCCTGGAAGTGCTCCTCGCGCTGACTCAGGGTGGTTTTGAGCTTGGTGTGCTCCGATGACAGGGTATTGAAACGCCCCTGGAGCTCGCCGAACGCCTTTACCTGCTCATGCAGTTGCTGCTTGGTTTCAGCCAACTGCGCGCGGGCATCGCGCTCGGAGGTTTCCGCCACCTTGGCGCGAGTTTCCTCGTTCGCCAATGCATCCTTCAGGCGATCACGCTCCTCTTGCAACGCGGTTTTGGCCGTGCTCGTTGTATCGAGACGTTCGCGTAACTCCCTCATCTGCTCTTGCTGACCTTGAATACTGGTCTGTGCTGCTTCCAAGCGCTTGGCAGCTTCGTGATGTTGCCGGTTAGCTTGGTCGAGCTTCACCTGCAGATCACTTGCCACAACTTTGTGATCCTGTAGTTCTTGCATCAGGCGAGCGTTGGTTTCGACCGATGCCTGGAGCTGCACCTTGAGCTTGCCCTCCTCCACTTGAAGCGCCTGGCTACGGCCCTCTGACTCGCGAAGCTGGCTCTGAAGTATTTGCGACTGTGCTTCTGTCGAAGTCTTGGCCTCTGCCACTTGTTCAAGCTGTGCACCGAGTTGGTTGATTTGCCGGCTTTGGCGCAAGGTTGCGAGCACAAAGCCTATGACGGCCGCGGCGAGGGCGAGCACTGCGCAGATCACGATGATCTCGGGCGTCCACTGACTAGCTTGCATGTTGACTCCTAGTGACTGGTGGGCGGGGTTTCCCCGCGCAAGAAGGGCTTGAGCACGGCCACCAGCTCACCCACGTCGGCTGGGGTAAACACACCGTCGATGCCTTCGTGGGAAATGCTGGAGAACGGAGCGTCGTAGAGCTTTTCGATGACGATGCTGCCGTGCTGGGCGATGTAGCTTTTCAGCAGATTCATAAAGCGCACCTGCTGGGCCGTGAGGCTGGGGTGGGTATGCAGGAACTGGGCGAAATGCTGCTCGATGGCCTGCACATCCAAGCCAATTAGCTCGCGCACGGTCAACTGCAGCTCACTGGCGGTGCGCCCATAGAACTCGTTGAGCACCTGCAGGCTGACGCCGGGGTGGGTGGTGAGGATGGTCGAGGTGAGCGAGCTGAGTTCCTGCTCGGCAATCGGCTCACCCTTGTGGATCTTCTGCAGGGTCGGGTTGGCAGCCAGCATGCCGTCGAGGATGTCCTTGAGGCGGCGCCGGTAGATCATCGCTTCGTTGGCCCCGGCAATCTTGATCTGACGCTCAGCCTCCTGCACGCCGCCATCGGCGGTGCGGGTGCCCGGCGTGGTATAGGTTGGGCCTTCGCCAGACTTGCGGTATTTCATGATGCCGCGCAGTTCCTGCCGCGCGCGCTCCAGCTTGCCCACGTTGGCGTTGAGCCAAAAGTCTGCGCTGCGTACCTCGGCAATCAGGGCATCCTTCTGGCGCACGGCCTGGATATTGATGGCGAGCTTGTCGATCTCTTCCAGCAGGGTGATCTTGCCATCCTCGAAGCAGCTGGCTTGTTCCACCAGGCAGCGCTCGATACCAGCGATGAGTTTGTCGAGCGCGGTGGCATGTTTGTCGCGTAGGACACGAGCCGACATTAGCGGGGCGATGGTGGTTGCCAGCAGGTGCTGGGTCTTGGCGTCGAACTTTTGTAGCTGCTCGCTTTGCCGTAACTGATCCACGGCACGCAGCTCGCGCTTAACGGCAACGCTGCTCTCCGGCAGGTCGTTGATGTCGGCACGCAGCAGCTCGATGGCGGTATCGAAGGCGGCGGCATGGTTGTGCTTGAGGGCGGCCTGCGCCAGCTCCAGCCGCGCTTCGAAGGTGGTCTGCAGCAGCGACTTGCCGCCCTGGTCTTCGGGCTCTTCGTACTCCTGCTCGAAGAAGTCAAAGTTGCCATAGTGATCGAAGATGAGGAACTCGGTCTTGTGCTTGCCCTGACCAAACAGATTGGGGCGCAGGCGTGTGCCGCGTCCGATCATCTGCCAGAACTTCACCCAGGATTTGACTGGCTTGGCGAAGACCAGGTTGACCACTTCGGGCACGTCGATGCCGGTATCAAGCATGTCCACCGAAATAGCGATGCGGAAGTCGTTGCCCGGCTTTTTGAATTCCTTGATCAAGGTATCCACATGCGGGATGGCGTTATGGATGACCTTGCAAACCTTGCTGCCGTACTGCGGGTAAAGCTTGCAGAAGAGCGCCTCCAGGTGCTCGGCGTGGTCCTGACGCTGGGCGAAGATGATGGTCTTGCCAACCAGCGAGCCTGTCTCGTCCTTGATGCCATTGTTGATCAGGTTTTCCAGGATGATGCGATCGGTGTCTTCGCTGAAGATCTTGCGACCGATATCCTTGCCGGCGATGGTGGTGCGCTTGGCCTCCTCCTCGCCGAGGTCTTCTTCGAGCTGACGCTGCTGTTCTTCACTCAGGTCGTTGTAGTGAATGCCATCGCGCAGGAAATCGGTGGTGAGGTCCTTAACGCGGAACGGCACCAGGTAAGGCGGATCATTGTTGATGGCTGCATCGAGGCCAAACTCGAAGGTCGGGTCAGTGGTCTCGCAGTCGAAGATGTCGAAGGTGTTGCGGCTGATGAACTTCACCGGGGTGGCGGTGAGGCCTACCTGCAGGGCATCAAAGTAATCGAATAGGTCACGGTACTTGTTGTAGATACTGCGGTGGCTTTCGTCGGCAATGATCAGGTCGAAGAAGCCGACGTCGAGCTGGGCGAAGCGGTTCATCATGCCCGGGTAGGTGGCAATGTAGACGCGTGCGGTCTGATCAACCTTGTTGGTTTCACCGATCACGCAGCGCGGCTCGCTGGGCAGGTTCTGCTTGAAAGCCTCATCGGCCTGCACGCGCAGCTCCTTGCGGTCACACAGAAACAGCACGCGCTTGGCCCAACCGGTGCGCAGCAGCAGCTCGGCCAGCGCAATAGCCACGCGAGTCTTGCCCGTGCCGGTGGCCTGGATGATCAGCGCGCGGCGGCGTTGCTGCTGAAAGTGAGCGGCGACCGTCTTGATGGCTTCAATCTGATAGGGGCGGTCAGCGATATTCAAATCAGGGTTATGACGCTCCAGAACCGGTTTGCGGTATTGGCGCTGGTAGATCAGGTATTCGAGGCTGTCCTTGCTGTAGAGGCCATAGACCGGGCGGTAGGTGTTGTACTGCGCGTCGTCCCAGATGAAGGTTTCGTAGCCGTTGCTGTAGAAAATCACCGGGCGCTGCATGCCCATGCGCTCGAAGCCGTCGGCATACATGCGGGCCTGTTCGCGCCCGGCCTGCAGGCTGACATTGCCGGATTTCTTGGCCTCGATAACGGCCAGCGGCTGACCGTTGTCGCCCCACAGCACGTAGTCCGCACGGCCCTTGCCGGAAACGTTATCGGGAAAGTCGACGTCCACCTCCTGGCCGACCTGTGCGGGGTTGCTGACGTCCCAGCCCGCCTGTACCAGCATGGCGTCAATCAGCAGGGCGCGGGTCTTGGCTTCGTTCCACTGCAGGCTGTCGGCAACCTTCTGGCTCTGCTGCTGACGCTTCTGCTGGTCAGGCTTGGCAGGCGGTTCCAGCTTGTCGAGATGGCGGGTGCGTTCCTGCTCCAGCTTCTCCATGACACGCTGCAACTCTTCCTGCTGCTGATTTAGCTCCTTCTCGTAGCTGGAAACTGTCTTCTGCAGACGGGCAAGGGTCGCGGTCGGATCCTGCACCTCGGCAAAGGGCGGAATATCGGCCTGTGCGGTGCCGTAGTACTTGATGGCCATGTACATGGCCAACTGATGGGCCGTCTTCAGCGCCAGCTGTGCGTTGCGCAGGTCACCTTCCGCACCGTGAGCGGTGTCGTTGCCCTGGATACGCAGGAAGTTGATCTGATGAACCAGAGGCTTGCTAACGCAATCGGTGAACACCGAGTTTTTCACCAAGTCGTAGAAGGTTGACTGCGGCATGCGCGGCAGCAGTTCTTCCTTATAGATGGCTTTGGTCAGCTCTTCGGCGAAGCTGCGCAGACGAGTGAGCGCGCTGCCCGGATCGATATGCAGGACCGCTTCGGCGAGGCCGGCGAGGTTCGCCAGCAGTTCGTTGCCAGGGCGGAGGAACTCGAAGTTGACTGATTTCATGTAGGCGATTCTATCCATGACGGTCCTATAGCGAGGACCGTGCCAAGTTTTATTCGATGCCGTACTTGTCCATCCAGTTGCTCAGCGTCTGCTGGCTTTTGAGGCCTAGCAGACTGGCCGCACGGGTCTTGTTGTTGCCGGTAAGCGTCAGCGCCTTGCGCAGATAATGCCCGGCTACTTCGGCGATTACCTGTTGTAGATCAATGCCTTGCGAAACATCCATGGCCAGTACATCGGCCTGTGCGTGCGGCAATTTGAACAGCGCTTGCTCGATATCATGAGCAGCAATCAGATCGCCCGAACACCAGAGAGCCGCGCGCAACAAGGTGGATTGCAGTTCGCGAACGTTGCCACGCCAGGGGTACTGAAGGATAAGATTTTTTGCTTCTGCGGAAATTTTCTTATCGCCGAGGCTGGCATCCTGGCTGGCAATGCCGGCCAGCAGCTTTTCCGACAGTAACAGCAGATCACCTTCGCGCTCTCTGAGCGGCGGGAGGTGCAGCACACCCACAGCGATGCGATAGAACAGGTCTTCACGGAAGCGCCCGTGAGCAACTTCCTGCATCAGGTTGCGGTGAGTGGCGGTGATCAGCCGCACATCGACCTTGAGTTCCTGGCTGGAGCCTACCGGGGTGAAGGTGCCTTCCTGCAGTACGCGCAGGAGGCGTACTTGCACATCCGGCGTTAGCTCACCGAACTCATCCAGAAACAGCGTGCCGCCATGGGCCTGTTGGAAAACCCCAGGCCGATCTGCAATAGCGCCAGTGAATGCGCCCTTCTTGTGGCCAAATAAGGTTGAGTCAATCAGCTCCGGCACGATGGCACCGCAGTTCACCGCAACAAAGGGCGCTGCAGAACGTGGGCCGGCGTTGTGAATGGCACGGGCAAACAGCTCTTTGCCGGTGCCGGTTTCACCGTAAATCAGTACTGGGACTTGCTTCGTCGCGAGTATCTGCGCCTGCGCCTTGAGTGCCAGCATGCGCTCGCTCTGCGTCACGATGCTGTCGAAGGCTGCATCCACGGGGGCATCCAGCCCGGCGAGTTGAACCAGCTTGTCGGTGCTGATGGTATTGGCGGCCGGCACATACTCGGCCGCGATCTCGAAAGGCACTTCGACCTGCTGAACGCCTTGCTCAAGTGAGGACTGGTAGAAGGTCGCCGGATAGCGCGTTTTGCCCAGCAGAATCCACACCGCTTGCATGGCCGGTGTGCCGGGACTGAGCAGAATGGAAAGCTGATTTCCGGAAGTACACAGGCGCTTTAAATGTTGACTTGCGGCCTGGTAGATCTCCCCGAAATGAACGGGGGAAGACAGGGAAACGTAATGCGCGGTGATTGATACATCGACCTGCTGGCGCAGCCAGGCTAGGTAGGGTTCAACGCGCTCGGCGGGGTATGAACAAAGCAGCTCGACTTTATCAACAGCCACAGTATTCAGGGTCGCCAGAATCGGGCCAGCCTCAGCACCTGCAACTGCTTTGAGATCATTCCCGCCCACCCAGCTGGCCAATACGAGCTGCTTCTTTACCACTGTCCCTATACTCCCGCCCCCTCTTGCCCATCAGCAGGCAGGAGAAAAATGTGCTCTGGTTCGCGCCCTGGATAGTAAACCAATCCGTCGATCCGGGTCCTTACATGCCTGACTACATGTTCAAGTTGAACTGTGACCGGCAGGGGGGGCGGTAACCCAACCCAAACGAAGATTGGCGAATGAATGGAACAGTCTCGCTACTGCCAGGGTAGAACAATGAAGGGGCCTTTCGGCCCCTTTCGAACTTAGTTACCCAACAGGCTCTCAAGCTTCTCGATCAGATAGTCCAGCGGACTGCGACCCTCCAGGCGCTTCTCGAAAACTTCGTTGCGGTGGTAGGCGACCCAGGTTTCGAGGGCATGCCGATTATCCTTCTCGTAGCCGGAGCCGAGGATGCAAATAAGCTCGGTGCCATGGGGGTTCTCAAGGTAGTGACTCATGGCTGAAGCCAGATGCTTGAGGTACGCATGCTCGCGGGCCTCCATCGATGAATGCAGAGGGGTCACGTTGTCACATTTGATCAGTTTCATGCAGAAGCTCCTCATGCCTTGAGATTGGCTTTAATCAGGTTGTCGAATGCACTGCCATCACGGCGGGTCAGGTTGGGGACATAGCGCGAATAGACTCGGAACAGCATCTCGGTGGTGGTGTGCCCCATCTGCCTGGCGATCCACTCCGGGTTTTCGCCTGCAGCCAGCCAGAGGGTCGCGGCCGTATGACGGGTTTGGTAGGGACGCCGCCTACGCAAACCCAGGTGACGCAGCAGCGGATACCAAACCCGGTCGTTGATGTTGCGGTATGCGTGCGGCGTACCTTCGCGGGTGCTAAAGACAAACTGTCCGCTGCCGGTTTTCTCCCGCTGGCCGAGGAGCGCCTGGTAAACCGGCTCGGACATATCGATCTCACGCTGTGAGCCGTCGTTCTTGGTGTAGTCGAGCTTGCCGCCCACCCAGGTTTCACGGATCAGAATCTGCCGCCGCTGAAAGTCGACATACTTCCATTGCAGACCATCAACTTCGGCCGTCCGCATGCCTGTGAAAAAGCGCACGGTGTAGTAGTTGCGGAAGTCCTCACGCACTGTGTTGAGGATCTGCAGCACCTCATCCAAGGTGAAGGGTTCCACGTCTGTCTTGGGGACTTTCAGTGATTTGATGTTGAGATATGGCGAGGTAAACTCGAAGCGGTCAGCTGCCTCACTAAGGATCATGCGCAATGGCGTCATGATGTGGTTGATTCGCGTCGCTGTCAGACTCTGACCTTTCTGCCCGGGGACTTTGCCGAGTGCCGAGCGGAATGACAGAAGTTCTGCTTTGGTGATGGCGCTGACCTCTTTTTTGCCGAACTCAGGCAGCAAATGCTTATCAAGGGTAAGGCGCACGGTTTTGGCGTGCGTATCACGCCACTCGACCCTCATCTCCTCAAACCACAGTTCGGCAAAATCCTTGAACAGTGGTGTTTTCAGCGATGCACAGCCAGCCTGCAGCCGACTGATCTCTTGCACTTTGCTGCTTTGAGGGAAGTAGGTGGCGTAGTCGAAGCAGCCGAGGGTGATTTCCGCCTCTATGCGCTCAAGGATCTTCTCCAGCTTTTTCCGGTTAGCAGGCGTATCAGGCAACGTGGTCTGCTCGCGGCAGCGCTGATCCAGGTAGGTGAAGTCAAAGAACAACTTTTCGTTGTCGGCACGGGCGCGAATCTTACCCATGGCAGATGCCTCCACCAGCCATCGGAACCAGCCCAGAAGCCCGCGAGAATTTCTGCATGTCTTCTTCGACAGCTTCCCAGATAAAAAGAATCTTGCGGCCGCCAAAAGGACGGAAGTAGTGAATCCCTTCGAGCAGGACTGAATCTTTCAAGCGATTACGGATGGTGCGCGCGTCGTACTTCATGCGCGTGGCCAGCTCTTCGGTAGTCAGGTATGTGTGAGACATGGATATGCCCTCTCTGCTAAATTGAACGACAGCGGATTCTTATGAGCTTCTGAATACTCATAATGATCTTCTGTAGATCAATATAACGCTCATTTTGAGCTTTGCAAGGACAAAATGATCTTCTGTAGATCATTTTTGGAGATTGGGATGGTCAAGTGCCATTTGTCTCGCTTACTGGGCGAGCGGAAACTGAAGATCAGTGACGTGGTCAGGGACACCGGGATCAACCGCGGAACTCTCACGCGGCTGTATCACGAGACCGCGCAGAGGGTAGAGCTCAAGGACCTGGAAGCGATCTGCCAGTACCTGAACTGCCAAGTGGGAGACTTGCTAGAATTGCAGGATGATCCGGAGGGCTGAATGCCCTCCGGACATGGTCAGGCACGAAAATGCCAGTCGATGGAAGCCATCAACATCAGGTAGCGCAAGGCGGCGCCGGAGTGATGGTTCTGCTCCTGAGCAGTGGGCTTGGCACCTGGCAAACGCAGCATCACTCGAATGCCTATGTGACTGTTCTGGCTGCTTCGATTCTCCGGGACTTGTTCAATGAACCTCAAACGAGGTTTTCCCAGAACCGTGCGCCAACGACTTTTGGTTTGCCTGGGCGTGCGTTCATCGTAAATGATGAACTCAATATCAGCCCAAGGGACGCCCAGCTCAGATAACAGCCACAGGTACTCACGAGCACTCTGATCATCCCTACCGGGGTAGAAGCGCAGTGTCGTCTCGCTCGCCCAGCAGCGTTCCACGAAATCGTCCAGCACTCGACCAGCTTTGGCTTTATGCCGGCTGCTTAGCAGGCGATAGAGCTGATCCGCATAGGCCACCACCCCGGCCAGACCTCCGTGTTTAGGCGGTCTTGGGACAAGCTCAATTCTATTATCTGAGTCAGAAATTGCTGGGCTCTGCAGGCGATGCTTGCCGAGGTGGCTAATGTACCTCGCCCGTTCCAACATGGCTGATCGATCAGCCTCGGTAAACTCAACCCAGTCCATGTTGACCGACTGCCCCGATGCCTCCGCGTATGCCTCATAGGAGAGCATGGATGAGATTTCATTCATTCTCGTCAGTGCCCATCCACCGTCACTCCTCTGATGGGAAATCAGCGGACGCTTAATTTTTCCTTGGTTGCTGCGCCTATAGACCCGCATGCGACCGATGATTCTCCGCATGTGCCGAATCTCTGCAGGCAGGCCTGGTGCAGGTAGGTCGTCCGGCTTGTTTGGCAAACTGACCTGGGCAATTTTCGCAATGACATGGCCAGGCGGCCAAAATTCAGGATTCCACTGCCAGCACAGCGCCGATAACCATGGCATGCAATGGATGTAGTAGAGCAAGGATGTTTTGGGACTCGCATGCCCGAGCACAGCGCTGGTGATATGGATCACACGTCGAGTGGCGGACTCCGGGGAGTGAAGAAAGGCTCGATTGAACCGTTCTGTGTCCAGCAGCCATTTCATGGTTTGCGGATGCTCACCGAACAGCAACCCAGCCTCCTGACTAATACCGAATGCTGACGCGGCTAACTTAAACGTCAGCCAAGTCGCGGCCGAATGCCTCAGGTGGTGATAGTGCATATCGCTGCACCCAGTCACCCGGCGTAGTGCGTCATGAATAGCTGGCATCAGTGTTGACTCAGATACCCATCGAGTCTGGAATTCCGGGATACAGAACAAGAATTCCGAATATGGACTCTTCAGCTCTTCGTCATCGCGCAGCTGGGCCAGGCGCTCAATGAGCTGCAACTCATCTGGCTCAAGCAACACGTGAAGTGGCAACGTCCGTGTCGAGTTGCGTGTTTTTAACGCGCGCTGAGCATGTGGTCGAATAAGCAAGTTGATCGGTCGCTCGAGAACAGTAAATCGTTCAGGCGATAGCCGCTTGAGGTTCTGATGTCGACGCCTTACTGCAGCGGCTCGCGCATCAGACAGCGAAGGCAATTGCAGGTCTCGACGCAGCAATTTCAGCGCCTCATTGCGGCGCAATCCCAGACGAAATCCGAAGATCATCATGGCTTGAGCAACGATGGCGAGACGTGGTGAGCGCTGGCTCAAAGGGCCTGTGGCTAAGTCCCGGAGGACCAGACGATATTGGTCCTCATTGAGGATCTGAGCATCGACGAACTGAGGTGTTTTCCCAATGCCCAGCGTGCTATAGGGGCTGATTGGTGGATACGCAAAAGTTTTCTGCAGGTGACCATGGAACTCCAACAATCCCTTGGCGAGATTCCTCCTCATAGACGAGGTGGGCTGAGCCTCTAGCATCAGCTCATAGAGCTCCTCAAGCGCATCCGGCGAAACTTCCAAGATCGAGTCGGCACATAGCAGATTGTCCAAACCTACACCTACATCCCGAACATAGTTGGCAACTGTTTTGGGCTGTAATATGTTGCCGTAAAACGAGCGGCCGTGAAGCAGGAGTGCCGCCCAGCCATTGATCAAAGCTTCAAGCGTCTGAGGTGGAGGTATATTGTCGACTGGTGAAATTTGCCGCTTGCGGACTTTTCGGCACAATACAGTCAACCATTCGGGAACATTTTGTCGGGGTCTGCGAAACCGGTGCTTTTTCCGTTTCTGCTTCTCTTCGCTACTTGGTACCGGTGCATTCCTGTTCAAATGCTGCCAAGAGTCCGACAAAACAGAATGCGACACAAAGTTTGATCTTGTAGCAAAATTTATTGACAACTGTGGCAACTGTGTTTGACGCTCAATACGCAGCAACTCAAACACCCGCTCTAGAGAGGCTGGCTGGTTATCAGGGCAAATTTCTCCTTTGGCCAGCGCCGCTTGAATACACCTTAACTTCCCGCCCTTTCGATCCAAGTAAGACCGGCTCTCGGCTAGATCTGCAGCGCAGCGCGACAGAAGCGAGAGCGTTATTGGGTCTGGAAACCACTGCCGGTTCTCAGCCTCAGGTTGACCTCGGATTGAGAGTTGCAACCGGAACTCTGGTATTCCGGATATCCAAATGACCTGCCCAGGATCAAGCTGAGTCAGCGCGTTCAGTTGGGGAATGTCCATCAGAGCGCCATAATAGGCAGCACTCAGTAGAAGCAGCCCAATCCGCGCATGGGGTGTGAGTTCATCTAGATCACGCCTGATGGCGCGCCCCATCGAATCAACCAAGTCTTGACTGGCCGACAGATTCTCTGAGTTGTACAGGTCTGGGTTAATCGGATTAGGGCGGCGCTGCGTTTCGATCGCTATCCGAGCCAGCGGCAAGCTCGGATTAAAACGCTGTGCCCGACGCGTCACATCTAGCAGTGTGTTGCGCAATGTCGAGCTTTCGAGCTGATTCTCGAGATTTTGCATTTCCTTGATGGGAAAGGTACGCAGCGAACGTTGTCCGCAGAGCCATTCACCGATGCTGTTGCCGGAGTTTTGGCAGCGCTCCCGGAGTGTTATCAGATATCCGCTTTTCCACTCTGGATCATGTTTATCCGGGCTCCAGACAACAGACAGCATTTCATCCGAAAGTCGTGAGCTATTCATGCATCAGCCTCCACAACCAGGTGGCTGTTGCGAACCGTCCAACCGAGCTCCCGCATGAGTGACAACAAGTAGGTATCAAGGCCCTGGACATAGGTACGCGGACAAAAGCTCGAGTAAATATCTTGTGGTTCTTCGCCACTCAGCCAATGGCCCATCAGAGCCGACAGTGTCTCAGGCGGACATCCGCGCTCGGCGAGCTCAGTTCTCAAGAACTTACGGAACCCATTTACTGCATGAGGTGTGAAACCCTCAATCTGGCGCATTACAGCTTTGATATGAAGCGGCCGAATTTCCTCGTAGCAAAGACAACCATCATCGGTTAAGCGCAGGAAAAATCCGTTGGTAGGAGCCGGTGCATGTAACTCGAGTTGTGCGGTAATTGCTCTGCAGTGAGCCTTATAGGCTTTTAACTGTCGTTTTAGCAGGTCAGTCAACACTACTAGGCGACTCATATGCCCATCATCTGAGCCTTTGTCCCCCAGCGCGCCGTGTCCCCCAGGCGATATAAATTCGTCTTCCTGCTTCAACGGGTCGCGAATAGCTCGACATCCGGTCGCCATAAAGAACATTTGAACCGTCCACAGCGAAAAGCAGTTATGCCAATGAACAAGCTGCTGAAGATTTTTTCGAGGGCGTTTACGCAGCACTACCAGCAACGCCTCGAGATTAGCCTTTACCGTACCCAGTCTAAGGCAGTTTCGGGCACCAACAGCCGCCTCCGGAACGGCGGGCATTGGGGCACTCGGAGCCTCCAGCCCCACGGTGGCATAAACCCCATTTAAAACCTTCTGAACTGACTGGTGATAAAGGCCTCGTAAATAGTTAATGCTGTACTGGCTGTAATACAGTGGTGTGTTGGCCGATAGACAAGGCATCCCCGATAGCATGGTGGCTGCAACCACATCGTGAGAGTCTGTGATGATTTGGCGATGTAGGTAGGAGCGCACTTTGTGCATCGTGTAGCGAGGATCTTCGCCCCCAAGCTCGCTCAACAAAGTGCGGATTTCACGTTCTAGGTCTTTGACCTTGCAGGTGATAACGGCAGAACCATTCACCGGCGACAGGTCCCTGATTGCCATAACTAGCGCAGTTGCCCCAACCATGTCCGGTACCGATATTGTTGGCTGAGATGCTCGAACGGCCTTTCGAGGCAAGTGCTCTTCCGCTGCATAGTCCGGTGTAGGTGCAAAAAATCTGAACTCCGCCGGCCCTGCCTCATCAGCCAGAACCAACTCCAGCACCGAGCTCGGACGCGCATTACGCTCAGCTATCCGTAGTTTTTTGCAGTCCTCAAGTGAACGACCGAACCAGAGCATGAGATGAAGTACCAGCAGTGCCTCCAAGCGCCTCCGATTCTTTATCTGCTCTTGGGCAGGAGCATTACGAATTCGCTCCCGACAGAGCAAAAATTCATCAGTGACACCAAATAGTAGGTTTGCTAGTTCATACTGCGTGAGCAGGTTGTAGCCAAACGGTAAAAACTGCCGACTGCGAGCAATATGAGCAAGCATACCCTCATGGCTGAGCAATTCAGCTACATATGGTCTGACTTCACCTCTTGTATCGATCAAACATATTTCACTTGCAGCAGTTCTTTCGCCCAGCGGCAGTGCTTCATCTAAATTATCGTCTAGCGGTTGAGACGCCACGAAACTTATATATCCAGGGAGCAAATCTGGGTCGTCTGGATCCTCGAGCGGGAACTCGGTTGCCCCTTGGCTAATCAGTACACCTAGCCCTGCGCTATTTGAGCCGCCATGCTGACGATGGCCACCGCCACCGTGACGTTCTGGCGGTTCCTCACCACCGAGGTAGCGGACGAGACGAACTATTGGCGGGTAGTACTCTGCTAGGTAATCGATTGAACTGCCGGCGTCGAATTGGCGGCAACCCTGCGCAAATACAGCAGAGCTGGACCATACATTAAGATCATCTGGTATAGACAGTATCTGCAGTGCGCAGAGTGCTCGGAGTTCAAGGTAAGCGCTGTATCTCTGCCCGCGCAGTCCCAGATCATCTGCCCGTTGCTGATAGGCTACAAGAAGTTGACCAATGAGACGGTAGTAATCCAGCTGGCTTTCTGAATCCGCAGGCTCATGCCACAGCGTCGCGTAGGGGAAGGCGTGATCCTGTACGCCCTTACCGATGACCGGATTGCGCGTACGCCGCTCATCTCCCTGGTAAAACATGGGGCCCAAAGCCGCAATAAAATCAGGATTGTTTCGGATTGAAATAATCCAGCAGCACTCGTCCCGCCAGGCTCTGAGATCGCGCGCACCTAGGCTGAGCTCTGGCGCTACGTCCATGGCATCAAGCGCATTCACAAACCCCTGCATGACTCGGGGGAAATCAATTAGCTGCGAATGAACATCCAGAAACCTCAGCATCTCCACTATCACACCAACATCACGCCCAGCATCTGCAGCCAACGCTAGCAGCTGTGCATGCCGTGAGTCAGGGCTGATGTGTGGCTGGTCCACACTCTCCGAATGATTGGATGTATCTGGCATTTACGGGCTCTCACTTTTTGGATTACTACCTGATAGTGAAATTCCCAAGGCCACTGGTTTTGAGGGTAGGGCTACGCGCAGGCAATTTTATTTTTGAGTTGTTCAAAATTCCGCGCATGCGCGGAAAAATCGTCATATCGATACATCCAATATGCCCAAGGCCATTCTAAAGCGGCGCTACGAGACAGACCTGCTGGCCTACTAGCTGATCTTGACTGGACGGCTGAGAGCAGAGCCATGCGGCCCGCTCATTCAAAAATCCGCGCATGCGCGGATTTTGGTATTGGTCGTATTGGCCAAGGTGCTACAAACAATGCCTCGCTATGCAGCTTGGTAAGCCGGGGGTATTCAAAGTCGCACTCTGAATACAAGGCCACGCAAATAATTGCCTGGTCGTCTCATGTATTAGGAGAAAGCACGATGAATAACTGGAAAGCATGCGTTGGGAAAATGAGCGATCGGGAGGTGGCCAGGCGCTTTGGGCTGGGCGCCAGCACCGTTCGACGATATCGCCAATCAAATAACATTCTTGGGTTCTGCCCCGAAGACACCGAGCTGTCACCTGATTTGATTGTGCAACTGGCGACGGAAACCAATTACCGACTGGCAAAAAGATTTGGTGTTTCCATCAACCGAATCAAGCGTGCGAGAGCGGAGCTGAAGATCCCAGAGTCAAAGATCAGTCGTGAGCGTTTCAAACCACTGGAGGACATTTGGACCAGCGAAGCCATAGCTCTACTGGGGATGATGCCGGATACAGAAGTCGCTGACCGTTTAGGCGTCAGTAATTTTCCGGTCAAAAAAATGCGTAGGGAGCTTGGAATACAAGCGTACAAGCGACCGTTGCCCGAAATGACACCCGAAATTATCTTGGAGCTCGGGGGCCTTTCCGACGCCGAGATCGCCCGCCAGCTCGGCGTGTCGGCGAGCTATATCCGCAGGGCGCGGATAAATATGGAGAAGGGCAGCCAGCAATAGATGCAGGTCCGACACTGATAGAGGGATAGGCAGCCAAACGGAGTGTCTGGCTGCCTCTTACCGGCTCATGTTGTCTCCAGTGCTGCGCGCATCCATTTTGGCATTCTGCAGGCCACTAATTTGCTCAGGTCTTCGGGGCTGAGAGCTTTTTTGATTACAGCAACATGTTCCGGAGTAGTACCACCTTTGCCGAGATAAAACAGTGCGCTGATGGCCACCCCCACCCTGGTCCCTGCATGCTGCATCAGCATTGGGGCGGCATGCACGAGCCTGATCTCGGCTTTCCCCACAAATAGAGATCGACTGGAGCCGCTCGTGTAATAGATCGGGATGACCGGCATCTGTGTACTCAGCCCGAAACGTCTCACGGCATCAGCGCCATGGATCTGCAGTGTCCAACGGTTCTGCCTGGCAATCAGATTCACCAAGTCCCAAGGCCCAGGACGACGAACCCGGCCGGTGTATTGACTGTATTTCGGCCGCATGTAGATGCCACGGTACACACGCTCAAGCTCACCGCGACGAACCAGTTGGGCGACTGCCTTGGAGATGGCCGAGCTCGAACCAAGCTCTGCAAGACACCTGATGCTGAAAGGCCTCCCCTTGCGCAGAAACTTAACCCGCTGCGTGACGAGGTGAGACACCGGCGGCTCAGAATGAGGGCGGGACATTGCTATCGTGTCGACTCCAGCGACGAGCAGAGCAACGGCTGATGGAAAGCGATTACCCGACGTCGATACTCATCTTCAGGCCCATCGCTTACCAGGCATTCCGCAAGGCGCCCCAGCGAGAAAATTTGATCGGCAGATGGATAGTGCCTGAGCAGGCTTTTCGCATAGCTGCGGATATCCTGCGGTAACCCCGAATGACGGGAGAGTTCACGCAGGAACTCCTCGGTTTTGACGATGGCGCGTGTTCTTTCATAGGGAAGGGTCAATCTCGCTATCTCCTGGTCATGAGCTCAAAGTTCCGGACGGCTGGCTCGCCAGCGCCTACCCCACAGCGCGCAGTTCAGCGTTGCGAGCATTGGGAAATCCCTTACGGCCCAATCACCTGCGATCATGATTGCGCTTCGTCTCGGCCTCCTGCCGTTCCATCCACTTGGCCAAGCCCCACATCGTGGTTCCCAGCGCCAGCAAAGGCCAGAGCAACAATTGCGGGATTTGATATTGGGCGCTTAGAAAGAGGCCTGCGCCACCGCAAAGCATCACCACGAAAAACCATCTCATCAACGTGCGCTCCCGATTACATACGAGACACACGGTAACTCGATGTTCCGCTGCACTAACGCAGATGCCGCAAATTTCGTCAGTTCCTAGATTAGGAAATGAGAAATATTTATGGATTTCCGACGCAGCCGTCCTACTGCCGTAAAATCTGGCCACTTGGGAACAGCGTGAGCATGGCTGAATGACACCTCCTTGCTCCGCTGCTCGCAGAGGAGGGGACGGCGATGAGCATCCACAATGCTCATCGCTCACTACTGGTCACCAACGTACAGGGGAGCCCCAAGAGGGACTATGGATTGCCAGCCATCTGTCGAGCGTAATGGCGATCGCTGAGGTCTTTCTTGGGGTCAGCTTTTACCCAGCGCTCAGGTCTGTTGCAGTTCGTGCAGGTCAATACCTGATTATCAGGGCTGAGACTGTATAGGAGGCTCTCAGAGCCAACTTTGATCTTCAACCCAACATCTGAAACCTCGAACCCTGGCACTTCCTGCCCTATTCGATCCATGGTTTCAAAACGAAATGACCAGCGTTTAATCTGACTTTTTCGCCAGACCGTCATGATGATCAAGGCATCTTGTTTCGTTGCTCTCTGATAAACCCAATCGCCTTCATATGGACCTAGCTTGGTTGCTTCTTCGTCTCGCTTGGCCTGCTCATAAATTTGCTCCTGCATCTTGAGCATTTCGGCATTCAGTGCCTCTTCATCCTTAAGGGCTTGGTCTTTCAGCATCCTCTCCAAGTCATAAGGTCCTTGAGGGTCATATTTCCAAACCGCCGCATCATTGATTCCAAGCACCTTGCAGTTAAGACAATCGACACTCTGCTCATCTACATTTCGCGTTAGAGCCAAGCGCTCGGAACTATTAACATCGTCAAGGAGAAGCTTTTTATCTTTTACTGAAACCTTCATCTTAACCAGCGGCCTGATGCGACCGTCGCTCACATCCTCTCCAAATATCTCGGCCTCATCACCGTGAACGTTGAGCACCATTACCCGCTCGCTACCGGGTATCTTATAACGATACGCGCCTGTGAAATCCTCACTGCCGCAACCAGCAAGAATAGAGCCCGCAAGAGCTAATGAAACAAACCCAGAAAAGTTCCGCATAAAATCCTTTACGGCAAATCACATAATCAATGACGTACGACTAGACTGACGACTGTGGAAAAGCTAATCAGCCGCATTGTCCTGCCATTAATCGAATCTTAATACTGTAGTCCATATGGCGTTCAGTTTCATGTAGATCCTTTGGTTTAAAGTCTCGTCGAGAAAAATTAACAATCTCCGAATCAGTGAACCCATACTCCTGCATTCTTTCCAACGTGCACGAACAGAGCGCAGGTGAGGACCCGCGAGCCTTGGAAGCAGCCTCGCATCTTTTAACAAGTTGCTGAACTCCAGTTTCGCCAGCGAAGGCTCCTGATTGCAAAAAAAATGCAAATGACACATAAGCAGCTATGCCAATAATCCTCATATACTTTTAACATCCTTCTATTTAACTGCTTATTTATCGGAAATTAATCGTTTGCACTGAATTACAGCCGATTACGAAGACGGCATGTAGGAAGGCAGCCCTACAATTCGCTGGGGTGACGCCATGCCATGAGGTCACGTTTTACCAAATTCACAATATACTGTGAAGACCAGCGATGACGCCGCCCAGATAGTCCTCCCTTTTAGGGAGTCATCTGTGGAAGTCGGATTGGCGTTCGGAAAGGTCTTGCGCAGACGGCGTGTCGAGGCAGGATTCACCCAGGAGCAATTGGCCCATGAGGCGGAATTGCAACGTAACTACGTCAGCCTGATGGAACGGGGCATCAACCAGCCAACGATCACCACCCTGATCAAGCTAGCTAACCCCCTGGGCTGCACCGCAGCTGAGATCGTCGACGAGGTGGAAAGACTCGTTGCAGACCAACGCTGAAAACCGGCCGCCTAAAGCGATCAACGTTGGAAATGTCAGAGAAGGCATATCTGAAGGCTGTGGTTTAAGGGTAGGCGGTCTCAGGATTACAGGGCTATTGAGCCCACCGCCAGCCGCTCTATACAGGGATCTTTCGAGCCCACTGCTCGATAGCGCGCTCAACTTGTTCCTTTGGCAGGTACTCCTGCTCAAGACGTCCTCGTTCTTGCACCAGCAGATACCGATAGAAGTCCGCTTCGTCAGCCAGCAAACCAGGTGGGGCCGAATCCAGAGCTTTGGTCGGCTCAACGACTGCGCTCACCGGTGAGTGCTGTACAAACAGCTCTTGCTCCATCAATAGTGCTTCGACTGCTGGTTGATGGAGTCTCGCTCGCGCCAGCATCAGCAAGCCCCAGGTATCCATATCGCCCCAGTATGCGATCTGTTTCCCGGCCAGGTGCGCGGACGCTAGCCACTGCAAATCGAGTCCTGAGCCCAGCACAGCCAGGGTGTCCGGTAAGTTCTCAGGCAGCAAGTGAATGCATTGCTCATTTTCCACCACGAGCAATCGCGAACCGGGAAGTGGGGTTTCGGCCAGTTCCGCAGTGGTGAGTCTGAGCCGCTTGAAGGGCAACAGCTCAGGCTGAAGGGGAACGACCAGAACCCAGTGGCTGCTTTCTTCAAAGGCATCCAGAAAAGTCGTCAGGCCTTGCTCGGACGCCGCGCCTCCGAAGCGCTCGTCGAGGAGCCAGGTCAACAAGCTGGCGTTGCGCTCGAAAAACTTGGTGTCTACGCCGTGCTCGGCAAACAGGCGCAGCGGACGGCCTCGGGCACAGCCTGGCGACAACCGGGTGGCGAGTCGCGCCGTGGCGACGACTTCTTCAGACGGCTTCGTCAACCACAAGCTCCGTTGTGCCACCAGAAGCGCATGAAAGGCACTGTCTACCTGCTCGACCAGATACTCGAGTTGAGCGTATTCCTGGCTGACCCTTGGATCATCGCTCGCGGCAATCCATTCGGAGGGGCTACGCAAGTGCCAACGCATCGGCAAGGAAATGGGGGACAGCCCTGCTCGGTAGCTGACGGGCTCCCAGTCGACTTTACCCACGTTCACGCTCCGCCAGTTCTCCACATGCCGGAGTACCGCCTGGATGTTGTCAGTGAATAGACGTGCCGAAGGCTTGCCGATGTTGAGGCTTTGCGGCCAGCTAGCGGGATTGAGCAAGCGTTCCAAGCGTACGCTGGAGCGCTGCCATTGTCTGGCCAGGCTGCGACTGATGTCAGTGGGCGACTTCATGCATGGCCTTGATGCGCTGTTGATGATGCTCATCCAAAGCTTCCCAGCTCAGGGAAACCAGACTGGATTCCACGCCGCGCCGATGAACGACGACTGCCGAACGCGTATGGTGGCGCAACAGGCGCATTTCCTTGTTAGGCGTGATGAAGACAGCATGCAGGCCGAATTCCCTCAGCGCTGCGATGATCCGACCGGCAACCGCATGGGAGCTGCGCGAGAACGCCTCGTCGAGCACGATGGTGCCGAACAACGGCCGGCTGCTGCCGTCGGGACAGAGCGCATAGCTGAGGGAAGCGGTCAGCACATAGGAGGCGATGATCTCTTTCTCGCCACCACTACCCCCCTGAGAACCTGTTCGGGTTTCGATGACACTCCTGCTTTCGCGATCGATCACCGAGACCGCGAACTCCAGGCGGAAGCGCGGATCCAGCAGCGCCTTGGCGCCCTGATTCCTGCTGTGCTCGCAAGCATCCTTGAGCAGGCCAACGAGCGCCTGCAATGCCTTGTAGTGGCTCTCGCCTTCATCATCGATGAAACGCGCCGAGTTCAGTTGACGCTGAGCCTGTTGCAAGGTGCGAAGGCTTTCATGAATGACCTTTTTCGCGACCAAGCGCAGATAGCGTCCGGGCTGAAAGTCGACACGCTGCATCGTACTGTTCAGGTCATCCAGGCGCTCCTCAATCATCGAGACTTCATGGTCGATATAGCTGAGCAACTGGGTGACGCCATCATCCGAGGAACGATTGAGGTATTCCAGAAAGCGCTTGAGTTTCTCGGGCAGGGCTTCCTCAGTCAGCACACGCAGACGCTCCAGATACCTTGGTACGTCCACCAGTTCTCGCCCGACCTCTGCAAGCGCGCCGGTATCGACCTTCAGGGCGTCGGACATTCGTTTGGCTAGCTCTGTTTGCTCATGACCCAATTTTTCGCCGAGCGATTTGAGCTGCTGTTGAAGCTCACGCGTATGCTTGCGCTCCAACTCGATAATGTCGCCGAGGTCTTCCGGGGCCAGAGTAGGAAAGTGCTCTTTCGCTAGTTCACGCTGCGTATCGTTCAGCCCTTTTTCCGCGCCGTTATATGCCTTACGTGTAGCGGATGCGGCCTGGTCAAACTGTGTTTTTAACTGAACGCACTGCTCGATCAGTTGGCGGAGCTGTTGGTCCAGAGACTCCAGCAGGGTCTCGGCTTCATCCAGTTCGACCCTGACCATGGCAAGGTCAGAATCGGGGCGCGTCAGGGTGGCCAGTTGCGTACGCAGCGATTCCAGCTGACTCTCCGCGCCCGGCAGATCAATATCCTCGAACTGCAGTTCTTCAACGCGTTTCAGCAGCGAAGCTTGAGTCTCCAGCTGACGGACATCGTCCTGCGCGGCATCCAAGGCCAGCTTGGCAGGCGCGAGCTGTTCATTGACCTCGTGAATCTGCTCGGCCAAGAAAGCCAGGCGGTCGCGGTTATCGAAGCCGGTCAGCCAGTCTTCATCCAGGCGCTTCTGATCCTGCTTGTCGAAGAAGCGTTCTTTGCCCGACATCAGCCCCTGGGCCGTCATGGCGTGAGGTGTATGACGCAATTGCTCCGGGCTTTCGACGCAGTGGCGGTCATTGTCTGCCAGTAGTGCCTTTACGGCTTCTCGGTACGGATGCTCCTTGAAGGTCAGTTTGCGAGTAAAACCATCATCAAAGAACACCGGTCGCGAAGCAGGCTCTCTCACTTCCAACAGGCGCACATGCAAACGGTTGTGCCGCTGGTTCACCCAGCGCAATGCGGCCTGGGATAAGCCCTGCGGCACCAGAATGCGCAGTCGGTGGCTGCCGATGGCCCGCTCGATAGCGCCCCGCCAGGCCAGCTCCTCGGGCTTGACCTGAACTAGCTCGGCAACAAAAGGGAGGGTCGACTCATCGAGTCCAAGCTCCTGTGCCAGATCACTCCGAAAGGCATGAAATAGCCCTGGCAGATTCGAGCCGGGCCGTCTCTCAACCTCAGCACGCTCCTGCTGCAAGGTCTGTAACCGACCATTCAGCTCCTGCTGGGCGAGGCCGGCTTTGAAAACCTGTTCGCGCGCGCCATCAAGCTGCTGGGTCAGGATTTCCAGGCGTTCAGTGATCTGCTCCTGGTTCTCCTTTAGAGAGGCGGCCGATAGCTCCTCCGATAGTCCAAGACCCTTGGCCAAGCGTCGGTATTGCTCGGCCTGCAGACTACGCCTACCGCATACCTTGCCCCACTCAGCGATACGCTCGCGCAATTGATCTATTCCAGCGCCACCTACTCGCAAGTAGCGCTGACGCTGCTGATCAACCACACCCTTCTGGGCATCAAGTCGACTCTCGCAGTGTTCTCGATCCAGCTCAGCCTGCTTGTGCTCCTTCTCTAGCCTATTGGTTTCAGCCAACCATAGGCGATACCCCTGCTCGGCGAACCAGACCGGAAGAATGCCTTCGAGCGCCTGTTTGTCCTGCAACTGGGCTTGCAAGACTCGGTAACGCTCCCAGCCATCGGCGACCGGCAGCAATGAGCGCTGCTGTTTTCTAGCGGTTTCCAGTTCTCGGTGAATGTCGGTCAGATCATCGAAGCTGCTGGCGACTTCGGCAGCCCGCACGAAGGCGGAGCGGTCATCCAGTACCAACTCGCGAAAGATCTCATCGATGCTGTTGAGCTGCTTCAGGCCGGCAGCGCGGTTGAGCAAGGTGAAGGCGTTTTCACCCAGCTCGAAGTAATCCCTGAGCCTGGCCAGGAAGGCTTTTTTACTGGGATACGGCCAGATACCCGTGCCATCCTTCTCCATCTGACGCAGCGCCCGCATGCCGCCTGCGTGATGCTGGCTGAGCCAATGCTCCAGCGTCTGCTCGGGGGACTCGCTTAACAGCCACAGTTTTTTCAGATCGGACGCCGAGGAGCTGGTGCCCTCGAACCAGAGTACAGCGCCCAGTCGCACCTGCGCACCGTCACGCTCGAGCGTGGCGGCAATGGCGGTGACCGTCTTACCCTGGCGCGCGATATGAGATTGCTCTACACCTCCGTCTCCAGTGCCGGTAACCCCGCGCACATAGGACACCAGATCACGGTCGCTTTCATGCCCACCTGTGGAAGCCAGATTGTAGCGCGGGTTGGCGCACAGCAAGGTCATCAGCGCATCCACCAGCGTCGTTTTACCGCTCCCCGTTGGGCCGATCACGGCGGTGCCTGAGGGATCGATCTCGGCACGGTGATAGCCCTGAAAGCCGCCCCAGTTATAGAGTTCGATGCTGCTGAGAATGAAGGTCTCGCTGTCACGCCAGAGCAGTGCTTGCTTCACGCCTCGTCCTCCTCAGCAGCAGCAGCCGGGGTAGTCGCGCCCTCCACCTGCTCGCGCAGCCAAACCACCAGTGCCTGCAGGTTCTCCGGGTTGGCCAAGTGGGTAATGATGGGGCGGATGATGACGCGGTCATGGGCGTCCAGAGCCGACACCAAACCATGCCCCTTGAGCTGATCCAGCAGCGTGATGACGCGATTGCGCTCCTTCGCCTCACTGCCCAGCTCGCCCAGGTAAACCTGCAATTGCGGAATCAGCTCATCAACCGCTACCAGTGCCTGAGTGGCGCCCGTACCGCTTTCCTGTTCGTAGGCGATGAACTGCTGGCGCAGAATGGCGATCAGCAGGGACTGCTCCAGGTTCAGCCTTTGCCTGCGCACAAGGGGGTGCGACCAGTCATCCTGCTCGGCCACCTCGCCCTGACGAACGGTGACGAACACCAGCCCGCGAACCTCGTCGACCCCCATGGCCAGGTCGAGGGGTTCCAGGATTGTGTCGACCGCCTCGATATTGGCAAGCGCCGAGCGATACAGATTGGGCTTGTGACTTTCTTCCAGCAGCCCGTACTTGAGCATTTCCTGTACGGCCTCACGTACCCGTTGCGGCGTCCGGCGCTCATCGACCTGAACAGCGGCGCTCATAAGAGGCTGTTCATCATCCATGCCGTCATCCAACGCTATGGCCTCCACCGTCAGCTCCGTTTCGTCGGTGCCAGAGGCGCCTGCTATTCGATCGAAGATCCCTGCCATGCTCACAACTCCCAATCGATGTCCTTGAGTGCCTCGTGGTCGAGTCCGACATAAGGCAGATTGAAGCGCCAGCGTTGCTCATCCTCGTCAACTAGCTCCACGAGCTGACGCTCCTCTTTCAGCACCTCAATACCTGCCTCGCGTGCCATCGCCAACCAGAGCGCAAAGGTTTCTAGGTCGTGAGCAGGTGGAAGCAAAGACGCAAGCTCCCCGAGACTCACAGGGCGCCCCTGCTCCGCCAGCACAGCCAGGGTGTCCTGAATCAGCGCTTCACGATCCAGCCCGTCGAAGGCATCCCAGAAGTCATCATCAATCTGCTCCAACCCCGCAGGCTTCAAACTCAGATCCAGCTCGCCCGTATCATCGTCATCCAGGGTCTTGAAGCGGAGACGCTCGATTGCCGGGATACCGGTAATGGCTACGCCAACTGGTGGTAAAAATGCAGGCTTACGGCGTTCTGACTGGCGTTGCCAGTCGACGCTGAGCGCTAGATTGAAGAAGTCGTTGAGTAACTGTCCGACGCGATGATGCTCGGCGGCCAGCCCCGTCTTCATGAAGCCACGAACATCGCGCTCGCTTCGGGCGCGCGCTTGGAGCACGGCCTGCGACTCCCGAACCAGGCGTAACGCCAGCCAACGCAGCTCACGTTGTTGGGGACGATTCAACGCCTTTGGAACCGAGGGATGACGAAGGATGGTGCGCAAACGCTCACGCATGGTTTCCAGCTCAGCGGACTGCCTCAGTTGCTGCTGAAAGCTTTCGAAGACACGCCCCTCGGGAGTGTTGAGTAGAGCATCTTGCCCGTCCAACAACCGATCAACGATTTCTCCACGGTGAGACTGCTCGCTGATGATCGAGTGTCGAAGGGCGCGATCCGCCTCGCGCCAAGAGTCTTCAACTCGTCGAAAGTCCGCGCGTAGGCTGGTGGCCAGGTTATATACCTCGCGTATGCCCTCTATCGCCTGCGCTTCATCAAGCACGATGACGTTGCCAGCTTCTACCTGCGCTAGCTCGTGCTCCAAATCCTGGATTCGGCGGCGCAGGCTGGCAATACGGCCAGTTGGGCTGGGGTTCAGACCCGTTTCCAGGTTTTCGATCTCGCGCTGAACCACCGAAAGGCGAGATGCTGTGGAAGTCATGATCCGACTATCCAGCGAATCTACGAACTGGATGGCTGACTCCAGCGCGTCGGTTGCATAGATACGGCCCTCCCGCTCTACGACGAGGCGCCGCTTGATCCATTCACGAAGTTCACGACCTGCTTGGAGATGCGTTGCATCCGGGTCGATTTCGTAAAGCTCCTGGCTGGCATAAGCAGCCAGCATTTCGGACAGCGCTTGCAGCGCATCCTCCATGGGGATCCCATCATGCGCCCGCTCGAATAGCGTGCGCAGGCAGCCCAATACGAGCGGAGCACGCCGCGAGGCGAGCAAAAGCCACGCTGGGTGCTGGCTGCGGGCGGATACATAGCGTTCTGAAAGCTGTTGCGCGCTTTCTTCCATGACGGCCACATTGACAAAGGTTGTCTGAGAGCGAGCTTACCAAGCTAACCCGCTGCCTCATGATACGTATTTGTCCTGGCGGGTGGGCTCCGTTTAATGGTCCGCAGGAGCTGCGTCATTCGAAATAAACTGAGTGAAAGGCCAGGCCAGTCGAGGTTTAACGATTTATTCCGGGGGCGCACGCTGGATATTGGCGATTTGGCGGAGGGATCTGTCGTCACGAGGGTGTATTTGGCTAGTTCGGCGAAGAGATCCCTGTGAGAGTATGTGGCAGCTCAGTGGTTTTTGCGGGACTGCCACTGGCATCCTGCGGCAAGCCAGCGCAGCCACGGTGGCTATAGAGCGAAGTCTCGATGACCTATCAGTGAGCTGCTGGTGGATTAGCTGGGTGCGGCATGGGGATAGTGAATTTCCCCGGTGGTATTGCGGGACTTTCTGCCCATTAAGGGCGATGGTGCCTGGCAGGCCCGGAGCGAGTTCAAATGTCAGAAGCTGCGGCTGAGGTGAGGGGGCGTCGTTACAACGCTCTGAGCCCCAGAGCTTTTTGCTATTCTGTCGACCTGCGCCGCGGGACTTCGTTGGCATCGGCTCGCCGTTGCCTCCCCCTGCGGACGCTTCATTCAGCCGCTGCCTGAGGTCGAGATGCGGAATCATGTAGTGATTGAGGACTGGGACGGCGACGGTGCTATTCGCCTACCCGACGACGTTCTGCAGGAGATGGGCGTCGACGTTGGGGACACGCTCTATCTGCTTGAAGAGTACGTAGGCACTACCCGTTGCCTGGTGCTCAGTAAAACTCCACGCATCCCTGATCGCGTAGATGAGCTGGTTGGCCACTGGGAGTCGTTTGACAAGGTCTCCGCCGAGACAAACGCCAAGGACGAGTGAGCTAGCTGCCGCACTAACCTCGACGCATCTTGCACGGCCTTGGCCCCTGCGAGGGTAGAGTCTTCCACCAGAAAAGTATCGCTAACGTTGGGGCCTGCGCACTCCTGGGTTGCCTATATGTAAAGCAACAGCAGAGGGCAACAAAACGGGTTTGTGTGGACGCGAGGAAGCCCAAAGCGGCAGGCCTTAGTGATAGTGTTAATACCTATGACCATGCTGGGCTAAGTCGCTGCCCGTAGGCCGCCAGGCGCTTGTCAAAATTCAGGTTCGGTGAGAAGGCGGCAGGACGAGCTAGGGGCTGGCTAGGTGTCAAAATCGCTGGGGCCCATTTCGTTTTTTGTGCCCTAGATAACCACCCTTAGATACCGCTAAGAGCTATAAACTGCAGGCAGCGAGATAAGGCCAAAGCCATGCAGGACAGTACTTAGAGGCATTTTTGAACCTTTGCCGCCAACCTAAATATCTGTACCGCATTGCCCTCCGAAGGAGGGGTCGTGGGTTCGAATCCCGCCGGATGCGCCATTTCAGAAGCCCGCCATCGTGCGGGCTTCTTCGTTTCTGTTGCCCGGGAATATGAGCTTCTTATAACGTTGGGGTGGCAATGAATGCGGCTACACGCCGCCCCCCCCTTGGCAACAAGCATCGTTTACGGATGACCCGGAGGTGAGTGGTTGACATGGCCAATAGCGACCCGATTCTCTACAGCACGGAAGGCGGCCTGGCGCAGTTCAAATTGCGCGACATGGAGGGTCAGCCCTGGTTGACGCAACTGGAAATGGCCGAGCTGTATCAGACCAGCAATCGGTACCTGTGTAGCAGGGGGAACATGCATGGATATTCTGCCGCTGATCGCCATCACATTCGTGGTGCTCTTCATCTATTCCTGGCAACGCTCGCGGCCAAGACGCCGCCCTCATGGCAGAAAACGCAGTGGCCTGAGCGGGCAGGACTCCAGCCCAGGATTCGGCGACGGGGATTTCGGCTCGGGCGGTGATGGCGGGGGCGACTGATTCGCCGCCTCAGATCACCCCTAGCGTCAGCGCCTTCAAGGTCGCAGCCGCACGCGTCGAACACTGCAGCTTGCGAAACACGCTCTCGACATGGGTACGCACCGTGCTCGGGCTGATGCCCAGGTCGCGCGCCACTTCCTTGTTGCTCGCCCCGCTGCTGATGCGCTGCAGAATCTGCGTCTCGCGCTCGCTGAGCAGACCGTTGCCGGGCTTGCTGGCCAGCGGCGCCTGTTCGCCGTGTGCGGCATTGATCACCGCCTGGCAGGCGCGTGGGTCGAAGCGGCCCTGCTCGGCCTCGTCCTGCAGCAATCGGGCGGCCTGGCCATCGCTGAATGCAGCGCGCCATGGGCGCTCGCTGCGCAGTGCCTGCCAGGCCAGCGCAGCGCTCAGCAGGCGGTGTTCGGCGCCCAGGGCGTCGCCGCTCAAAGAACGGAAATAACCACTGCCATCGAGCCGCTCGTAGGCATGCGCGGCCAGTTGCCCGACCTCGCTCAGGCCGCCGATCTGGCTGCAGGCACGGTGCGTCCAGTACGGCACCAGGCGCACCGATTCGAGGTCACCGTCGAGCAGCGGGCCGGGTGTGCTCCAGATTCGATTGGGCACCGCCGCACGGCCCAGGCCATGGATCAATGCCGCCTTGGCCAGCAGCTCGATACGCGGCTCGGGCAAGCCCCAGAGCCAGCCGGCATCGCGCACCAGGCTTGCGGCCTGGCGTGAATGACCGGCCAGCCAGGGCAGCTTGAGGTCGATCACATCGCCCACCAGAGTCAGGGCAACCGCCGCGCCGCTGGTGGCCTGGCTGCCCTCTGGCGAGCGCAGGGCGTGCAGCCAGTCGGCTGCCTGGCGGGTGAGCTCGGCCACCAGCGCGGCCGGGTAACGCCGATCGCCCTGGGCGCCGATCCACTGCAATGCTGCTTCCAGGCCATGCACGCGCGAGAGGATTTCCAGATCGCCGGCCAGCACCACCGGATAGACCACCTCGGGGATGTCGGGGTGACGCAGGCCCAGCGGCCGGCCGCTGCCATCGAAGCACTCGAAGATATGCCGCAACCCCACCTCCACCTCCGCCGGCAGGTCGAGCGTGCGGGCCACCTCGCCGGCCACTTCGCAGTGCACCACGGCCAAGGGTGTAGTACGCAGCATGGCGCGCTGGCCGGCCGCATCCAGAGTGTGCGCGAGCATGTCACGGCGCCCGCCGACGTCATCCCCGAACAGCCGCATGAAGCCATCGGCGTTGGCGGTACAACCGGACCAACGCAACAGCGCCACTTGCCGCGCCGCATCGACTTGCGCCTGATTGCCGCCACAGGCCTGCACCAGCCATTGCGCCAGACGCGCGGTGCGGCGCGACTGATCGATGGGCTGGCCCATGCTCAGGTCACCCACCATGGCTAGGGCCAGCATGGCGTCTTCGAGCGCGACGGCGTCATTCACCTGCATTGCAGCTCTCCTTTTTTCGCCCGCCTCGGATAAACGACCGATACCGCGACACCGGCGCATTATCGACACTGAACTCCCCCAAGCACAGGAGATTCAATCATGTTCAACGCCAAGCCCCTCATCCTCGCACTCGCCATCGCCAGCCCCCTCTTCACCGCCAGCAGCCAGGCGGCCGAGAGCAAAGCGTCGGTGGTCATCGTCCACGGCGCCTTCGCTGACGGCTCCGACTGGGCCAAGGTCGTGCCGCTTTTGCAGAACAAAGGAATCAAAGTCACCGTCGTGCAGAACCCGCTGACCTCGCTGGCCGACGACGTAGCTGCCACGCAGCGCGTACTGAACAATCAGGAAGGCGACGTGGTACTGGTCGGCCACTCCTGGGGCGGCACGGTGATCAGCCAGGCCGGCGCCGACGAGAAGGTGCGCAGCCTGGTGTATGTCGCGGCCTTTGCCCCGAACGTCGGCCAGGCCAGCAAGGAGCTCTACGAGGGTTATCGCACCGCGCCGGGCTCGAGCCAGATCGCGGCGGACAAGAATGGCTTCCTGTACCTGACGCCCCAGGGCATGGCCACCGACTTCGCCCAGGATCTGCCGGCCGAGCAGACCGCGGTGATGGCCGCCACGCAGGGCCCCATCCGCGCAGCCGCCTTCGATGAGCGCACCAGCGTCGCGGCCTGGCAGCAGAAACCGTCCTGGTACATCGTCGCCAGCGATGACCGCATGATCGTGCCGGAGATGCAGCGCGACTTCGCCAAGAAGATCGGCGCGCAGACCACCGAGCTCGCCGCCAGCCACGTGCCGCAGCAGTCACGCCCGGCCGACGTGGCCAAGGTGATCATCCAGGCGGTGGAAAAAACCCAGGCAGCTCGTTGAGCGCAAGGCCGAGGCAGGGCGAGCAGATGCTCGTCCTGCCTCGCGACTTGCAGGACAGCGGCTAGCGACGGCCAGGGGTGCGAAGCGATTAGCCGCTCCGAGTAGCTGCTGCCCACATGCGAATCCACACTGAACGCGGCAGGTTATAGAGCAAGGGACGATTGGACACTGAGCCGAATAACCGCCATTATCGGCTCACCCAATGAGCCGAATAGGCTCGTTAATCGGCTCACAGATGAACAGCCTTATGAATGACCCGCTCTGGATCTGGCAGCAGCCCGACTGGCCGCACTTCGGTTGGCAAACCGAAGCGCTTGCCCCGCTGCTGCGCGCCTGCACCCAGGCACAAGGGCGCTTGCTCGGCATGCTCGGCGCGGTGGGCAGCGATACCGAAGCACAGAGCAGCCTGGATGCCATGCTGCAGAACATCCTCACCTCCTCTGCCATCGAGGGTGAAAAACTGAATGTCGACTCGGTGCGCTCATCGCTGGCAAAGCGCCTGGGGCTGAACGAAGCAGGCCGCACCACCTCCCGTTCCGAAGGGTTGGTAGAGCTGCTGCTCGATGCCACTCATACGCATCAACAGCCGCTGGATATACAGCGATTGTTCACCTGGCACCGCTGGCTATTCCCCAGCGACGACCAACTGCTGGCTCAGCCACTGCGCATCGGCGCACTGCGCGGCGAAGAGCCTAGGCAGGTGGTTTCCGGTCGTATCGACCGCCCGACCGTGCATTTCGAGGCCCCACCCCGCGCCGGGCTGGAAGCACAACTGGCGGACTTTCTCGCCTGGTTCGAGAGCAGCCGCAGCGATACCGGGCTCGACCCCTTTCTGCGTGCCGGCATCGCCCACTTCTGGTTCGTGACCCTGCACCCCTTCGATGATGGCAATGGCCGCCTTACCCGCGCTATCACCGATCTGGCATTGGCTCAAGGCGAACAGCAGGCCATTCGCTTTTACGCGATGTCTGCGAGCATCCTCGACGACCGCGTCGGCTATTACCGCACCCTCGAAGCCAGCCAGAAAGGCAGCCTGGATATCACCGCCTGGCTGCAATGGTTTCTCGCCACCTTGCTCAAAAGCCTGGAACAGGCCCTGGCCCGCATCGACCGGGTACTGGCCAAGGCGCGCTTCTGGCAGAAGCACCGCAGTCAGGCGCTATCAGCCGAGCAGATCAAAGTGCTTAACCGCTTGCTCGATGGCGGTGAAGCGGGTTTCGAGAACGGCATCAGCGCGGCGCAATACCAGGCCGTGGCCAAGGTCTCCAAAGCCACCGCGACCCGTCATCTGAGCGACCTGCTGGAGAAGGGCTGTATCGAGCGGCTGCCCGGTGGAGGGCGCAGTACTCGATACCAGATAGCACGCTGAGCATCTGAGGCGACTGGATCAGCCTTTGGTGCGTCATCGCACCATAGGACGATGGTCTCAATCCCCTTGAGCACTTGAAAGCAATTAGCCATTATCCGAAGCAGTGCCAGGCATCTGGATTTCGGCACATCTGCTCGCCCGTCCTTCAAGCAGCCGCCCAAGGAAGAAAAATGGATTTCACCCCGATAGTCGCCCAGGTGTGGGGCATGCTGGCCTGGCTTATCCCAGCAGCCCTGCTGCTCGGCCTGCTCAAATCGCCCTGGGCCAAGGGGCAGATCGGTGAACTGCTGGTGCGCCTGTTCGCCCACTGGCAACTGGACAAACAAACCTACCGCCGCCTGCACAACGTCACCCTGAACACGCCGGACGGCACCACGCAGATCGACCACGTCTTCCTCTCGCCATACGGCCTCTTCGTGCTGGAAACGAAGAACATGAGCGGCTGGATCTTCGGCGGCGAGAAACAGGCGCAGTGGACGCAGAAGCTCTACAAACGCACCTTCAAATTCCAGAACCCGCTGCGGCAGAACTACAAGCACCTCAAGGCACTGGAAGCCACTCTGGGCGTCAGCCCCGAACACCTGCACTCGGTCATCACCTTCGTCGGCGGCAGCACCTTCAAGACCGAGGTGCCGGCCAACGTCACCCAGGGCATCGGCTTTATCCGCTATATCCACTCATTCCAGCAGCCGGTATTCAACGAGGCTGAAGTCGACGCCATGCTGCACGCCCTGCAAACCGGCCGCCGCGCGCCAAACCTCGCCACCCAGCGCGAGCACGTGCAGAACCTCAAGCGCCGGAGTGAACCCACAGCCGAACGGCAATGCCCGAAATGCGGCAATGCATTGCTAATTCGCACGGTGAAGACAGGGCCGAAGGCGGGAAAAAAGCTCTGGGGGTGCTCGGCTTTCCCCAAGTGCAGAATAATGCAAGGGCTATAATCCTAAAACAGCACTAACACTTCCTAACAACAATGCATCAACATTAAAAGAAGAAACCAATAATGGCAGAAGAAAATATAGAAGAGACTGAATACCACATCACAGACGAGGCAAAACTGGAGCGAATAATATTCCACATAGTAAGTCCCAACTTAAACGCCCCAAAAATTCTCATGGAGGTAGAAACGCCTGAGGATTACTCTAAATTCTTTATTGACCGATTAAGAGAAACAATCAAAGGGACTAAATACCGATTCCAAGATGACTCTTGGGTAAAGGATCAGGTAAAGACGGCGCTGACAAGTCAGCACGCTTTTGTTGATACATCTGAACGGCTTGCAGAGAAGTTCCAGGAGCTTTTTCAGTCAGACAAAAGGCTTATACCTGGCGCACTGATGCTCCTAAAAATAAAAAATAAAGATAAAACGTACGGAGCGATAATAAAATATGACGACATGAGTGTAATTTCGTACACCACAAAAACACTAGAAGACGGCAAATCAAAACCTATCCTCAACCAATTTCTTAACAATTTTGTACAAGATAAAAAAGCCATTCAGAAATCCATATTTTTCGATATTAATTGCCCTCAGTCCAGTATAGTCTGCACTGACAGAAGCGGGAACAAGGGCGACATTACCGATAAACTAAAGATCTACTTGCAAGCCGACCGCCTGTTCACAAGCACACTATTAACAGAGAGACTTATAGCCGCACTAGAAGAAACAGCAAAATCTCAATCAGCTCTAATCCCACCAGAAATAAGAAGAAGGCTTAAGAGCAAGATACGGCAAGCTGTAAAAGACACCGTAGAATTTGACCCGGAAAATCACGAGCAAATTCTAACAGCGGCTTTCGGCGAGGCACACAAAGAAGAAAAAGTAAGAAAAGCTTTCGCCGCATCCTTGAAAAAGAAGAAAATATCAAACGAGAAATTTGAAATATCTCATGAAGCGATAAAGCAAGGCTCCAAGAAAATAAAGCAGACCTACGAGGGAGTAAGAGTTATTTACACGAGCAGTGACATAGATAAAAACATCTTCTTTGAAGAGGATGGTGCAAAAAAAATAATCCGAATAGTCACCGACCAGTATGTCTTGGAAGACGAAGCGGATGATTGATATTTTTTCAAGACTCTCGCTTGAAGGGGAGTCATTAGATGCAGCATTTTATCGCCCCCAAAACGCTGTAGACAACCTTTTGGCCTTTGAACTGAACAACCTAGCAGCCCAGGGGGACTTTAATTTTTCACTCCAAATAAGCGATGAATTTGATGAAAGGATAAATCTCCCAACACTGGACGACCTATCAAACTTCAAAATCGAATTAGTTGTTTTCAACAAAGCCAGAACTCATGGAGACAACTATTTTTTCTCTATTCAAGGATTTTTAAAAAACCTTGAATCAAGCGAGATAGCGAAGTCCAAGAATATCTTCATACATGAAGATATTAACGATTTCAGGACTTTGACCTGCAACATCTCCAAGTGGGATCTCCTCAAAAGCAGCGCACAAGAAGACAAGAGAGACATAGACCTAATCGACCCCAGAAAAATAATAAAAGACTATACAGGCTCACAAATCAACTACCACCACTTATTTTGGATAACCCCTTGCAAGCCCGACATGCTTGATGATTTATTTTTAAAATGGCTAGATATTGCCACACCTAAAGCATCCATACTCTTAGCATCTGAAATATCAGTCATCGATGGAAATACACATTACTCAATTAAAGGAAGTAAGACCTTAGACCTACAGCATGACAACCGCGCCATAGCAATCACACGAGACGAACACTCCAACATTCACGACGCTCTCAATTGGATTTTTGAAACATCGAGAGAAGCCGAGATAAGGCATACACTGCTATGCCAGCGACTCTCCCACAACGACCCCAAAAAATCTGAACCCTGGATCAGATACATTTCAAGAACTATTAAACCCTCTCTCTCAAGCTCTCGAGAAGACTATAAAAATCACTTACTAGTTAAAACTGGCGAGCTACTAAAAGCAATAACCGACATTCGAAAAACAGTATCCGATGAAACCAACAAAATAATTGACAAAACAAGCGCCCTTACATCCAGCCTTCTTCGCGATGCGAGCATAACATTCATAATTGCAACATTAAGACAAACGCTGATTGCAAAAAGCATTATCACCAAGGAAAGTGCATCATTTCTGCTAGTAGCAACGATTGCTTGGCTAGCAACTAGCATTCTTCTCACTGGCTACCAGAACAAAATATTCATTCGCACCCAGATAAGATTCCGCAGAAGCTGGAGTAAAGGCCTTAGTTCCCTAGTTCCCGAAAGCGAGCTTAAAAAAATATCAAGGCGCCCTATCAGAGAGGCAATTGAAAACTATGGCCGAATAAAGAGAGTCATTGACTCTATATATGCAACTTTAATATTAATAATATTGAGCATACTAGTATTCGGGTAATAGGCCTGCCTTACGACACGAAATCGGGGACCACGAAATCGGGGACAGATTTATTTTCAGAGGCACACCGCTCTGGGTGTACCACTATCTGTCGCCCTAGCTCTTCCCTTTTTCCCCTCCGTCATTATCACCAGCCAACTCCTCCTCAAAACGCTGCACAAAGCTGCTCAAGCTAATGCCCAGCACCTGACAAATATCCCGTAGTTGGATCAGATCCAACCGGCGCAGCCCGCGTTCTACGTCGCTGACAAATGATTGTGGGCGGTCGAGCGCTTTGGCGAAATCGCCCTGGGTCAACCCTGCCTCGACCCGACACTGTTTGAGCAATTTCAAGAAGACGAGGTTTTCGTCTCGATAAACCGACTTTTCCACAGGAGGCATCCGTCCGTTGACAGGACAAGTACGGTATATCTAATCTCCAGATATCTGATTTTCAGATAATTCAGACTAAATCGCTGGAGGCCTTATGGAAGACGCCTATACCCCCATCGTGCTGATGCGCCATAACCGCCCGTTACGCGGCGTCATGATCGACCGCCAGCCGTGGGTCTGTGCCCATGAGTTTGCCCGCTTGCTGGGTCATCGCCACCCGGAACGCATCTGCCGGCTGATGGATGCCGACCAGGTGCAGGTGGTGCACTTCCAACTGGCCAGTGGGGAGTTGGAGGCGGTGGAGGTGCTCAGTGAGTCGGGTATTTACAGGGCGTTGTGGCGCTTTTCGCACCCGGAGAACCGCCATCTACGCCGCTGGCTTAGCCATGTGGCCTTGCCGGCGCTGCGCGACAGTATGGTGGAGGCAGCTCATGAGCCGTCGCGCTGTCTGATGAGCTGGGATAACCAGCAGGTCAATCTGCTGGAGTGGCAGGGTGAGCTGTGGATCGCACTGGGCGAATTGCCACACTTCCATCGACAAGCCCAACCAGCACAGCACAAGCCTCAATCGTGGTTGACGCGCTGGTGGTGTGGACGTTGCCGAGCCGGGGCAGCGCGTTGAATGCCAAATAATCCGGGAGATAACAACGCAGGTAGTTTTCAATAGCCTGCTAGCCCAAAAGCCCGCGCAAACCTTGCTGCAGGGTAGACCGGACGGCCGCATCGCTAGCCACCAGTCGATACAACTCCAAGTCCTGGCGGCGACGCATCAGCATCACCTCATCGAAAATCTTCTCGAACGCCAGATTCTTGTGGTCATTGTCATGGCTCTGCTGGTATTTGCTCTCGAAGTCCGGATGTTCCTGAATGCCCTTTAGGATGCTGAGAAATTTCACCCGTTTTTCCTCGGTGGTCACACCCCAACCCTGGAACCATCGCTCGTTGAAGGTGTGGATGATCTCATCCAGCGGATCCTTGTCCTCATCCCCACCATGAACCCCACGCGGGTTGGGGTTAGCCGGATCCAGTTCGGTGTCCGCCTCATCCAGCACGATCTGGTGGTTGAGTTTGACCCGCTCCAGTCCATAAGAGGCCAGATCAACTGAGTTGAGCAGGGCATCGATCTCATCGGCGTCCTTGTCCTGCACCTTGAGCTTGGGAATCAGGAACTTGAGGAACCAGAACAGCTTTTCCCAGGCAACGATCTCATACGGCATGATCGAAGCCATCTGGCCATAGATCTTCACGAACTGCTTGGCCTTGATCTTGAAGTCGATCTTGGCCTCTTCCTCCAACTCCAGCTCATGGTCGAAGCGTTCGACCGCTATATCGATCAGCACACCTAGCTGGCCCGCCTCGACATTGTCGAAATATTGCCTGGCGAACGACTCCACCTCGGGCCACTCATACACACCCACTTCGTCGAGCTGATCCTTGAGCTCGTGCAACACGTTGATGTCCGTCGCGCGCGACAGGCTGGTCGCGGTATAGAACGGATCGAAGGACTTCTTGATGGCATCCACTTCATTGAAGAAGTCGAGCACGAACAGATCCTCGGTTTTCTTACCCCATTTGGGCGCCGAGCGATTGAGGCGCGACAGCGCCTGCACGGCTAGGACGTCCTGCAGCTTCTTGTCCACGTACATGGCACACAGCTTGGGCTGGTCGAAGCCGGTCAGGTATTTGTTGGCCACCACCAGCAGGCGGTATTCCTCGGTATCGAACTGATCCCGCGTATCGGCCTCGGGAAAGCCGTTGATCTGCGCTTCGCTGTACTCAATACCATCGACCACCTTCTCCCCGGAAAACGCGATCAGCGCCTTGAACGGCTTACCGCGCTCCGCCAGCATGCGGCTGATGGCCTTGTGGTAGCGGACGGCAGCCTCGATGTTCTGGGTGATGACCATACCCTTGCCCTGGCCCTTGAGCTTCTTCGGCGTGACGACCTGATCGATGAAGTGCTCCAGCATGATCTCTGCCTTGGCATCGATGGTCTGCTGGTCGCGCTCGACATAGGCACGCAGCTTCTTCTGCGCCTTCAGCTTGTCGAACAGCGGGTTGTCCTGGATGGACTTCTTGATCTCGTAATAGCTGCGATAGGTGGTGTAGTTGGCCAACACGTCGAGGATGAAGCCCTCCTCGATGGCCTGCTTCATCGAATACAAGTGGAAGGGCTCGAAGCGGCCATCGGCCTGCCGCTCGCCGAACTTTTCCAGCGTGCTGTTCTTCGGCGTAGCGGTGAAGGCGAAGTAGGAGGCATTGCCACGCATTTTGCTCTTCTTGATGGCGCTGAGGATCTTCTCCTGCGTGTCATCCAGCTCGTCGCCACCCATCACCCGGTTCATCGTTCCGTGGGCGCTGCCATCCTGCGAGCTGTGCGCCTCGTCGATGATCACGGCGAAGCGCTTGCCCGCCATGTCGTCGATGCCATCGACGATCACTGGGAATTTCTGGATGGTGGTGATGATGATGCGCTTGCCCTGCTCCAAGGCCTGCTTGAGATCGGCGGACTTCAGCGCCGGCGCGACGATGTTCTTCACCTCGGAGAACTCGCGGATGTTCTCGCGCAACTGCTTGTCCAGCAGGCGGCGGTCAGTCACCACGATCACCGAGTCGAACAACGGCTCGCTCAACGCCCGCGCGCCAGCAACCGCCAGTGAAGCCGGGTAGGTTTCGATCAACTGATAAGCCGCCCAGGTAATCGAGTTGGACTTGCCCGAGCCCGCCGAATGCTGGATCAGATAACGCTGCCCCACGCCATGCTCACTGGCGTGCTTCACCAGGCGGCGCACCACATCGAGCTGGTGATAGCGCGGGAAGAACAGCGTGCGCTTGGCCAGCGGTGTCTTGCTACTGCCATCCATACGCACGAAATGCTGAATGATGTTGGCCACGCTCTCGCGACTGAAAATTTCGCGCCACAGATAGGCGCTGCGATGCCCGTCAGGGTTCGGTGGGTTGCCGGCACCGTGGTTGTGCCCCTTGTTGAACGGCAGAAAGAAGGTCGCGGCGCCCGCCAGCCGGGTGGTCATATAGACCTCGTCGGTGTCCACCGTCATGTGTACCAGGCAACGGCCAAACTGCAGCAGCGGCTGGCTGCTGTCACGTTCCTGCTTGTACTGCCTCTGGCCGTGATAGCGCGCTGTCTGCCCCGTCCAGGGGTTCTTCAGCTCCAACGTGGCGAAGGGCAGGCCGTTGATGAAGAGCACCATATCCAGCTCTTCCAGGGTGTTGCTCAGGGAATAACGCACCTGCCGCGTGCTGCTGAAGATATTGGCGGCGAACTGCTGTTTGATTCGTTGCGAGCTATTGGCCAGCGGCGCCGGGTACATCAGGTCAAGGTGTACATCGTCGATGGCCAGGCCGCGCTTGAGCAGATGCAATACGCCGTACTTGCTCACCAGGCGGTCGAAACGCTCCAAGATGCGCAAATCCCAATCGGTGTAGCGCTGCTTGAGGCAGTCCAGCGCTTCGCTCTGGCTGTCCTGCAGAAACTGCCAGAGCACACGGGTATCGACCGCATAGCGGGCATTGAAATCCTGGGCGCGCCCGAGGCGATAGCCATGGTTGGCACTGAAGGGCTGCTCGGCGGCACCCTCGCGAACCTCCGCCAACTCTTCCAGGCAGGTGCCGGTCAGATACTTCTCGATGCTGGCTTCCAGCGCCCGTTCGTTGGTCTTGCTTACCATGCCGGCTTCCTTGTGCCTGTCCTTCTTGCCTGCGCCAGGCTAGCCCGGCGCGGGGTACAAATGTCTAAACCATTTGGCCAGGAAGGGCTTAGACATTTGCCATCACCTACCTGAACTGCCACTAACCCACTGATTTATCTGGCATCGCAGCCAGTAGCGGAGCTGGCTGAGCGCCTGCCGAATGTCTAACGAATCGGCTTATTCGTCCAGCGCTAGACATTCAGTCAAATGGCCGGCAAATGAGCGACAGGCCGGCAAGCGCCTAAAACCGGGGCCTTTGGCCTGATTTCCCTGTCGCCAAGAGTGCGCCAGTCAAATGACCGTCAAATGAGATCGGTCAGGCCCAGCAAGGCACATAACGATAAGCCTTGCGGTTGGCAGCCGGATCATACAAACGGATCAACCCCGCCTCGATGGTCTGCTTGATGATACGGCTGACCATGGCGCTATTGCCTTCGTCGATTTGGAAGCGCTGACGCAACGAGGTGTTGTTCATCGGTTCGCGATTCACGTACTTCAGGCAACAGTGCTGGTAGCAGGCACGAATACGATCCTCCTGGCCCATGTCGCGGTAGTCCTGATGGGCGAACAGCACCACGCGGGTGTGTTCGTCGGTCTGCTCGAAGATCGGCGCCGGTAGCTGGTACAGCTCGGTCTGCGCCACCACCTTGTCGATGCCGCTGCCACGTTCCTCACAGATGCCGATGCGGCGCATGAAGGAGGCCAGCCCTTCGTTACGGCTGCGCGGCGGGCTGTCGAGAAAGCGCTGCGGGTCGACCAGCGGCACGCCAGGGTTGGTGATTTCCAGGCGGCGCTCGAACAGCTCGATCATCGGCCCGGTGCCGCTCAGGTTGAAGTCCTGGTGGATGATGGCGTTGGCCACCAGCTCACGCAGGGCCAGCTCCGGGTACATCGGCACTTCCTGGCGGAACGCCTTGCCGATTTCCTCGTTGGCCGGCAGCAGGGTTTTCAGGGTGTCGATCAAGCCCTCGAAGCCCAGGGCATAGCCCTTGTTGCCAGTCAGCTCGCGCAGGGTTTCCAGCTTGCCGTTGCCCTTGTAGTGGATCAGCCGCACGGCCTTGCGCCCTAACACTGGGAAGTCCTGCAGACGCTTGGCGAAGAGGATCGCGCCCAGGTTGCAGATATGCCATTGCCCGCTGTCACTGCGCTGGATCATACGATCGGCAGCCAGCGCAGCGAGGATCGCCTCGCGCCCTTCCGGCAGAGGCTGGTGGGTGAGGTCGAAGTAGGCCGAATAATCGAGCAGCTTGAGCACCTGGTCGATGCCGAGGTTCTGCGCGGCCAGTTGCTGCTCGAAGGGCACGCGGTCGAACACGCGCCAGAGCGCCCGCTCCTTTTCCGGAAACTCGCGCAGCTTCTTCTTGTAGGAGCCGACGCGGATATATTCCACGCCATCGAACTGCACCGGCGTATGGCGAGCCGCCTGGACTTCCAGAATCACTACCGGCAGGCCCTCGGTGGCGATGAACTCGAAGAAGCGGAAGTGGATCTTCGGCGCGGTCTTCTGCAGCAACCAGCTTTCCAGCTCCTGCTGCTTATGGCGCGCGGCGGAAGGCTTGAAGGCCGTGCCGATCACGGCATGGCTGGCATCGTCGATGCCCCACAGCAGGTAACCGTACTCCTTGCCGAGCAGGGCGGCAGCATTGGCCAGGGCGGAGATGTATTCGCCAATCAGCGGCGCATCGTCGTTGCCCTGCTTGAACTCCACCCACTCGGTTTCCTGCGGCAGCGCGCACAGCTCCCGCAACAGCGATTGCAGATAGCTCAGGTCGCGCTCCACGCTCATCAGGCGATCTCCCGTTCCTCGATCTCGGTTGGCTCCACCACACCCGGCACCTTGATCTTGCCGGTCACGGCGCTATTGATCAGGGTGGCTTTGTATTCTTTTAGCTTTTCAATTTGACCTAGAATATTCTTGATTGCCACATCAAGCTCCTGGCCTTTTTTGTTTATGTACGCGACGATTTCTATTTGCTCTATTTTGGGTGGAGCAATGGCAAGCATTGAGTAGAAATCATTGGTATATAGCGGCATCATGCCTTCCGTCACGCCATACACCAGCGACCTGAAAATCGATTGGTATACAGGCGTATGAAATAAAATCTCATAATACTTGCTGTCGGCCCTAGGTAGAGCTCTGAACACTGTGTAGTTATTAGTTATGACACCCCGCAGGGGAGCTCTCCAGAAAACGCCAAGATGGGCCTTGTATTTATTGAGCACTAAGTCATCTTCGTGGCAAACCTGAAATGTATCAAATGACTCAGCTTGAGTTGAGTTTTCTTGCATTTCTGAAGTCAGCACAATGCCACTGCTCTGCGTGACAGAAAGCTTTGGTTCTGTACCGTCTCGCTCATTACGTCTCACCACACGAAACAGATAGCGACTTGGTAGAGCTTCCCAATGCGCCGGAATCTCGCCAATCCATTCGATACCGGAGTCCCGCATGGGTGCATGCGGATCAAGGCCACGGGTTACAGCCTGCTGGATCAGTATCTGCTTGCGTTCTTTCAGCAGTTCGATCTGGCGTTCCTTGATCTGGATTGCCTGATCAATTTGTGCTGACTTCTGGTCAAGATAATCAGAAATCAGTAATTGCTCTTCATACGAAGGCTTTAGTACCGGCAACCGCTTGAAGTCATCAAAACTCAAGTTCTGCCTGAGCCCGCTGCCCAGTTTATAAATGGCTTTTGAGATGTCCAGAAGATGAAGGAGATAATGGACGTAGCGGTATTGAAAGCCCTCTCTTACGCCCAGACAGAGATAGGCCGACGTGATAATGCCGCGATCCTTTACAAGCCCTGTGCGCAGGCTGGTCTGATCGTTCTGCAAGTCAGTGCAACGGATGATGATGTCGCCTGGCATAGCTAGTTGATAGGTTTCAAATGACTCTGGAACCAAACCCACAAGCTTTTCTTCTGCTTTGACGATAATCCGTCCATAACTAAGGGAGAGCACTTGGCTCTCCTTCATTCCTTTGTTATCTCGACGATTTTCAGTCAGGGCCAGCATGCCGGGCACTACCAACCAATGCTCGGGCGCTGCCTCAAAATAGTCAGCACCTGAAGGCTGGTACGAGCGGTAAGTCTTCAAGTCGTAATGCGCCTCAAGCAACTTTCACCCCCGACACATCCTTAACCTCCAGCCCCAAAATCTCCGCAATCAACCCTTCCGCCTGCTGCTCCAGCGCCACGATTTCCCGCGCCACCTCTTCCATGCTGCGCAGTGGCTGATGCTTGTAGAAGTATTTATTGAAGCTGATCTCGTAGCCGATCTTTACCGACTCCAGATTGATCCAGGCCTCTGTCACATGAGGCTGCACTTCGGCCTTGAAGAAGCGGTGGATGGAATCGGCCAGCGGGATGCTTTCGCTGTCGCGCAGGTCGCTGTTGGGCTCGTAGGTGATAAATTCACCGGCCTTGTCGCTCGGGTAGTAACCGAAATCCGGTAGGTCGACCTCATTACAGCCCAAGCGCGCGAGCAGCGCAGCCAGTTCGGCGCGGTCGAACTTCTCCACCTTGCGGATGACCTTGGCGGCGTTTTCGTCGTACCAGCTCACGGCATTGAGTATCTGATTACGCTCACTGGCGGCGAGCTTGATGCCGGCGTCCTTGCCCAGTTGCTTGAGCACCTTGTCCACCCGTTTGGCGAACAGGTTGAAGTCGTCGAACTCCTCTTGGCCGATGGCCTGCATCAGGTAGTTGGCCACGGTGACCAGCAGCGATTGCTTAGCCCAGGTTTCCAGGCTCAGCAGCTTCTTGCGTTGCTTGGTGTTGAGCTCCAGACCTTGCTCTTCGCACCAAGCGAGAATGGCCTTGTCGTGCTGGGCCAGGGTGTCGTCCTGGTACACCGCGTCGCCCCACTGCTGGTAGATCCACTGCATGGGTTCGCGCAGGGCCTTGTCGAAGCGCAGGGTTTCGATGCGCTCGGCGCTGAACTGGGCCTTGCGCCGGTCTGGCCGCTCGATGCTGACCTTGTGGTAGCCGAAATCGCGGTTGTCGAATACCTGCGCGGCAATGCCGTCGCCGCCAGCCGGGCGGTCGATGCTGGCGAGGTCAAGGTAGGTCTGGGTGATTTGCTCGATATGTTCAGGGGCGAACTCGCAGTTCTTGTTGCCGAGGTTCTTGCGCAGTTTGCGGTAGAGCAGGCTGGCGTCGATCAGTTGCACCTTGCCCCGGCGCTGCGCCGGTTTGTTGCTCGACAGCAGCCAGATGTAGGTGGTGATGCCGGTGTTGTAGAACAGGTTGTTGGGCAACTGGATGATGGCGTCGAGCAGGTCGTTCTCGATCAGGTAACGGCGGATATTGCTCTCGCCACCGCCAGCGTCGCCGGTAAACAGGCTGGAGCCGTTATGCACCGAGGCGATGCGCGAGCCGAGGCCGCTGTCGCCTGACGCCTTCATCTTGCTGACCATTTCCATGAGGAACAGCAGTTGCCCGTCGCTGGAGCGCGGGGTGGCGTCCTGCGCCTCGAGGTGGCCCCAGTAGTCACGCAGGGCGACCTTGAAGCGCGGGTCGATGACTTCGCTGCCGTCCTTGATGAATTTCTGCTCACTGGCCCAGCTCTTGCCGTAAGGCGGGTTGGACAGCATGAAGTCGAAGCGGCTGCCGGCGAACTCGTCCACCGACAGGGTGGAGCCGGGGCGAATGTTGGCCGGGTTGTTGCCCTTGATCATCATGTCCGACTTGCAGATGGCATAGGTCTCGTCGTTGATTTCCTTGCCGTACAGGTGGACGTCGCGCGTGGTGCCTTGCGCGGGGTACTTCTCCTCGATGAAGTTCTGCGACTCGGTGAGCATGCCGCCGCTGCCGCAGGCCGGGTCGTAGATGGTCATGACGTTGGGCAGGCGATCCTTGATCGGGTCGAAGACCAGATGGGTCATCAGCTCGATCACTTCACGCGGGGTGAAGTGTTCGCCAGCCTCTTCGTTGTTCTCTTCGTTGAACTTGCGGATCAGTTCCTCAAAGACGTAACCCATGCCCAGGTTGCTCAGAGCCGGCAGGCGGTTGCCCTTGGGGTCTTCCGCGTCTGCAGGGGTGAGGTTGATATAGGGCGAGGTGAACTTCTCCAGCACGTCCAGCAGCACATCCTTGCTGGCCATGTGGCGCACCTGGGCCTTGAGGTTGAAGCGGCGGATGATGTCCTTGACGTTGTCGCTGAAGCCATCGAGGTATTCCTCGACGTTGGCCTGGAGAATCTGCTGGTTGTTGGTGGCGGTCTTGTAGAGCTGGCTCAGCGTCCAGTTGCTGATGTTGTAGAACACGTAGCCGGAGGCCGCGCGCAGGGCGCTGTCGTCCAGCTCGGTGGTGCTCATGGCGCTACGCTGGAATGCCAGCTCTTCCATCACCTTGGGCTTGGTCGGCTCCAGCAGGGCATCCAGGCGGCGCAGCACCACCATGGGCAGGATGACGTCGCGGTATTTGCCGCGCACATACACGTCACGCAGGCAGTCGTCGGCAATCGACCAGATGAAAGAAACCAGTTTGTTGTGGACCGCGTGGTTCACTGCAGATGCTCCGAGTCTGAACGCTTGGCAGCCGGAGCAAGCTGGCTCACGGCTGCAAAAACTAAACGGCGCATGTTACCTAAATGCGGATGGTCAGAGGTTATCTACGTCACCTCGGCTGTAATGCAGTCGCTCAAACGAAAAACCGCCCCCGATCGGCCTGATCGCCACATCAGACTAGGGCGCATTGCGCCCATCGCCCCCTGCCATATAAACGCCACACTTTTCCCTGAACCTTTGCCCTTATCGCCCAGTCGGTTTTAAGAACCGTCGCGCTTCGCGACGCCAGCAAAGGATGCGCGATATGCGAGACCGCGCCAGCAGGATCGACGCCTCACCTTCTCGACTCGAACAGTTATGGCAGCGCTACCAGCGGGTGCGTGCCGCCAGCGAACGGCTCTGCGAGCCGCTGGAACCTGAAGACTATGTGATCCAGAGCATGCCGGACGTGAGCCCGCCTAAATGGCACCTGGCCCATGTCACCTGGTTCTTCGAGGCCTTCGTGCTAAAGCCCTTCCTGCCGAGCTATCGCCCGCTGGATGAGCGCTACGACCATCTGTTCAATTCCTACTATCAGACCCATGGCGCGCCCTTCGAGCGGGCGCGGCGGGGTTTGTTGTCGCGGCCGACGGTGAACGAGGTGTACGCCTATCGCAGCCATGTCGACCTGGCCATGGAGCAGTTGCTCCAGCCCGGCAGCGCGCTGGCCGATGAGGCGCTGCAGCGTATCGAGCTGGGCCTGGAGCACGAGCAGCAGCATCAGGAGCTGCTGCTGATGGATATCAAGCACATCCTGGCGCAGAACCCGTTGCGGCCGGTTTATCGCCGCGACCTCAAGTCGGGCGGCGCGGCGGCAAGCGAGCTGCGCTGGATCGATTTTCCCGCCGGGTTGCGCCATGTCGGCCATGCCGGCGAGGGCTTCGCCTTCGATTGCGAGCGGCCGCGCCACCGGGTGTTCGTCGAGGCCTTCCAGCTCGCCAGCCGGCCAGTGAGCAATGGCGAGTATCTGCAGTTCATCCGTGATGGCGGTTACCGCAGCACGGCGCTGTGGCTGGCGGACGGCTGGGATCATATCCAACGCGCCGGCTGGCAGGCGCCGCTGTACTGGCTGCGCGAGGGCGACGACTGGCTGGAGCTGACCCTGGGCGGGCCGCGCGAGCTGGATCTGCATGCGCCGGTCTGCCACCTGAGCTACTACGAGGCCGAGGCATTCGCCACCTGGGCGCAGGCACGCCTGCCGCGCGAAGAGGAATGGGAGGTGGCCGCGCAGGACGAGCCGCTGTGGGGCAACTTCGTCGAGAACGATCACCTGCAGCCGGTGGCCGCAGGCGCGGGGGATGGTCTGCAGCAGCTCTATGGCGATGTCTGGGAATGGACGGCCAGCGCCTACCGGCCCTACCCCGGTTTCCGTCCGCTGGGCGGCAGCCTGGGTGAGTACAACGGCAAGTTCATGTCTGGGCAGATGGTGTTGCGCGGCGGCTGTTGCGCCACACCCGAGGATCACGTGCGCCCCACCTACCGCAATTTCTTCTACCCCACGATGCGCTGGCAGTTCTCCGGCCTGCGCCTGGCCAAGGAGCTTTGAGCATGGCATTGGCAATCCGCACCCACGAACAATCCCTGAGCCCGGAACAGCAAAGCCTGCGCAAGGAAGCCTTGCGCGGCTTCGCGGCCAGCCCGAAGGCGATGTCGCCGAAGTTCTTCTACGATCATCGCGGCTCGCAGCTCTTCGAGCTGATCTGCCAGCAGCCGGAGTACTACCCGACGCGAACCGAAGAGACCATCCTGCGTCTGGCGGCCAAGGATATCGCCGAGCTGGCCGGGCGCAACGCCAGCCTGGTGGAGCTGGGCAGCGGCGCCAGCCGCAAGATCCGCCTGCTGCTCGAAGCCCTGCGCCCGGCGCGTTACCTGGGCATCGATATTTCCCGCGAGTTTCTGGAGATCTGCACCCGGCGCCTGGCGGCCGACTATCGCTGGTTGGATGTGCACGCCCTGTGCGCCGACTTCAGCCTACCGCTGAAGCTGCCCGCCGACGCACTGGGGCAACGCCCGCTGGCGTTCTTTCCCGGCTCCAGCATCGGCAATTTCGACCCGAGCGAGGCCCGCGCCTTTCTGCGCAACCTGCATCAGGCGTTGCCGGCGGGCAGTGGCTTGCTGATCGGCGTGGATCTGGTCAAGGATCGCCAGGTGCTGGAGCGCGCCTACAACGATCAGGCCGGGGTCACTGCGCTGTTCAACCTCAACCTGCTCGAGCGCATGCGCAACGAGCTGGACTGCGATATCGACCCGCGCCGCTTCGAGCACCGGGCCTTCTACAACGAGGCCGAGTCGCGCATCGAGATGCACCTGGTCAGCCGCCAGGCGCAACGAGTACGCATCGAAGACCGCGTGTTCGACTTCGCCGCCGATGAGACGCTGCACACGGAGAATTCCTACAAGTACACGCCGGGCGGCTTTCGCGAGCTGGCAGGCGACTGCGGCTTCGCTTCCGTGGCCATGTGGCGCGACCCGGCGCAGTTGTTCAGTGTGCACTTCTTGCGGCGGGAGTGAGGGGCTTCGCCATTGAGAAGTGGCGGGCCGTAGCCAGGGGCGGATAAGGAAATTGCAGCGCTATTTTCTGCCCTCTCCCCCGGCCCACCCTGTGCCCCAGCCCTTCGCAGAGCTCAGGTCGCGACAGCGGGCGAAGCAGTGCTTCGCTGTTTCCGCTGTCGCCCCGCAAGCGGGAGAGGGGAGAAAGCGCGTTCGACGTTATGGGTAGGCGAATGGGCTCGGAACAGACCTCAGCGCTTGGCGATGATGTACACCGCGTGCACGATGCCGGGAATGTAGCCCAGCAGGGTGAGCAGGATGTTCAGCCAGAACGCGCCGCCGAAACCCACCTGCAGAAAAACGCCCAGCGGCGGCAGCAGGATGGCGATGAGGATACGGATAAGATCCATGCGGTGCTCCTTTGCATTCCATGAGGGGTACTTAAACAGACCCGGCCACACGCCTCGCAGTTCAGTTCGCCTTTCTCATCCACTGCTGCCCTCTGCCAGGGCGTGCAAGCACCTGGAAGATCCCCCACTCGGTGAGCGGAGGAACGGCAGATATGCAAAAGCCCCGGGTTGGCAGCCGGGGCTTTCCGTCACCAGCAGAGCGCGATCAGCTCAGCGCATCACGGGTATGCACGCCATCCACCAGGCGCTGGATGCCCAGCGGGTTGGCGTTCTGCAGGGCTTCGGGCAGCACTTCATCCGGGTAGTTCTGGTAGCACACCGGGCGCAGGAAGCGGTGGATCGCCAGGGTGCCGACGGAGGTGCCACGGGCATCGGAGGTGGCCGGGTAGGGGCCGCCATGCACCATGGCATCGCACACTTCCACGCCGGTCGGGTAGCCATTGAGCAGCACACGGCCAGCCTTGGTCTCCAGCAGCGGCAGCAGGTCACGGAAGGCGCTCAGATCGTCACGCTCGGCGATCAGGGTGGCGGTCAGTTGCCCGTGCATGCTCTGCAGGGCACGGGTCAGTTCGGCGCTGTCGGCGGCTTCGACGACGATGGTGGTCGGGCCGAAGACTTCTTCCTGCAGCAACGGGTCACCTTCGAGCAGCATGCTGACGTCGGCCTTGAACAGTTGCGGCTGCGCCTGGTTGCCGGCCTGCTCGTTGCCCGCCAGGTGGGTGACCTTGGCGTGGCCGTGCAGGTGCGCCAGGCCGCTGGCATAGCTGCGCAGGGTGCCGGCATTGAGCATGGTCTGCGCCGGTTGGCTGGCGATGGCGTCGCTGAGGGCCGCGACGAAATCGCTGAACGCGGCGCTGCGTATGCCGATGACCAGGCCCGGGTTGGTGCAGAACTGGCCACAGCCCAGCACCACGGAACCGGCCAATTCCTTGGCCACGGTAGCGCCACGGGTCGCGAGCGCGCCCGGCAGGACGATCACCGGGTTGACGCTGGACATCTCGGCGAATACCGGGATCGGCTGCGGACGGGCGGCAGCCATGTCGCACAGGGCGCGGCCGCCCTTCAGCGAGCCGGTGAAGCCGACCGCCTGGATGGCCGGGTGCTTGACCAGAATCTCGCCGACGCCGCCACCGAAGATCATGTTGAACACGCCCTTGGGCATGCCGGTTTTCTCGGCGGCGCGAATCACCGCATCGGCCACGCATTCGGCAGTGGCCATGTGGCCGCTGTGCGCCTTGAACACCACCGGGCAGCCGGCCGCCAGGGCGGACGCGGTGTCGCCACCAGCGGTGGAGAAGGCCAGGGGGAAGTTGCTGGCACCAAACACGGCGACCGGGCCGACGCCGATCTGGTACTGGCGCAGATCTGGGCGCGGCAGCGGCTGGCGATCCGGCAGGGCGCGGTCGATACGGGCACCGTAGAAATCACCCCGGCGCAGCACCTTGGCGAACAGGCGCATCTGGCCACTTGTACGACCACGTTCACCCTGGATGCGGGCAGCCGGCAGCGCGGTTTCACGGCAAACCAGGGCGACGAAGTCATCGCCCAGGGCGTCGATCTCGTCAGCGATGGCCTCGAGGAACTCGGCACGGCGCACGGCCGACAGGCTGCGGTAGCTGGGGTAAGCGGCAGCGGCAGCCTGGGCGGCGGCATCGACTTCTTCCGGCGTGGCCTGGATGAAGCTGTAGGGCAGCGCTTCACCGCTGCTGGCGTCGAGGCTCTGGAGCGAGGTGGTGCCGGCGGCGCGGCGCTCACCGCCGATGTAGTTGTGGCCAGTCAGACTCAGCATGGTGTTCTCCTGTCAGAGGGGGCGACGAGGTCACCCGGGGACACTGAATGAGGCCCGGCTGCAGCGCCGGGATGAACAACCGTCTATGCAGTTGTCAGACGTATGATAAGTGACAACAACAGATTTGTCCCCCGGCAGAGCCAACAATCGACGGACGCGCCTGGCTGCTGCTCAGGCGCTGCCCTCGAGCGCGGCGGGGGCGAGCCGATAGTGCTGGGGCGACACGCCGAACCAGCGCATGCAGGCCTTGTGGAAGCTGCTCTGGTCACGAAAGCCCAGTTGCGCGGAGATGTACTTGAGGCTGCGTGTGCTGTTGCGCAACAGGCTGGACGCATGCCGCCGCCGCGCGTCGTCGAGCAAACGGGTGAAGTTCACCGCGTCGCGCATCAGGCCATGCTGCAGGCTGCGCCTGCTCATGCCGAGCTGATCCGCCACCTCGCCCAGGCCAGGGCTGATACCCAGGCTGAGCTGGGTGCTGAGCACCCGGCGGACTCTGGCCTCCAGCGAGCCGTCGATCTGCTCGTCCAGCCAGGTTCTGGCGTATTCGACATGCAATGGATGCAGAGCTGGCGCTGCCGTCGGCAAGGCAATCGCGCCATCGGCCAGGCTGAAGGTCATGCAGTTCCTGGCAGCGCCGAAGCGCAGCTCGGCGCCGAACAGCCGCCGTAGTGCTCGAGTGTCCTCGGGTTGCGCATAGGTCAGCTCCAGCATCAGTGGCATCGGCCGCTGGAAGGGCGCCAGCCAATGCACCGCAGCCAGTGCCAGGGCCGCCCCGGCATCGATGAAGGCCCGTGGAGCCTGACGCCGCACGGCCCCTATTTCCAGCCCCACCAACCTGAGCTGCTCCTGATCCTGCTCCAGAAACAGGTGCGAGCCATCACTGGTCAGCGGGTGGTAATCCACCATGTGCTGCAATGCGTCCTTCAGGGTCGCGCTGGACATCATGGCGTAGCTCTTCACCCCCAGCAGGCTGGGATGGAAATGTGCGTAGGCACGCAAGCCCAGATCCAGGTCACCGCTCTCGGCCACCTGCGCCTCGAGAAAACGGTAGACCTGCAGCACGGGAATCTGGGCAGCGCTGGCAAGCATCTGCTCCAGCCCCGGGATAGCTGAGTCACGGCCAGCAAAGGCCTTGAGCAGCACCTGGAAGCAGGACGTGGTAAGCGAATGCATCGAAACTCCTGTATCTCGTTCGAGCCACGGGCAACAGGGGTGACTCCGTGGACATGCGATTTGTATCTGAGAACACTTCTCCTGCCCAGCCCCGGAATGGGACGATAGTGTCTAGCCGTTCACAGCCTTCGCCGAGAACAGCGGAGGCCTGTCAGCCCACTGCCGCCAGGCTGCCTGCGCGGCGGAGCGCCCTGCCCAGGCAGGCGCAATCGCGACAGCGTCACCACTCTCCAGGCTCTGTTTAAACCCGCATCGGCAAGGGCGTTTGGCTCTCGCCGTCACCCGCGTTGCTCTGCTCGACAACGGCCTCAGCAAAGGAATGAAAGATGTACGGCCCAGCGATATGCAGGTTCTGCCAAGAGGCGCGGGCATGATCCGCACCCCCTCTCTCATGCCGCCCATCGCCCCGGAGGCACTGGACGACCTGCAACGCGCCCATCTGTTCTACGATGAACTGCAGCGCGGCCACTTCTGCCTGGCCTTCCAGGCGGTGGTCGCCGCGCATGACCCCGAGCAGATTCTCTATCGAGAAAGCCTGTTGCGCCATGAAGGTGGCGGGCTGGGCTTCAACCCCTTTCCGCTGCTCGAACGCCTGCACGTCATCCGCCCGCTGGATCACCGAGTGCTGAGCACCCTGATCAGCCTGCTGCAGGCGCATCCCACGCTCACCCTGGGCTGCAACATCTCGGCCCTGAGCACGGTCTGGGATCAGGACTGGGACAGCACGCTGGAAGCGCTGGAGGCCGACCATGCGGTGGCTCGGCGGCTGGTCGTGGAAATCACCGAAAGCACCGTACCGCCCTGCCACAGCAGCGCCGTGGAACTGGTGACGCACCTGCGCAACAGCGGTTGCCAGGTAGCGGTAGACGACTTCGGTTCGGGCTTCGGCACATTGGCCTTCATCCAGCAAAGCCAGCCGGACATCATCAAGATCGACCAGAGCTATATCCAGCGTGCCCGCACCACCACACAAGGCGAGCGAACCCTCAAGTACCTGCTGGAGCTGTGCAAGACGCTGGCGCCCTGCGTGATCGTCGAGGGCATCGAGACGCAAGAAGACCTGCAGCGCGCCAGGAGCCTCGACAGCGATTGGCTGCAGGGTTACCTGTTCGGCCGCCCGGACTTCGCACTCGCCGACCTGCCCGGCATTCAGCGGATACCTCGCTAGCGCTCACCCCGCCCATCCCACTGAGCCGAGCCAAGCTCTCCGTTCTGTCATGAGGTTCGTATGTTGTTGAGAAAACTCCGTATCGGTACGCGAGCGGCGGCGGGCTTCGCCCTGCTGGCCCTGCTGGTGTTACTGCTGGGCACCATCACCCTGGCGCAGATGAAGCGCATGGACGAGGCATCCGATGCCATCGAAAGGAAGTGGTTGCCCGCCGTCCTGGCCCTCGAAGACATAAGCATGAACATGTCCAGGGTGCGCGCCTTGACTCTGCGCGCTCATATCATCCGCGACGCCCAGCAACGGGCCGCCGATCAGGCGAAGATAGAACAGTGCAAGCATCTCCTTGAGCAAGCCGAGCAGGCCTATGTCGCGCTGATCAATTCAGACGAAGAGCAGCATGTCTATGAGCGTTTTCGGGATGAGCGCGAACGCTACATGAACACGCAGGCGCAGGTCATGAATGCGATGAGCGCGGGCGATGAAGCTCAGGTTCAACAACTGGTCGCAGGCGACTTGAGCGCGCATGCCAATGCCGTCGTCGTCGCCTTACAGGCCTTGGTACGACAGAACGAGAAAGGCGCCAAGCTGGCTGCTAGCGAAAGCAAGTCAGCCTACAGCAACGCCATTGAGGTCGTGCTCATCGCCCTTGTAGCCGCCATCGCCAGCACCATTGTCCTCGCGCTGCTGCTCACACGGAGTATCACCCAACCACTAGCTCTGGCCGTCAGCATCGCCCAAGACATCGCCGCTGGCGACCTCAACCACGACATCTCCGACGCGGGGACGGATGAACCGGCGCAGTTGCTCCAGGCACTCGACGCCATGCGCCATAACCTGCGCGACACCCTGCAACAGGTCGCCGACTCCTCCAGCCTGCTGGCCTCCTCGTCCGAGGAGCTGCACGCGGTCACCGAAGACGGCAGGCGTGGCCTGTATCAACAGAATGCCGAAATCGAGCAGGCCGTCACTGCCGTGACCGAGATGACCGCAGCGGTGGAGGAAGTGGCGCGCAATGCCGTGAACACCTCGCAAGCCACACGCGATACCGATCAGAGTGCGCGCCATGGTCATGCCCAGGTCGGCCGAACCATCGACTCGATCCGCCTGCTGACAGCGGACATCGGCAGCGCGGGGGAAGAAGTCAGCCTGCTCGCCGGCAACGTGCGCAATATCGGTCAGGTGGTCAATGTCATCCGCGCCATCGCCGACCAGACCAACCTGCTGGCCCTCAACGCAGCCATCGAAGCGGCGCGTGCCGGCGATCAAGGACGTGGCTTTGCCGTGGTAGCCGACGAAGTACGGGCGCTGGCACAGCGCACCCAGCAGTCCACGGGCGAGATCGAGCAAATGATCGGCGCCATCCAAAAGGAAACCGAGCAGGCCGTGGCTACCATGAACGCCAGCATGGAGCGCGCCGACTCGACCCTGGAACTGGCGCAGTCCGCTGGTGCTGCACTGGATACGATCACCGAGGCCATCGGAACCATCAACGAGCGCAACCTGGTCATTGCCAGCGCATCGGAACAGCAGGCGCAGGTGGCCCGCGAAGTTGACCGCAACCTGGTCAATATCCGTGATCTGTCGCTGCAGAGTTCGGCTGGCGCCGACCAGACCACTGCGGCGAGCCAGGAGCTGTCGCGCCTGGCCGTGGCGCTGAATACGCTGCTGACGCGTTTTCGGCTTTAGAGCCGCGCGACTGGAGCTGACAGGCATGCGGGCCTGGCAGCGCAGTCGCCGGGAATCCCCCCGCATGGATCATCGAATGCGGCACAATCGGCCATCGCTGGAATAGGACAGGCCCATGCTGATCGATGAAGAACTGACCCTGAAGAAGCTGGAGGTCTTTCTCGCCTTCATGCGCAGCGGCAACCTGGCGCGCGCCGCCAGCGAGCTGCAGACCAGCAATGTCAGCGTGCACCGCGCCATCCACTCGCTGGAAAGCGCGCTGCGCTGCCCGCTGTTCAAGCACGAGGGACGCAACCTGATCCCGCTGGAAAGCGCCTACGTGCTGGAAGAGAAAGCCCAGAAGCTGATCCAGGATGCCCAGGAGATGGTGCGCCTGACCCGCGAGGCGGCCGGCTTCGGCGCCGAGCGCTTCAAACTCGGCGCGCTCTATTCGCTGACAGTGAAGACCGTGCCGCAATTGATCATGGGCCTCAAGCTGCGGCGCAGCGAGCTGAACATCGACCTGGTGCTCGGTTCCAACGTCGACCTGCTGTACAAGCTGAAGAACATGGAACTGGACGCCATCCTCATCGCCCTCGACGACGGCATCAGCGACCCGGACTGCGAGCAGTTGGCGCTGTTCTCCGATGACATCTTCCTCGCCGCACCGAATGACTCGCCATTCGCCGATCACGCCGAGGTGGATCTGGCCGAGCTGCGCAACGACACCTTCATCACCCTGACCCAGGGCTACGCCACCTTCCGGGACGGCGAGCGGGTGTTCCAGCAGGCCGGTTTCGAGCCCAAGGTGGCGATGCAGGTCAAGGACATCTTCACCCTGCTCAGCATGGTCAGCTCAGGGGTGGGTTACGCCCTGCTGCCGGGGCGGGTGGCGGCGGTGTACGAGAACCGGGTGAAGCTGATCCCGCTGCAGGCCAAGTACCACCTGCAGCAGCATATCGGCGTGGTGTTCCTCAAGGCGCGCGAGCGCGACCCCAACCTGCTGGCGCTGCTGGCCGAGTGCCGGATGTACAGCCGGCAGTCGTCGTGAAGGCGACTGGCAAACCGGCCAGGCCCTGAACCCGCGCAAAGCTCAGGGCACTGGCAACGCGCGACTCAGACCGGCTTCGGCTTGCGCCAGGCCGAGAGCAGCGGGCGCAAGCCCAGCAGCAGCACCAGCACGGTGAAGGCCAGCACGGTCGCGCTGATCGGCCGCTCGACGAAGGTCATGAAATCCCCACGCGACAACAGCATGGCGCGGCGGAAATGCTCCTCCATCATCGGCCCGAGCACGAAGCCCAGCAGCAGCGGCGCAGCGGGGAAACCGAGCACACGCATGGCGTAACCGAAGGCGCCGAACAGGGTCACCACCAGCACGTCGAAGGCGCTGTGATTGACGCTGTAGGTGCCGATGCAGACGAACATCAGCACCGCCGGGAACAGCAGGTGGTACGGCACCATCAGCAGGCGCACCCACAGGCCGATCAGTGGCACGTTGAGGATCACCAGCAGCAGGTTGCCAATCCAGAAGCTGATCACCAGGCCCCAGAACAGCGAGGGCTGCTCGGCCATCAACTGTGGGCCGGGGGCAATGCCGTGGATCATCAAGGCACCGAGCATCAGCGCCATGGTCGCACTGCCGGGAATGCCCAGCGCCAGGGTGGGAATGAAAGCGGTCTGGTCAGCGGCGTTGTTGGCCGATTCCGGGGCGACGATGCCTTCGATAGCGCCCTTGCCGAAACGCTCCGGCTCGCGCGCCAGACGACGCTCGGTGGCATAGGCGAGAAATGCCGCGATGGACGGGCCGGTGCCTGGCAGGGTGCCGAAGAACGAACCGATGCTGGAGCCACGCAGCATCGGCCACCAGGAGCGCTTGAGGTCGTCACGGCTGGGCTTCATCGCCGCCAGGCGCAATGAGCGGCGGTCGACCTGACCACCATCGACCTTGCCGATGCTGGCGATCACCTCGGCGACGCCGAACAACCCCATGGCCAGCGCCACCAGGTTGATGCCGTCGGCCAGGTCGAGCACGCCGAAGTCGAAGCGCCGTGTGCCGGTGTAGATATCGCTGCCAACGGTGCCGAAGAGGATGCCGAAAGCCACCATGATCAGGCCCTTGAGCAGCGAGCCGCCGGAAATGTTCGAGGCCGCCACCAGGCCCAGCAGCATCAGCGCGAAATACTCCGCCGAGGAGAAGCTCAGGGCGTAGTGGCTGATGGTCGAGGCCAGGCTCATCAGCAGGATGATGCCGAACGAACCACCGAAGAACGACGCCACGGTGGTCATCAACAACGCCACGCCGCCGCGACCTTGCTGGGCCATTGGGTAGCCGTCCAGGCAGGTCACCGCACTGGACGGGGTGCCCGGCACGTTGAGCAGGATCGACGCGGTGCTACCGCCGTAGCTGGTGCCGTACCAGATACCGGCGAGCATGATCAGCGCGGCGGTAGGCTCCAGGTGGAAGGTCATCGGGAACAGCATGGAGATGGCCGCCAGCACACCGATGCCCGGGATGACCCCGAGCAAGGTGCCCATGAACACCCCGACGAAGCAGTAGAACAGGTTGTACCAGGAGAAGGCGGTCTCCATGCCGATCAGCAGATTGTCAGCGAAGGACATGCCGGCACCCCTCAGAACAGGTCGAAATTCATATCCAGCGCGAGCTGGAAGATCAGGTAGGCGAGCAGCGCCAGCGCGGCGGCGAGCAACAACGCCTGCTTCGCGCGAGTCTTGCGGTCGGCCATGGCGGAGATCAGCACCACGCCGAGCACGGCCGGGATCAGCCCGGAGAAGGTGACCACCACGGCGAAGAAACCGATGGCACCGAGCACCAGCAGCGCCGGGCGCCACTGTACCGGCATGCCCTCACGCAGGCCCGGACGCCACCAGGCGAACAGGGCCAGCAGCGCGCCGAGCACAGCCAAAGCGGTACCCATGGCGACCGGGAACATGCCCGGCCCCATACGCTGGATGCTGCCGATGTTGTAGTGGTTGACCGCGTACAGCGCGACCACCACGCCGAACCCCGCAATCAGCAGGCCGCTGATCGCGTCCTGATAGTTACGCTGTGACATTGCGAATTCCTCGGCAGGCCGGGCGCGATACACGCTGCGCCCGGCAACTGCAGCCTTAGTTGACAGTGGCGCCGGAGACCTTGATCACGTCGTGCCAGCGCTCGATCTCCTGGGTCAGCAGGTTGGTGAAGTAGGCGCTGTCTTCGTTGAGCACGGTGCTGCCCTCGGCTTCCATGGCCTGACGCACCTTGTCCGAACTCAGGGCTTCGTTGATCACCTTGTTGAGCTGAGCGACGCGCTCGTCGGAGAGCCCTGCCGGGCCGACCACGGCCTTCCAGTCGGCGGTCTCGAAACCGGCGAAACCGCTTTCGGCCACGGTCGGCACGTTCGCCAGGATCGGGCTGCGCTGCGCCGAGGTGACGGCCAGCGGCCGCAGCGAGCCGGCGCGGATATGCGGCAGGACGCTGGGCATGCTGCCGATGTAGATGTCGACCACGCCACCCATCACGTCACTGATGGCCTGGGCGATGCCTGGGTACGGCACGTGGGTCAGCTCGATGCCGGCCTTGCTTTGCAGCAGCTCCAGCGACAGATGCGCCACGGTGCCCGAGCCGGGTGTGCCGAACAGCAGACGGCCTGGTTCGGCCTTGGCATCGGCGAGAAAGCTGGGCAGGTCTTTGATCGGCGAATCGCTGCGGGTGACGATGACCATGGGCTGGGTGGAGATCACCGCGATCTGGCGGAAGTCCTTCAGCGGGTCATAGGGGATGTCCTTGTACAGGCTCGGATTGACCGCCAGGTTGGAGGTCTGGCCGATGGCCAGGTTGAGGCCGTCGGCCTTGGCCCGGGCCAGCTGTGCCAGACCGATGTTGCCACCGGCGCCCGGGCGGTTCTCGACCACGAAGGTCCAGCCGGTGCTTTCGCTGATCTGCTGGGTCAGCTGACGCGCGGAGATGTCGGTGCCGCCACCTGGCGGGAACGGCACGATGAAATCGATATTGCCCTGCGGATAATCATCCGCCTGAGCCGGGAGAGTCGACATGGCCAGGGCGAACAGGGCACTGGCCGTTAGCTTTCTTGTGATTTTGCCGATCATGGGGCGATCCTCGTTGGGGCTTCCTGATAGCCGTGGCAACTACTGCCTTGGCCCTTTTTCTCTATGCAAAGGCGCCCCGGCAAAACCCGGGCGCGCCGTTCTGACGACCGGCAGGCAGGCCGGTCAGATTGTCAAACAGCAGGAGACAGGCGCCAGCCGGGCAGCGGCAGGCGCAGGCTGCGGCGCAAGGCAGCAGACGCATGAGGAGTGGGGCTGATAGCTCGGCGCAGCAGCGCCAATGGACAGCGGGCAAGGCTGCAGCCAGGCGCCCGCCAGGGAGATGCTTCGACTCATGGTGCGAACCTTGTTGTTCTATTTCACCAGAGGCAGATCGGGCCTGCCGCGAATAGGCTGAAGCCTAACATATAGAAATGCCATTTCAATAACGACATTTCAGTTTCATTGCAGTCGCGCCCACAGGGAAACCTGTGCAAAGCACACAGATCATGCGGAATGAAATGCTTTATCCCGAAAAAACAGCAGAATCGCGATGAAGGCAACCCACAGCCCAACCAGCCAGCCTCAGGCCACCAAACCATATAAATGAAAACATCGTTCCATTATTTAAAGTCTAGAAACGGTATAGCCAAGCCGGGTTGTCCACCAGACAGGCCTGCAACTGACGGCTATTCAGCTCGCGCTGCAGGAACGCCAGCATGTCCGCCGACTGCGGCAACGGCTCGGCCGTCATCACATGCGGCCAGTCGCTACCCCAGAGGCAGCGTTCGAGGTAGTGCGTGAGCAGATGGCGCAGCGGCGCGGCGAGGTCGTCATAAAGGCCAGGCCGACGACTGACTCGGGTCGGCGCCAGCTTGACCCACACCCGCCCGCTGTCGAGCAGACGGCTCAGGCCGGCGAGATCCTCGGCACTGCCGGGAGCGATCTGGCCGAAGTGATCGAGCACCAACGCCTGCCCTGCCGGCAGTTCACCGAGCCGAGCCTGCAGCGCCGCGTAACGCTGCGGCTCGGTATTCAGCTCGACATGCCAGTCCTGCTCGGCCGCCCGCGCGGCCAGGGCCGGCAGGCGCGGCAGGTCGTTGATACCGAGGCGAGTGCGATCCTGAATGCGGATTGCGCGCACACCGGCGGCGGCCAGATCAGCGAGGTTCTGGCTGTGCTCGTCGATCATCGCCACGCCGCGCAGCTCGATATCCGTGGTATTGCGCAGCACCTCGAGCAGATGGCCGTTGTCACTGCCATCGATCGATGCCTGCACCAGCACCGCACGGCGCATGCCATCGACCTGCGCCTCCTGGCGGAACGCCTCGATGCTCTTGCGCGGCGGCTGATAGCTGGCCTCGGCATAGGCACGAGTCGGCGAGAACACATGGATATGGCAATCGCACATCGGTGCTACGGCTGGCAGGCGCATGATCAGACTCCGCGACGCGCCTGGCGCAGGTGCTGCCAGGCCGCCCCGAGCATGCACAGCAGGGTCACCCCGAGCAGTGCCAGGACGATGGGCGAGTTGAGGAAGATGTCGGCACTGCCGCCACCGGCCAACAATGCCTGGCGCAGGCTCTGCTCCAGCGGCTGCCCGAGAATCAGGCCGATCAACAGCGGCGGCAGCGGGAAACCGGCACGGCGCAGGGCGAAGCCGACACCACCCGCGGCGAGCATGACGCCAACGTCGAACAGGTTGTTGTTCACCGAATAGGCGCCGAACAGGGCGAGAATGGCGATCAGCGGATAGAGGTGGCGCGCCTGAATGCGGATCACGTGCACCGCGCCACGGAACATGGCCAGGCCAAAGATCACGCAGGGGATCGACAGCAGGATCAGCGCCAGGAAGATCGCGTAGATCTCCACGCCGTGGTCACGGAACAGGAACGGCCCGGGGGTCAGGCCCTGCAACATGAAGGCGCCGAGGATCACGGCGGTCACCGCATCACCGGGAATGCCCAGCGCCAGGGTCGGCACCAGCGCCCCGCCGGTCACCGCGTTGTTGGCCGCCTCCGGCGCAGCCACACCTTCCGCTTCACCCTTGCCGAAAGCATCCTTGCGTGACGAGCGCGAGCGCGCCAGGTTGTAGCTGACGAAGGCCGGCACGGTGGAGCCGATGCCCGGCAGGATGCCGACGAAGGTGCCGATCAGCGACGACAGCAGCAGCGTACTGCGCATCCGCCACATGGCCAGAAAGCCCACCTTGCCGCCATCCACCGCCACCGGATCGGCCTGCGGCAGCTCACCACGACGGCGGTCGAAGACCTGTTGCAGCACTTCGGACATGGCGAACAGGCCGATCAGCACCGGAATCAACTGCAGGCCATCCTCGGCCGAGAAGCTGCCGAAGGTGAAGCGCGGCAGGCCCTCGATGGGATCGAGACCGACGACGCCGGCGGCGATGCCGACCAGCACCATGATCGCCGAATCGAGCCGGGAACCACCGCCGAAGAGGACGATGATCGACAGCGCGAAGAACATCAGCGCAGCCATCTGCGCCGGGCCGAAGTCCAGGGCGAAGGCGGCCAGCGGCTGTGCCAGCAGAACCAGCACCACACAACTGAACAGGTTGCCGAACACGCTGGCATACAGCGCCACGCGCAGCGCTTCCCCCGCTCGCCCCTGTCGCGCCATGGGGTATCCGTCGATCACGGTTGCAGCCGATGAAGGCGTACCCGGCACGCCGAGCAGAATGGCGGAGATCGAACCGCCGAAGATCGCGCCCTGGTAAACCCCCAGTAACAGGATGATCGCCGGAACCGGCGACATGCCGAAGGTCACCGGAATCAGCAGGGCGATGGCCATGGTCGGGCCAAGGCCCGGAATGGCGCCGATGATGATGCCGACGACCACACCGCAGACAGCCGCGACCAGCACCCAGATGTCGAACAATGCATAAAAGGCTTCGAGAAGCATGGCAGGCTCCGCCAGTCAGGGAAGAGGAATGTTCAGCGCGTAGCGCGCACCGAAAGCGACCAGCACGGCAACCGCCAACGGCAGCAGCAGGCCAAACAGCAGCCGCCGCTCACCCAGCACCCAGGCCAGCAGCACACCGACCGCCGTCGCACAGAGCAGAAAGCCCAGCGCATCCATGAGCAGCACGGCAACGGCGATCAGCAGGCCAATCAGCAGCACACGCCCCCAGTCCAGCACCGCGCCCGGCGCCTCTTCGAGGTCTGCGCGCCGCAACCACAGGCGCAGGCCGGTGACCAGCACCAGCAGGGCGAGAATCAACCGTGGGAAGAACCGCGCATCCGGGCCACTGTCGCCGAAGTCGAATACCAATACCTGACTTTTCAGGGCGACCAGGCCAGCAAGCGCCAGCAGCAGGATGACCGTGGCAGCCAGGCTCTGCAGGCCGAAACGGCAGGGTTTGGCGGCCTCGCCGCCGGACAGCTTGGCACTCATCGCTTCAGCTCCTCGGCCAGGTTGCGGTAGACCAGCAGATTGCGCTGGATCACCTCATCCATATGCGCGCCGGACATGATCCGCACCGGCTGGCTGAGCTTGTCCATGTCTCGCGCGAAAGCCTCAGAGGCTGCCGCTTCGGCGAACGCCGCACGCAGGCGCTCGACGCGCTCGACGGGCACCCCGCGCGGCACCATCAGGCCGACGATGGAGGGGAATTCGATGGCGTAGCCGGCTTCGGTCAGGGTTTGCACCTGCGGGAAATCCGGGTCGCGACTGTCGTCGAGCACGCCGAGCAAACGCAGGCGCTCACTCCTGACCAGGTCGCGATAGGCGGGCACCAGGGCAATGTCGATATGTCCGCCGAGCAACGCCGCCGTGACGCTGGAGGCACTGCTGAAGGGCACGTGCTGCAGGTCTGCATGGGTCTTGCGTGCCAGCGCGGTGAAGGTCAGCCGCGGGCCACTCAGCGCACCAGCGGTGCCGTAGGTCAGGCGCTTGCCCGAAGCCGCCGCGCGGATCAGCTCATCCAGCGAGTGATAAGGACTGTCGGCCCGCACCAGCACGCCGTGGTAGGGGCCGGAATAGTTCATCAACGAAGTGAAATCACCGATCGGGTCGTAGCCAACCGGGCGCAGTGCCGGGGTCACGAACAACGGCGACGAGGTGGTGGCGATCAGCGCGTAGCCATCGGGCTTGGCCGCCGCCAGCGCGCGCATGGCATTGATGCCACCGCCACCGGGACGGTTCTCCACCACCACTGGCTGACCCAGCAGCGGCTCGGCCAGCGCCGCCAGGCGCCGGGCGGAAATGTCCGTGGTGCCGCCCGCGCCATACGGCACGATCAGCGAAATGGCGCGGCTCGGGTAATCGGCGGCGCTGGCCATGGATACGACGCTCCACAGCAGCACGACCATGAGGGCACGAAGCACCTGGCGAAGCGTATCGCTGGCAAGTAGCACAGTCATGGGTTTTCCCTTGTTGTTATTGTGGGAACGGGCGCCATTGGCGGCGCCCGGTTTGCATCAGGCGCCTGGCAACAGGTGGCGGTTGACCACACAGCGCGTCTCCAACGCTTCGCCGGCCCACTGGGCGACGATCTGCTGTACCGCCAGCAGACCGACACGATCCTGCGACTCCTGGGTATTGGCGCCCACGTGCGGCGTGGCCACCAGATTGTCCAGCGACCACAGCTCGCTATCGGCCGCCGGCGGTTCCTGCTCGAAGGTATCCAGACCAGCCCCGCCGATCTCGCCGGCACGCAGCGCCGCGATCAGCGCCTGGCTGTCGATCAGCTCACCACGGGCAGTGTTGACCAGGATGCTCTTGGGCTTCATCCGCCTGAGCTGCTCGGCACCGATCAGGTGACGGTTATCGGCGGTCAGCGGGCAGTGCAGGCTGATCACGTCGCACTCTTCGAGCAGGCGCTGGAAGTCGCTCTCGCGGCTGACATTATCGCGCTCGGGCAGATTTTTCAGGTAGGGATCGAAGATACGCACCTGCATCTTCAGCGGCGCGACCAGATCGAGCAGGATCCCGCCAATCGAGCCCAGACCGACCAGACCCAAGGTCTTGCCGGACAGCTCCACGCCCTTGGCGGTGGCCTTGTCCCAGTGCCCCGCACGCATGCGCCCGTCCAGCCAGGCCACCTGACGGGCCACGGCGAACATCAGCGCGAAGGCATGCTCGGCCACCGACTGGGCGTTGGCCCCCAATGCGATGGTCACCGGAATATTGCGCTCGGCAGCAGCCTGGATGTCGATGGTGTCGTAACCCACGCCATGCTTGGCGATGATCTTCAGATCGGGCGCGGCCTCGATCAGCTCACGACCGAACTTGCCCTGACGGACGATGGCCGCGCCGGGTTTTTCGGCGACGATGATGGCGAGGAGTTCGTCGAGCGGCGCGTAGGGCCGGGTCGGGATGACCTTGACGCCCTGTTCGGCGGCGAATGCCATGGCAGATGGCGAAAGCGCCGGGCCTGTGACCAGGATGCTTCGATTCATGGTGCGTACCTTGTTCTTTTATGTTCACCAACGGCAGGGCTACCCTGGCCGGAACTGCTGAAAGACTACCATAAAGAAACATCGTTTCAAAAATACGCAATTCAGAAAATCTGACATACAGCCTCAAGCAAGGAATATCCCTGCATCAGCAGGAGAATTAGCGATAACAGGCCAGCCCCAGAATGGATACAGACCATCAAAAGGAAATGTCGTTTCTATAAATGATCATGCGCATGCGTTGGCCGGCCCCTCTCCCTGGAAGGCGGGAACCCGGCAAACGCCTTGGGTACGTTAGCGACGACTCATGAGCTGCGCCCGGTCAGGAAGACTGGCGCTCCGTCACAGTTCTGCAGGCCTTCAGCCCCAGGGGAACTCGGCCTTGCAGCCCAGGCTGCGGGCCAGGCCGGCAGCAGCCTTGCAGAACACCTCGCGAAGAATACCGGCACGCTCGGCGGTGAGCCGGCTGGCTGGCCCGGAGATCATCAGCGCCCCGACCATTTCATCACCCGCACCGAAGATCGGCAGCGCCATGGCTGCTGCATGGGGGTCGGTGACCCCACTGGAGTAGAACGGCTCGCTGAGGCTGAGCGCTTTGTCGATGCTGGTGCGCAAGGCCTGGGCGCCAGCGGCGTTGTCCATCGGCCGCATGTCACCCGGCTGCAGGTGCAGACGCAGACGATGCGGTGAATTGACCCGATACTGGCATAGGCGATAAGCGCCATGACGTACATAGAGGGAGGCGGTTTCACCGGTTTCGTCGGTGAGCGCCTGCAACACGGGCATGACGTGGCGTTCCAGGTCGAGGGCATCCTGGTAGACGGCATTCAGGCGCATCACCTCGCTGGCGAGCTGGTAGCGCCCGTCAGCCATGCGATTGATCAGGCCGAAGGTTTCCAGCGACACCGTCAGGCGCATGATGGTGCTCTTGTTCAGGCCGGTACGCTCGGCCAACTCGGCCAGCCCCAGGGAAACATCACCCACTTTGAATGCCGTCAATACGGTCAGAACGCGGTCGGCCGACGCGACGCCACTGACGGCCGGGCGGGGGCGTGTTTTGATCATCGGGTATTCCTCAGCGACAGGCGATTTATCGGTTTGCCGGGCATTATCGAGCCCCGGCAACCCGATGCGCCAGCCTTGCAGCGAGTTGCGCGTAGATCAGTACCAATACGGCCACGCCTCGGCTCGCGCGCTTAGCTAGCGCTGGCCCCAGCCCGAGGCCATCGGATGCCCCGCCACCGGCAGCTCGGCGCGCAGAATCGAACCGGAATCGGACTCGGTGATATACAACGTGCGTCCGTCCGGCCCGCCGAAGGCGCAGTTGGTGGTGCCCAGCCCCTTGGGCGAGCGCACCACGGCAATCGGAATACCGAGAGCATCATGCACCCACACCAGACCCATGCCGGTCTGACAGACCACCACGCCGTTGTCACGGGTCAACGCCAGGCCGTCGGGGCCTGCACGCCCGCCGGAAAATTGCAGGAACAGCCCGGCCTTGACCACCCGCTGGCTCTGCGCGAGCGGCAACCGCCAGACCGCATTGGCGCGGGTCACCGCGACGTACAGGGTATGGCCGGCCGTATCCAGCACCAGGCCGTTGGGGCTCGGCACCTTGTCGATCAGGCAATCCAGGCGGCCGCTGTCCGGGTACCAGCGATAGACACGGCCACTGGGATCCTGCAGGCCGGTCTGTCCCTGGTCGGTGAAATACAGCGCGCCGTCCGGGCCGAAGTGCAGATCGTTGCAGCCCTTGAAGCCTTCGGTATCGGCATCACCGAGGACGGTCTCGACCTTACCGCTGGCCGGGTCGAGGGTCATGATGCCGTTGCGGAAGTCGGCGATGAAGATGCGCCCCTGGGCATCGATCTTCAGGCCGTTGGGCTGGCCGTCGTATTCGGCCATCAGCTCCACCTCGCCGCCGGGCGAAGCACGGAAGATGCGCCCGAAGGGGATGTCAACGAACCACAGGTTGCCCTGCAGATCGAAGGACGGCCCCTCGATAAAGCTGTCCACCGGCGCACCGCGGCGGTTCTTGTCCGCCCAGTAGGATTGCGCACCCGGGCGGCGCAACGATGCGGGCAATTGGGTGAATACCTCGGCCTCGATCAACAACGGGTCGGGATGGGGAAATGCCATGGTTCAACCTCCGGCGGTCAGATTGGGCAGCCACAGGGCGATATCGGGCACCCCGATGAGCAGCAGCAGGAAGGCCAGGATGATGCCGAAGAACGGCAGCACGCCCATCACCACGTCCTCCACCTTGGTCTCGGAGTCCGAGCCGGCCACCACGAAGAGAATCACCCCCAGCGGCGGGGTCAACTGACCCAGCTCGACCAGCACCACCACGAAGATGCCGAACCAGATCGGATCCACGCCCATGGCCATCAGGGTGGGGAAGATCACCGGCACGATGATGGCGATCATCCCCAGGCCTTCCATGAAGCAGCCGAGGATGGCGAACACCAGCATCAGGATCAGCAGCAGACCCAGCTTGGACAGCCCGGCATGGGACACCCAGTCGACCAGTTGCTCACCCACACCGGACAGCGCAGTGGCATAGGCGAAGATCATCGAGATGAACACGATGAACAGCACGTTGCCGCTCATCAGCAGGGTGCGCGACAGCGCCTCGCTCAGCATCGCCAGGTTCAGGCGCCGGTAGAGCGCGGCGATCAGCATGGCGCCGACCACGCCCAGGGCACCGGCTTCGGTCGGTGTCGCCATCCCGCTGTAGATGCTGCCCAGGATCATCATGATCAGCAGGCCGAAGGGAAACACGTCGCCCAAGGCATGCAGGTAGTCGCGCCACTCGCGCTTTTGCGTGTCGCGCGGCACCAGGTTCGGGTTGGCGATGGCCCGCGCCATGATCAGCAGGCTGTAGCAGGCGCCCAGCAGAATGCCCGGCACCAGGCCCGCCGCGAACAGCTTGGCGATCGAGGTTTCGGTGAAGGTGGCGTAGATGATCATGGTGATCGACGGCGGAATGAGGATCCCCAAGGTGCCGCCAGCCGCCAGCGAACCCGCCACCAGGCGCCGGTTGTAGCCACGTGCCGACAGCGCCGGCAGGGCCACGGTGGACATCGCCGCCGCCGTCGGCGCGCTGCCGCCGGCCACGGCAGCGAACACCCCGCTGCCGACGATATTGGTATGCAGCAGGCCGCCAGGCAGACGCTTCACGAAGGGCGCAATGCCGTTGTACAGACGCCCGCTGAGACCGCTGGCCAGGAGTATCTCGGCCATGAAGATGAACAGCGGAATGGCTGCCAGGGTGAAGCTGTTGGCCGAGCCCCAACTGACCAGGCCGAGGGCCTTCCAGCCAGCGACACCCTTGAACAGAAAGAGATAGACCAGCGCCGCGGCACCGACCGCGAACTGCACCCACAGGCCACCGATGATCAACACCAGCAGCACGATGAAAGCGATGGCAGCATCCATCAGTCGACCCTCCCGCCGCGCAACGTGACGATCAGGTGCTCGACGATGAACAGAGCGATCATCAGCAGGCCCAGCGGTACCAGCAACTGCGGTAGCCACAGCGGAGTCATCAGCGTGGTGGGCGCCACGTTGCCGCGGGCGTAGGAGCTCATGACCAGCTTGAAGGTCTGCCAGATCAGCACGCCGCAGACGCCCAGCGAGACTAGCTGGAAACACAGGTTGAACAGGCGTTGCAGCCCGGCCGACAGCGCATGCAGGACAAAACCGACCTGGAACAGGCTGTTGCTACGCAAGCTGAGGCTGGCACCGAACAACGTGAGGCCGACGACGAGGTAACCCGCCAGCTCTTCCACGACCTTCAGCGAATGGTTGAAGAAGAAGCGCGCCACGATCTCCGCGCACACCAGCAGTACCAGCAGTACCAGCGCCAGCCCGGTGATGCAGCGCACCATCGTCGCCACGCCGTCGAATACGCGGCCAGCCGATATCGGCTGACCAGCATGCAGATGAACTTCGCTCATCGTTCGCTCCAGGCGTTACTTACCGAGGGCTTGCAGCACTTCGCCGAGGATTTTCTCGTAATCGGCACCGGCACCTTTCGCCCATTCATGCCAGAACGGCGCCAGCTTCTGCTGAGCGGCGGCGATGGTCGCGGCATCGACCTCGACGATCTTCATACCGGCCTTGGCCTGGCTCTGCTTCTGCAGCGCTTCGTCCTCGACGAAGCCCTGGTCGATCTTGACGATCTCGTCGCTGACGATGGCATCGAGTTTCTCGCGGGTGGCGTCGGACAGATCCTCGTAGGAGTCCCGGTTGGCGATCAGCGCGCTGAAGGCGTAGTTGACCGGCAGACGGTAGTTGTTCGGCAGGAACTCATGCCAGTTCTTCGCCCCACCGGCGCTGGCGGTCAGCACGCCATCGATCACGCCACGCTCCAGGGCGCTGGGCACATCGGTGCCGGTCAGGGTGATCGCCGAGCCGCCGAAAGCCTCGACGAAGGCCCCCTGCTCCGGCGAAGTGACGCGAATCTTGCGCCCGGCCAGATCGCTCAGCGCGTGCATCTCGAAGCGGGTGAACAGAGTCTGCTGCGGGTAGCGATAGCTGCCCAGGTAGGTCACGCCCTGCTTGGCGAAACCTGCCTTGAGGTAGGGCTGCATGATCTTGTAGGCCTTGTCCCACTCCTCTTCGTTGTTGATCAGCATGGGCAGGTTGAGGATGCGCGCGATCTGCACGTTGCCGGAGAAGAACAGGTCGGCGGCAAAATCGACGATGCCATCACCGGCAGCCTGGGTGATGTCGGTGGAGGAAATCTGCAGAGTCTTGCCCAGGTGCAGGGTGATCGACAGGTCGCCATCGGTTTCCTTGTCGATACGCTGGGAAATCCGCTCCATGCCCTGCACGGCGGCAGTGGTGGAAACGGCGGAATAGGTGTAGCCGGTCCAGTTGGCAGCATGCGCCACACCGGTGGCGGTACTACCGATCAGCAGCAGGCTGGAAAGCAGATAGTTCTTGGCGAATCCCATGATCAGGTCCTCGTGACAACGTCTGTATGGCCGTGGCCTGACGAGATGCCGGTGCGCCACGCAAGCCTCTGCGCGGCATGGCAACTGCGAAAAGCCGTCTTGTTGTAATTGAACGGGGTCAGCGCCCTGCAGCGAAGGCGCTCGTCATGCGGCTTCGCGGCGAGGATGAGAGAGGTACACCAGACCGCTCACGGCAGAACACAACCCGGCGGGCAGCACCTGCCCGAGGCTTGTCAGCAGCGATGGTGGAGAGGCGTTCGTCGAGCGACGCATGGAGCTGAGCCGGACGTTCGGCAGCAGATGCCATGGCAGTTACGGCTGGTGCCGAGCCCGCAGCCAGGATGCTTCGATTCATGGTGCGTACCTTGTTCTTGTTAGTTCGCCTGCTTGCGGGCGGGGAACCCGGCGGCGGTGAATCCAGCCTACCACAAAGAAACGCCATTTCAATATCTCACTTCCCCCACCTGGACAAATGGATGCATCTGGCAGTCCATTCTGTCGATTTGGCACAAAAACCCCACAAAGAGCACCCAAGCCAGCCGCTCGGCAGTTGTATATCGACACCTCTCAATGATATTTATGAAATAGCGTTTCATAAAATCACAACAACTGTCATCGACACGAGGTATCAATCATGTCCATCGGATTCAGGGTTCTGTCTGCCAGTCGCAAAGTCAGCGCGGAGTGGGTCGAGCGTTTCCGCAACGTCCCCGTCGCCTGCGTCAGCGACTCGATGAACCGGATGACCGCCGGCGGCTCACGCCTGCGTCCGATGCACGGCGGCGGCGTTCTGGCCGGCCCGGCTCTGACGGTCAAGGCCCGTCCGGGTGACAACCTGATGCTGCACTACGCCCTGGATATCGCCGAGCCCGGCGATGTGGTGGTGGTGGATGCTGGCGGCGACCTGAGCAACGCCCTGATCGGTGAAATGATGGTGGCTTATGCCGCCACGCGCGGAGTTGCCGGCATCGTCATCAACGGCGCGATCCGTGATGCCGCCGCCATCCGCGCGGGTGACTTCCCGATGTTCGCTGCTGGCATCACCCACCGTGGCCCTTACAAGGACGGCCCGGGCGAAATCAACGTGTCAATCGCCATCGACGGCATGGTCATCGAACCGGGCGATCTGGTCATAGGTGACGACGACGGCCTGCTGTGCGTGCCCTACGACGAAGTGGCCGGGGTCTACGAGCGCGCCGACGCCAAGAACCGCGCGGAAATCGCTCAGCTCGAACGCATCACTGCCGGCCAGAACGACCGTAGCTGGGTGATCGAGTCGCTGCGTCAGAAAGGCTGCCAACTGCCTGAATGAAGGCACCTGCCCCTGCCTGCGCGGCTTGGCACAGGCAGGTCTGCCCTCAGAGGGTCGAATAAAAAGCCCGCCATGACGACGGGCGAAAGGTCAGCCCAGAAGGCCGCGCATCAGAAAGTAGAGTAAGGATGGGCCAAGCAGGCAGCCCAGGGCGGTGTAGAAGGCTGCGGTCAGGCAGCCATAGGGCACCAGCTTGGGATCGGTGGCCGCCAGGCCGCCGGCCACGCCGCTGGAGGTGCCCATCAGGCCGCCGAAGATCACCGCGCTACGCGGGTTGTTCAGGCCGATATAGGGAGCGACGAAGGGCGTGGCCACCATCACCAGAATCGCCTTGATCAGCCCGGCGGCAATCGACAGCGCCATCACGTCGGAGCTGGCACCGATGGCAGCCCCCGTCACCGGGCCGACGATATAGGTCACCGCGCCGGTGCCGATGGTGGTGAGGCTGACCACGTCGGTGTAGCCGAAGGCCATGGCCACCGCCACACCGGCGATGAAGGAGGTGAACACCCCGACGAACAGCGCCAGCACTCCGGCGAACCCTGCGCGCTTGAGTTCCTCGACGCTGACGCCGAAGCCGGTGGCGACAATGGCAAAGTCGCGCAGCATGGCGCCGCCGAGCAGGCCGATGCCGGCGAACAGCGGGATATCCACCAGGCCCTTCTGCCCACCCGTATAGACCCCGCCGATATAGGACAGCAACAACCCGAGCAGGATGGCGATGGCCGAGCCGTGCAGGCGCCCCTTGGTGAACTTGTCGGAAATCCAGTACGACACCCACATGGTGATGCCGATGATGGCGAAGCCGCTGAGCAGGCCGTAGCCGGTGATGACCTTCATCAAAGATTCGTACATGGCAGTCACCGTGGCGCTTTGGTCAGGGAGGGGGCGGCATCGGTTTCAGGCTTCTTTTGCCCGATACGGCTCAGTGCCGGCACCAAGGCGAAGCCGATAACCACCGCAGCGGTACCGGCGAGAATCGCCATCGGGCCCCCCTTGAGCGCACCGTAGACGTTCTGCTGGGCGGCCATGGCGACTACGATGGGGATGTAGATGGCGCTCCAGAACTCCACGCCCTGTTCCGACTTGCCGGTGAACAGGCCGCGTTTGTTCAGGTAACTGCCGAGGAAAATCAGCAGCATCATGGCGATGCCGACACCGCCGACGTTGGCGGGCACGCCGATGAGTTTGCCCAGCAGTTCACCGATGAAGATGCCTGCCAGGGTGCAGAACGCCAGAAAGGCGACACCGTAGATGATCATTGTTGTTGTCCTCGTTTGAAGTTGTTGTTCTTGTGCTTCGGTAAAGGCTACGGCTCAGCGGTCGCGGCTCACCTCCTGACGCAACATGGCGTCGAGTGTATCCAGACGGGCACCGCTGAAGGCGATGGCCTGGCCGGGTTCAAAGACGCGGCGGGCAAGGCCGGTCAGCACGCTGCCGGGAGGCAGTTCCAGATGCAGGCGCACGCCGCGCTCATAGGCGGTGACGAGCGTGGCCTGCCAGTCGACGACGCGGCTCATGTTGTAAGCCAGGTCGTCGCGCAAGGTTTCGGGGTCACGGATCAGCCGCGCCGAGCTGCTGCTCAGGTAGCGCACCTGCGGCGCGCGCAATTCGATGCGGGTAAAGGCGGCGGCCAACTTGTGGGCCGGCGCATCGAGCAGCTCGCAGTGCGACGGCACGCTCATGGCCAGGCGCCTGGCGCAGCCGGCGCCGAGCACGCGGGCGCGCTCGGCCACCCTGGCCATGGCGGCATCGCTGCCGGCAATGACAAACTGGGTTTCGGCATTGATATTGGCCAGGTACACCGGGCCTTCGGCGTCGGCCAGCAGGCGATCGACGCTGGCCTGGTCGAGACCGAGGATGGCGGTCATGCCGTAGCCAGTGGGATAGGCACGCTGCATCAGCTCGCCACGCAAGGCGACCAAACGTGCGGCATCGGCAAAATCCAGCGCGCCGGCCACCACGGCAGCGGCATAGGCGCCGATGGACAGGCCGGCAACATAGTCCGGGCGATGGCCGCATGCACCCAGCAGACGCGCGGCGGCCACACCGGCGATCAACAGGCAGAGTTGCACGGCGCGCGTGTCGCGCAGGGCCTCGGCCGAATCCAGCAGGCGCACATCTTCGCCCAGGGCGGCGCTGGCCTGCTCGATACAGGCCTGCACCACCGGTGCATCGGGCAACGCCTGGAGCATACCGGGCTGCTGCGCGCCCTGGCCGGGAAAGGCCCAGAGCGTGCTCATGCCGCCACCTGCTGCGTTTGCCAGGGGTCGCGAACCAGCAGCGGGCCGTCCAGGGTTTTCAGCAATACGCGCGACGAGTCGCCGGCCCATTCTCGCAGCGCCACGGCGCCGTACGGGGTTTCCAGTTGCAGGTCGATACGCCCTGGCGCCTCGTCCAGCAACATGCAAAATGCCCGCGCTTCGGCCCGCGAAACCGGCTCGGGCGCGCGCAGCAGCAGGTCGAGATCGCTGTCCGCATGCGCGGCAGCAATGCCGCTGGCCAGCTCGAAGCCCAGGCTGCCGGTGACACCCCAGGCCAGGCCGAGGTCGTCGAGACGTGGCGCCAATTGGCTCAGCGCGCGTAATGCCGGCCAATGAGGCTGAGCATGATTGCGCCAGCGGCCGGCACGGGCGACCGCCTGCGGGCTGACCAGGCGGCTGATATCACTCAGGCGCATCCAGGTGGCATAGCGCTGCTCACGCGCCGCGCCACGTATGCCGACCGCCACCCAGCCGGGCTCGGCGGGAGCACGCCGCACCACCACCGGCACATGCCCGCCCAGGGCGGCGCAAGCCCAGGCCGGCGCCTCCTGCGGCAGATGCTCAGGAAGCAGGCCCCAGAGCAGATCATGTGGACGGGGTGTGGGGTGCATCGATCTTTCCTCTGTAGGGTGCGCCATGCGCACCGCTGCGGTTAATGGTGCGCACGGCGCACCCTACGGTGGCCGTGCGCGATCTGTTCACCACTGCGCGCGCAAGGCCTCACGTACCTGCGAGGAGGCCGCGCGATTGGCGGCGCCCAGACGGTTACGCAGATCGCGCGGGCTGCCGGCGATATCGGCCAGGGCGCGGCCCAGGGCCTCCTGCACGCGAGCCAGATCGGCGCTGGTCGGCTGCGTCGCCTGCTCGACATCGAGCACGTCAGCCAGCAAGCCAAGCGAGGCGTAGTTGTCGAGGTCATAAGCCATGGGCGGCACGCTGGCGGCCAGCGCCTCCAGCTCGTCGACGCTGCGCAGGGTGATGCGCGCGGCAGCGGCCTTGCCCATGGCATGCACCATCACCCCAGCATCGCGCAGGGCGATCAGGCGGTTGGCCTGGTAGCCGTGGGCGAGAAAGGCGCCGGACATGGCCTTGCCCACCAGCAGACCGATCACTGCATGGCCGGCAAGGCGGGCACGGGCATAGGCGTCCACCGCGCCGGCCAGCGCCTGATGAATGCCGTAGGCTTCCTCGCGGCGGCCATAGGCCTGGCTGGGCACGTCGACGATGGCGATCAGCGCGCGCTTGTGCGCCTGGTCGCGGTCGGCCTCGATGGCCTCATCCACGGCCTGCGCCAGCCCCCAGCCTTCGAGCAGGCCAACCTCACCGTTACGGGCGCGGGGGAATGGATTGCTGGGATCGGCGATCACGGCCAGATAGCGCACCGCCTGGCCGGCCAGCTCGCCATCGGCCACCCGCAGCGAGGCAGGCAGCCCTTGCAGCGGCTGAGCATTGCCGGCCAGGGCCTGGAACCAGTGCGGACCACGTTGTTGCTGAGCAGTTGTCATGTTCATGCTCCCTGGTAAGCGTTGCGCACGGCAGCGGCATCGGCCTGAATCGAGGTGTCGACGGCGTGCAGGCGCTGCAGGAACCAGGCGTGGCGCCGGCTGCGCTCCTGAGTCGGTTTGCCCTTGGCGAACAGGCCGTGCAGCTCGCGGCGAATGGCATCGACGTCATCACTCACGTAGCCGTCGACCAGGCCGCTGGCGTGGCGCTGCTCACCGCCGGTGAGGCTCCAGATAAACGGGCGGTCACGCGAGTCGTACTCCTCGATGCCCGCTTCCTGCTCGATCACCTGCGGGCCGTTGAGCCCCAGGCGCGCCTCGCGGGTGACCAGCAGGTAGCTGCACAGCCCGGCGGCGATGGACATGCCGCCGAAACAGCCGACCGGGCCGGCGACCAGGCCGATCACCGGTTGGTACTGGCGCAGCTCGACGATGGCAGCCTGGATCTCGGCGATGGCTGCCAGACCCAGGTTGGCTTCCTGCAGGCGCACGCCACCGGTTTCCAGCAGCAGCACGGCGCGGGTCGGTGTGCCGTTGCGATTATCTTCAGCCGCCAGCTCCAGGGCGCCGGCAATCTTCGCGCCGCCCACTTCGCCGAGGCTGCCGCCCTGGAAGGCACCTTCGATGGCAATCGCCACGGCCGGCTGACCATCGATCAGCCCCTTGGCCACCACCACGCCGTCATCGGCCTGGGGCACGATGCCCTGCTTGGGCAGCCAGGGCGACATCAGCCGGGCAAAGGGATCGAGCAACTCGCGGAAGCTGCCGGCATCGAGCAGTGCGCGAGCCCGCTCACGGGCACCCAGCTCGGTGAAACTGCGCTGCGCCAAAAGGCGCTGGATATTCTGCTCAGCCATGGTTCAGTTCCTCCAGGCCCTGTTCCAGGCGCAGGCGCACCACGCCGGGGGTGGCGCCGAAATCGTGGATGGCGATGTTCAGCGCCGGGACTGGTTGCTCAGCGAACATGCGCTCGAACAACAGTTGCCAGCGTGGCGCGCTGCCGTTGACCGAGGTGACCACTTCAATGGCCAGGGTGCCGGCCTGGCCGGGTTCGAGCAGCACTTCCAGGTCGCCGGAACCGACGCAACCCACCAGCGCGCGACCCTGGGCCGGTTGCCCGGCGGGGAATTGAAAAGACAGGGTTTCCATTTCACAGACTCCCAAGCTGCGCCGGCAGGCCATGCTGCAGGCGGTCGAGGAACAGGGTGGCGGCGAGCAGATCGGCAGCGCCGCCAGGCGAGGCACGCAGGTGCAGCATGTCGCGCTCCAGCTCGCGCAGCAGGCGGCGACCGTCGAGGCTGGCGCAACCGCCGGCGGCGAGCACCGCGCGGGCGCCGCTCTGCATGCTGGTCAGCCCGGCCATGCCGGCGCGGTACAGCACGCAGGTGTCGGCCAGTTGGGTCATGATCGCCAGCAGCGCATCAAGGCGGGCGTTCTGCTCCCCTGCCCCGGCAGCGCGGCTGCGCGCCAGTTGTGGCAGCGCCTGCTGGATCACCGCGGGGAAGCCAAGCTGCGCTTCCTCACGGGCGCCATGCACGCCGTACAGACGGCAGACCTGGGCGCCATGGCTGTCGCCGGTGACGGGAGCAGCGCGGTCGTTGAGCAGCGCCAAGCGTGCGGCGCGCAGGGCGACCTGTGCGGGCGCAAGCATGTTCACGTCCAGCGCCGCTGCGCTGCTGAGCAAGCCGAGCGCCCAGATCGCACCACGATGAGTGTTGACGCCGCCAGTAACGCGCAGCATCTCCACTTCGCCTTCGCGACCGATGCGGCCCACGTCTTCACGTAGCTGTAGACCGATCTCGCCACGCTGCTGGGCGGCCTCGGCCATGGCTTTGAAGCTGGGCCACAGGGCCAGCGCCGAGGCGTGCATCAGGCCCAGGTGCAGATCGGTGTGCGCGCCGCTGCCACGCCGGTCGACCAGCCCGGGTTTGGGCGACAGGTCGGCCTCGTCGATCAGCGCGTCGACCGCCAGGTCGGCCAGCCAATCCCCTAATGAAAGCTGGGGCTGAATTGCAGTCAGTGCATTCATCACCAGCTCCTGAACTTGGCGGGCGGGTTGTACAGGCCGCCCGACCACTCGACCAGCTCGGCGATGCTCTTGGCCGCAAGCAGTTCGCGGCTGGCATCGGTGCGGCGGATGCCGAGGTCTTCGGGCAGGGCGATCAGCCCTTTGCGGCGCATGCGTGCGGTGTCTTTCGGGTCGTGACGCAGACCAATGGCGGTAACGCCGGCGACTGCGGCGATCATCGCCTGCCGCTCTTCCAGGGTGCGCGCCTTGTACAGGTAGGCGATGCCTTCCTCGGTGAGCAGGTGGGTGACGTCGTCGCCGTAGATCATGATCGGCGCCAGCGGCATGCCGGCCTTCTTGGCCACGTCCACCGCATCCAGGCGCTCGACGAAGGTCGGCTTGCCGCCCTCCTGGAAGGTCTCGACCATCTGCACCACCAGCTTCTTGCCGCGCTCGAGCAGGGTCACCGGGCCTTCGCCGCCAGGCGTCGCCATGTCCAGCCAGGCCGGTGTGCTGTGACGCCGGCCGCGCGGGTCGTGGCCCATGTTCGGCGCGCCGCCGAAACCGGCCAGGCGCCCACGGGTCACGGTCGAAGAATGGCCATCGCCGTCCACCTGCAGCGTGGCGCCGATAAACAGGTCGACCGCGTACTGCCCGGCCAACTGGCACATCATGCGGTTGGAACGCATTGAGCCATCGCGGCCGGTGAAGAACACGTCCGGGCGCTGGGCGATGTAGTTCTCCATGCCCAGTTCGGTGCCGAAGCAGTGCACGCTCTCGACCCAGCCGGTCTCGATGGCCGGGATCAGCGTCGGGTGCGGGTTGAGCGTCCAGTTGCGGCAGATCTTGCCCTTCAACCCCAGCGATTCGCCGTAGGTCGGCAGGATCAGCTCGATGGCGGCGGTGTTGAAACCGATGCCGTGGTTGAGCGACTGCACCTTGTGTTTTTCGTAGATGCCGCGGATCGCCATCATCGCCATCAGCACGTGCACCGGCTTGATATGGCGCGGGTCGCGGGTGAACAGCGGCTCGATATAGAACGGCTTGTCGGCCACCACCACGAAGTCGACCCAGGAGGCGGGGATGTCCACACGGGGCAGCTCGTCGACGATCTCGTTGACCTGGAAGATCACGATGCCGTCACTGAACGCGGTGGGCTCCACCAGCGCAGGGGTGTCCTCGGTGCTCGGGCCGGTGTAGATATTGCCGTGGCGGTCGGCCTGGAAGCCGGCGACCAGGGCGACATTGGGAATCAGGTCCACCAGCAGGCGCGAGTAGAGTTCGATATAGGTGTGGATGGCGCCGACTTCCAGCAGCCCGTCTTCGAGCAATTGGCCAATGCGCAGACTCTGCGGCCCGGCGAAGGAGAAGTCGAGCTTGCGGGCGATGCCACGCTCGAACAGATCGAGATGCTCGGCGCGGCTGACGCTGGGCATGATCATGTGCAGGTCGTGCAGGCGGCCGGGGTCGGCCTTGGCCAGCGAGCGGGAGAGGAAATCCGCCTGCTTCTGGTTGTTGCCTTCCAGCACCACGCGATCGCCGGGGGCGATCAGCGCTTCGAGTGCCGCGACTATCTTGTCGCTGGGCAACACCACGCCATCGGCCAGATTGCGCACCTGATCGAGCCGCCGCGCCTTTTCCGCGCGACGACGCGACCACTGCGGCGGTGGGGATATTGTTGTTGTCATCGATGACTCCACGAGTTCCGCTGTCGTGGAGGCACCTTAGGAGCCTGACTGCGAGGTCATCAATCAAGCAGCGAGCGCTATCGTTACGCTCAGGTTAATGATGGCTCAAGCCTGGGTATCGGCGGCATCGTCGCGGATCGAGTGGGCAGGCGCCTTGGCCACTTCCAGCCGGTCACGTCCAAGCTGCTTGGCCTGATAGAGCAGCTTGTCCACGGCGTTGAGGAAATCCAGCGGACGGTCGTGCGCGCCCGGCACGATGGTGCCCACGCCGAGGCTGATGGTGAGCAGGGACGACACCGATGAGCGCTCGTGGGGTATGCGCTGCTGGCGCACCTGCTGACGGCAGCGCTCGGCGATATGGAGGGCAGCAGCCTCGTCGGTCTCCGGCAGCACCAGCACGAACTCCTCGCCACCGAAGCGGCCGAGGAAGTCCCGTGGCCGGCTGGCAGCACGGCTCAGCGCCTGGCCGACGCTCTTCAGGCAATCGTCGCCCTGGATATGGCCGTAATGGTCGTTGAACTGCTTGAAGTGATCGATATCCAGCAGGATCAGCGACAAGGGCTGTTGGGTACGCTGGGCGTTGGCCCACTCGCCGGCCAGCACCGTATCGAACATGCGCCGGTTGGCCACGCCGGTAAGACCGTCCTTGTAGGAGTATTCTTCCAACTGCTTCTGCAGGGTCAGCAGTTGTTCCTCGGTCTTCTTGCGTTCGCTGATGTCGAACATGAAGCCGATCAGCGAATCCACTTCGCCTTTGTCGTTGCGCACCACATGCACCACGTCGCGAATCCACACATAGTCGCCAGCGGCGGTCAGCGCGCGGTAGTCGGCCTCATGGTCGACGCCGTTCTGCGATTGCGAGATGCAGAACTCCACGACCCGCTCACGATCATCCTCGTGTATGCGCGCCGCCCAGTCCTCGGCGCTGACCCAACTGGCCTGCGCCCAGCCCAGCAGACTCTCGATCTGCGGGCCGATGTAGGCGAAGGTCATGGTCTTCCAGTCGATCTTCCAGGGGATCGCTCGGGTCGACTCCAGCAGGGTCTTGTAGACCGCCTGATCAGTTGCTTCGCTCATGCCGTCACCTCTGCCCGACTAGCGCTTGTTTATAGCGCAAAAGCGGGTCGCCAAGGTGACGAGCTAGAGAATGTTCATCAGGTCTCGCTGGCTTGCAACCCGGCGTACAGGCGAGTCAGCTCGTTGAGCTGGCGGAACAGCGAGTCGGTGCTGACGGTGATCACGGTAGGGACGAAATCCCGCTCGGCGTGCAGGTCGATGCCCTTGAGGGTAAAGCCCCAGTGAGCACGCGCGCGGCGCTGGGCGGCGGCGATTTCTTCGTTCGGCGTGCCACGCGCTTCCAGTTCGCCGAGGATGGTCTCGAAGTCCTTGACCGATTTGTCCAGCTTGGCATCGAGATCGGGCACCTGCACGCGCCAGGACTTGGCCATGTAGAGCATGGCGATGCGCTGGGTCTGCACGCGCGCCCAACCGCTGCGGTTGACCGTGGCGCCCATCTCGCCGAGGTGCTTGGCCATCGCATCGGTCACGGCCTGGGTCTGCTGCAGCAGGGTCTCGCTGGTGGCCAGCAGGGCGGCGGCCTTGGCCTGCTCCGGCTTGGCCTCGAGTTGCTGGCGATAGGTGGCCCAGGTGGCATCGACCTTGGCCAACGCGGCCTTGATCTCGGGGTTGGGCGCATACTCGCCCAGCGCCTTCTGGCTGGCCTCGAAACGCTCGATGGTTTCCTGCAACTGGCGCTGGGCGGCGTCCACACGCACGTCCGCACCTATCATCAGGTAGTCCTTGGCCATGCGCTGGCCCAGGGAGCGCTGCAGGCCAGCCATGTTCATGGCTTCCGAATCCGTGGGCACGGCGGCCCAGAGAGGCGCACTCACCAGCGCCGTGAGGCCCAGGGCGAGGAGGATCAGGTACTTCTTCAACACGTCGGTACTCCAATTCGGGAACGAGGCAATGCACCGGAGGCATGCGCCACCGGCAACGGTTGAACCCTTGAGGCGGGATTCTTGTAGGAATGAGACTGGCAGCGGCGGCGGGCATCAGGGCCCAGTGGCTGCGAGAAAGGGCGCGATAATAGCTGTTAAAGCGCCATCATTCTGTGCGAGCAGTCAAGAAGCGGACGACTGGTCGCATACTCACCGCAGGTCTACCCCCACCCCTCCAAGCGCATGCTTGCCCGCACCAGGCGCTGCTCTTCCTGCTCGATCTCCTGCAGGTTGTCGCGGATGCTGTGGATATGGTCGCGCGCCGCGCGCTGAGCCTGTTCCGGCAGGCGTTCGATCACCGCGTGGTACAGGCGCGAATGCTGGCGGTCGATCTGCCGCTTCTGCGCCGGGCGGTGGTAGAGGTTGTTCACCGAGGCGAACACGGTGCTGAGCATCAGGTCGGTGAGCGATTGCAAGGTGTGCACCAGCACCGGGTTGTGCGAGGCCTCGCAGATGGCCAGGTGGAAGGCATGGTCTAGGCGCGCATGTTCACGGGGATCGACCGGCTGCTCCTGGGCATGGGCGGCGAGCATTTCCTCGTAGCGCCGGGTGAGCAAAACGAAATCCGCATCGGTGCCGCGCAACGCCGCCAGGCGCGCCGACTCGCCTTCGAGCAGGCCGCGCACTTCCAGCAGGTCGTACAGGGTGCGCGGCTGTGAGTTGAACAGGTGCATCAGCGGGCTGGCGTCACGCTCGCCGCTGAGCTTGGCCACCCGTGAGTCGCGGCCCTGGGCGGTGTCGATGATGCCGCGCCCACGCAGTACCTTGAGCCCTTCGCGCAGCGCCGAGCGGGAGATGCCCAGCTTCTCGCACAGGCGCCGTTCCGAAGGCAGCGGCTGGCCCACCTTGAGTACACCATCGACGATCAGCCGCTCGATACGCTCGGCCACCACGTCACTGACCTGACGTCTTGCCGTGTTCTGTTTCACCTCCATCACGCCCTCGCTCACTGGTCGTACCAGTCGATCAGATGCTTTCCAGCCTTAGCCAGCCCTTGCCATGAAGCCTTATACCACGCGCATCTCATGCCTTTTAAGCTGAAAGCCTGGCGAAAGAAACTGGTCGTACCAGTACCAGCAAAGATGGACGAAGGGCAGCAGGCCGCCTAAACATGCGGGCCAAGGTCGCGACATGACCGCCCATAACAAAAGCGTCCACGAACGAGCCTGCCATGAGCATTCTGTACGACGAGCGCATCGACGGCGCGCTACCCGAGGTCGACAAGGCCGCCCTGCTGGCCGAGCTGCGCCAGCGCCTGCCCGACCTCGACATCCTGCACACAGAGGAAGACCTCAAGCCCTACGAGTGCGATGGCCTGTCCGCCTACCGCACCACGCCCATGCTGGTGGTGCTGCCCGAGCGCATCGAGCAGGTGCAGCAGTTGCTCAAGCTCTGCCACGCCCGTGGCGTGCCGGTGGTGGCGCGCGGTGCCGGTACGGGGCTTTCCGGCGGCGCGCTGCCGTTGGAGAAAGGCATCCTGCTGGTGATGGCGCGCTTCAACCAGATTCTCGAGATCAACCGCGAAGGGCGTTTTGCCCGCGTGCAGCCCGGCGTGCGCAACCTGGCGATCTCCCAGGCCGCCGCACCGTTCGACCTGTATTACGCCCCCGACCCGTCCTCGCAGATCGCCTGCTCCATCGGCGGCAACGTCGCCGAGAACGCCGGCGGCGTGCACTGCCTGAAGTACGGCCTGACCGTACACAACCTGCTCAAGGTGGACATCCTCACTGTCGAGGGCGAGTTCATGACCCTCGGCAGCGACGCCCTGGATGCGCCGGGTTTCGACCTGCTGGCGCTGTTCACCGGCTCCGAGGGCATGCTCGGCATCGTCACCGAGGTGACGGTCAAGCTGCTGCCCAAGCCGCAGGTGGCCAAGGTGCTGCTGGCAGCCTTCGACTCGGTGGAAAAAGCCGGTCGCGCGGTGGGTGACATCATCGCCGCCGGCATCATCCCCGGCGGTCTGGAGATGATGGACAACCTGGCGATTCGCGCCGCCGAAGACTTTATCCACGCCGGCTACCCGGTGGAGGCCGAAGCCATCCTGCTGTGCGAGCTGGATGGCGTGGAGGCCGACGTCGCCGACGACTGCGAACGGGTACGCGAGGTGCTGGCGAAGGCCGGTGCCACCGAGGTGCGCCTGGCCCGCGACGAGGCCGAGCGGGTGAAATTCTGGGCCGGGCGCAAGAACGCCTTCCCCGCGGTCGGGCGCATCTCGCCGGACTACTACTGCATGGACGGCACCATCCCCCGTCGCGAGCTGCCCGGCGTGTTGCGTGGCATCGCCGAGTTGTCCGAGGAATACGGTCTGCGCGTGGCCAATGTGTTCCATGCCGGCGACGGCAACATGCACCCCTTGATCCTCTTCGATGCCAATGTACCCGGCGAGCTGGAGCGCGCCGAGGCCATCGGCGGCAGGATCCTCGAACTCTGCGTCAAGGTCGGCGGCAGCATCACCGGCGAGCACGGCGTCGGCCGCGAGAAGATCAACCAGATGTGCGCGCAGTTCAACAGCGACGAGATCACCCTGTTCCATGCGGTGAAGGCGGCGTTCGACCCCAGCGGTCTGCTCAACCCGGGCAAGAACATCCCCACCCTGCACCGCTGCGCCGAGTTCGGCGCCATGCACGTGCACCACGGCCAACTGCCCTTCCCGGAACTGGAGCGTTTCTGATGCAGCATGATTTCGATGCCAGCGCCGCTCTGCTGGAACAGGTCAACCACGCGCTCAACAGCGCCACACCGCTGCGCATCCAGGGCAGCGGCAGCAAGGCTCATCTGGGTCGCGCCACCCCGGGTGAGGTGCTGGATACCCGCCAACATCGCGGCATCGTCAGCTATGACCCCACCGAGCTGGTGCTGACCGCCCGCGCCGGCACGCCGCTGGCCGAGATCGAGGCCGCGCTGCAGGCCAACAACCAGATGCTGCCGTGCGAGCCGCCGCACCTGGGCGATGGCGCCACCCTCGGCGGCATGGTCGCCGCCGGGCTGTCCGGCCCGCGCCGCCCCTGGGCCGGCTCGGTGCGTGATCAGGTGCTCGGCACCCGGGTGATCACCGGCCAGGGCAAGCTGCTGCGCTTCGGCGGCGAGGTGATGAAGAACGTCGCCGGCTACGATCTGTCGCGGCTGATGGCCGGCAGCTTCGGCTGCCTTGGCCTGCTCGCCGAGGTGTCGTTCAAGGTGCTGCCCAAACCGCGACAGGTGCTCAGCCTGCGTTTGGAAGTGGACGCCCTGCATGCCCTGAACAAGCTCGCCGAATGGGGCCAGCAGCCGTTGCCGATCAGCGCCGCCAGCCACGACGGTGCAGCGCTGCATTTGCGCCTGGAAGGTGGCGAAGGCTCTGTTCAGGCCGCGCGCCAGCGCCTCGGTGGCGAAGAGATCGACAACGGCTACTGGCATGAGCTACGCGAACAGCGCCTGCCGTTCTTCGGCGCCAGCGGCACCTTGTGGCGTCTGTCGCTGCCGGCCAATAGCGGTCTGCTCGACCTGCCCGGCCGCCAGTTGATCGACTGGAGCGGCGCGCAGCGCTGGCTGAAGACCGACGCCGATGGCGAGCTGATCCAGCGCGTGGCGGCCAAGCTCGGCGGCCACGCCACCTGCTTCGCTGCCGGCCACGCCCACCCCTTCCAGCCGCTGGCTGCGCCGCTGCTGCGCTACCAGCGCCAGCTCAAGAACCAGCTCGACCCCCAGGGCATCTTCAACCCTGGCCGCATGTACGCCGAGGTATAAGACGTGCAGACCAATTTGAGTGAACAGGCCAAGCGCCTGCCGCGCGCCGAGGAAGCCGAACGCATCCTGCGCTCCTGCGTGCACTGCGGCTTCTGCAATGCCACCTGCCCGACCTATCAGGTGCTCGGCGACGAGCTGGACGGCCCGCGTGGGCGCATCTACCTGATCAAGCAGATGCTCGAAGGCGGCGAAGTGACCGCCAAGACCCAGCAGCACCTGGATCGCTGCCTGACCTGCCGCAACTGCGAAACCACCTGCCCATCCGGTGTGCAGTACCACAACCTGCTGGATATCGGCCGCGAGGTCGCCGAAAGCCAGGTAGCTCGACCACTGAACGAACGCCTGCTGCGCCAGGGCCTGCGCGCCGTGGTGCCGCGCCCGGCCTTGTTCAAGGCGCTGACCCAGGCCGGCCTGGCCCTGCGCCCGCTGCTGCCGGCCACGCTCAAGGCCAAGCTGCCGCGCGAAGTTCGCCCGGCCAAGCCGCGCCCAACGCAACAGCACACGCGCCGCGTGCTGATGCTCGAAGGCTGCGTGCAGCCGGGGCTATCGCCCAACACCAACGCCGCCACTGCGCGCGTGCTGGATCGCCTCGGCATCAGCGTCACGCCGGCTCGCGAGGCCGGCTGCTGCGGCGCCGTGGACTACCACCTCAACGCCCAGGAAGCCGGCCTGCAACGCGCCCGGCAGAACATCGACGCCTGGTGGCCGGCCATCGAAGCCGGCATTGAGGCCATCGTGCAGACCGCCAGCGGCTGCGGCGCCTTCGTCAAGGACTACGGCCATCTGCTGGCTGGCGATTCGGCCTATGCGAGCAAGGCGGCGCGAGTCAGCGCCCTGGCCAAGGATCTGGTCGAAGTGCTGCAAGGCGAGCCACTGGAGAAGCTGCAAGTACGCGCCGAACAGCGCCTGGCCTTCCATTGCCCCTGCACCCTGCAGCATGCACAGAAGCTCGGCGGCGCTGTTGAAGGCGTGCTGACGCGCCTCGGTTTCGGCCTGACTGCCGTGCCGGACAGCCACCTGTGCTGCGGCTCGGCCGGCACCTATTCGCTGACCCAGCCGGCGCTGTCCAGGCAGCTACGCGACGACAAGTTGAACGCCCTGGAAAGCGGCAAACCGGATGCCATCGTCACCGCCAATATCGGCTGCCAGACCCATCTGGACGGCGCTGGGCGCACGCCGGTGCGGCACTGGATCGAGATAGTCGAGGAGGCCATGCACTGATCACGCCGTAGCCCGGATGCAATCCGGGAAACCCATGCCGCAACTCCCGGATTGCATCCGGGCTACGAGACTTCATCGATCCACCAAAGCGGTGGATGTAAAAAGCGACATCCACCCTACAACTGAACCCCCTCCCGCAAGCGGGAAAGGGGATAAAAGCCACGAACACGAGGTATGCCATGCAACACAAAGCCGTACTCAGCCAGCGCGAAGTCAGCCAGATCCTCCAGGCGGCCCGCAGCGAAGCGCAGCAACAGGGCTGGGCCGTGGCCATCGCTGTGGTCGATGACGGCGGCCACCCGTTGGCCCTGGAACGCCTCGACGGCTGCGCGCCTATCGGCGCCTACATCGCCACCGAAAAGGCGCGCAGCGCCGCCATCGGCCGCCGCGAAACCAAGGGCTACGAGGAGATAGTCAACGGCGGTCGCAGCGCCTTCCTCAGCGCGCCGCTGCTCACCTCGCTGGAGGGCGGTGTGCCGCTGCTGGTGGACGGCCAGGTGATAGGCGCCGTGGGCGTATCCGGGGTCAAGGCCGAACAGGATGCACAGGTGGCCAGGGCGGGGATTGCCGCTCTTTAAACATGCGGCGCAGCCGCCAACTGATGCCCTTCTCCCTTCGGGAGAAGGTGTCACGAAGTGACGGAAGAGGGTGCCAACAGGCAACGCCCAGGCCCTCTCCCCCAGTCCCTCTCCCAAAGGTAGGGGGCGCGAACAGACAGGAGAACAGGAAATGACCGAACGCGTGCAATGTCAGCGTCTGCAGGTAGCCGCCGAGCTCAAGCAATTCATCGAAAGTGAAGTGCTGCCCGGCAGCGGTATCGAGGCGGCGGCCTTCTGGAGCGGTTTCGACGCCCTGGTGCATGACCTGGCACCACGCAACCGTGCCTTGCTGGCCGAGCGTGATCGCCTGCAGAGCGAGCTGGACGCCTGGCATCGCGCCCATCCCGGCCCGATCACCGACATGAGCGCCTACCGCACCTTCCTCGAATCCATCGGCTATCTGCTACCGCAACCGGATAAGGTCAAGGCGACCACCGCCAAGGTCGACAGCGAGATCGCCACCCAGGCCGGCCCGCAACTGGTGGTGCCGGTGATGAATGCGCGCTACGCGCTGAACGCCGCCAACGCCCGCTGGGGCTCGCTGTACGACGCTCTGTACGGCACCGATGCGATCAGCGAAGAGGGTGGCGCCAGCAAGGGCCCGGGCTACAACGAAATACGCGGCGCCAAGGTAATCGCCTTCGCCCGCGCCTTCCTCGACCAGGCCGCGCCACTGGCCCAAGGCTCGCATGCCGAGGCCAGCGCCTATGCCGTGGTCGCCGGCCAGTTGCAGGTGACCCTGCGCAGCGGCGTGCAGACCTCCCTGGCGCAACCGGAAAAATTCGTCGGCTACCAGGGCGAGGCCGCCACGCCAAGCGCCGTGCTGCTGAAGAACAACGGCCTGCACGTCGAGATCCAGATCGACGCCAGCAGCCCCATCGGCCGCACCGACGGCGCAGGCGTCAAGGACCTGCTGATGGAAGCGGCGCTGTCGACCATCATGGACTGCGAGGACTCGGTGGCCGCCGTCGACGCCGCCGACAAGGTGGTGGTGTACCGCAACTGGCTGGGCCTGATGAAGGGCGATCTGGCCGAGGAGCTGGAAAAAGGCGGCAAACGCATCACTCGCCGCCTCAATGCGGATCGCGTCTACACCGCCGCCGATGGCAGCGAACTGACCCTGCACGGTCGCTCGCTGCTGTTCGTGCGCAACGTCGGCCATCTGATGAGCAACCCGGCGATCCTCGACGGTGAAGGCTTGGAAATTCCCGAGGGCATCCTCGATGCGGTGGTCACCAGCCTGATCGCCCTGCATGACCTCAAGCGCCGCGGCAACTCGCGTACCGGCAGCGTTTATATCGTCAAACCGAAGATGCACGGCCCGGCCGAGGTGGCCTTCGCCGACGAGCTGTTCGGCCGTGTCGAGCAACTGCTGGGCATGCCGGCCCATACCCTGAAGATGGGCATCATGGACGAGGAGCGACGCACCAGCGTCAACCTCAAGGCCTGCATCGAGGCGGCCAGCGCGCGCGTGGCCTTTATCAACACCGGCTTTCTCGACCGTACTGGCGACGAGATGCACACGGCGATGGAAGCCGGCGCCATGTTGCGCAAGGGCGATATGAAATCCAGCGCCTGGATCCAGGCCTACGAGCGCAACAACGTGCTGGTCGGCCTGGCCTGCGGGCTGCGTGGCCGCGCGCAGATCGGCAAAGGCATGTGGGCCATGCCGGATCTGATGGCGGCCATGCTGGAGCAGAAGATCGGCCACCCGAAGGCCGGCGCCAACACCGCCTGGGTGCCGTCGCCCACCGCTGCCGTGCTGCATGCCCTGCACTACCACCAGGTTGACGTACAAGCGGTGCAGCGCGAGCTGGAGCTGATCGACCTGGCCAGCCAGCGCGACAGCCTGCTGAACGATCTGCTCAGTGTGCCGGTGAGTGCCGAACGGCCGTGGAGCGCCAGCGATATCCAGCAGGAGCTGGACAACAACTGCCAGGGCATCCTCGGTTACGTGGTGCGCTGGGTCGAACAGGGCGTGGGCTGCTCCAAGGTGCCGGATATCCATAACGTCGGCCTGATGGAAGACCGCGCCACCCTGCGCATTTCGGCTCAGCACATCGCCAACTGGCTGCACCACGGCGTGGTCAGCGAAACCCAGGTACGCGAGACGCTGCAGCGCATGGCCAAGGTGGTGGACGGGCAGAACGCTGGCGATCCGGCTTATCGCCCCATGGCGCCGAACTTCGAGCAGTCCCATGCCTTCCGTGCTGCCAGTGAGCTGGTGTTCAAGGGCCGCGAGCAGCCGTCCGGCTATACCGAGCCGCTGCTGCACGCCTGGCGTCTGCGCTTCAAGCAGGAGGCTTGAGCAATATCCGCGCGTAGCCTGGATCAGCCGCTGGCGTAATCCGGGGATGGCGTGAAAGAGCAGTAACGGGCCCTGACGGTTGCTGACCATCAGGGCTTTCGAGCATGAGCGTGGTGGTGGGTGATCCCCGCCGCCACTGCTCGCGGAAAGGCCGGCGCCGTGGTGCCCGGCCCTTCCAGATGCGTGGCGCCGGGTTACCCCCCGGAAAACTGTGGTTCACAAGAACAAGAAGGAACCAATCCATGAGTCAAACGCTGCTGTCCATCCTGGCCTTCGTGCCGCTGGTGCTGGCGGGTGTGCTGCTGATCGGCTTTCGCTGGCCGGCCAAGTACGCGATGCCGCTGGTGTTCGTCCTCACCGCCCTGATCGGCCTGCTGGCCTGGGACATGTCCCTCAACCGGGTCATCGCCTCCAGTCTGCAGGGGCTGATTCTCACGGCCGCGATCCTGTGGATCATCTTCGGCGCCATCCTGCTGCTCAATACCCTCAAGCACTCCGGCGGCATCGCGGCAATTCGCCGGGGCTTCTCCAATATCAGCCCGGATCGGCGCGTGCAGGCACTGATCGTCGCCTGGCTGTTCGGCTGCTTCATCGAAGGCGCCTCCGGTTTTGGCACCCCGGCCGCAGTGGCCGCGCCGCTACTGGTGGCCCTGGGCTTCCCGGCGCTGGCCGCGGTGGTGCTGGGGATGATGGTGCAGTCCACGCCGGTGTCCTTCGGTGCGGTGGGCACGCCGATCCTCGTCGGCGTCGGCGCCGGCCTGGACAGAACCGGCATCACCGAGCAACTGGTGGCCAACGGCAGCACCTGGGAAACCTTCTTCCACCTGATCTACTCGCGGGTGGCCATCACCCACGGTCTGATCGGCCTGCTGATGCCGCTGATCATGGTGATGATCATGACGCGCTTCTTCGGCCGCAATCAGAGCTGGAAGGAAGGCCTGGCCATCGCGCCGTTCGCCATCTTCACCGCCTTCGCCTTCTCCCTGCCGTACATGGCAGCCGGCGTGTTCCTCGGCCCGGAATTTCCCTCGATGATCGGTGCCCTGGTCGGCCTGGCCATCGTGGTGCCGGCAGCCAAGGCCGGCTTCCTGCTGCCAAAGGACAACTGGGACTTCGCCGATGCCAAGGACTGGCCAGCGGAGTGGATGGGCAGGATCGAAATGAAGCTGGACGAGGTGGCCGGCAAGGCCCCGGTCTCGGTGCCCATGGCCTGGGCGCCCTACCTGCTGCTGGCGGTGTTCCTGGTGATCTCGCGCAGCTTCCCCGAGGTGAAGGCGGCGCTGATGAGCTTTACCTTCGGCTGGAAGGACATCCTCGGCGAGACGGGTGTATCCGGCACCATCGAGCCACTGTACCTGCCCGGCGGCATTCTGTGCATGGTGGTGCTGGTGACCTTCTTCCTGCACCGCATGCGCCTGGCCGAGCTCAAGGCAGCGGTGAGCGAGTCGAGCAAGACCCTGCTCGGCGCCGGCTTCGTGTTGATCTTCACCATTCCCATGGTGCGCATCCTGATCAACTCGGGGGTCAACGGCAGCGAGCTGGTGTCCATGCCGGTGGCCATGGCGCAACTGGTGGCCGACAGCGTGGGTAGCATCTACCCCTTCTTCGCCCCGGCGGTGGGCGCACTGGGCGCCTTCATCGCCGGCTCCAACACCGTCTCCAACCTGATGCTCTCGCAGTTCCAGCTCAATGCCGCGCAGTTGCTCGGGGTGTCCGGAGCGATGATGGTGGCAGTGCAGTCGGTGGGCGCGGCGGCGGGCAACATGATCGCCATTCACAACGTGGTGGCGGCCTCGGCCACCGTGGGCCTGCTCGGGCGCGAGGGCATCACCCTGCGCAAGACCCTGCTGCCAACGCTGTACTACCTGATCATGGCCGGCGGCATCGCGTTGCTGGCGATGTACGGCATGGCGCTGAGCGATCCGCTGATGGCCAGTGGCTGAGGCTAGTGCGCCGCATGACCCGACTTTGGTTGGCCGCCGGCTGGCGACGATTGTCGCCGGCCGGCTTGGCGCATGCGCGCAATTGCGGTAGCTTGCCGGCACCGTGAGATTCACCCGAGGGTCGATATGAAGAAGTGGCAGTGCGTGGTCTGTGGGCTGATTTACGACGAGAGCCAGGGTTGGCCGGATGACGGCATCGCACCCGGCACCCGCTGGGAAGACGTGCCGGAAGACTGGCTCTGCCCCGACTGCGGCGTTGGCAAGATGGATTTCGAGATGATCGAGATCGGCTGAACGATTACAGCGTCAAGCAAAACGGCGACCTTCGGGTCGCCGTTTTTATTGCTGCGGGCCTTGGGCCGGCCCGTAGCAGTCTGTTGAAAAACTACCTACGTTGGCAATACCGCGTTAAAAATGGCCTCGCGTGCGAGCCCAGTCAAAATGCTCATTTACAGCACGTAAACCCGAGTGCGGGCCCAGTGCTTTTTTCGGCCATTTTTGCGGGGCCGCCATCGGTATTGTCTTGCCTGCCTCGCCGACGTTTTTCAACGGCCTGCTAGCCCGGATGCATTCGGGACGATGCCGGGCGTGTCCTGTGCTATTCGCCACCCACAGCGAAGTTGGGCAGGCTGTTGACCGGCTGGCTGAAACTGAAGGGAATGGATTCGACGGCCAGGCCGACGTTGCGCTGTACCACGAAATGCAGATGCGGGCCGGTACTGTTGCCGGTATTGCCGGAGCGCGCCAGCAGGCTGCCGGTCTCCACACGCTGGCCTTCACGCACTGTCACCGAGCCCTTCATCAGGTGCAGGTAGACGCCCATGGTGCCGTCGTCATGCAGGATGCGCACGAAGTTGCCGGCCGGGTTGTTGCCGCGCCCGCTCTGCTGGTTCTCGGTCTTGACCACCACACCGGCGCGGGCGGCGACGATGGGCGTGCCTTCGGGCATGGCGATGTCCACCGCATAGCGGCCCTTGGCGGTGAAGTGGCTGTAGGTGCCATTGGCGCCCTGAGTCTGGCGGAAGGGGCCACCGCGCCAGGGTAGCGGGTAACGATGGATACTCGGTTGCAGGCGCGGGTCGCCCAGCGCGTACCGCAATTTCGGCTTGTAGTGCAGGGGTTTGCCGGGGTCTTCGGCGGTCAGCGTGGCGAGACGGATTTGGCTGCGCGGCGGCAGCACCCAGCGGATGGGTTTTTCCGGGGCACCGATGGTGTTCTGCACCTGTTCCAGCTTCAGTTCGACCTCCACCGGCGCGAACAGGTCGTTGCGCACCAGCAGGGTTTCGCCGGCCTCGTGCTTGCGGGTTTCCAGCTTCACCTGGGTGTCCAGGCGCTCGACCATGCGGTCGTTGAACACGAACACCTGGGCGCCAGGCGCGGCCTGGTCGCTATAGGTCACCACGCCGTTCTGGTCGACGTACTTGTAGATGGTCAGCGCAGTGGCCTGGCCGCTCAGGGCCAGCAGGCTGCAGAGAAGAATAAGACGCCCTAGCATGACAACTCGGAATTTATGGCTTTTCGCTATCCGGGCCATGAAGACTAGCAGCGCTGCCTGGTACATGCGAGGTACCGACCGTCAGGCTGTGAACCGGCTCACCGCCGCTGGTCGACCTGCTGCGCAAGAGCCCTGGATTGCATCCGGCTACGCGCCAGGGCTGAAATGCTTCTGCGCGGTGCCTCGGGCAATCAGGCGCGACAGGTAGTCGAGCTTCTGCGGGTCACGGTCGACGAAACGGAAGGTCAGTTGCAGCCACTCGCTGTCCGGTTTGGGCTCGAACGCCGCCACGGCATGCAGGTAACCATTGAGCCGCGCGGTTTCCGCCGCTTCGCCCTGCTCCAGATCGAGCACGGCGCTCTCCAGCACCTGGGGTAACAATTCTGTGCGCTTGACCAGTAGCAGCGCCTCCTTGAGGCTCAGCGCCTTGATCACGCAGGCCATGGTGCCGCCAGGCAGACGTAGCTGGCCCTGGCCCCGTCCCGTGGGAGCCGCCGCCTTGGCCGTCGGCGCTGCCGGTTTGGCGAAAACGGCGGCGGCATCGGCGGCGGGTTTTGCCGTCGGCTTGACCACCTCGGCCTTGCCCCCGGTCAGGGCCGCCAGCGAATCGTTGGCCAGCGCACCGCTGCCGAGCAGCTTGGGCGCCGCACCGGAAAGCAGCGCCTGCAGCTTGCCGGCGCGGCTCATGGCCTTCTTCACCTTGGTGACCAACTGCTCGTTGGAAAAGGGCTTGCCGATGAAGTCCGACACCCCGGCCTGAATGGCCTGCACCACGTTCTCCTTGTCGCCGCGGCTGGTCACCATGATGAAGGGCGTGGTCTTGAGGTTGTCCTGCTCGCGGCACCAGGTCAGCAGTTCGAGGCCGGACATTTCCGGCATTTCCCAGTCGCAGAGCACCAGGTCGATGCTCTGCCGACTCAATAACTGCTGGGCCTTGCGCCCATTCACGGCTTCTTCGATCTGCACGCCGGGAAAATTATCGCGCAACCCCTTCTTGACCAGATCACGGATGAAGGTCGCGTCATCCACCACCAGCACACTGACTTTGCTCATCGGCCACTCCTGTTTCAATGGCGTTAAGCATAGTCATGGCCAGTCGCCTAAGGCCAATGGAAAACCACGGATATCGTGCAAATTACCGATGGGCTGCGGCAGCAGGTGCTCTGGTGCGGCTTGCAGGGGAGCGAAAGACTAACCGGACTCAAGCACAGCCAAGAACCCAAAAACCGATACCCATCCCTGGCACCGGTTTCTCTGGGAGCCCCGAGCGAGGCTCAACCGCTCAGGAGTCAGTTATCCGACTTGCCTTCTACCTCTTCGCGCATACGGGTCAGGCCCATATGGCGAACGTCGGTGCCATGCACCAGGTAGATCACCAGTTCAGCGATATTGCGCGCATGGTCGCCGATGCGCTCCAGCGAACGCAGCACCCAGATCACGCTGATCACGCGGGAGATCGAGCGCGGGTCTTCCATCATGTAGGTGACCAGTTCACGCAGCGCGGTCTTGTACTCGCGGTCGACGGTCTTGTCGTGTTGCGCCACGGCCAGAGCCAGTTCGGCATCGAAGCGGGCGAAGGCGTCCAGGGCATCACGCACCATCCTGCGCACCTGATCACCGATGTGACGAATTTCCACGTAGCCCTTCGGCGCTTCACCTTCCTCGCTGAGCTGAATGGCACGCTTGGCAATCTTGGTGGACTCGTCGCCGATGCGCTCGAGGTCGATCACCGACTTGGAGATGCTGATGATCAGGCGCAGGTCGGAGGCCGCCGGCTGACGACGGGCGAGAATGCGCACGCACTCCTCGTCGATGTTGCGCTCCATCTGGTTGATCTGATCGTCGATCTCGCGCACCTGCTGAGCCAGGCCGGAATCGGCGTCGATCAGCGAGGTGACGGCGTCGTTGACCTGCTTCTCCACCAGGCCACCCATGGCCAACAGGTGACTGCGCACTTCTTCCAGCTCGGCGTTGAACTGCTGGGAAATATGCTGGTTCAGGTTTTCTTTGTTGATCATCTTCGTCGCTCCGCGAGCTTCAAGCTCCATGCTTCAAGCTGCAAGTTAATCGTCGTCAGGTTCGCGCTTGCTTGCCGCTTGAAACGTGCGGCTTGTAGCTGCACTCAACCATAGCGACCGGTGATGTAGTCTTCGGTCTGTTTCTTGGCCGGGTTGGTGAACAAGGTGTCGGTGTCGCCAAATTCGATCAGCTTGCCCATGTACATGAACGCGGTGTAGTCGGAGACGCGCGCCGCCTGCTGCATGTTGTGGGTGACGATGACGATGGTGTACTTGCTCTTGAGCTCGTAGATCAACTCCTCGACCTTGAGGGTGGAGATCGGGTCCAGCGCCGAGCAGGGTTCGTCGAGCAACAGCACTTCCGGCTGCACGGCCACGGTACGGGCGATCACCAGACGCTGTTGCTGACCACCGGACAGGCCCAGTGCCGAGTCATGCAGGCGATCCTTCACTTCATCCCACAGGGCGGCACTCTTCAGTGCCCATTCCACGGTCTCGTCGAGCACGCGCTTCTGGTTCACGCCCTGGATGCGCAGGCCGTAGACCACGTTCTCGTAGATGCTCTTGGGAAAGGGGTTGGGCTTCTGGAACACCATGCCGACGCGGCGACGCAGCTCGGCGACGTCCACGCCCTTCTGGTAGATGTTCTGCCCGTCGAGCAGAATCTCGCCCTCTACACGGCAACCGTCAACCAGGTCATTCATGCGGTTGAAGGTGCGCAGCAGTGTGGATTTGCCGCAACCGGACGGGCCGATGAAGGCGGTCACGCGCTGCTTGGGGATGTTCATCGACACATCGAACAGCGCCTGTTTGTCGCCGTAGAACAGGTTGAGGCCCGGCACTTCCAGGGCGACGGTCTCGTCGGCCAGGCTCAGGCTCTGCTTCTCGCGGCCGAGGGCGGCCATGTCGATACCGTGGGTGTGTACTTCGTGTTGCATGAGTTCACTCCGTTCACAGCTACAAGCTGCAAGCTACAAGCGGCAAGTCAGCAGCCGCTCGCTTCCACATGAAGCTTGCGGCGTGAGGCTTGCAGCTGCGGTTAATGATCCAGCGCCTTGTACTTCTCGCGCAGGTGGTTCCGAATGAAGATCGCACTCATGTTGAGCAGTACGATCACCAGTACCAGCAACAAAGCGGTGGCGTAGACCAGCGGGCGGGCAGCCTCGACGTTGGGGCTCTGGAAGCCGACGTCGTAGATGTGGAAGCCCAGGTGCATGATCTTCTGATCCAGGTGCAGATAAGGGTAGTTGCCATCCACCGGCAGGCTCGGCGCCAGCTTGACCACCCCCACCAGCATCAGCGGTGCCACTTCGCCTGCGGCGCGGGCTACGGCGAGGATCATGCCGGTCATCATCGCCGGGCTGGCCATCGGCAGCACCACCTTCCACAGCGTCTCGGCCTTGGTCGCACCGAGCGCCAGCGAACCTTCACGCAGGGCACGCGGAATGCGCGCCAGGCCTTCCTCGGTGGCGACGATCACCACCGGCACGGCGAGAATCGCCAGGGTCAGCGAGGCCCAGAGCAGGCCGGGGGTGCCGAAGGTCGGCGCCGGTGCGGCCTCGGGGAAGAACAGGCGGTCGATCGAGCCACCCAGCACGTAGACGAAGAAGCCCAGGCCGAACACGCCATAGACGATCGCCGGCACGCCCGCCAGGTTGTTCACCGCGATACGGATGATGCGGGTCAGGGTGCCCTGCTTGGCGTACTCGCGCAGGTAGATGGCAGCCAGCACGCCGAACGGGGTGACGATCACGGCCATGATCAGGGTCATCATCACGGTGCCGAAGATGGCCGGGAAGATACCACCTTCGGTGTTGGCCTCACGCGGTTCGTCGCTGACGAATTCCCACATCTTGGCGAAATAGAAGGCGAGCTTGCTGCCGGTGCTCATGGCGTTGGGCTGGTAGGCCCGTACCACCTTGCTCAGGGCGATTTCCTGCTCACGACCATCGGCGGTCTTCACCGTCACGCTGTCACGCGCCAATTGCTGGTTGAGGTCGATCAGCTTGGCTTCGAGCGTCTTGTAGCGGGCATCGAGCTCGGCGCGCTGGGCAGCGAGATCGGCCTGGGCAGCGGCATCCAGCTTGCCATCCAGCTCCAGCCTGCGACTTTGCAGGCGCAGTTGCTCGAGGCCGTGGTTGATGCTGCCGATGTCGCGCTTCTGCAAGCGGCCCAGCTCGGCCTGCAATTCGTCGACGCGGTCAATGCGCTGCTGCAGGTCGTGCCAGGCAGCGTCACCCTCGGCGACCACCTGACCGCTCTGCTTGACGTTCACCAGGTAGCCGTAGAAGTTGCCCCACTCGCGGCGCTCCATCACCATCAACGCGTCCGGGGTGTGCTGGCCACTCATCCACTCGGCCACGGTCCAGCTGAAGTCGGCACCGAACACGTCGCGGTTACCCACCTTGAACAGCTCACGGGTGAGGAACTCGCCACCCTCGACATCCACCGGCAGGCCGGCAGCGGCCAGGCGTGCACGCGGCACCTGCTCTTCCTGCACCAGTTCACCGGCTACCACGCGCGGCGCCTCGCCAGGAATCTGGTAGGTGGCCTGGATCACGTCGGCCGGCCAGAAGTGGGCCAGGCCGCGCATGGCGATCACGGCAAGCAGGCCGAGGGTCACGATCACGGCGATGGACACGCCGCTTGCCGTCATCCACACCCAGGGTGAGCCACCCTTGAACCAGGTGCCGAAGTTTTGCTCTTTTCTTTTCAAGGACATCTGTCTTCCCCAGTTCTCAGAGCGACGCGTATTTCTTGCGCAGGCGGTTACGTATCAACTCTGCCAAGGTGTTCATCACGAAGGTGAAGGACAACAGCACCAGCGCCGAGAGGAACAGCACGCGATAGTGGGTGCTGCCCACTTCGGATTCCGGCATCTCCACCGCAACGTTGGCGGCGAGGGTGCGCAGGCCCTGGAAGATGTTCATGTCCATGATCGGCGTGTTGCCGGTGGCCATCAGTACGATCATGGTTTCACCGACGGCACGGCCCAGGCCGATCATCAGTGCCGAGAAGATGCCCGGACTGGCGGTGAGGATCACCACGCGGGTCATGGTCTGCCAGGGCGTGGCACCGAGGGCCAGGGAGCCCTGGGTCAGGCTCTTGGGCACGCTGAACACGGCGTCTTCGGCGATCGAGTAGATGTTCGGGATCACCGCGAAGCCCATGGCCAGACCGACCACCAGGGCGTTGCGCTGGTCGAAGGTGATGCCCAGATCGTTGCTGATCCACATGCGCATGTCGCCACCGAAGAACCAGTTCTCCAGATGGCCGCTCATGCTCAGCGAAACGGTGCCGACCAGCAGGATCACCGGGATCAGCAGCGCCGCTTCCCAGCCATCCGGGATCAGCAGACGCACGCGCTCCGGCAGGCGACTCCAGGCGTAGGCGGCCAGCAGCACGCCGATCGGCGTCAGCAGCAACAGGCTGAAGATGCCGGGCAGATGCCCCTCGACATAGGGCGCCAGGAACAGACCGGCGAAGAAACCGAGGATCACCGTCGGCAGCGCTTCCATCAGTTCGATCACCGGCTTGACCTTGCGGCGCATCGCCGGAGCCATGAAGTAGGCGGTGTAGATGGCCGCACAGATAGCCAGCGGGGCGGCCAGCAGCATGGCGTAGAAGGCGGCCTTGAGGGTCCCGAAGGTCAGCGGCGCCAGGCTCAGCTTGGGCTCGAAGTCGGTGTTGGCAGAAGTGGACTGCCAGACTTGCTTGGGTTCGTCATAGCTCTCGTACCAGACCTTGCCCCACAGCGCGCTCCAGGAAATTTCCGGGTGCGGGTTGTCGATGTAGAAGCGCTGCAACTTGCCATCGGACTCCACCAGCAGGCGGTTGGCACGCGGCGACAGGGCGCCAATGGCGCTACCGTCGGCGATTTTCTCGACGAGCAGGGTGCGGTGTGCGGTGCTGTGGAAGATGCCCAGGTCGCCGGTGGCGTCCAGTGCCAGGAAGCCCTTGCGGCGCTCCTCGGGGATGATCTGAGTGATCGCCGATTGGCCCAGCTTGAAGTCACGGATGCGGGTCAGCTCGGACTTGCCATCGTGGTCACGCACCATGAACCACTGGGCGATGCCACCCTGGCTGTCGCCGATCATCAGCGAGATGCCACCAAGCAGAGACTGCACTGTGGTGACCTCGGCGTCGTCCTGCAGCAGGGTATAGCGGCCATTGAGGGCCTTGCTGCGCAGATCGAAGACATCGGCAGTGGCCTTTCCATGGATCACGAACAGCCAGTGCTGGCGCGGATCGATGACCATGGCCTTGACCGGCTCGGCGATCTGCGGCAGCTCGATACGGGTTTCGTCGAGGCTGACCTCGCCGGTCATCATGTTCTCTTCGCGGCTGATATTCAGCACATGCAGCTCGGCGCCGCTGGAGCCGCTGAGCATCAGGCTGCGGTCGTTCTCGCTCATCGCCACGTGCTCGAGTGCACGGCCCTGCGGATCCAGGGTGATCGGCGTGTCACCGAAGGGATAGACGATCTGCGGGCTGATGGTCTTGACGTTGTTCGGGTAGGTCACCTTGTAGGCCGTCTGGAACACCAGGGCCTGACCGTTGGACAGGCCCAGCACAGCACGATGGCTACCGGGCTGGTCCTCGGCATGGGAAACGATGCTGACACCCTCGGGCAGCGCGATCTGCTCTGTCTTGAGTGGCGCGGAATCCTTGAGGGTAAAGAACTGCACCAGACCGCTGCGCGACAGGCGCATGGCCACCTTGTTCTGCTCCTCGAGGCCAAGCATCAGCGGCTCGCCCTGCTCGGCCAGCCAGGCCGGCTGCTGCGCCTTGCGCGCCTCCAGCTCGGCGCCGGCGAACATCGGCGCGACCACATAGGCCAGATAGAAGAAGATCAGGGTGATACAGGCCAACACGGCCAGACCACCGATGGAAACGTACCAGCGCGCGGCGCGATCTTTCAGCGCACGAATACGGCGCTTGCGCAGCAGGACTGGGGTATCGAAATCGATTCGATGAGTATCGGAAGCGCTCATGCGGTTATTGGCCAGGTCATTCATGAGGAGGTCTCGGGCACGGCGGACACAGCCCGCATAATGTGAGGTGCTTCAATCTATCGGGCTTGTATGACAGAAAAATTACAGCATGGTGACGTGACGACGCCCACGAATCGCAAGATTCGCGGGCGTGTCGTGCGGAGCGCATGGTGCAGAGACCTGCGCTCCAACGGGGCTATTAGAGGCCCAGTTCCTTCTTGGTCTTCTCAGCCACTTTGGCCGGCAGCGGGATGTAGCCATCCTTGACCACGACTTCCTGACCCTGCTTGGACAGCACCAGCTTCACGAACTCCGCTTCCAGCGGATCGAGCGGCTTGTTCGGCGCCTTGTTGACGTAGACGTACAGGAAGCGCGACAGCGGGTACTTGCCAGCCAGGGCGTTGGCTTCGCTGGCTTCCTCGACCTCACCCTTCTTGTTCACCAGGGGTACGGCGCGGACGCTGGCAGTACGGTAACCGATGCCCGAGTAGCCGATGGCGTTGACGGTGCTGGAGATCGACTGTACGACGGAAGCCGAACCCGGCTGCTCGTTGACGTTGGACTTGAAGTCACCTTTGCACAGGGCTTCTTCCTTGAAGTAGCCGTAGGTGCCGGATACCGAGTTACGACCGAATAGCTGGATCGGCTTGCTCGTCCACTCGCCAGTCAGGCCAGCGTCACCCCAGGTCTTGATTTCCTTGGCTTCACCGCACAGACGGGTGCTGGAGAAGATGGCATCGACCTGCTGCATGGTCAGTTGCTTGATCGGGTTGTCCTTGTGCACGAACACGGCCAGGGCGTCGATGGCGACCGGGATGGCGGTCGGCTTGTAGCCGTATTTTTCCTCGAAGGCCTGCAGCTCGTTGTCCTTCATCATGCGGCTCATCGGGCCGAGGTTGGAGGTACCTTCGGTCAGAGCGGGTGGCGCGGTGGAGGAGCCAGCGGCCTGAATCTGGATGTTCACGTTGGGGTAGAGCTTCTTGTAATCCTCTGCCCACAGGGTCATCAGGTTGGCCAGGGTATCGGAACCGACGCTGGACAGGTTGCCCGATACACCGGAAGTCTTTTCATAGGTCGGCAGAGCCGGGTCGATGGCAGCCATTGCGGTTACGGCGCCTACGCCGGTAGCGGCGAACGTCAGGGCCGCCATCAAACGCTTCAGTTTCATGCCTTGCTCCTAGCAGGATTAGTGTTGGATGGAACGGGCCCAAGTATCAGCAGGCCGCGTGAACACTCTATGAAAGGAATGTGACAGTTAGATGAACGACGTCGGTTTCGTGCGCTGATGCAGGGAAAGGTTCGTTCGTGGCGTCGTGGGGGCAGTATTGATAGCGGACAGCCTTGTGCGGATTTTCGGGGGCCGTTCAGAATTGCCGCGTTTTTGCTGATGTGTTTTTGGTTTCGCCAATCAAGCATCCCCCTAAACGAAGCAAGCCCCCAACGCATTGCGCAGGGGGCTCGAAGGCAGGGCTGGCTCAGAAAGAAGTCAGGACATCTCGTCCTTCAGCGCCCGCATCCGGTCATGGCAGGCCCGTACCTTGGGCATTTCCACGGCCAGCAGCACGCGCACATCCTCCTCGGCGCTTTCCAGGGCGTCCTCGAAGGCATGCAGGATGCGATCCTCGGCTTCTTCCAGTTGGGCGACGTAGGCGGCGTCTTCATCCTTGGCCAGGGTCGCGCGGGTATCGGCGTAGACCTGGCGCAGCTTGCCCATCAGGGTGCCGCCGCTGGCCGGCTCGCTCTGGTTGGCGGCCACCTTGACCGCCAGCGCATCGATCACCTGGGTCTTGGCGCGCACCATGTCACGGAACAGGGCCTGCAGGCGAATATCCTTCACCTCGTCGTGGGCATGCTCGTAGAAGCGCTTGCCGTCACGGGTGATCTCGATCAGTTCGTTCAGTTGTGCGGTCTTGCTGCTCATGGAGGTTCTCCTTGGCGATGGGACTCATGTGAATGTAGGGCCGCGAAGACGGCCCACCGGGCTCAGCCACTCACCAGCAGGGCATCGGCATCCACACCGCGGACGCCACGAATGTTGCGGGCGATGTCCATTGCCATACGCTTCTCGGCGTTGCTCAGCACCTTGCCGCGCAGGGTGACCAGACCGTCCTGGGTGCCCACCTCGATGTTCAGGCCGTCGAGGTTGCGGCTATAGAGGAAGCTGGCCTTAACCTTGCTGGTGATCCAGGCGTCGCTGATGTCTTCGCGGGCCTCCTGCACCGCCGTCTGCACTTCGCTGCTGGTGCTGTCGGCGGTGCTGATGCTGAGGTGGTTGAAGACCTCGCGCACGCCGTCGGTATTGGCCGCCAGCTCACCGGCCAGCTCCTTGGCCACTGCGGTATGGGCTTGGCCACTGAGAGTGATGGCGCCATTCTCGCTGCGCACCTGGATGTCCAGGCCGCGCGTGTTGCTGTTCCACAACAACTTGGACTTCACCGTGGCCGCCAGGGTGGCGTCTTCCAGGCGTTGCACCATACCGGGTGGGTTATCCTCGGCGACCTGGGGGTCAACCTCGATGCGGTTGTCCACCGACTTGATACCTTCGACGCTCATCGCCACCTGCTCGGCCAACTCCTTCTGTACCTCGCTCTCCACCCGCCCACTGAGCGTGACCCGGCCGTCGTCGACTTCGATGTCGAGCTTGAACGGATTGAGATGGCGATTGAGGGCGAATGCCGTCCAGATCGAGCCTTCCTGGCGTGCGCCAACCAGTTGCTGCTCCAGCCCGTTCTCGGCGGCATGACCGACCCATGGCAGGGTGCCGAGCACCAGGGCCAGGGTGACGGTTGGCAGCAGAGGTTTGAAGCGTGGCATGACTGACTCCTGTACGAAAAAGATATTTTCTTCCTCGCAACTGCTATGCCAGCCCGAAATTTTAAATAAATACCTTATAAATCAAATAGATATGAAAAATAATAGCAAAAGGCCGGCATGCAGCCTGCAGGATTGATTTGCACCTGCCTTGCAACTTGCACGGTTTTTCCCTAACTAAGCTGCAACATACCCGCATATGGAGCATGACATGGCAGATTCAGGACAGATCGGCGGACGCATCCTGTTGGTGGATGACGAAGCCGCGATCCTGCGCACCTTCCGCTACTGCCTGGAGGATGAAGGTTATGAAGTGGCGGGGGCCAGCAGCACCGCGCAAGCCGAGGCCCTGCTGCAACGCCAGGTGTTCGACCTGTGCTTCCTCGACCTGCGCCTGGGCGAGGACAACGGCCTGGAGCTATTGGCGCAGATGCGCGTGCAGGCGCCCTGGATGCGCGTGGTGATCGTCACCGCGCATTCGGCCGTGGACACCGCCGTCGATGCCATCCAGGCCGGTGCCGCCGATTATCTGGTCAAACCCTGTTCGCCCGATCAACTGCGCCTGGCCGCCGCCAAGCAACTGGAAGTCCGCGCCCTGGCGGCACGCCTGGAAGCGCTGGAAGGCGAGGTACGCCAGCCCAAGGACGGCCTCGATTCGCACAGCCCGGCGATGATGGCGATTCTGGAAACCGCCCGGCAGGTCGCCAGCACCGATGCCAACATTCTCATCCTCGGCGAATCCGGCACCGGCAAGGGCGAACTGGCCCGCGCCATCCACGGCTGGAGCCGCCGCGCCAAACGCACCTGCGTGACCATCAACTGCCCGTCGCTGACCGCCGAGCTGATGGAAAGCGAGTTGTTCGGCCATGCCAAGGGCTCCTTCACCGGCGCCAGCGAGAGCACCCAGGGCCGGGTCAGCCAGGCCGATGGCGGCACCCTGTTCCTCGACGAGATCGGTGACTTTCCCCTGGCGCTGCAACCCAAGCTGCTGCGCTTCATCCAGGACAAGGAGTACGAGCGCGTCGGCGACCCGGTGACCCGCCGCGCCGACGTGCGCATCGTCGCCGCCACCAATCTGGATCTCGACGAGATGGTACGTGCGGGGCGCTTCCGCGAGGATCTGCTCTACCGCCTCAACGTCATCACCCTCAAGCTGCCGCCACTGCGTGAACGCCACGAGGACGTGTTGTCCTTGGCCGAGCGCTTTCTCGCCCGCTTCGTCAGCGATTACGGCCGTCCGGCCTGTGCCTTCAGCCCCGAGGCGGTAGCGGCGCTGCAGGCCTATCACTGGCCGGGCAACATCCGCGAACTGCGCAACGTCATCGAGCGCGCCAGCATCATCTGCCAACAGGAGTCGGTGGAGGTCGCCCACCTGGGCCTGGGTGGTAGCCCGGAAGCCCCAGCAGGTGCCGTGCGAATAGGCGCACCGATGAGCCTCGAGGAGCTGGAGAAGGCGCATATCGCCGCGGTACTGGCCAGCAGCAATACCCTCGACATGGCGGCCAAGACCCTGGGTATCGATGCCTCGACCCTCTATCGCAAACGCAAGCAATACAACCTGTGAGCGCGAAAACCCCATGAAGCTGTCGATGAAGCTTCGCACCCGTCTGTTCCTGAGCATCTCCGCGCTGATCACCGTGGCCTTGCTCGGGCTGCTGCTGGGGCTGTACAGCGTGACCCAGGTCGCCAGCAGCCAGAGCACCCTGATCCAGTACAGCTTCAAGGCTGCGCAGATCGGCCAGAAACTGCGCCAGTACCTGGGCGACGAGCTGGTCATTCTGATCGATCAGAAACCCGATCCGCAGGCGCTGGCAAACATCCGCCGAACCTTTCGCGAGACTCTCGCCGAAGGGCTTGCCGGCAAGAACCTGCAAGAGGATTACGTGCACGGGCTGGAAGAAAGCGCCAGGCTCTATGCGCTGATGGAACAGGCCGCCGAGGCCGGTACCCCCGCCGGGCAGACACCGCACAACCTCGCCGGTTACCAGCCCTTCATCGAGGCCTTCCAGCACCTGCGCAACCACCTTCTGCAGGAGCAGAACAAGGTCGTCCTGCAGGTCAGCGAAGCCGAACGACAGGGCCGCGAGAGTTCGCAACTGCTCGCCGCGCTGCTCACCTTCATGGGGCTGTCGGTGTTGGTGATCGGCGTGCTCACCGCCAACGGCATCGCTCGCCGTTTCGGTGCACCGATCGACCTGCTGGTACGCGCCGCCGACAGGGTCGGCAAGGGTCAGTACGACGTGGTGCTGCCGGTGTCGCCTGTGTTCGAGCTGGCCCTGCTGAGCCGACGCTTCGGCCTGATGACCGAGGCCCTGCGCCAATACCATTCCAGCAACCTGTACCAGCTACGTAACAGCGAAGGCCGCCTCAAGGCCGTGCTCGACAGCATCGATGACGGTCTGATCATCCTCGATGCCAAGGGCCGCATCGAGCACGCCAATCCGGTGGCGCTGCGTCAGTTGTCGTGGCACGCCGACATTCAGCACCAACCCATCGGCCCCTTGTTGCCCGGCCATGCAGTGGACGAAGCGCTACAGCAGGTACTGGCTGGCGAGCTGCTACGCGAAGCGCCCGCCGATCTGCAGATCGACCGCAACGGCGAGGCGCGCCTGCTGGCCTGGTCGCTGACGCCGGTACAACTACCTGAGGGCGGCAGCGTGGGGGCGGTGATGGTGCTGCGCGACGTCACCAAGCAACGCGCCTTCGAGCGGGTGCGCAACGAGTTCGTACTGCGCGCCTCACATGAGCTGCGCACGCCGATCACCGGCATGCACATGGCCTTCAGCCTGTTACGCGAACGCCTGCCGCTGCCAGCGGGCGGGCGTGAACAGGAGCTGATGCGCACCGTCGACGAGGAAATGCATCGCCTGGTGCAACTGATCGACGATCTGCTCAACTTCTCGCGCTATCAGAATGGTCTGCAGACCTTGCAGCGCCACCCCTGCGACCTGGCCGCGATGATCGAGCAGAGCTGCGAACGCTTCAGCGAAAAGGCCAGCGAACGTGGCGTGGATCTGAGCTGTTCCCTGCAGGATGGGCTACCGCACCTCTGCCTGGATGCCGGGCAGATTCAACGCGTGCTCGACAACCTGCTGAGCAATGCACTGCGCCACAGCAACTCGGGCGACAAGGTGCAGTTGCTGGCGCAACGCAGCGGTGAGCAGGTGGTCGTCAGCGTCAAGGACGAAGGGGAAGGCATTCCCTTCGAGCAGCAGGGGCGGGTCTTCGAGCCCTTCGTACAGGTTGGTCGGCGCAAGGGCGGCGCCGGCCTGGGGCTGGCGCTGTCGCGGGAGATCGTGCAGTTGCACAAGGGCCGCCTCGAGGTGCGCTCACGCCCCGGCGAAGGCGCCACCTTCAGCTTCAGCCTGCCGATCTGACATTTGTCACACACAGCAAAACGCCGCGAATCTTCGCGGCGTTTTTCGTCTGAATCAGTTCAGCGCAGAACCGGGTCGAACTTGATGCGTCGGCCGGCCATCAGGGCGACGAAAAAGCCCAGGCCGAAGGCGCCGCTGGCGCATTTGAGCAGCAAGGCCAGGTTGGCCTCCAGCTCGGGGCTCAGCCACAGGGCAGCGAGGCTCGCGAGGGTCATGATCAGCAGGACGACAGCACTTCTGGACATGAGGGGCTCCTTGTCGCTCAGAACACCCAGCGCGGGCCGCTGGAAACCGGACGGGGCTCGCGCTTGACGACGGCGCTGCCACGCTGATCGGAAATGCGCAGCCAGCGGGCGTCGTCGCCGATACCTTGCGCTGCCTGTCGCTTCAACTCAGCGGTATCGCCCTGCATCGCGCCGACGCGATAGTCGCGTACCTGCGGGGTAGCCACGGTAAATTCGGCCGTCTTGGCACTGGCACCCAAGGCATCCGAGAAATCTTTGGCGTAAGCCCCGTTGATCAGGCATGCAGCGGCGCAGAACAGGCTCAGTCGGACGAGGTACATGACGCTTCTCCATCAGCAGATCAGTCGGGGCTTACACGACTGTCAGTTGCAGCGCTCATGCCAATCCAAAAATGCAGATAAAATCCTTACAAATCAAAGAATTACATCATGACCCAGGGCATCTGATCCATGCACTTTGCAAGATGCATGAATCAGATCACGTGCATTTTGCACGATCAATCATGACGGGGTAGCACGACGCTGAAACAGGAGCCCTCGCCCAGGCGGCTGCTCAGTTCGATGCGCCCGCCATGGGCCTGGACGATCTGTTCGCTGATGAACAGGCCCAGCCCCAGCCCCTGAGGCACGTTGCTCTCCGATACACGCTCGAATTGCTCGAACACCCGGCGCTGATCGGCCTCGGAAATGCCCAGGCCCTGATCCCGCACCTCGGCCCGGACGACCTCCTGCTCCCCCCTCACCCGCACCGACACCGGCTTGCCAGCGCCGTAGCGCAGGGCGTTGGTGAGCAGGTTGGCCAGCACCTGCTCGATGCGGAATTCGTCCATCAGCACCGGTGCCGGGCCGTCCACCTGCAGTTCGACCTGGCTGCCCTGGCTGGCGAACTGCGCGGCCAGGCTCTCTACCACGCTGCCGGCCAGCACACCGAGATCACCCGGCTGCGGGCGCACGGAAAGCTTGCCGGTGCGGATGCGCGACACATCCAGCATGTCGTCGATCAGACGGGTCAGGCTGCGTAGCTGGCGCTCGTCACGGGCGATCATTTCCTTGAGCTTGTCTGGGCTGAAGGCGTCCTCGCGCCCCTGTTCCAGACGCATCTTGCGCAGTTGCACGTCGAGGATCAGGCCGTTGAGCGGGGTGCGCAGCTCGTGCGAGGCGATGGACATGAAGGCGTCACGCATCTGCACCGCCTTCTGCAGCTCGGCCTGGGTCTCGCGCAGCTCGGCGAGCAGTGCCTCCTGCTCGCGCCGTGCCGCCTCGACCACCTCCAGTTGCAGGCTCAGGGCCTTACGGTGGCGATACAGCTCGACGAACATGGTCACCTTGCTGCGTACCTCGAAGGCCGACAGCGGCTTGTGCAGGAAGTCCACCGCGCCACTCTCGTAGCCACGGAAGGCGTAATCCATGTCGCGGCCAGCGGCACTGACGAAGATGATCGGGATGCGCTTGGTCTTCTCCGTGCCGCGCATCAGCTCGGCCAGCTCGAAACCATTCATGCCCGGCATCTTCACGTCGAGGATGGCCAGGGCGAACTCGTGCTCGAGCAACAGTGCCAGTGCCTCGTCGGCGCTGCTGGCCTGGTACACGCTGCATTGGTCGCTGTGGATCAGCGAGCGCAGCGCCAGCAGGTTCTCTGGCAGGTCGTCGACGATCAACACCTTGGCTTCGATCTTTCTCAGCATGGCGGGGTATCCAGTTCGGTCAGCAGTACGCGCATGGCGGCTAGGGGCAGGAGAAAGTCCGGTTGCAGCAGCGCCAGCGCGGCTTCCGGCATGGTCGGTACCTGAGCGTCGGCGGGCTCCTGTACCAGGGTCAGGCCACCGGCCTGCTGAATGGCCAACAGACCGGCGGCGCCGTCCTCGTTGGCACCTGTGAGCAAGGCGCCGGCCAGGTGCTCGCCATAGGCGTCGGCGGCGGACTCGAAGAGAATGTCGATCGATGGCCGGGAGAAATGCCGGGGCTCTTCGCGGCTGAGGGAAAAGCTGTGATCGCTCTCGATGGACAGGTGATAACCGGCCGGCGCCACGTAAACCACGCCGCCGCGCAGGTACTCCTTGTCCTCGGCCTCCTTGGCCGGCAGTTGCAAGCTACGGGCGAACAGTTCGGCCAGCAGGCTGTCGTTGCGATCCGGTACGTGCAGCAGGCACACCACCGGCAGCCGATAGCTCGGCGGCAGGCCCCGCAGGAGCTGCAACAGCGCTTCCACGCCGCCGGCAGAGGCGCCGATCACCAGCGCTTGTAGCGGCGCGCGAACCTGCCCTCGCAGGTTGATCGGTTGCCCGCTCATCGTTTGCGGAAGATCCGCTCGGGGCGCGACAGCGCCTCGAACTGCTGGGCATAGGCGGAGAAGTCCAGGCTCTCCTTGCTGCCCAGGCCGAGAAAGCCGCGATGACAGAGGGAGTCGTGGAACAGGCCCAGGGCGCGATCCTGCAGGTCGCGGTTGAAGTAGATCAGCACGTTGCGGCACGACACCAGATGGGTTTCGGCGAACACGCTGTCGGTGGCCAGGCTGTGGTCGGCGAAGGTCACGTTGGCCCGTAGCGACTTGTCGAACAGCACGCGGTCATAGGCCGCCGAGTAGTAGTCGGAGAACGCCCGTTTGCCACCGGAGAGCTGGTAGTTCTGGGTGTAGGTACGCAGGTGGTCGAGAGCGAAGATGCCTTGCTCGGCCTTCTCCAGCGAGTAGGGATTGATGTCGGTGGCGTAGATCATGCTGCGTTCCAGCAGGCCTTCCTCGTGCAGCAGGATGGCCAGGGAGTAGACCTCCTCACCCGTGCTGCAACCGGCCACCCAGATCTTCAGCGACGGGTAGGTGTGCAGCAGCGGCACCACCTGTTCGCGCAGGGTGAGGAAGTAACTGGGGTCGCGGAACATTTCGCTGACCGGGATGGTGAGGTACTGCAAGAGCTGCATGAAGGCCTGCGGCTCGTGCAGGATGCGCTCCTGCAAGGCCGAGATGGTCGGGCAGTCCAGTTGCGCTTGAGCCTGGCGCACGCGGCGCTTGAGCGAAGCCTTGGAGTAGTCGCGAAAGTCATAGCTGTAGCGCAGATAGATGGCCTCGATCAGCAGGCGCAGCTCGATCTCGTCGGGCATCACAGCCGCTCCAGTTTGGGCATCCATACGCGGATCAGGGAGAACAGCCGATCCAGGTCGATGGGTTTGGCCAGATAGTCGTTGGCCCCGGCCTCGCGGCAGCGCTCCTGGTCATCCTTCATCGCCTTGGCGGTGACCGCGATGATCGGCAAGTGCTTCCACTGCGGCTGCAGGCGAATCTGCCGGGTGGCTTCGTAACCGTCCATCTCCGGCATCATCACGTCCATCAGCACCAGATCGATGTCGTCGTACTGGCGCAGCTTGGCCAGTGCCTCGACGCCGTTGCGGGCGAACTCCACCGTGGCGCCCTTCTGTTCCAGGGCGCTGGACAGGGCGAAGATGTTGCGCACGTCGTCGTCCACCAGCAGCAGGCGCCGGCCCTCGAACAGCTTGTCGCGGCTGCGCGCGGTCTTGAGCATGCGCTGGTGCTCGCTGGACAGCTCGGCCTCGACCTTGTGCAGGAACAGGGTGACCTCGTCCAGTAGGCGCTCCGGCGAACGCGCGCCCTTGATGATGATCGAGCGCGAGTACTTGAGCAGCTCGGCCTCTTCGTCGCGGGTCAGGTTGCGCCCGGTGTAGACGATCACCGGCGGGAAGGAGCAGATGTCTTCCTCGGCCATGCGCCGCAGCAGCTCGTTGCCGAGCATGTCGGGCAGCTTGAGGTCGATGATCATGCAGTCGAATACCGTGTCGCGCAGCTTCTCCAGCGCCTCGCCAGCCAGGGCCACGGCGATGATCTCGATATCCTCGTCGCCGATCAGGCGGGCGATGCTGTCACGTTGCAGCGGGTCGTCCTCCACCAGCAGCACGCGCTTGACCTGCTGGTTGAGCTTGGCCTCCAGCTTGCCGAACACGGCCTTGAGCTGGTCGCGGCTGGTGGGCTTGAGCGCATAGCCCACTGCTCCCAGGTGCAACGCGGCCTCGCTGTGGTCGTCCACCGAGACGACATGCACTGGGATGTGGCGGGTCTGCGCGTCGTCCTTCAAACGCTGCAGCACGCCGAGGCCGGAGCCGTCGGGCAGGTGCATGTCGAGCAGGATGGCGTCCGGGCGGTACCGGCGCGCCAGTTCCAGACCCTCGTCGGCGCAGGTAGCCACCATGCAGGCGTACCCCAGCTCGTGGGCCAGGTCGAAGAGAATCCGGGCGAAGCGCACTTCATCCTCGACCACCAGCACGCGCCGCCCGCCATGCTCGGCCAGGTGCGCGCGGTCATCCTCGAAGGCGAGGGGTGCACGCGGCACCTGGGCGGGCGCCGGCACCGGCGGCGTCACGGTCGCAACTGGCGCTGGTGCTGGCAACGCAGCCGGCACGACGACCTGATTCTCAGCACCCTCGGCCGCCATCTGCTCGGGCAGCAACAGCGTGAAGGTGCTGCCCTCACCCAGCACGCTGCTGACCACGATGCTGCCGCCGAGCATGCCGGCCAGGTCACGCGAGATGGACAGGCCCAGGCCGGTACCGCCATAGCGTCGGTTGGTGGTGCCGTCGGCCTGGCGGAAGGCCTCGAAGATCACTTCCTGCTGATCCGGGGCGATGCCAATGCCGCTGTCACGCACGGCGAAGGCCAGGGTCTGCGCATCGTGACGCGACACGCTGAGGGTCACGCCACCATGCTCGGTGAACTTGAAGGCGTTGGACAGCAGGTTGCGCAGGATCTGCTCGGCGCGCTGGCGGTCGGTGAACAGCACGGCAGGCAAGTCATCCTGCTCCTCGATCACGAAGCTCAGACCGCGCTCGCCAGCCAGGGGTACGAATACGTCGCGCAGGGCTTCGAGCATGCTCGCCAAGGGCGTGCGCTCGGGGCGCACCTCCAGCTTGCCGGCCTCGACCTTGGCGATGTCGAGAATGTCGTTGATCAGATTGAGCAGATCGTTGCCGGCCGAGTAGATGGATTCGGCGAACTTGACCTGCTCGTCGTCGAGGTTGCCCTTGGCGTTTTCCGCCAACAGCTTGGCCAGGATCAGCGAGCTGTTGAGCGGCGTGCGCAGCTCATGGCTCATGTTGGCGAGAAATTCCGACTTGTAGCGACTGGCGCGCTGCAGTTCCTCGGCGCGCTCTTCCAGTTGCGCCTGAATGCGACCCAGGGTGGTATTGCGCTGATCCAGCTCATCACGCTGGTCGGCGAGAATCTGCGCTTGCTCGGAGAGTTTCTCGTTGCTCTGTTCCAGCTCGGCCTGCTGGGTTTCCAGATGGGCCTGGGACTCCTTGAGTACCCGCGCCTGTTGTTCCAGCTCCTCGTTGGCCGCACGCAGCTCTTCCTGCTGGGTCTGTAGCTCTTCGTTGAGCTGCTGGGTCGCCATCAGCATTTCCTGCAGACGCTGACGATAACGCGCGGCCTCCAGCGCGGTGCCGACGCTGCCGGCGATGGCTTCGAGGAATTCGCGCTCGCGCGGCTCCAGGGTGCGCATGAAGGCCAGCTCGACCACGCCGTTGACACGATCCTCCGATTGCAGCGGCACCAGGGCGACACTGACCGGCTGCCCCTCGCCGAGACTGGAGGTCACCTTGATGTAGTCGGCCGGCAGGTCATCCAGGCAGACCAGACGCCGCCCCCGCGCCGCCTGCCCGACCAGGCCTTCACCGTTGTAGAACTGCTCCTTCGACTGGGCATCGGCACTGAAGCCGTAGCCGGCGATACGCCGCAGATCGCCGCTCTGAGGGTCGCGCAGGTACAACGCGGCCACCACGCAGTCGAGGTATTCGGCAAGGAATTCCAGCGAACGATCCGCCAGTTCCTGCACCTGCGGCTGGCCGAGCAGGCGCTGCGTCAACCGGGTCTGGCCATCCCCCATCCAGGCCCGCTGGCTCTGTTCCTGAGTGTACTCGGCCTGTTTGGACATGGCCTGGGAATAGAGGTGCGAGAGGTTGAGCAACTCGCGGCGACCGAACAGGGCCAGCAGGGCGCTGAACAGAATGCTGACGGCCAGGTAGATACCGGCCCCCCACGTGGTGGTGCCACGCACCTCGTCATTGCGCCCCTGGCGCAACTCGCGCTCGTTGTTGATGAAGCTGTCCAGCTCCCGGCGCATGCCGTCCACCAGACTCTTGCCACGGCCACGACCGATCTCGGCCCTGAAGCTTTCACCACTTCGGCGACTGCCGATGACCTCCTCGGCGAAGCTGTCCCACTGCTCCTGCAAGGCCTGTACGCGCTGCAGATGCTGCACCTGTGACGGGTTGTCGGCGACCAGTGCGATGAGCTGATCAGTCAGCGGCCTGAACTTGCTGCGCGCCTGTTCATAGGGCGCCAGATAGTCGTCCTCGCCACTGAGCAGGAAACCCCGCATGCCGGTTTCCATGTCCAGGGTCAGCTTGTACACCTCGCTGGCTCGGTTGAGCACCTCATCGGAGTGATCGACCCAACGGATCGCATTGAGCAGGTAACCGACCATGAAGGCGAAGAACAACGCACCAGCCAGACCCAGACCGAGCGGCAGGCTGACATTGCGATTGAGGATTCGACGAAAGGCTGCGTCGTCCATGGCGGACTGGTTCGACACTGGGACGTCCATTCGATGCTTGTCTCGCTGCTGCTTATTCTAGGGGAGAGGCCTGTGGCACACTGACCACGAGCAGACACCGCAGTTTGCCAAACATTCGCGCATTCTGCGCGCCGAAACCGAGAACTTCATGACCTATACCGATTCCGCCACCATCAAGACCATCGTGCTGGTCGAGGACGATGACGTGGTGCGCCAACTCACCACGCAAGTGCTGGAGGAGTTCGGCTACCAGGTTCACGCCCTGCGCGACGGCGCCAGCGCTCTGGAGCTGCTGCGCAGCGAGCAGCCGGTCGACCTGCTGATGAGCGACATTGGCCTGCCGGGCATGGACGGGCGCGAGCTGGTGCAAGCCGCGCGGCGGCTAAGGCCGACCTTACCGGTACTGTTCGCCAGCGGTTACGACGAGCGCGAATTGCTCGCAGAAGTGCGTGCCCGCGACACTACTGCCGCCACCGACAGCATCGTCAAACCTTACGACCTCCAGGTGCTGGCCCGTCGGTTGAGCGAGCTGAGCGGCGCCTAGCCTGCCGCCTGCTGGTTGAGCACCAACAGGCGCGCGGCGGTTTCGGCGTCCGGCTGGCCGTCGTAGTTGGCCGGCCGGTATTTCATCTGGAAGGCGGCGATGACGTTGCGCGTGGCCTCGTCCAGCTCGCCGCTGCGCGACACCGTGTAGCCCTGGCGGGCCAGTTGCTCCTGGAACCACTCGACGCTGGGCAGGCTGGCGGCGAACAGTGCCTGCTGGCGCGCCACCTGGGCCTCGTCCGGCCAGGGGACAAGGCCCTCGTCGGCCAGACGCTTCCAGGGGAACAACGGCCCCGGGTCGACCTTGCGCTGCGGCGCGATATCGCTGTGACCGATGATCGAGCCCAGCGGCAGTTGGTGCCGACGCACGATGTCCTTGAGCAGGGCCACCAGCACATCGATCTGCTGCGGCGCGAAGGGCTGCCAGTAGCGGCCCTTGGGCGTGTCGTAGTAACCCTGATTGACCAGCTCGATGCCGATGGTCGAGGCATTCAGCCAGGTGCGCCCCTGCCACTCGCTGACGCCGGCGTGCCAGGCGCGGCGGTTTTCATCGACCAGGCGATAGAGCGTCGCTGGCCGGTCGCCGATCAGGTAGTGGCTGCTGACGTCGGTGCTGGTCAGCAGTTCCAGCGAGCGTGCCAGGTCGGCCGAGGTGTAGTGCAGCACGACGTATTGCACGCGGCTGTTCTGGCCGACCGCGGTGTGGCTGTCGTCGATGCGCAGACCGCCAGTGCAACCGGCAAGCACGACGAGGATGAGGGCAAGGCAGAAAGATTTCATAGGTGACTGAATACGCTTTGCAGGTTGTCCAGCAGCATGTCGACGCTGAGCATGATCAGCAGCATGCCCATCAGCCGCTCCACCGCCATCAACCCGCGGTTACCGAGAAAACGCTGCAGGAACGAGGCCTGCAACAGGATGAATGCCGTCGCCGCCCAGGCCAGGATCAGCGCCAGGTACAGCTCCCAGAGCGGCCCGGTGTGGGTGTTGCGCAAGGTCATCAGCACCGCGAGGGCCGAGGGCCCGGCCACGGCCGGCGTGGCCAGCGGCACCAGCATCGGCTCGCCGTCGGGCACGTCGCCGAGCAGGCCCTGCGGGCTGGGGAAGATCAGGCGCATGGCGATGACGAAGAGGATGATACCGCCGGCGATGGCGGTCGCCTCTCGCGACAGGCCGAGCCCGGTGAGGAATTTGTCACCAAAGGTGAGAAACAGCAGCAACAAGGCCAGGGCGAACAGCAACTCGCGGGCGGCGACCCACAGGCGACGGCGCGGCTCGACGTTCTTCAGCGCAGCGATGTAGATGGCGATATTGCCGAACGGGTCGGTGACCAGAAAGATCAGTACGGCGATGCTGAAGATGTCCATGGCGGCCTCCGGTGAACGAGGCTGCGTAGTCTAGAGATGGCCAAGGCTTGAAGCGAGAGGCTTAGAACCTGTTCACGATCTGCTGCGCGTCGGCCATGCTGCGTTGAAACCAGCCTCGCGTGCGAGCCCAGACGAGGCGTCCCCGTCAAAAATGCTCATTTACAACTCGTAAAGTCGAACGCGACTCCGAGCGTTTTTCGCCTGATTTCGCCTTGCCTGGCTCTAGCTCGCGAGATCGTGAACAGGCTCTCAGTCCTCGAAGACCAGCGGGCAGTGCTCGGCGCCTTCGAGCTTGCGAATTTCCTCCACCACCTGCGGCCGCGCCTGGCGCAGCACCAGGCTGCGCTGCAGCACCTGCAGGCGGCGGGCCTCCTGGTGCAGCATCTCGACACCGGCATAGTCGATGAAGTTGATGTGCCGGGCGTCGATCACCACGCGCGGCGCGTGGCTGTTCTGCAGCAGTTGCTGGATGTAGTGACAGGCGCCGAAGAAGATCGAGCCCTCGATGCGCAGCACATCTTCGTCGTCATTGCGCCACAGGCGCACGCGTGGCTGCGAGGTGCGCTTGAGGTAGAAGAACAGCGACGCCAGCACGCCGGCATAGATCGCCGTCTGCAGCTCCAGCACCAGGGTGGCGGCGAAGGTCAGCAGCATCACCACGAATTCGGCCTGGCTGACCCGGCGCAGCGCGCGAATCGCTGGCAGATCCACCAGCCCCCAGCAGATCAGCAGGATCCCCGCAGCCATCACCGGCAGCGGGATATGCGCCAGCAGGGCAGCGCCGAACAGGGCGAACAGCGCCACCAGCAGTGCCGAGAATATTCCCGCCAGCGGCGTGCGTGCGCCGGCTTGCAGGTTCAGCGCCGAACGGGTGAAGGAGCCGGCCGACAGCGAGCCGGAGAACCAGGGACCGACGATATTGGACAGGCCCTGGGCGCGCACTTCCTGGTTGGCGTCGAGGAACTGGTGCGACTTCACCGCCAGGGCGCGGGCGATGGACAGGCTGGTGACCAACCCGAGCATGCCGCAGGCCACGGCCGCCGGCAGCAGGCGCAGCACGTCGTCGAGGTCGAAACGCAGCGCGGTTACAGGCGGCAGGTTGCCGGCGAAGGGCGCCACCAGGGCGATCTGTTCGGCGTAGCGCGCCGGCAGCAACCAGGCCAGCAGGCTGCCGACCACCAGGCCGATCAGCAACGCCGGCGCCTTGGGCCAGAGACGGCGCACGCCCAGGCTCAGCAAAAAGGTGAACAGGGCCAGCGCCAGGCTCGGCCAGTGCGTCTCGGGCAGGTGCTGGCCGATCTGCAGCAGGCTGCTCAGCGCCGTGGCCTGGCTCGGCACCTCGACACCGAGCAGATTGGGCACCTGGCCGATGGCGATGACCAGCGCTGCGCCCAGGGTGAAGCCGAGCACCACCGACTGCGAGACGAAGTTCACCAGGGCGCCGAAGCGCAGCAGGCCAAGCAGCCACTGGAACAGCCCGGCCAGGAAGGTCAGCAGCAGCACCAGGGCGATGAAATCCTCGCTGCCGGCCTTGGCCATGGGGCTGACGCTGGTGAACAGGACGATGGAAATCGCCGCCGTCGGCCCGCAGATCAGGTGCCAGGACGAGCCCCACAGGCAGGCGATGATCACCGGCACGATGGCCGCGTACAGGCCGTATTCGGCCGGCAGCCCGGCGATCAGGGCGTAGGCCAGCGATTGCGGCAGCGCCAGGATGGCGCCGGTCAGGCCCACCAGCAGGTCGTTGCCGAGGGTGCTGCGGCGAATACCGGGCAGCCAGCGCAGGAAGGGCAACAGGGTCTGGAGGTCGGGTAGCGGCATCGTCTACGGGTTTGAGATGAACCAAAGGGTGAAGTGTAAACGACGTGGCCCGGCAGCCGCTGCCAGAACGATCCGGCTCAAGCGTGACCACGGTCGGTAGGAGCGAATTCATTCGCGATCAGAGTCGGCACACTGTGCCACATCCTATCGCGAATGAAGGGGAACGCCGCCCGTTCGCTCCTACCGGATGAGAGCCGTTACAGCCGCGCCTTCACCGCCGCCAGGCCGTCGCCGCCATCGCGGGTGGTGACGCCCTGCAACCAGCCATCGAGCACCTGCGGGTTGGCCTTGAGCCAGGCCTTGATCGCCGCGTCGTTGCTGGCCTGCTTGCTCAGTACCTGATCCATGATGCTGTTCTCCATGTCCTGGGTGAAGCGCAGGTTGGTGAGCAGCTTGCCGACGTTCGGGCACTGCGCGGCATAGCCCTTGCGCGCCAGGGTGTTGACCTGGCCGCTGTCGCCGAAATACTTCTCGCCGCCCTTGAGGTATTTCATGTCGTACTGCACGTTCATCGGATGCGGTGTCCAGCCGAGGAATACCACGAACTGATCGCGCTTCACCGCGCGACCGACCTGCACCAGCATCGCCTGCTCGCTGGACTCCACCAGTTTCCAGTCGCCGAGGCCGAACTCGTCGGCGGCGATCATCTGCTTGATCGACTCGTTAGCCGGCGAACCGGAAGCGATGCCGTAGAGCTTCTTGCCGAATTTGTCGGCGTGCTTGTCGAGGTCGGCGAAGGTCTTCACCCCGGCTTCATAGGCATAGGTCGGCACGGCCAGGGTGTACTCGGTACCCTCGAGGTTCTGCGCCAGCTTGTCCACCTCGCCGCTGGCGACGAATTTGTCGTAGTTGCTCTGCTGCGCCGGCATCCAGTTACCGAGGAAGACGTCTATCTGCCCCTTCTGCAGGCCGGCGAAGATGATCGGCACCGCCAGGGTCTGGCTCTGCGTCTGGTAGCCCAGGCCGTCGAGCAGGAAGCTGGCGATGCCGTTGGTCACGGCGATATCGCTCCAGCCCGGATCACCCAGTTTGACCGTGCTGCAGGCTGCATCCTCGGCCCAGACATTGCCGGCGCTGCTGAGCGCGGTGGCGAGTAACAGCGCATTGAATCGGTTCATGGCGTCTCTCCTTTTTTCTTCTGTGTTGGGCGCCTCTGAAAACGTAGGCGAGGCAGCCAGCGCAAGGCAAAAACAGGCGAAAAAGCGGAGTTTACGAGCTGTAAATGAGCATTTTGAGCCTGTTTTTAACGCAGTGATGGCAACGCAGGTAGTTTTTAGAGGTGTCCTTTTGGGGGCGGCAGTGGGTAAAGGTTCATACCTGAGGAAAACGGGCGCGGCGCTCCAGATCGTCGAGGTCGATGTGGTTGCGCATGTATTGCTGGCTGGCGTCGACCCAGGGCTGGTGATCCCAACTGGTCAGCTTGCCCTGGCTCAGCGCTTCGGCCACCAGGCGGCGGCGGCGCTGGCTGGCCAGGGTGGCGGCGTGGATGGTCGGGACATCCCAGCGCTCGCGGGCCTCGGCGAGGAAACCGGCGAGGATGCCCTTGTGCTCACTGGATTCGGCCAGGTTGCGGCGCTCCTGCGGGTCGCTTTCGAGGTTGAACAGCAGCAGCGGATCCTGCTCGGAATAGACGAACTTCCATGGCCCGCGGCGGATCATCATCAGCGGGCTGGTGGTGCCCTCGGCCATGTATTCACCGAGCACTTCGTCGTGGCCGCTTTCGCCGTTTAGGTGCGGCAGCAGCGAGCGACCTTCCAGCTCCAGGCCCGGGTCGACCTGGCCGCCGGCCAGTTCCACCAGCGTTGGCAGCAGATCGAGAGTGGAGACGGACTGGCTGACGCGATGCGCGGCGAAGCGCTGCGGCGCATGCACCAGCAGTGGCACGCGGGCGGACATCTCGAACCAGTGCATCTTGTACCAGAGGCCGCGCTCGCCAAGCATGTCACCGTGGTCGCCGGAGAAGACGATCAGGGTGTCCTCGGCCAGGCCGCATTCTTCCAGCGTCTTCAGCAGCTTGCCGATGTTGTCGTCGATATAGCTGCAGGCGCCGAAGTAGGCGCGGCGGGCGTCGCGGATCTTGTCCTCGGGCAGCGGTTTGTCCCACAGGTCGATGACCTTGAGCAGACGCTGTGAGTGCGGGTCCTGCTCGCTTTGCTCGATGTGCTGGCGCGGCAGAGGAATGTCCACGCCCTCGTAGCGATCCCAGTATTCGCGGGGAATGGTGTAGGGGTCGTGCGGGTGGGTCATCGACACGGTCAGGCAGAATGGCTGCTCGGGCGTCAGGCGCACGTGGTCATAGAGGTACTGGCGGGCCTTGAATACCACCTCCTCGTCGAAGTCGAGCTGGTTGCTGCGCACGCAGGGGCCGGCCTGCAGCACCGAGGACATGTTGTGGTACCAGCTAGCACGTACGTCCGGCTCGTCCCAGTTCACTGCCCAGCCATAATCGGCGGGGTAGATGTCGCTGGTCAGGCGTTCCTCGTAGCCGTGTAGCTGATCCGGGCCACAGAAGTGCATCTTGCCCGACAGCGCCGTGCGATAGCCGAGGCGGCGCAGGTAGTGGGCATAGGTCGGCACGTCGGCGGGAAATTCCGCGGCATTGTCGTAGGCGCCGATCTTCGACGGCAAGCGGCCGCTGACCAGGGTGAAGCGCGACGGCGCGCACAGCGGGCTGTTGCAGTAGGCCGAATCGAACACCACGGCCTGCTCGGCCAGCTTCATCAGGTGGGGCATCTGCACCGGCGAAGCGGCATCGTGCAGCGGCAGGATTGGCGCGGCCATCTGGTCGGCCATGATGAAGAGGATGTTCGGGCGCTTCATGGTGGCGGGTATTCCATACTGTTGGTTTATGCGACAGTGCGGGAGCCATGATTCCGGTAGAACGGCAGCAGGGTAAACCCGGCTGTGAAACATGCCTTGGATAAGCAGAGCTTATGTTTAAAGCCATCGATGGACTGTCGCTCGACGCGCTGCGGGTGTTCGAGTCGGCGGCGCGCCAGCTCAGTTTCACCGCCGCCGCCAGTGAATTGGGTAGCAGCCAGCCGGCCATCAGCCAGCAGATCAAGCGCCTTGAGCAGCAACTGGCCACACGCCTGTTCGACCGCGTCTATCGCGGCATCGTCCTGACCGAGGCCGGCGAGTTGCTGCTGAGCCATGTGCAGGAAGGGCTGGCCAGTCTCGATGCCGGGCTCGTCGCCGTCACCACGCGCCAGCAGCATGAGGTGCTGCAGGTGGCCACCGACTTCGCCTTCGCCGCCTACTGGCTGATGCCGCGTCTGCAGCGCTTCAACCGCCTGTACCCGGAGGTGGACGTCAGCCTGATCACCAGCGAGCGTGACCCGGCCACGGTGCCCAGTGACATCGACGTGGCGATTCGCTTCGGTGATGGCCGCTTCAAGCACGGCGAGGCCCATCTGCTGTTCCGCGAAGAGGTGTTCCCGGTGTGCAGCCCGCGCCTGCTCGGCGCACGCCAGCCACCGCTGCCGGTCGCGGCGCTGACTGACCTGCCGTTGCTGCACCTGCGCCCTGAACATCGCTCGCGCTGGTTCGACTGGGATAGCCTGTTCCGTGCCCTTGGCATCGCCAGCATGCCGACGCCCGGTGCGCTGCGCTTCGACAACTACACCCTGCTGATCCAGGCCGCCATTGCCGGGCAAGGCGTGGCCATCGGCTGGCGTCATCTGGTGGATGAACTGCTCGCTCAGGGGCTGCTCTGTCGCCTGGGTGACGCCGAGGCGCACTCGGCACTTGGTTATTACCTGGTACTACCCGAGCGCAAGCGTCGCCAGCGCCTGACCGAGCGTTTCGTCGACTGGTTGCAGGCGGAGCTGGATTCGTCGGCAGCGAGCGTTTGATCGGGCCATACTGCAATAGCCAAACGTGATCCTTATACTGAGCACCGCCGCTCTAGCCGGTCGTTTTCCATCACCCGCCAGCGGCTCCCACACTCCAACCGGTGAAGTGAACCGTGAAACTCCGTCATTCGATTTTGGGCATGCTGCTGTGCAGCAGCCTTGCTGTCTCGAACCTCCAGGCCGCTGTGGCCCAACCCAAGCAGGAACTGGCCGCCGGCAGTGCACTGCTGGTCGACCTGAAGACCGGCAAGGAGCTGTATTCCAGCAACCCTGACCTGCGCCTGCCGATCGCCTCGGTCACCAAACTGATGACCGCCATGGTGGTGCTCGACGCCAAGCTGCCGCTGGATGAGGTGCTGCCCGTCAACATCCGCGACACCAAGGAAATGCAGGGCGTGTTCTCCCGCGTTCGCGTGGGCAGTGAACTGAGCCGCCGCGACATGCTGCACCTGGCGCTGATGTCCTCGGAAAACCGCGCGGCGGCCAGCCTCGCCCACCATTATCCGGGCGGCCAGACGGCCTTCATCAAGGCGATGAACGCCAAGGCCAAGGCGCTGGGCATGACCCACAGCCACTTCGTCGAACCCACCGGCCTGTCGGAAGACAATGTCTCCACCGCCCGTGACCTGGCGCTGATGGTCAAGGCGGCCCGCCAGTACCCGCTAATCCACCAGTTCACCACCGATTCGGAAGCCACCATGGCCTTCCGCAAGCCCAACTACACCCTGGGTTTTCGCAACACCAACGCCCTGGTGCGCAAGGCCGACTGGAACATCTACCTGAGCAAGACCGGCTTCACCAACGCCGCCGGCCGTTGCCTGGTGATGGCCACCACCATGGCCAACCGCCAGGTGGCCTTCGTGGTCCTTGGCGCCTTCGGCAAGTACACCCATATGGCCGACGCCAACCGCCTCAAGCGCTGGCTGGAAACCGGCAAGGTCTCCCCGGTGCCGGCCGCCGCACTCAGCTACAAGCAGCAGAAGCTGGCCGAGTGGAGCCTGCAGGCCAAGCAGTGATCTAGCGCTGATGCCAAAAAGGGCGACTCGATGAGTCGCCCTTTTTTGTGGTTCATCGCATTTTCAGGGGGAATACCTGGTTGACACCGGACTGGCAAGTTTGTGTGAGTGCTTGTTCCGGATTGCCGCGTTTTTGCTGATGTTTTTTGGTTTCGCCCTCCCGGGCGAGTCACTTTTGGGGCAAAAGTAACCAAAACCTCCGCCCTTTCATCCGGCCCTGGCTGCGCCAGGGTTCGCTCACTCCATCGCCGCTCCAGAGGCCCGCCGCGGTGGGCCATCCCTGGCCCATCGCGACTTTCGCGACATCCATGTCGCTCAACCTCTTCCACGACGACTCCGTTCGCCCTCCTGGGCGGGCTCTGCACGCGCCTGAACCCTAGGTAACCCAGAATTAGCGTGGAGTGCTTGAACATGGGTCAGCCTTAGGGCTGACCTGAATGCCGGCTGCAAGCCGGCAAGCTGTTCAATGCATGAAACTGCTCGAATGAAACTATTGGTTTAATTCGACGCCCCAATCGCGACTTCATCGCTACTAGAACACGCCGCGCATGCTCGGAATAACTGTACGTTCAGGCGCGCTAACTCCCCCTTCAGGAGGCCGAACGCAGGCATTGCGCAGGGGGCGAGCGGCATGGATGCCGCGAGAGGCTTAAAGGGCCAGGGATGGCCCTTGTAAGCCGACCCCGGAGCAATGCCGGAGTGAGGGGAGTCGAGCGAAGCGAGACCCGGATGGCGGGGGTGCGTTTCTTTTGCTTACTTTTCTTTGCGCATTTCAAAGAAAAGTGAGTCGCCCGAGGGGGCGAAACCCGGAATACCTGAAAACACCCAAAGCGGCGTCCAGAACACCAATGCATGCCGACAAGATCACACACAAACTTGCCAGTCCAGTGTCAAGACTTACTTACCCGAGATTCCGCGAAGAACCTTTTTTGTTGCGCTTGTGCCGCGTAACTCGGAGGTAATCCGGATTACGTCAATTCGGGTTGCCCAGCCGTTCGCTGAGGAAATCGAGAAAGCAGGTGATACGCGAAGCCAGCGCGGTGTTGCGGTAGTACACCGCATTGATCGGCTGCCCCACCTCGACACGCTGCTCGGCCAGCACCTCCACCAGCGCACCGCTGGCGCGGGCGGCAGCGGTCATGAAGTCCGACAGGCACACCAGGCCCTCACCGGCCAGCGCCAGTGCCAGCAGGGTGTCGCCGCTGGAGGCACACAGGCTTGGGGCGATGCGCCAGCGCTCGCCAAGGGCATGGCGCAATGGCCACTCGTTGAGGCTGTCGGGTTCGGTGAAACCGAGCAGGCTATGCCCGGCCAGCGCCTCGGTGCGTGCCGGGGTGCCGTGCTGACGTAGATATTCAGGGCTGGCCAGCACCCGCCGGCGGCTGTGGCACAGCGGCCGGGCGTGCAGGCTGGAGTCCGGTAGGTGGCCGATGCGGATGGCCAGATCGGTGCGTCGCTCCAGCAGGTCGATGATGCGGTCGTCGCTGTTGAGCTCCAGTTCGATCTGCGGATAAAGCGCGCGAAACTCGCCGATCAACGGCACGATCACATGCAGCATGAAGGGCGAGGCAGTGTTGATGCGCAGACGCCCGGCCGGAGCCTGATGGCGCAGGGCCATCTGCTCCTCGGCTTCCTCGACGCTGGTCAGGATGCGCCGCGCCTGAGCCAGGAACAGTTCGCCCTCCTCGGTCAGCTCCAGGCGCCGGGTGGTGCGCCGCAGCAGGGTGACGGCGAGCTTCTCCTCCAGGCGACTCAGCGCCCGGCTCACCCCTGACGCGGTTTGCTCGAGCTGTTCGGCGGCGGCGCTGATCGAGCCGCTGTCGACCACGCTGACGAAGGCGAGCATTTCTTCCAGGCTGGTCTTCATTGTTGCGCTTCGGTCACGGACGCCTGCGGGTTGCTGGCGTTTCGTGCAAGAGTCTGCCGATCCGGCCGGCTGCCAGCAACTCGCTCAACGCCCGCCGGCAATATCGATCAGTGCGCCAGTGGTGTAGCTGGCCTTGTCATCGAGCAGCCAGAGGATGGCCTCGGCGACCTCTTCGGCACGCCCGGCACGGCCCAGCGGCGTGGCTTTGCCCAGGCGCTCGGCGCGATCCGGCTGGCCGCCGCTGGCGTGGATCTCGGTATCGATCAGCCCCGGGCGCACGGCATTGACCCGCACGCCCTCGCCGCCCAGCTCCTTGGCCAAGCCGCGGGTCAGCACGTCCATGGCGCCTTTCGCGCCGGCATAGTCGACGTACTCGAAGGGCGAGCCGAGGCTGGCGGCCACCGACGACACCAGCACCATCGCACCACCCTCGCCGCCGCGACTACGGGCCATGCGCCGGGCGCCTTCACGGGCGGTCAGATAGCTGCCCAGCACGTTGACCTCGAACATGCGCCGCAGGCGCTCGCCACTCATGTCCAGCAACGGCATGGGTGGGGCGACGATACCGGCGTTGACCACCAGGCCATGCAGCGGGCCAAGCTCGTCCATGGCCGCAAACAGACGCTGTACGTCCTCTTCGACCGCCACATCACCAGGCAGAGCGACAGCCTTGCCGCCCAGGGCGGAGATCCGTGCCACCACCTCATCGGCGGCGGCGCGGTCGCTGCGGTAGTTCACCCCGACCGTCCAGCCTTGCGCTGCGGCGAGCAGGGCGGTGGCACGGCCGATGCCGCGGCTGGCGCCGGTAATCAGCAGGTTTTTGCTCATCAGGCGTCTCCTGTTCATTGTGGTCATCATGCGTAGGGTGGACGACGCTTCACCCGTCCACCACCTAACGATCCGATGGTGGACAAAAAAGCGTTGTCCACCCTACGGGAGGTGATTGTCGAGAGCCAGAGGCATGACGGGTGGCTGCCAGTGGCCTCGGGGGTTACCATGCGCGCCCTTTTTGCTCGACCATTCGTTGTTGCTCATGAAACCCGCACGCTTGCGTGCCGACCTGCTGGCCGGCCTAACCTCATCCTTCGCCCTGGTGCCCGAGTGCATTGCCTTCGCCCTGGTGGCTCAGCTCAACCCGCTGATGGGCCTGTACGGCGCCTTCATCATCTGCACCCTCACCGCCCTGTTCGGCGGCCGGCCGGGGATGATTTCCGGCGCGGCCGGTTCGATGGCGGTGGTGATCGTCGCCCTGGTGGTGCAGCACGGCGTGCAGTACCTGCTGGCCACGGTGCTGCTCGGCGGCCTGATCATGCTGGCGTTCGGCCTGTTGCGCCTGGGCAAGCTGATCCGCATGGTGCCGCACCCGGTGATGCTGGGCTTCGTCAACGGCCTGGCGATCGTCATCGCGATGTCGCAACTGGAGCACTTCCATACCGACGGTGGCTGGCTGCAGGGCGCTGCGCTGTCCTGGATGCTAGGGCTGGTGGCGTTGACCATGGCGGTGGTCTATCTGCTACCGAAGCTGACCCGCGCGGTACCGCCGGCGCTGGTGGCGATTCTCGGCGTCGGCTTGCTGGTACACCTGCTCGATCTGCCCACGCGCACTCTTGGCGATATGGCGCACATAGCCGGCGGCTTGCCGCAGTTCGCCCTGCCGGACATTCCCTGGAATCTGGAAACGCTGCAAATCATCGCACCCTACGCGGTATTGATGGCGTTGGTCGGCCTGCTGGAAACCCTGCTGACCCTCAACCTCACCGACGAGATTACCCAGAGCCGCGGCATGACCAACCGTGAGTGTGTGGCGCTCGGTGCGGCCAACATGGTCTCCGGTGCGTTCGGCGGCATGGGCGGCTGCGCGATGATCGGCCAGACCGTGATCAACCTCAGCTCGGGCGGGCGTGGGCGGCTGTCCGGCGTGGTCGCCGGGGTGATGATCCTGCTCTTCGTGCTGTTCCTCTCACCGCTGATCGAGCGCATTCCGCTGGCCGCGCTGGTGGGGGTGATGTTCGTGGTGGCGCAGCAGACTTTCGCCTGGGGCTCGCTGCGCGTGGCCGGCAAGGTGCCGGCCAATGACGTGCTGGTGATAGTCGCGGTGACCGCCATCACCGTGGCCACCGACCTGGCCACCGCCGTGCTATGCGGCATCGTCATCGCCGCGCTCAACTTCGCCTGGCAGCACGCCCGCGAACTGTACGCCGACAGCGATATGCAGGCTGACGGCAGCAAGCTGTATCGCGCTCACGGCACGCTATTCTTCGCCTCCTGCACCACCTTCCTGGCGCAGTTCGAGCCGGCCGACGACCCGCAGCAGGTAACCCTGGACTGCCGCCACCTGAGCTTCGTCGACTACTCGGCCATCGCCGCGCTGAAAACCCTGCGCGAACGCTACGAACGCGCCGGCAAGCACCTGCGTGTGATGCACCTGTCCGAGCGTTGCAAGCAGTTGCTCAAGCGGGCAGGCTCGGAACACTGATCGCGTAGGATGGGTAGAGCCTCGCAAAACCCATCAACCAATTCCCGGGTATCGCTACGCTCGACCCAGGCTACAAAGCCATGAAAAAAGCCGCTGATGGATCGCTCCGCCAGCGGCTTTCTCGTATGCCAGAGAGGGGTATCAGCGGCGCGCGCCGCGTACCCCTTCGGCCAGTTCGCGGCACAGGCCGAGCACGCCGTCGATGGCCTGCTGCGGGCTTTTCGCCTCGGCGATCTTGTCGATCAGCGCCGAGCCGACCACCGCGCCCTCGGCGCGCTTGGCCACTTCGGCAGCGTGCTGCGGGGTGCGGATGCCGAAGCCGATGCATACGGGCAGGTCGGTGTGGCGGCGCAGGCGCGTCACAGCTTCCTCGACGTGATCCATGGTCGCCGCGCCGGCACCGGTCACGCCGGCCACCGACACGTAGTAGACGAACCCGGAGCTACCAGCCAGCACGGTGGGCAGGCGGTCGTCGTCGGTGGTCGGGGTGGTCAGGCGGATGAAGTCCATGCCTGCACTCTGCGCCGGTTCACACAGCTCGTCGTTGTGCTCAGGCGGCAGGTCGACCACGATCAGGCCGTCGACGCCGGCCTCTTTGGCGTCACTGATGAAGCGCTCGACGCCGTAGACGAAGATCGGGTTGTAGTAGCCCATCAGCACCAGCGGCGTGCTCTGGTTGCCTTGGCGGAATTCGCGAACCATCTGCAGCGTCTGCTGCATGCCCTGCTTGCCGGCCAGCGCACGAATGTTGGCGAGCTGGATGGCCGGGCCGTCGGCCATCGGGTCAGTAAAGGGCATGCCCAGTTCGATCACGTCGGCGCCAGCGTCCGGCAGGCCCTTGAGGATGCTCAGCGAGGTGGCGTAGTCGGGGTCGCCGGCGGTGATGAAGGTCACCAGCGCGGCGCGGTTTTCCGCTTTCAGTTCGGCGAAACGGCTTTGCAGGCGGCTCATGCGTGCTTCTCCTGGTTGTCCTGCATGTGGTGCATCACGGTCTGCATGTCCTTGTCGCCACGACCGGACAGGTTGATCACCATCAGGTGATCCTTGGGCAGCTTGGGTGCACGTTTGAAGGCTTCGGCCAGCGCGTGGGCGCTTTCCAGGGCCGGGATGATGCCTTCCAGGCGGCAGCACTGGTGGAAGGCTTCGAGGGCTTCGTCATCGCTGATCGGCACGTATTCGACGCGCTTGATCTCATGCAACCAGGCGTGTTCCGGGCCGACGCCGGGGTAGTCGAGGCCGGCGGAAATCGAGTGGGCATCGGTGATCTGGCCGTCGTCGTCCTGCAGCAGGAAGGTGCGGTTGCCATGCAGCACGCCCGGCGCGCCACCGGCCATGCTCGCCGCATGCTTGCCGGTGTCGATGCCGTGGCCGGCTGCCTCGACGCCGACGATCTGCACGCTCTGGTCATCGAGGAAGGGGTGGAACAGGCCGATGGCGTTGGAGCCACCGCCGATGCAGGCCACCAGCGAATCGGGCAGACGCCCTTCCTTCTCGAGGATCTGCCCGCGCACTTCGTTGCCGATCACCGACTGGAAGTCGCGCACCATGGCCGGGTACGGGTGGGGACCTGCGGCAGTGCCGATCAGGTAGAAGGTGTTGTGGACGTTGGTCACCCAGTCGCGCAGGGCTTCGTTCATGGCGTCCTTGAGAGTGCCGGTGCCGGCAGTGACCGGGATCACCTCGGCGCCGAGCAGCTTCATGCGGAAGACGTTGGCCTGCTGGCGATCGATGTCGGTGGTGCCCATGTACACCACGCACTGCATGCCGAAGCGCGCAGCCACGGTGGCGGTGGCCACGCCGTGCATGCCGGCACCGGTCTCGGCGATGATGCGCTGCTTGCCCATGCGCTTGGCCAGGAGGATCTGGCCGATGCAGTTGTTGATCTTGTGCGCGCCGGTGTGGTTCAGGTCTTCGCGCTTGAGGTAGATCTTCGCCCCGCCGAAATGCTCGGAGAGCCGCTCGGCGTAGTACAGCGGGCTGGCGCGGCCGATGTAGTCGCGCTGGAAGTAGGCGAGTTCTTCGAGGAAGGCCGGATCGCTCTTGGCCTTCTCGTATTCGGCAGCCAGCGAGTTGATCAGCGGCATCAGGGTTTCGGCGACGAACTGACCGCCGAAGCGGCCGAACAGGCCGCGAGCGTCGGGGCCGGTGCGAAATGAGGTCATGGCGTGCTCCATTGTCGACAGCACTGGGCTGGCAGGGCGATTGAGTGATGGGGCCATTCTATCCCCATGAGGCGCGGCGAAAAGCGATTTGATTGAGATGATTCGTCAGAAAATCTCACAGATCATATCTGTGCGCCACGCCTCATTTCCATACTCGACGCCGGGCGGTACAGAACTCGGCCGCGCCTGATCAGTCCCAGGAGCTGCGGCCACGGGGCCGTTCTTCCAGGGAGAAAGCGAATGCACAAGGTATTGGTGGTGGGCGGCATGGTGGCGGCGTGTCTGGGTACGGCCCAGGCGCAAACACTGGATCTGCATGGCATCGGCGTATCGCGCGAGGTGCCGTGCAAGGGGCTCGACGTGATCGTGACCGGCAATGGCAACCGGTTTCGCCTCACCGGTGACTGTGGCCAGGTCGAGGTCAATGGCTCCGAGCAGCAGGTAAATTTCGGCAAGGCCGCCAGCCTGGTGGTGACCGGCGTGAAGAACCGCATCGAGGGCGAGCGTGTCACCGGTCTCGAAGTCAGTGGCAGCGAACACCAGGTAGAAACCGAGGTGCGCGGCAACGACCAGCAACCGGCACAGATCGCCATTTACGGTGATAGCAACGTGCTCGAACTCGACCTCGATGGCCCGACGCAGATCGAGGTCAACGGCCTCAATCAGCAACTGACCTGGAGCGGTGACGAGCCGCAGATCGAAACCACCGGCGTCGAACATCGCATCAAGCAGGACTGATTGGCGCGGCAGGTTGGCGCCCGGCGGTGAACGTGATTAGATGCCCCTGACTCGTCAGGAAAAATCACCTCTCCCATGAGCCACGACCTGCCCCCACTCAATGCCCTGCGCGCCTTCGAGGCGGCCGCCCGCCTGCAGAGCGTCAGCCGCGCCGCCGAAGAGCTGTACGTCACCCATGGTGCGGTCAGCCGGCAGATTCGCGTGCTCGAGGAGCAGCTCGACCTCGTCCTATTCGACAAGGACGGCCGTGGCGTGAAGCTCACCGCCGCTGGTGTGCGCCTGCGCGATGCCGCTTCGGAGGCCTTCGAGCGCCTACGCGATACCTGCGCCACGCTGCGCCGCGAAACTGAAGAGCGTCCCGTCGTGCTCGGTTGCCCCGGCAGCCTGCTGGCACGCTGGTTCATTCCGCGCCTGGATCGCTTGCAGCGTGAGCTGCCGGATCTGCGCCTGCAGCTATCGGCCAGCCAGGGCGAGCTGGATCCGCGCAGCGCCGAAGTGGACGCCACCCTGCTGTTTGCCGACCCGCCCTGGCCCGCTGACATGCAGGTGTTCGAGCTGGCGCCCGAGCGCATCGGCCCGGTGCTCAGCCCGCGCTATGCCGATCATGCGCAACTGGCCACGGCCAATGCCGACGCGCTGTACGCCGAGCCGCTGCTGCACACCACCTCGCGCCCGCAGGCCTGGCCACAGTGGGCGCATGCCCAAGGGCTGGCACCCGAGCGGCTGCAACTGGGCCAGGGTTTCGAGCATCTCTACTATCTGCTGGAGGCAGCCGCGGCTGGGCTCGGCGTGGCCATCGCGCCGCAGACCCTGGTCGCCGACGACCTGCGCGCCGGGCGCCTGGTCGCGCCCTGGGGCTTCGTCGAAACCAGTGGCTACCTGGCGCTGTGGACGCGCCGCGCCGATCCGCGCAGCGAGCGGCTGGCGCACTGGCTGACGAAAGAGTTGGCGGCAACTCCGGATTGACCACCCTGGTCGCCTCTGCAGCACGGCGTGACGCTACCAGCGACGCGGCGCACGCGGTCGGTTGCTAGCATCGCCCGGACTTTCCTCCCGCTCAGCGGCCTGGCCGGTTCAGACGAGGCATCGATGTCCAACCCGTGCAGCAATTTCACCCCCTATACGCTGGAAGTGACCGGCAAGGGCATCCACGAAGTCGAGCAGGCGCGAGCGGCGATACCGGCTGGCACGCCGATCAACATTGCCTTTCTCGGCAACGAAGACCATGCCCAGCGTATCCATGCGGCGAAGGTCATCCGTGCCTGCGACGCCGAGCCGGTGCCGATCATTTCCTCACGCCGGTTACGCTCCGAGTCGGATCGCGACGAATTGATCGGCGCGCTGATCGCCCAGGCCGCGCCGAAACGCTTCATGTTCGTTGGTGGTGACCCGAGCACGCCAGCCGGGCCCTATCAGGACTCTCTGGCGCTGCTGGCCAGCGGCGTGCTGGAGCGCCACGGCATCGAGCAGGTGGTGATCACCGGTTACCCGGAAGGGCACCCGAAGATCGCCAGGGACGAACTCATGCGCGCCCTGAAATGGAAGCTGGATTTTCTCCGTGAAGCCGGCTGCGCCGTGGAGATCACCACTCAGTTCGGCTTCGACGCCGAGGCAGTAGTGCGCTGGATCGAGCAATTGCGCCAGCAGGGCATCGCAACCCCCGTGCGCATCGGCGTGCCCGGCCCGGCCGATGTCGGCAAGCTGCTGCGCTTCGCCCGCCAGTTCGGTGTGGCAACCTCTGCCTCCATCCTGCGCCGCTATGGCTTGTCGATGACCAACCTGATGCAGCGCGTGGGTGCCGAGCGTTACTGGGATCAGTTGCAGGCGGGGCTCGGCGGCAGGCAACTGGGCCGCATCGGCTGGCACCTGTACCCCTTTGGCGGGATCGAGGATGGCGTCAGTTGGATCAATGCCCGGCTGGGTGACATGAGCGCCCCTTCACCCCAGCCTATCGAGTGCAGTTCTGAGGTCGAGGTAGCGGTCGATGACACTTATGCGTAGCGGGCTAGTCTGAAGAAGACACCCAAGACGAAGGAGTCCATCATGACCGACCACCACACCTACAAGATGATCGAGCTCGTCGGTTCGTCCCGCAGCAGTATCGAAGACGCCATCGACAACGCGCTGGCCGAATGCGCCAAGAGCGTACGCAACATGGACTGGTTCGAGGTGGTGAGCACCCGTGGCCATATCGAGGGCGGCAAGGTCGGCCACTATCAGGTCACCCTCAAGGTCGGCTTCCGCCTCGGCGACAGTTGACCGGCATGGCCGGGCGAGCGCTGCCAGCAGCGGGCCCGCCCGGCATCCCTCCTTCCGCATGCGGTCGCACGAAAGCGAGCGCCGCCTCAGCCGAAAAACCAGTAGGTCACCGAGATCGCCGCGATCACCCCGGCCAGTTCGGCCAACAGGGCGCAGCCCACGGCGTGGCGTGCACGCTGGATGCCCACCGCACCGAAGTACACGGCCAGCACGTAGAAGGTGGTTTCCGTGCTGCCCTGAATGGTCGCCGCTGCCAGCGCAGCGAAGCTATCTACGCCCTGCGCCTGCATGGTCTCGATCAGCATGGCGCGCGCCGCGCTACCGGAGAAGGGCTTGACCAGTGCGGTGGGCAGGGCGTCGACGAAGCGCGTGTCCCAGCCCAACAGATCCACCAGCCAGCGGATGCCGTCGAGGCCGAATTCCAGCGCACCGGAAGCACGCAGCACGCCGATGGCGCAGAGCATGGCCACCAGATAGGGCAGCAGGCTCTTGGCAATGTCGAAGCCTTCGCGCGCGCCTTCGATGAACTGCTCGTAGACCGCGACACGGCGTAGCGCGCCAACCAGCACGAAGGCGAGGATCACGCAGAACAGGGTCAGATTGCCCAGCAGCGATGACAGCGCCGCCAGCGCCGTGGCGCTGAGCCCGGCCAACAGCGCCATGAAGCTGCCGAGCAGCAAGGCACCCGGCACCAGGTAAGCCAGCACCACCGGATCCCACAGACGCAGGCGCTGCATGAACGCAACCGACAGCAGGCCGACCAGGCTGGAGGCGCTGGTGGCCAGCAGGATCGGCAGGAATACCAGGGTCGGATCCTGCGCGCCCTGTTGCACCCGGTACATGAAGATCGACACCGGCAGCAGGGTCAGCGACGAGGCATTGAGCACCAGAAAGAGAATCTGCGCGTTACTCGCCACCAGCTTGTTCGGATTCAGCTCCTGCAGGCTGCGCATGGCCTTGAGGCCGATGGGGGTGGCGGCATTATCCAGGCCCAGGCCATTGGCGGCGAAGTTCATGGTGATCAGCCCCAGCGCCGGATGGCCGCGCGGCACCTCCGGCATCAGACGGGCGAACAGCGGGCCGAGCAGGCGCGCCAGCATATCGACCAGGCCGGCCTGTTCGGCGATGCGCAGCAGGCCGAGCCATAGCGTCATGGTGCCGAACAGCAGCACCATGACCTCGACCGACAGCTTGGCCATGGCGAACAGGGCCTCGACCATGGCGGCGAATACGCTCGGATCGTCGCCGATCAGCCAGCGGGAAAACCCCGCCACCGCGGCTATCAGGAAAAAGCTCAGCCACAGGCCATTGAGCATGCCTCACCCCCTCGTTGCACTGGCCGGGGATGATAGCGCGACAGCCGTGGCGATGGGGCGCAAGCAGCGCAACCGCCACGGCTCATTGATCAATGAGTTCGCGGCTGCGGGTGATCCGGCGGGCTCAGAACCAGTTGGGGTCGCTGCGTAGCTGCTCCTGCAACAGCTTGCGTACTTCCTCGTCCGGCTCACCCAGCCAACGCAGGCTGGCATGCTCGCTCGGCGCGCGATCCTCTGGCAGGCCATCAGGCACTTGCACGTAGAGCGCGTAGGCATCGTCCTTGTCCCAGTCGAAGGCCACGTAGACGCGCTGGTTGAAACAGTTGTGCGCCTCGCAGACCTGGCCGACGAGGAAACGCCCCTCTTCGCTGTCCACAGCCTGCATGGGCGTGGCAGTACCGCTGAGGTTCATCACCCACTCCGGCAGGCGTTTTTCATCTTCGACCATGTCCTGCCAGGCTTCGCGGTACTCGCTGTCGCTGCCGAGCAGCTCGCTGGGCTGGAACATGGCGTCACGGTCGGCGGCATGAGCCGCCACGGCGCCGCCCAGAAGCAGGGCGGCGGCCAAGGCGTGAAGTGTCTGCATCGCGTCCTCCTTACATGCGCGGGCGACGGCCTATGAAGAAGGAGATGACGAACAGCACCAGGAAGACCACGAACAGGATCTTGGCGATCCCCGCAGCGGTGCCGGCGATACCCCCGAAGCCCAGTACGGCAGCGACGATGGCGATGATCAGAAAGGTCAGTGCCCAGCTCAGCATGGCAGTTCTCCTCAAGTATTGCGGTTCAAGGCGGCCCGCGAGGGCCATGAGTCTTGTGTTTGACGCTCTACGCCCCGTTCTGGAGGCGTTTGACAGAAAGGTTGCACTGCCCGTGCCAGACTTGGTTTTTACACAAAGCCTTTAAAATCAAATAGATAAAAAACAACGCCGAGCAAGCCTCAAGGCATCCTGCCCGATGACCGCTTTCAGGGTCGTGCGTTTTACCCGAGCGCTGCGCTTCAGCCAAGCGCCTCTACGCCGCAATGGTCGCTCACCGCCCGCTCAGCCGTTATACTCGCCAGGCCTTCTACCGCCAGGGTTCGCGCCCAGACCAACAACCGCGCCGTGAGTCTCGAGCCATGAACGACTACGAACAGGAAGATCCGATCCCTCAGGGCGACCTGGCCCTGCAGATCACCGCGCTGCCGCGCGAGACCAATGGTTTCGGTGACATTTACGGCGGTTGGCTGGTGTCGCAGATGGATCTCGCCGGCACGGCCATGGCCAGCAAGGTCGCTGGCGGCCGCGTAGCCACGGTGGCCATCGACCGCATGGCCTTTCTGGTGCCGGTGGCGGTGGGCGCGCAGCTTTCGTTCTATACCCAGACGCTGGAAGTGGGGCGCAGCTCGATCCAGATGATGGTCGAGGTGTGGAGCGACGACCCGCTGTCCAACGAGTGGCGCAAGGTTACCGAAGCGGTGTTCGTCTTCGTCGCCATCGATGGCAGCGGCCGCACCCGCCCGGTGCCGCCGCGTCGCGGCTGACAGCCGGGGCGCAACCCGGGAATCCTAACGAAAACGCCGGCTGAAAAGCCGGCGTTTTGCTGTGCAGCGAAGGCTTAGCCGCGGATGTTGTAGATATCCTTGTCTGCCACTTCAGCATAGTCGTATAGACGCTGGAGGTAGGCCTTCTGCTGCGCCCAGACCTTGGCGGCCGCAGGATCGGCAGCGGCACTGGTCTCGACCACTTCGGCAGCCACTTCCTTGAGGCGTGCCAGCACGGCGTCCGGTAGGCGGCGAACTTCCACGCCATCGGCCTTGAGCTGCTCCAGGGCTTCCATGTTCTTGGCGTTGTAGTCGTCGAGCATGTCGCCGTTGACGTCACGTGCGGCTGCACGAACGATGGCTTTCAGGTCAGCCGGCAGGGTTTCCCAGGCCTTGAGGTTGACGTCCAGCTCGAACTGCACGCTCGGCTCCTGCCAGCCCGGGGTGTAGTAGTACTTGGCAGCCTTGTGCAGACCCAGTGCCAGATCGTTGTACGGGCCGATCCATTCGGTAGCGTCGATGGCGCCGGTCTGCAGGGCGGTGAAGATCTCGCCGGCCGGCATGTTGACCACGGTGCCGCCCATCTTGGTCAGCACTTCGCCGCCCAAGCCTGGGGTGCGCATCTTCAGGCCCTTGAAGTCGTCGACCGAGTTGATTTCCTTGTTGAACCAGCCGGCGGTCTGTACGCCGGTGTTGCCACAGGCCATCGGCAGTACGCCGAACGGCTTGTATACCTCCTCCCAGAGCTGCTGGCCGCCGCCGTAATGCAGCCAGGCGTTCATTTCCTGGGCGTTGGGGCCGAACGGCAGGGCGCAGAAGAACTGCGCGGCCGGCACCTTGCCTTTCCAGTAGTAAGGCGCGCCATGGCCCATTTCAGCGGTGCCGCGGGAGACGGCGTCGAACACTTCCAGCGCCGGCACCAGTTCACCAGCGGCGTAGACCTTGACCTTCAGGCGGCCATTGCTCATTTCATCGACCAGCTTGGCGAAGCGCTCGGCCCCCACGCCGACGCCCGGGAAGTTCTTCGGCCAGGAGGTGACCATCTTCCAGGTGAAGGTCTGCGAGCTGGAACCCTCTTGGGGTGCGCCACTCTTCGCTTCTTCTTTGCAGCCCACCAGCGCGGTGGCCGCAAGGCCCACACCTGCTGCGGCGAGTATGTCGCGACGTTTCATGCAATGCTCCTTGTTGTTGTATTGGTCTGACCACGGGATCGCCGACGGCAGACCGGGCTTGATTAACATAGGGCCAGGTGACTCTCAAGCCTAGTCGCTACGACTAAAGTTGCATGGGCATTGCTGCCGGGCCGGCAGCCTGCCTAGAATCGCCGGCCGGCGCCTCACAAGGGCGTGCGTGTCATGGCGTGCCACCTACGCCCTGCCTCCTTCCAATAACGATAAAGGACTCACTATGTCCGACAAGCCATCACTTCCCCTCGCTCTTGCATCCCTGATCGACAGCCTCAACGCCGGGTTCGGCAAGGCCTGCGCCTGGCTGACCCTGTTTCTGGTGGTCGGTACGGCCATCGTCGTGGTGCTGCGCTACGGTTTCGGCATTGGCGCCACCGCCCTGCAGGAGTCGGTGCTCTATGCCCACGACCTGGTCTTCATGGGCGCGGCTTCCTGGGTGCTGCAACGCAACGGCCACGTGCGCGTGGACATCTTCTATCAGAAATTCAGCGGCCGCCGGCAGGCCCTGGTGGATCTGCTCGGTACCCTCTTGTTCCTGCTGCCGGTAAGCCTGTTCCTCGGCTGGGCCAGTTGGGACTATGTCGCCAACTCCTGGGCCACCCACGAGGCCTCCAGCGAGTCCGGCGGCCTGCACTTCGTCTACCTGCAGAAGAGCATCATCCTGGTGCTGGTGGTCAGCCTGGTGCTGCAAGGGCTGTCCAACGCCATCAAGGCGCTCTATGTCATCAGCGGTCGCCTGCCGGCTGTGGAGGTGAAGCATGGCTGAGTTGATGGCGATTCTGCTGTTCGTCAGCATCTGTGCGGCCCTGATGGCCGGCTTCCCAGTGGCCTTCACCCTGGCCGGTGTTTCCCTGCTGTTCGCCGGCATCGGTGCGCTTACCGGCACCTTCGATGCCGGTTACCTCAGTGCCCTGCCGAACCGCTTGTTCGGCATCATGAACAACCAGACCATGCTCGCGGTGCCACTGTTCGTGTTCATGGGGGTGATGCTGGAACGCTCACGGGTGGCCGAGGATCTGCTCGAATCCATGTCGCGCCTGTTCGGCACCCTGCGCGGCGGCCTGGCGATCTCGGTGTGCGTGGTCGGCGCCCTGCTCGCTGCCAGCACCGGTATCGTCGGCGCCACCGTGGTGACCATGGGCCTGCTGGCGCTGCCGACCATGCTGCGTCGCGGCTACGACCCGGCGATTTCCACCGGTACCCTGGCCGCCACCGGCACCCTGGGGCAGATCATTCCGCCATCGATCGTGCTGGTGCTGCTGGGTGACGTGATGTCCAGCGCCTATCAGCAGGCGCAGCTAAAGATGGGCATCTTCTCGCCGAAGACCGTCTCGGTCGGCGATCTGTTCGTCGGTGCCCTGCTGCCGGGCCTGCTGCTGGTCGGCCTGTACATCGTTTACATCATCTTCGTGGCGATCTTTCAGCCGAAGAAACTGCCGGCATTGCCACAAGAGGAGCTGGGCGCGATCGAGTGGGGCAAGCTGGGCAAGGCGCTGATTCCGCCGCTGATCCTGATCGGCGCGGTATTGGGGTCGATCCTCGCCGGTTACGCCACGCCGACCGAAGCGGCGGCTCTGGGCGCCGTCGGTGCCATGCTGCTGGCCCTGAGCAAGAGCAAGCTGAATTTCAGCCAGCTCAAGGAAGTGGCCTACGGCACCACCGAAATCAGCGCCATGGTCTTCCTGATCCTGATCGGCGCCTCGCTGTTCTCTCTGGTGTTCCGCGGCTTTGGCGGCGAAGTGCTGATCGAGGACGTGTTCGCCCAGTTGCCCGGCGGCGTGCTCGGCGCCTTCTTCGTGGTGATGCTGGTGATCTTCCTGCTCGGCTTCATCCTCGATTTCATCGAGATCACCTTCGTGGTGGTACCGATCGTCGGCCCGGTGCTGTTGGCCATGGGCCTGGATCCGATCTGGCTGGGGGTGATGATCGCGCTGAACCTGCAGACTTCCTTCCTCACCCCGCCCTTCGGCTTCGCCCTGTTCTACCTGCGCGGGGTGACCCCGGCCAGTGTGGCGACCAGCACCATCTACAAAGGCGTGGTGCCGTTCATCCTGATCCAGATTCTGCTGCTGGTAATTGCCTATATCTTCCCGGGGCTGATCACCTGGCTGCCGGAACAGGTCTACGGCCAGTAGGTCATACAGGTTTGCAAGCCGCTCGAAACGCCCGTCTTCGCGACGGGCGTTTCATTTCCCCATACCTCATTCAGCAAAGCGAGACGCGTCATGAGCAGCCCTCAAGTCGAATGCCTGGAACTGGATCAACTGACCTGCTGGCGCATCCGTTGCGCAGGCAGCGAATTGCTGCTGGCGCAGCAGGGCGCGCAAATCCTCAGCTATGCCCAGGACGGGCAGCCGCCACTGATCTGGCTCAGTCCCGAGGCCGCCTATCAGCGAGGGCAGAGCGTGCGCGGCGGCGTGCCCATCTGCTGGCCCTGGTTCGGTGACCTGCGGCGCAACCCGCAGGCGGTGCAGGCGCACTATCACCATGACCAACCGCCGGCCCACGGCCTGGTGCGTGCGCGAGACTGGGAGCTGCTGGGTATCAACGAAGAGGCTGACGCGGTAACCCTGCGCTTCGCCTACGACACACGCGAGGCGCCCCTGCCTGGCTGGCCCCGCGATGTCGGCCTGACCTTCATCGTGCGCCTCGGTGAAGATCTGAGCATGAGCCTGGAAACCCACAATCGCAGCGACACGCTCCTGGCCCTGAGCCAGGCACTGCATAGCTACTTCGCCGTCAGCGACATCCGCCAGGTGCACGTCGAAGGGCTGCAGGGCTGCCGCTACATCGATACGCTGCAGGATTGGCGCGAACTGCAACAGGACGGGCCTGCGACCTTCAGCAGTGAGGTGGATCGCATCTACCTCGGTACACCTGAGCGCCTGAGCATCGTCGACCCGCTCTGGAAGCGGCGCATCCACCTCGACGCCCGGGGTTCGCACTCGGCCGTGCTGTGGAACCCCTGGATCGACAAGGCCAGACGCCTGTCGCAATTCGCCGATGACGCCTGGCAGGGCATGCTGTGCATCGAGACGGCGAACCTGCTCGAAGACATGTTGCAGCTACAACCCGACGAACGGCACCGCCTGGAATTACGCCTTCACAGCACAGCGCTCGATGCCTGAAACCTGCTCACCTTCGCCGGCCGCCCTGACATAAAGCCCGCATGAAAACAGCGGCCGGCATCACAAACGGCAATATCAGAAAGCCAGCAAATGTGATGCGCCACTAATTTGCCAGTAAGTTATTTCCTACATACATCCGATATGTTTTCTGAAAGGCAAAACATCGATAACGGATTGCCCCAAGTGCATGTGCAACATGCCTGAACGAGTCGCCTGCAATAATTTGATAGATATCCCTGAATGTTAGGCATATCACACTTTGGATGGTTGCCCACCTCCGCTCATGGGGCTAGGATGCCCAACCTATAAGGATCTTGCGCAAGTTGTTGCACAAACGACTGCGCAAAAAGTTGCGCAAAACGGCGCACTGCCATCATTTTGATGGCAGCTTGTGATTCCGTTTAAGTTGCCCACTTTTAATAATCGAGTCATGGAATGACATACTCCAGCAAGCTGACCGCTCATTATCTCAACCTCGCCAAGACGCCTATTATCGAGGGCAACTTTGCAGGCGAGGATGTGCGTTATTCCAGCGAATACGAAATGCTGGAAACCGAACTGGGCAAAGCCTCATCCCTGCATGACACTGGCGGTATCGACTGGCAGAAGGTGCGCGAGGGCAGCGAGAACCTGCTGACCACCCAGTCCAAGGATCTGCGCGCCGCCACCTGGCTGACCTGGGGCCTGTTCCAGCGCGAATCCTTCGCCGGCCTGCAGGCCGGTCTGAACCTTTTGCACTACCTCTGCGAACACCACTGGCACGAACTGCACCCCCGCAAGGCGCGTACCCGCGCCGCTGCCATCAACTGGCTGCTGCCGCGCCTGGAGCAGGCGTTGGCCGACCACGTGCCGATCAGCGAGCAATTGCCACTGTTCCGTCGCCTGGCCGAACACCTGCACGGCCTCGAAGCCAGCCTCTCGGTTCATCTCGGCGAAGAATCGCCGCTGCTGCTGCCGCTGTGCCGTCGTCTCGATGAGCAGATCAAGCGTGCCAGCCAGGGCCAGGCCGAGCCCGGCGCAGTAGGCGCCGCCATCGCCCAGGTCAAGCAGGTCGCCACCCAGATCATCACCGGCAGCGGCCCCATCGAGAACGAGAAGGACGCACACAAGGCCCTGCGCACCCAGCAGGACGCCGCCCGGCCGCTGTGCGCCTGGTGGCTGAAGAACAAGGCCACCGACCTCAAGCCGCTGCGTCTGGCGCGCACCCTGCTGTGGCTGCCCATCGAGTCGCTGCCCGAGCGTAACGCCGAGCACATCACCGCCCTGCGCGGCCTGCCGGCCGACAAGCTGGCCTCCTATAAAGAGCGTTTTGCCCAGGGCGCCTACGCCGACCTGCTCGCCGACCTGGAAGCCAGCATCGCCCGTGCGCCGTTCTGGCTCGATGGCCAGCGCCTGGTCTGGGAATGCCTGCAGGAGCTCAAGGCCGAGCAGGCCATGCGCGAGGTGGAAATCCAGCTCGCCCTGTTCCTGCAGCGCGTGCCCGGCCTGGACGAGCTGCGTTTCCACGACGGCGTACCTTTCGCCGATGCCGAAACCCGTGCCTGGATCGGCGCCCACGTGCTGCCGCACCTGCAGACACCGGAAGTGGAGAAGAAGCCCGCCGCCAACGAGCAGGGCGCCACGCCGCCTTGGGAAGAGGCGCTGCAGCAGGTACTGCCCGGCCTGCGCAAGGACGGCCTGAAAGCCGCCGTGCAACAGCTCAAGCAAGGCATGTCGCGCGCCCGTGGTGGCCGCGAACGCTTCTTCTGGCAACTGACCCTGGCCCGTCTGTGCTTCGCCGCGAAGAAGTACGACCTGGCCAAGACCCAACTCGAATCACTCGACCAGACGCTGCAGGCCTCCGGCCTCGGCGAGTGGGAACCCGATCTCGCCCTCGATGTGCTGCGTCTGCTGCACAACTGCTGCGAGCTATTGCCGCAAAACCATGCAGTGCGCGACAGCAAGGACGAGATCTATCGCAGGTTGTGCCACCTCGACCTCGAGGTGGTGCTGGACTAAGGCGCCAACACGCCCAACCAAAGGCCTCCGGGCCATAAACGCAAAGGAGAACACCCATGGCCAAAGAAGGCTCGGTAGCCCCCAAGGAACGCATCAACGTCACTTTCAAACCCGCCACTGGCGGTGCCCAGGAAGAAATCGAACTGCCCCTGAAGCTCATGGTGCTCGGCGATTTCACCCAGCGTGCCGACGATCGCAAGATCGAAGACCGCAAGCCCATCAGCATCGACAAGAACAGCTTCGATGAAGTACTGGCCAAGCAGGAGCTGAACCTGACCTTCGCCGTGCCGAACCGTCTGCAGGACGAAGAGACCGACGACGAGCTGGCCGTGCAACTGAAGATCAACTCCATGAAGGACTTCAACCCGGCCAACCTGGTCGAGCAGGTACCGGAGCTGAAGAAACTGATGGAGCTGCGCGACGCCCTGGTCGCACTGAAAGGCCCGCTGGGCAACGCGCCGGCCTTCCGCAAGGCCATCGAGAGCGTGCTCTCCGACGACGACTCGCGTGACCGCGTGCTCGGCGAACTGGGCCTGGCCGCTCAAGACAAGCTCGACTCCTGATACTCAACTGACAAGGACGCATATCCATGAGCACGACTAGCGCAGCCGTAGAAAGCAGCCAAAGCGCCGCCGACCTCGGCATCCTCGACCGCATCATCGCGGAAACCAAGCTGACCCCCGACGACGAAGCCTACGACATCGCCAAACGCGGTGTGTCGGCCTTCATCGAAGAGCTGCTCAAGCCGCAGAACGAAAACGAGCCGGTGAAGAAGGCCATGGTCGACCGCATGATCGCGGAGATCGACGCCAAGCTCAGCCGGCAGATGGACGAAATCCTTCACCACGAGCAGTTCCAGGCCCTGGAATCCGCCTGGCGCGGCCTCAAGCTGCTGGTGGATCGCACCAACTTCCGCGAGAACATCAAGCTGGAGATCCTCAACGCCTCCAAGCAGGATCTGCTCGATGACTTCGAGGACAGCCCGGAAATCGTTCAGTCCGGCCTGTACAAGCACATCTACACCGCCGAGTACGGCCAGTTCGGTGGCCAGCCGGTCGGCGCCCTGATCGCCAACTACTACTTCGATCCGAGCGCCCCGGACGTCAAGACCCTGCAGTACGTCGCCTCGGTGGCCTGCATGTCCCACGCCCCGTTCATCGCCTCGGCCGGCCCGAAATTCTTCGGCCTGGAGACCTTCACCGGCCTGCCGGATCTGAAGGATCTGAAAGACCACTTCGAGGGCCCGCAATTCACCAAGTGGCAGAGCTTCCGCGAGCAGGAAGACGCCCGCTACGTCGGCCTGACCGTACCGCGCTTCCTCCTGCGCAACCCGTACGACCCGGAAGACAACCCGGTGAAGACCTTCGTCTACAAGGAAAACGTGGCTAACAGCCACGAGCACTACCTGTGGGGCAACACCGCCTACGCCTTCGCCAGCCGCCTGACCGACAGCTTCGCCAAGTTCCGCTGGTGCCCGAACATCATCGGCCCGCAGAGCGGTGGCGCGGTGGAAGACCTGCCGCTGCACCACTTCGAGAGCATGGGCGAGATCGAAACCAAGATCCCGACCGAAGTGCTGGTCTCCGACCGCCGCGAGTACGAACTGGCCGAAGAAGGCTTCATCGCCCTGACCATGCGCAAGGGCAGCGACAACGCCGCGTTCTTCTCCGCCAACTCCGCGCAGAAGCCGAAGTTCTTCGGCATCAGTGAAGAAGGCAAGACCGCCGAGCTGAACTACAAGCTGGGCACCCAGCTGCCCTACATGTTCATCGTCAACCGCCTGGCCCACTACCTGAAAGTGCTGCAGCGCGAGCAGATCGGTGCCTGGAAGGAACGTACCGACCTCGAGCTGGAACTCAACAAGTGGATCCGCCAGTACGTGGCCGACCAGGAGAACCCCAGCTCCGAAGTGCGTAGCCGTCGTCCGCTGCGCGCCGCTCAGGTCATCGTCAGCGATGTCGAAGGCGAGCCGGGCTGGTACCGCGTCAGCCTGAACGTGCGCCCGCACTTCAAGTACATGGGTGCCGACTTCACCCTGTCGCTGGTTGGCAAGCTGGACAAGGAATAAGCATCGATGAACGGATACGGCAGCCTGTTCGAGCGCCTCGGTGGCGAGGCCGGCCAACGTGCCGGCTGGAGCCGCGAGGTCGCCGCCATGGCCTCGGTGGCTGCCCATCTGGCCAAGATGCTCAGCACCCGTGCGGGCAGCGTGCAAACGCTGCCCGACTACGGGTTGCCCGATTTGAACGATATGCGCCTGTCGCTGCACGACTCGCTGCAGCAGGCGCGTATCGCCATCGAACGCTTCATCGAAGCGTACGAACCGAGACTGACCCAGGTGCGGGTGATATCCCTGCCGCGCACCCATGACCCATTGCGTCAGGCCTTCGCCATCGACGCCATGTTGGAAATGGACGGCATCAAGCGCCAGGTCAGTTTCTCCGCGAGCCTGGATGGCAGCGGTCAGGTCAAGGTCAACCCAGGAGCCTCACATGTCCGGTAAACCCGCCGCCCGCCTGAGCGACCCCACCGCCTGCCCGATTCCCGGCCACGGCACCAACCCGATCGCCGCCGGTTCGCCCGACGTGCTGTTCGACAGCCTGCCGGCTGCGCGCATGGGTGACCCTTCCGCCTGCGGCGGCGCCATGTCCGGCGCGGTAATTCCTACCGTGCTGATCAACGGCAAGCCGGCGGCAGTGGTGGGGAGTGTGGGGAGTCACGGCAATGTGGTGGTGAGTGGGTCGGGGACGGTGTTGATTGGCACGGCACACTCCGCCGCCTCATTCGTTTCGCCATCAACACTGTCCTTCCCGGGCAGCTTCGATGCTCAGTACCAGCTCACCAATAGCCTCGGGGATCCACTGGCCAACACCCGCTATCTGATCGTTCGTCAGGACGGAAGCGAAGAGGCCGGGGTGACGGATACGCAGGGGATGACGCATCGCCTGGCACCGCACGGCGCGGCCGAGCCGCTCGAAGTTTTCATCGAATTCTGAGGAGGCGCGAGATGGCCGATCAACCCACCCGACAGAAAGACGGTGTCACCTACGTCAAAGCGGGTACGTCCACCTCGACAGAGGTGCAGCAAACCGAACCGGAAGTGCTGTCGTACTGTCGCTGTACTGGCCAGGAAGTGACCACCCTTCACGAGTACGCGAGCGTACCCAGTTATACGGGCGACCTGCCCTCGCCCCTGCAGATCATGTGGTATGCCCCCGAGGGTAACGAAGTTCTCAGAACCGAATTCTCGGACTCCGAAATTCGCGGCTGGATCAGGGATGCCGCCAAATACCATGGCATTCCCCACATCCTGCTTGCGGTGATATTGCAACAGGAGAACGGCCCCGGAGCCAGCAAGACACTGCAGGCCCTGCAGTTCGGTGAGCGCTCGCTCACCACCTTTCTCGCCATCGTCGACGAGGTCGCATTCGACATCGTTCCGGACAGGATCGCCGGCAGTTCTAGCGGCTTCGTCAACATGAGCCGTAACACGCTACGAAAGGCTGCAACCTATACCGAAAACTACTACTGCAAGCGGCCCATGCCGGAGGACGTCCAGTACCGCATCTTCGGTTACAACCAAGACACCCGCATTCCCGGCGACGACTGGAAGGCTGACCTCTACTACGCCGCCGCCCACCTGCGCGAACTGATTGACCGCGTGACCGGCACCCCCTGCCACAAGGGCAGCCTGACAGAGCAGGAACTGAAGGCGGTTATCGGTGGCTACAACGGCTCAGGCCCTCTGGCCGAAAAATACGCCAGCGATGCCATGGATCTTCTTGATCGCGCCAAAACGGGCGCCGCGACTTTGTATTTCTATGAACGCTAAACGCGCTGTCTTTCTGGCCATAGCGGCCGTCCTGCTGGGCGTGCTGCTGTTCACCCGAGTGGTCGGCAATGGCTTGATGCTAGTTATGGATCGCGAGAACTTCGTACCCAAAGAGGCCTCGATCTTCACTCTCGATCCTTATGTCATCAACGAGGGATCAAGCTCGTACTGGCTCTATGCCGAAGACAACGACAACTACTACCACTTCACCTATGAGCCAGGGCGCGAATACCTGCTGATGAGCAAGGATCAGCCTTGCCCAGGCTTTCAGAGGGACGACGTCAGCACTTGGTGTACCCCCAAAGCCAAAAGCATGTTGGGGAGTAAGTAATGAGCCTGCAAAAAGTTACAGCTTTGGTATGTCATCGCTTTGTATGCCTCTTTGGCAACACGCCTCCGATGAAGTCCGCATGGCCTACCTGAAACAACACGAGGCCAGCGATGAATGGATCGAGTATTTGGTTGAACCCACCAATGGCTCCGACTGATCAAGGATAGATAGATGTCTTTCAACCACTACTACCAAAGCGAACTCACCGCCCTGCGCCAACTGGGCAAGCGCTTCGCCGAGCGCAGCCCGGCGCTGGCGCCGTTTCTCGGCCAGGCCGGGCGTGATCCGGATGTCGAGCGCCTGCTCGAAGGCTTCGCCTTCCTTTCCGGGCGCCTGCGGCAAAAGCTCGATGACGAGTTGCCGGAGCTGACCCATTCGCTGATGCACCTGCTGTGGCCGAACTACATGCGCCCGCTGCCGGCCTTCAGCATGCTCCAATTCGACCCGCTGACCCGGCCTGGCCCGGCACTGCCGGTGGCACGGGGTACGCCGGTAGAGGCCAAGCCGGTCGAGGACGTCACCTGCCGTTTTCGCACCTGCTTCCCCACCGAGGTGCTGCCGCTGGCACTGAACGGTCTGGATTATTCGGTCAAGGGCGACGGTGCACTGCTCAGCCTGCGCCTGGCGATGACGGCCGACGGCCATATTGGCGAGATTGGCCTGAACAAACTGCGCCTGCACCTGGCCGGCGAGCGTTATATCGGCCAGATGCTCTACCTGGCGCTGCTGCGTAACCTCGGCGGCATCCAGGTGGTGCTGCTCGATGCCGCCGGCAAGCCGATGCAGGATGCCTTCGGCCAGACGCTCGGCACCCTGCAGCTCAAGCCCGAGCAGGTGCAGCCGGTGGGCTTCGCCGAAGACGAGGCGCTGATCCCCTACCCGCTGAACACCTTCCGTGGCTACCGCTACCTGCAGGAGTATTTCGCCTTCCAGGAGAAATTCCTCTTCGTCGACCTGCTCGGCCTGGACGCCCTCAACGGCCTGCCCGAGGATCTGCTCAAGCAGGCACGCAGCCTGGAGCTGCGTTTCGATATCCACAAGGCTGGCGTGCAACGCATCCGCCCGACCTTGGAAAACGTGCGCCTGTACTGCACGCCGGTGGTCAATCTGTTCAAGCACGACGCCATCCCGATCCGCCTCGACGGCAAGCAGGATCAGTACCTGCTGCTGCCAGCCGAATACGACTCGCAGCACTGCGGGGTGTTCTCGGTGGACTGCGTGACCGGCTGGAAGCCGGGTGGCATGGGCTACGAGGAGTACGTGCCGTTCGAGTCGTTCGAGCACGACCCCAGCTTCGACGTGCCGGTGGCGCGCCCGCACTACAGCGTGCGCCAGCAACCGTCGATGCTCGGCGAAGGCCTGGAGACCTGGCTCAGCTTCGGCCTGTACAACCTCGAGCAACACGAGACGCTGTCCATCGAGCTGACATGCACCAACCAGAACCTGCCACGGCAACTGCGCCTGGGCGATATCTGCCTGCCCAGCGAAGACACCCCGGACTTTCTCAGCTTCCGCAATATCAGCGCGGTCACCCCGAGCTATGCACCGCCGCTGCACCGCGACTTCCTGTGGAAGCTGATTTCCAACATGTCGCTGAACTACCTGTCGCTGGCCAACGTCGAGGCGCTCAAGGTGATTCTCGAGACCTACGACCTGCCGCGCTATTACGACCAGCATGCCGAGCGCGTCAGCAAACGCCTGCTCGGCGGCCTCAAGAGCATCGGCCACCGCCATGTCGACCGCCTGCATCGCGGTCTGCCGGTGCGTGGCGTGCGTACCGAGTTGGTCATGAACCCGGAAGGCTACCTGGGCGAGGGCGATCTGTTCCTCTTCGCTTCGGTGCTCAATGAATTTTTCGCCCTCTACGCCAGTCTCAACAGCTACCACGAGCTGCACGTACAGAGTACACAGGGAGAGTCGTACAAATGGACGCCACGCATGGGGCAACAGCCCCTGCTCTGAATCGGCTCAGCCGGGGTATCCGCGAATACAGCCTGTTTCAGGCCGTACAGCTGGTGCTCGAGCGCCTTGCAGCGGCCCATCCGGATCTGGATGAGGAACGCCTCTATGAGCATCTGGAGTTCCAGGCCAACCCGAGCCTGGGCTTCCCGGGTAGCGACATCGACCGCGTGCAGTTCTTCGAGGAACACGGCGAGCTGCGCGCGCGCATGCGCGTCAACCTGGTCGGCCTGTTCGGTGGCGGCTCGCCGCTGCCGGCGTTCTACAGCGAACAGGCCCTGGGCGACAGCGAGGACGGCAACCCGACCCGCGACTTCCTCGACCTGTTCAACAACCGCCTGCAGCGCCTGTTGCTGCCGATCTGGAAGAAGTACCGCTACCGCGCCTGTTTCCAGAGCGGTGCAGTGGACGCCTTCTCGGCACACCTGTTCGCCCTGATCGGTCTTGGCAGCGAGCAGATCCGCCAGGCGCAGGAGCTGAACTGGAAGCGCCTGCTGCCCTACCTCGGCCTGCTCAGCCTGCGTGCCCACTCGGCGGCGCTGATCGAGTCGGTGCTGCGTTACTACTTCAAGCATGCCGAGCTGTTCATCGAGCAGTGCCTGGAGCGCCAGGTCACCGTGCTGGAGGAACAGCGCAATCGCCTCGGCCTGGCCAACAGCCGGCTCGGCGAGGACACCGTGCTCGGCGAGCATGTGCGCGACCGCGGCGGCAAATTCCGCATTCACGTGCGCCAGCTCGGCTGGACACGCTTTCACGAGTTCCTGCCGATCGGCACGGGTTACCAGCCGCTGTGCGCGCTGGTGCGCTTCACCCTGCGCGATCCGCTGGACTACGACATCCGCCTGGAACTGCGCCAAGACGAAATTCGTGACCTGCGCATCGGCGAAGAAAATCCCTGCCTGTTAGGGTGGACGACCTGGCTTGGCCGTGAAAACGCCGACGGCCTGGTCACGCTCGGCAGCAAAACACATTAAGGAAGATGAAATGATCAACGTCGATCTGCAACAACTGGTTCAAGCCCTGGACGCCGCGAGCAAACGCGATCTGGAGATGGCCGCCGAGCGCTGCGTGGTACGCGGCGGCAACAAGATTCTCGTCGAAGACCTGCTGCTGGGCCTGCTGGAGCGCCCGGAAAGCCTGCTGGCGCGCGCGCTGCAAGATGCCGAACTGGACGCTGGCGAGCTGGCCCAGGCCCTGCAACCGCGCGGCGAGCACAGCGAATCGCGCAACCCGGTATTCAGTGCCGAGCTGGTGCAGTGGCTGCAGGATGCCCTGCTGGTGGCCAACCTGGAGCTGGGCGCCAATCAAGTCGACCAGGCCGCGCTGATCCTCGCCCTGCTGCGCAACCCCATGCGCTATGCCGGCAGCCACTACCAGGCGCTGCTGGGCAAGCTCAACGCCGAACGCCTGCGCGACTTCGCCCTCAGCCAGCAGCCGCAGGCCGCAGGTGGCAAGCCGGCCGCCGCAGGCGAATCCAACCTGGCGCGCTTCACCCACAACTTCACCCAGCAGGCCCGCGACGGCAAGCTCGACCCGGTGCTGTGCCGCGACGGCGCGATTCGCCAGATGGTCGACATCCTCGCCCGCCGACGCAAGAACAACCCCATCGTGGTCGGCGAGGCCGGCGTCGGCAAGACCGCCATCGTCGAAGGCCTGGCCCTGCGCATCGCCAATGGCGAGGTGCCGCAGGTGCTCAAGGGCGTCGAACTGCTGTGCCTGGATCTTGGCCTGCTGCAGGCCGGTGCCAGCGTCAAGGGCGAGTTCGAGCGTCGCCTGCAAGGGGTGATCGATGAGGTGAAAGCCTCACCCAAGCCGATCATCCTGTTCATCGACGAAGCCCACACCCTGATCGGTGCCGGTGGCCAGGCCGGCAGCGGCGACGCCGCCAACCTGCTCAAGCCAGCGCTGGCCCGTGGCGAGCTGCGCACCATCGCTGCCACCACCTGGAGCGAATACAAGAAGTACTTCGAGAAGGACCCGGCCCTGGCCCGTCGCTTCCAGCCGGTGCAACTGCACGAGCCCACCGTCGACGAGGCGGTGACCATTCTGCGTGGTCTGGCGCCGGTGTACGAGAAGAGCCACGGCATCTACCTGCGTGACGACGCGGTGGTCGCCGCCGCCGAACTGTCGGCGCGCTACCTGGCCGGTCGGCAACTGCCGGACAAGGCCGTGGACGTGCTCGACACCGCCTGCGCCCGCGTACGTATCAGCCTGGCTGCTGCCCCCGAGGCGCTGGAGCGCCTGCGCGGCGAGATCGCCGAGGGCGAGCGCCAGGGTGAAGCCATGCGCCGCGACCTGGAAGCCGGTCTGAATATCGACCATGAAGCCCTGGATGCCCTGGAAGAGCGCCTGGTCGTCGCCCGCGCCGAGTTGGAACAATTGGAAACCCGCTGGGCCGTGCAGCGCGAGCTGGCTGAACGCCTGCTGGAACAGCGCAAGCAATGCGCCGCCGCCCGCCTGACAGGCAACGAAGAAGCCAGCGATGAACCGCGCCCGAGCCTGGAAGAACTGGAAGCCGAACTGCGCGCGCTGCAGGCCGAGCTGGCCGCAGCCCAGGCCAGCGAGCGCCTGGTCAGCTTCGAGGTCTGCCCGCGCCTGGTAGCCGAAGTGATCAGCCACTGGACGGGCGTGCCGCTGAGTCAACTGGCCCGCGAGCACAACACCAAGGTCATCACCTTCGCCGAGGACCTGCGCCAGCGTGTGCGCGGCCAGGAGCAAGCGATCCAGGCACTGGACAAGGCGATGCGCGCCACCGCCGCCGGCCTCAACAAGCCCGATGCGCCGGTGGGCGTGTTCCTCCTGGTCGGCCCCAGCGGCGTCGGCAAGACCGAGACCGCTCTGGCCCTGGCCGACCTGCTATATGGCGGCGAGCGCTTCCTCACCGTGATCAACATGTCCGAGTTTCAGGAAAAACACACCGTGTCGCGGCTGATCGGCGCGCCGCCCGGCTACGTCGGCTATGGCGAAGGCGGCATGCTCACCGAGGCGGTACGGCAGAAGCCCTACTCGGTGATCCTCCTCGACGAGGTGGAGAAGGCCGATCCGGACGTGATGAACGTCTTCTACCAGATCTTCGACAAGGGCGTGGCCAACGACGGCGAAGGGCGCGAGATCAACTTCCGCAACACCCTGATCCTGATGACCAGCAACCTGGCCAGCGATCGCATCGCCAGCCTCTGTGCCGGCGGCGAGCGCCCGGCTGCCGAGGATCTGGAGCTGGCCATCCGCCCGCAACTGTCGCAGCACTTCAAGCCTGCCCTGCTCGGGCGCATGCGCGTGGTGCCGTACTACCCCATGGACGCTGACCTGCTGCGTCAGTTGGTCGGCCTCAAGCTGGCCCGCTTCGGCGAGCGCCTGGCGCGTCGTCAGCTCGCTTTCAGCCATTGCGACGGCCTGGTCGAGCACCTGGCCGAGCGCTGCACCCATGGCGACAGCGGCGCGCGCCTGATCGATCACCTGATCGACCAGCACCTGCAGCCGCTGGTGGTCGACCGCCTGCTCGACGCCATGGCCGCCGGCGAAAGCCTGCAGCGCGTGCACGCCACGCTGGATGCCGATTCCACCGTGATCTGCGAGTTCGCCTGAGATGTCGCCGATGTTCGCTGAAATCCCGCAGCCGCTGCGCTACGCCGAGGCCCTGCTGCAGCGCTACGCCGAACTGGCCGGTGCGGCCAGCAGCGAGCGCCTGCTCGCCGAGCTGGTGCGCGCGTCGGCCGAGCTGGCCGACTGCGAGCTGGGCCAGCTCTACCTGCTGGATCACACCAACACCCGCCTGACCCTCAGCGCCGAGTGGCTGGACGGCACGCTGCAAGCGCGTACGGCCGCCAGCCTGTCCAGTGACTACGATGGCGAGCACCTGCTGCAGTATTGCCTGTGCCAGAACCAGCCACTGTGCATCGAGGAACTCGACAGCAGCCTGCACGCCATCGCCTGCCTGCCCGAGGGCACCGCCTGGCGCAGCCTGCTGTGCCTGCCGCTGAGCAACGCCGAAGGCCACAGCCGTGGCCTGCTACTGGTGGCCAGCCATGGCCCGCGCGAGCTGCAGGGTTTCGTCGCCTCATTCGCCCATCTGGGCAGCTTCGCCCTGGCGCAACTGCAATTGCTGCAACGCCTGCGTGCCCCGGCGAACGACGAGCTCCCCACGCCGAATGTGGCCACGCCCTGCGCTAGCGGCTACGGCCTGCTGGGCCAGAGCCAGGCCATCCAGCAGGTCTATCAACTGATCGGCAAAGTGCTGCACAGCACGGTCAGCGTGCTGGTCACCGGCGAAACCGGCACCGGCAAGGAGCTGGTCGCCCGCGCCATTCACGACTGTGGTTCGCGGCGCAGCAAGGCCTTCGTCGTGCAGAACTGCGCGGCCCTGCCGGAGAACCTGCTGGAAAGCGAGCTGTTCGGTTACCGCAAGGGTGCCTTCACCGGCGCCGATAGCGACAAACCCGGCCTGTTCGACATCGCCAACGGCGGCACCCTGTTCCTCGACGAGATCGGCGACATGCCGCTGACCCTGCAGGCCAAGCTGCTGCGCGTGCTGCAGGAGGGCGAAGTGCGCCCACTGGGCAGCAACGAGACGCACAAGGTGGACGTGCGCATCATCGCCGCCACCCATCAGGAACTGCGCAAGCATGTCGAGGACGGGCGCTTCCGCGAAGACCTGTTCTATCGCCTGTCCAACTTCCCCATCGAGCTACCGCCGCTGCGCCAGCGTGGCGAAGACATCCTGCTGCTCGCCCGCCATTTCGCCAGCACCGCCAGCAGCCTGCTGCAACGCGACGCCTGCCGCTGGAGCGACGCCGCGCTTGAGCACCTGGCCGGTTATGCCTTCCCCGGCAACGTGCGCGAACTCAAGGGCCTGGTGGAACGTGCGGTGCTGCTGTGTGAAGGCGGCGAACTGCTGCCCGAGCACTTCAACCTGGAGCAGAGCCCCTACGTCGAAACCACGCCGCTGAGCCTGCGTGAGCGCATGGATCGTCTCGAGCGCAACCTGCTGCTCGACTGCCTGCGCAAGAACCGTGGCAACCAGACCAGCGCCGCCAACGAGCTGGGCCTGCCCCGGCGCACCCTGCTGTACCGCATGCAGCGGCTGAAGATCAGCCCGAGTGAAGTGTGATGGGAGAGATCATGAGGCATTTCCTGGGCCGTATTTCGTGGTTCTTGCTGGAACCAATGATTTCCAGCGGAAGAATTGGGCGACTCAAGTATCTGTTGCTCCATGTGTGGAGTGCCTGGCCGATCTTCCTGCTCGTTGCCATCAGTGGCGAGAGCTATCCGATGTGGCTGCAGTACGTGCTCTCTTCCTTTGCTCTTTTCGCCTTCCTTTACTGGTGGGTTGCCACGCTAACTGCTGGCGTCCGTCGCCTGCATGATCTGGGTCGAAGCGGCTACTGGGTGCTACTGATCAATCTGATCTGGCCGCTACTGCTGATCTGGCCCGGTCAACGCCAGAGCAATCGCTATGGTCCTCCCACACCTGAACGTTTTGCTGCCAAACAGTTAAACGGGGCCATCTGACATGTTCATTTCCACATCTCTCAAAGGAGCGCATTCCATGCAGCATCGCTACCGAACCGCCGTCCTGCTGGCCCTGGCCATCGCCCTGGCCGGCTGCGCTGGCAACTACAAGTTTAGCGACGACCAATACCGCCCGCTGGGCGACCCTCAAGCAGAAAAACGCGGCCACTGACCGCAAGGAGTAGGTTCACCATGGAACTGGTATTCGATGTGGTCAGCGCGCAGCAGTTCGTGCCAGGTCTGATGACCACTAAGACCTTCAAGCAGGCCGGTGGCGTGATTGGCCGTGCCGAGGAATGCGACTGGGTGATCCCGGATCGCAAGCGGGTCATCTCCAGCCGGCACGCGGAAGTGAGCTATCGCGATGGCGCCTTCTACCTGACCGATACCAGCAGCAATGGCATATCCCTCAAGGACAGCGGCGCCAGCCTGGCCAAGGGCCGCCCGCAGCGTATCGAGCATGGCAGCGTGTACTGCCTGGGCGATTTCGAGATACGCGCACGACTGATCCGCGACCCGGCCATGTTCGAGGGCGATATCGGCCTGCCACAGGCGGCTGGCAGCATCATCCCCGATGATGCCTTCCTCGATCTCGACCCGATCACCGCCCTGGAGCAACAGGAGCGCGTCTACGCCGAGGTGGACGACCTGACCGCCGTGCTGCGCCCCAGCAATGCCCAGGCGCAACAGCGCGACTATGCGCAGATCGACGAGGAAAACCTGCTGGTGCCCGAGCTGGTGATGCCGACACCGGCACCGCAGCCAAAACCTGCCCCGGAACCCGAGCGCCTGCCGCCGACGTTCTGGGAGAAATTCGCCGATGCCCTCGGCGTGCGCCTCGACGACCTCGACGAAGAAGCCCGCCAGGCCCTGGCGCTGAATGCCGCCAAGTTGCTCAAGCAGAGCGTCGGTAGCCTGCAACAGGCCCTGCGCACCCGCAGTGAACTGAAGAACGAACTGCGCCTGGCCTTGACCACGGTGCAGAGCGCCGGCAACAACCCGCTCAAGCACGGCCTGGATACCAGCGAAACCCTCAGCGTCCTGCTGCGTGGCGGCAAGGCCGGCCAACTGCCGGCCGAGCAGGCCATCAGCCGCAGCTTCCGTGACCTGCAGGCGCATCAGGTGGCGCTGCTGGCCGCCAGCCGCGCGGCGGTCAAGGGCATGCTCGAACAACTGGCCCCCGAGCAACTGACCCTGCGCTTCGAGCGCGAGGGCCGCAAACCGCTGATCGCCACCGATGGCAGCCGCTGGCGCGCCTATCGTCGCCTGCACACCTCGCTGGAAAAGAACGACGACTGGAGCGACCGCCTGTTCGCCCGCGACTTCGCCAGTGCCTACGAAGAGCAGGTTCGCCTGATCGCCACCCTCAACACCGACCTTCAAGGATGATGCCCATGCCTCGCTTGCTTTCCCTGGCGCTCGCCGCCGCGCTGCTGACCCTCGCCGGCTGCTCCGCGCTGTCGCCCTACTCCAAGCTGACCAAATTGGACCTGAGCCTGGCCGGTAGCGACCAGCTCAACCCGGATCTCAACGGCCGGCCCTCGCCCATCGTGGTACGCCTGATGGAGCTCAAGCACCCGGTGGCCTTCGAGAACGCCGACTTCTTCTCCCTCTACCAGCGCCCCAAGGAAGCCCTGGCACCTGACCTGGTGGCCTTCGAGGAACTGGAGCTGCGCCCGGGTGAAACCCGCGAGCTCAAGCTCACGGTGGAGGAAGGCAGCCGCTACGTCGGCGTACTGGCCGCCTACCGTGACCTGCCGGAGGCTAGCTGGCGCTACGTCATCCCGGTGGAGGCGCTGGAGCGCAATCAGGCCAATCTGAGCCTGGACGAGCGCGGCATCCGCAACCTCGATGACGAGCAGGAGCAGGCACAATGAGCCAGCACAAAGTCATCTGGCAGGAAGGCATGCTGCTGCGCCCGCAGCACTTCCAGCAGAACGATCGCTATCTCGATCACCAGCTCAAGGTGCGTACGCAGAAGCTGGCCAGCTATGCCTGGGGCTTCTTCGAGCTGGAGATCGACCGGCAATTCCTCAACATGGGCAAGCTGGTGGTGAGCAAGGCCAGCGGTGTGCTGCCCGACGGCAGCCTCTTCGACCTCGGCGTCGAGCGCGAGCCGCTGGGCCTGGACGTGCCGCCGAACACCGGCAATACCCCGGTGTACCTGGCGCTGCCGCTGGTCACCGGCAACCACATCGAGAGCCGTCGCCCGGAGCAGAAGGACGTACTGGCCCGCTATGTCGCCTTCGACGAAGAGGTTGCCGACTGCAACGCCGGCGACAGCAGCGTCAGCCAGGTCAGCACCGGCCGCCCGGATTTCCGCCTGCTGCTCGGCGAGCAGCAAAACGACCAGGCCTACGTCAAACTCAAGCTGTGCGACGTGCTCGACACCACCCCGGATGGGGTGATCAGCCTCGACCCGGAATTCAGCCCCACCTACGTCAACTTCCAGGCCTCCGGCTACCTGCTGAGCTGCCTCAAGGAAGTGATCAGCATGCTCGCCCACCGTGGCGACATCCTCGCCGAGCGTATCCGCGCCACCGGCAAGGTGGGCGGCGCCGAGGTCGGCGACTTCATGATGCTGCAGTTGATCAACCGCTACGAGCCGATCCTGCGTCACCACCTGGGCGTCGAGCAGGTGCACCCGGAGCAGATCTACCGCGAGCTGGTCGGCCTGCTTGGCGAGCTGGCCACCTTCTCCAGCGAAAGCAAGCGTCCGCGCCTGGAGGGCCGCTACCTGCACAGCGACCAGGGCCTGAGCTTCCGCAAGCTGATGGACGCCATCCGCCAGGTGCTGTCGATGGTGCTCGAACAGCACGCCATCGAGATGCTCCTGCAGCAACGCCAGTACGGCATCCAGGTGGCGCCGCTGCACGACCACAAGCTGCTCGGCACCTCCAGCTTCGTGCTCGCCGCCAGCGCCCAGTGCGACTCCGAGGAGCTGCGCCAGCGCCTGCCGGCGCACCTCAAGGTCGGCCCGGTGGAGCGCATCCGCCAACTGGTCAACCTGCACCTGCCGGGGATCAAGGTCAAACCGCTGCCGGTGGCACCACGGCAAATCCCCTTCCACTCGGGCAAGACCTACTTCGCCTTGGAGCTCAGCTCCGAAGAGCTGGCGCAGTTGGAACGCTCCGGCGGCTTTGCCTTCCACGTGTCCGGCGAGTTCTCCGGGCTTGAGCTGAAATTCTGGGCGATCAGGAACTGACCATGACAACCAAGGAAATGGAATACGGCCAGGATGACAAGACCGTCATCCTCAACCGCAAGGGCGAAGCCCGTGCCGAAAGTCCGCTGACCGACTTCAGCGCGCCGCCGAAATTCGAGCAGCTCGAAGAGCGCATGATCTTCGCCGCACGCCTGCGCCCGGCGGAGAGCTTCAACATCAGCCTCAACCCGTTGGTGGCCGCGGCCTCCTCGCTGCTCTCGGAAGTAGTGCGCCTCAAGCACAGCTTCGAGAGCGAGGATCTGGACGCCCTCAACCAGCGCCTGACCCGCGAGATCAAGGTGTTCGAGCACCGCGCCCTGCAGGATGGCGCCGAGAGCAGCCAGGTGATGGCGGCACGCTACGTGCTGTGCACCGTGGTCGACGAGGCCGTGGTGACCACCCCCTGGGGCAACGAGAGCCAGTGGTCGCAGATGAGCCTGCTGTCCTCCTTCCACAACGAAACCTTCGGCGGCGAGAAGTTCTTCCAGTTGCTCGAACGCCTGTCGCGCAACCCGGTCAAGCACCTGCCGATGCTGGAGCTGATGTACCTATGCCTGTCGCTCGGTTTCGAGGGCAAGTACCGCGTGTTGCAGCGCGGCATGCTTGAACTGGAAGCGGTGCGCGACAGCCTCTACCGGCAGATTCGCCAGTTGCGTGGCGACGTGCCGCGCGAGGTGTCGCCGCACTGGCAGGGCCTCAAGGACACCCGTCGACGCCTGGTGCGCATCGTGCCCTGGTGGCTGGTGGCCCTGTTCACCCTGATGTGCCTGGTGATGATGTACGCCGGCTTCGCCTGGGTACTGGGCGAGCAGCGCGACACCGTCCTCAAGCCGTATCAGCAACTCGACCCGGCCTCGGGTGTCAGCATGGATGACGTGAAATGAAGAGCTTTTTCGCCAAATTAGGCGCCTTTTTCCGCAAGACCTGGGTCTGGAGCCTGTGCCTGGTGCTGGTGCTCGCCCTGCTGGTGTGGTTCGTCGGCCCGCTGCTGGCAGTCAACGACTACAAGTTCTGGGAGTCGGCCACCAGCCGCCTGCTGACCATCAGCCTGATCTTCCTGCTCTGGGGCCTGGCCATGGTCTTCGCCAGTTGGCGTGCCACCGCGCGCAAGAAGGCCGCCGAGAACGACGCCGACGCCCAGGAGCGCCTGCGCCGCGAGGAGCAGGTCAACGAGGAGCAGGCCGAGCTGCGCCACCGCTTCAAGGACGCCCTGCGCACCCTCAAGCGCTCCAGCCTGTACCGTGGCCGTAGCGAGAAATGGCGCAATGACCTGCCCTGGTACCTGCTGCTCGGCCCGCAAGGCAGCGGCAAGACCAGCCTGCTGGACTTCTCCGGCCTGGACTTCCCGCTCAACCGTGGCGAGAGCCAGCGCCTGACCAAGGACGTCTCCGGCACTCGTTACGCCGACTGGTACTTCGCCGACCACGCGGTGCTGATCGACACCGCCGGGCGTTATCTCACCCAACCCGACGCGCAGATCGACAGCAGCGGCTGGAATACCCTGCTAGGCCTGCTCCGCCAGCGCCGGGCGCGCCCGCTCAATGGCGTACTGGTGAACATCCCGGTCGAGTATCTGCAGGGCGGCAGCGAAGTGGAGCTGGAAACCCTGGCCCGCCAGACCCGCCAACGCCTGCATGAAATCCATCAGCGCCTCGGTGCCGACGTGCCGGTCTACCTGGTGCTGAGCAAGGCCGACAAGGTGCTGGGCTTCGACGAGTTCTTCGACCAGCTCTCGCGTGAGGAAAGCGAGCAGGTGCTCGGCGCCAGCTTCCGCAAGGAGCAGAACCCCAGCGACGTGGCCGTGGTACGCCAGGAGTTCGAGGAACTGCTGCGCCGCCTCAACAGCCAGGTGATCCTGCGCATGCACCAGGAGCGCGACACCCAGCGCCGTGGCCGCATCCTCGACTTCCCGCACCAGCTCGGCCTGATCGGTGAGCGCCTGTGCCTGTTCATCGAACTGGCCTTCGCCGGCAACCGCTACCAGCGCGCCAGCAAGCTGCGCGGCTTCTACCTGACCAGCGCGCCGCAACTGAACGAACAGCTCGACCCGCTGACCGCCGGCATCGGCCGCAATATCGGCCTGACCGACAGCGCCCTGCCCACCTTCCGCACGGGCCGTGCGCGCTTCATCAACCATCTGCTCAGCCGGGTGATCTTCCCCGAATCGGAACTGGCTGGCCTGGATCAGAAGGAAGTACGCCGGATCGACTGGGGCCAGCGCGCCATGTACGCCACCGCCTTCGTCGTCCTGGCCGTGTTCGGCGTGCTCTGGGCCACCGGCTTCTCGGCCAACCACGGGCGCCTGGAAGAGCTGCGTGACATCGCCCAGACGCTCACCCAGGAGCATGAGTCGATCAACCCGCAGGACGATGCCCTGCAAGTGCTCAAGGCGCTGGACAGCAGCTACGCCGCCACTCAGGTGTTCCCGCCCAAGGGCGATGTGTCCTACCTGCAACGCACCGGCCTGTTCCAGGGCGAGGCGGTCAACCCGCCGGTGTACTCGACCTACCGTGCCGAGCTGGAAAACCTCCTGCTGCCGCGCGTGGCGCGGCAACTGGAGGCGCAGATCCGCGCCAACCTGGGTGATCGCGAGCGCCTGCTCGGCAGCCTGCGCGCCTATCTGATGCTCAATCTGGAAGAACGCCGTGACCCCGACTTCCTCAAGGAATGGGTGGCCGCCGACTGGTCGGTGCGTTACACCGGCAACAGCCTGGCGCAGCATGGCCTGAACACCCACTTCGCCCGTCTGCTGAGCGAGCCGTTCGCGCCCTATGCGCTCAATGCGCAACTGGTGGCCCAGGCACGCCAGGTGCTGCGCAGCGAGTCGCTGGCCAACGTGGTCTATCGCATGCTCCGCGAGCAGGCGCGCAGCCTGCCGGACTACCGCCTGAGCCAGAAGCTCGGCCCGCAAGCCGGGCTGATCAATGGCAGCGACTACGCCATCCCCGGCTTCTACACCCAGAGCGGCTACAGCAAGACCTTCACCGCTCAGGGTGGCAGCCTGGTGCGCGAGATCCTGCGCGACAACTGGGTGCTGGGCGAGGGCGAGACCCTCAGCGCCGGCGACCTCAGCCGCCTGATGGTGGAGCTGGAGCAACTGTACTTCCGCGACTACGGCAACTACTGGGGCGAAGCCATAGCCCAGCTCAGCCTGGAGCCCATCGGCAGTGCCGGTCGCGGTGCCGCCATGCTCAATGGCCTGACCGCTGCCAACTCGCCGTTGCTGCAACTGCTGGTGGAGATTCGCGACAACACCCGCTTCAAGGGCCTGGCCGAAGCCGCCGATGATGCCGGTGCCGCCGCTGATGCCCTGGAAGGCGCCAAGGGCAAGCTGGGCAAGGCTGCCAAGCTGGCCAGCGCCGCCGCCGAACAGGCTCAGCAAGCCCTGGCCAAGAACACCCCGGACACTGCGCGCAAGACCCTGGAGCGCCGCTTCGAGAGCCTGCACAAGCTGCTCGACGACAACGGCGGTGCCGGTGTCGACCTGGCAGCCGGCATGCAGGCACTGGACGAGCTGCAACGGCAACTGGCCAGCCTGGCCAACGCCGGAGCCAGCGACCAGGCCGCGTTCGAGATGGCCAAGGCGCGCATGGCTGGCAAGCGTGACGCCATCAACCAGGTGCGCAGCGCCGCGGCACGCTTGCCGCAGCCGGTGGGCAACTGGCTGGCACTGCTGGCCGAGGATAGCTGGACATTGGTGTTGAATGATGCCTACCACTTCCTCAACCAGCGCTACCAGAGCGAGCTGTACGCCGCCTACGACAACTCGCTGAAGCAGCGTTACCCGTTCAGTGCGCACAGCGAGAGCGACGTGGCGGTGGCCGACTTCCGCGAGTTCTTCAAGGCCCAGGGCATCGCCGAGCGCTTCTTCGACCAGTACCTGCGTGCCTTCGTCAGCGGCAGTGCCGACGAATACCGCCTGCGTCGCGTCGATGGCCGTGGCCTGCCGCTGTCGCGCGAGTTCCTCCTGCAGATGAGCCGCGCTCAGGTGATCCGCCGCAGCTTCTTCGCCGAGAACCCGGCCGAGCCACAGGTGCTGTTCAAGCTCGAGCCCTACTCGCTGGACTCCAGCCTGAGCCGCGCCGACTTCCGCTTCGGCAATCAGGGGCTGGAATACCGCCACGGCCCGATCGTCGCCACCGCCTTCCGTTGGCCGGCGACGAGCGGCGAGGATCGCACCAGCCTGGTGGTCGAGGAACTGGGTGGGCGCCGCGTCGGCATCGAGAAGAACACCGGCCCCTGGTCGCTGTTCCGCCTGCTCGACCTGATGGACGTGGACTACCACAGCGGCCGTGACGTGCTGATCCTCAAGGCCAACCTTGGGGGCTTGCATGCCAACTACCTGCTGCACAGCCAGCGCTCGCCGAACCCGTTCGACATCGGCCTGCTGCGCAGCTTCAAGTTGCCGGCGACGCTCTGATGAGCGCTGTTGCCAACGCCTGGCGCAGCGCCGCGCGCACCGACACCGGCAAGGTGCGCGCGCGCAACGAGGACGCCTTCCTGGCCCTGCCCGAGCAGGGCCTGTGGGTGGTGGCCGATGGCATGGGCGGGCACCAGAACGGTGCCCTGGCCAGCCGCCTGGTGGTCGAGCATTTGGCCGAGTTGCCACGCGATGGCGGCCTGGCAGAGCGCCTGGTGAACCTGCGCCAATGCCTGCATCGCCTCAACCACCGCCTCGGCCAGGAACTGACGGTAACCGCCGAACGCACCGACACAGTGATCGGCACCACGGTGGTCGCCCTGCTGCTGGAGGACGACCGCGCCGCCTGCGTCTGGGCCGGCGACAGCCGCTGCTACCTCTGGCGTGGCGCGCGTCTGTATCAGCTCAGCCGCGACCATTCCCTGGTGCAGCAATTGATCGACGAACAGGGCCTGGCGCCGCAGGAGGCTGCGCGCCACCCGGCGGCCCATGCCCTGACCCGCGCCATCGGCGCCAGCGAAACCCTGCAACTGGACATCCTCGAACTCGACGTGCTGCCCGGCGATGTCTTTTTGCTATGCAGCGACGGGCTCTACCAGGGCGTTTCCGCCGACACGCTGGGCGCCTGCCTCAACCTGCCTTCGCCGCACCTGGCTGTGGAGCGCCTGTTCCAGCACGCGCTCGACGGCCCGGCCCGTGACAACATCAGCGCCGTGGTGATCCGCCGATGACCGAATCCGCCGAAGCCAGCAACCTCACCTACTTCGCCCTGGCCGCCACCGCTGCCAAGCCCGCCGAGCGCGCAACCCCGCGCCAGGCGCCGGGCGAGCTGCCGGACGTGCTCGGCGGGCGCTACAAGATCGAGCGCCTGCTCGGCGTCGGCGGCATGGGCGCGGTGTACCGTGCCCGCGACCTGCTGCGCGAACAGTTCGGCGATCCCGAACCCTACGTGGCGCTGAAGACCCTCAGCGACGACTTCGCCGAGTACCCGGACGCCAACGCCCTGCTCTACAGCGAGTTCGCCCTCACCTCGCGGCTCAACCATCGCCACGTGGTGCGCCTGTTCGGCTTCGAGGTGGACACGGCCTGCGAACGCGCCTTCATCACCCTGGAGCTGATGCGTGGCCTGACCCTGGATCAACTGCTCTGCGAGCGCCCCGAAGGCCTGAGCTGGGAAGAGCTGCGCGATATCGCCATTCCCCTGCTCGACGCGCTGGCCTACTCCCACGAACTGGGCGTACTGCACGGTGATCTGAAACCCAGCAATGTGATGCTGGCCGACGACGGCCTGCGCCTGTTCGATTATGGTCTGGGCCAGCCGGTGGAAGGCCTGCTGCCCGGCCTGCCACGTCTGTGCCGCAATCGCATCGCCGCCTGGACGCCCCGCTACGCCGCACTGGAATTGCTCGAAGGCGCCGCGCTGTCGGCCGCCGCCGATGTCTATGCAGTGGCCTGCGTGCTGGTGGAACTGGCCAGCGGGCAACACCCGTTCCGCCGCCTGAGTGCCAAGCAAGCCAGGAGCATGGAACTGGACAAGCACCTGCAACGCCCGGCGCAGGTGCCCCAGCACTGCTGGCAGGCCCTGCGCACCGCGCTGGCCTTCGAGGAAAGCCAGCGGCAGATCGATTGCAACGCGCTGCTCGAGGCCTTTCGCCGGCCACCGGCTTCGCGTCTACAACGCTGGCTGGGCAAGGCATGACAGGCAGTTGAAAACGGACTCACTCGAAAGGATACGCACATGTTCAACCCGGCCAACGAAACCCATTTCAGCCTGAACATCGAGGGTGTCGAGCATGACCTGCAGGTGCTCGAATTCAACGGACGAGAGGCCGTCAGCCAGCTCTACCGCTTCGACGTGGAACTGATCAGCGAGCGCCCCGACCTCGACCTCAAGGCCCTGCTGCAGCAGCGCGCCTACCTCGCCTTCAGCCCCAATGGCGATGGCATCCACGGCATCATCCACCGCGCCGAGCAGGGCGAGTCCGGCAAACGCCTGACCCGCTATCGCCTGAGCCTCGTGCCGCAGCTCAAGCTGCTCGAATACCGCATCAACCAGCGCATCTTCCAGCATCTGAGCGTGCCGCAGATCGTCGCCCAGGTGCTGGAAGAGCACGGCATCGTCCAGGGTGGCTACGAATTCCAGCTCGGCCCCACCGTCTACCCGGAACGCGACTACTGCGTGCAGTACGACGAGAGCGACCTGCACTTCGTCCAGCGCCTGTGCGAGGAGGAAGGCATCCACTACCACTTCCGCCACAGCGAAAGCGGCCATGTGCTGGTGTTCGGCGACGACCAGAGCGCCTTCGCCAAGCTTGGCCGGCCCACGCCCTACGTTCAGGACAGCGGCATGACCGCCGACGACCCGGTGCTCAAGCGCCTGGCCCTGCGCCTGGAAACCCGCACCCGGCGCACCACGCGCCGCGACTACGACTTCGAGCAACCGCGCCTGCTGCTGGAAGCCACCTACCAGGGCGATAAGGCCGGCGAGCTCGACCACCTGCCCGCCCTCGAAGACTACGACTATCCTGGCCGCTACACCGACCGCACGCGCGGTAAGCACCTGGCCAAACGCGCCCTGGAACGCCACCGCAGCGACTACCAGCAACTGCAAGGCAAGAGCGACCAACCGCGCCTGGTTAGCGGCCACCTGCTGGAGATCTCCGAACACCCGCAGCGCGAATGGAACGCCCTGTGGCTGCTCACCGAAGTGCGGCACGAGGGCAAACAGCCGCAAGTCTTGGAAGAGTCGGTACTCGATCTCCCCTCTCCCATTCATGGGAGAGGGGCCGGGGGAGAGGGTGTATCAGGCGACACCGACTTTCACCAAGGCTACCGCAACCGCTTCCTCGCCACCCCCTGGGACGTGCCCTTCCGCCCGCCGCTGAAACACCCCAAACCCAAGGTGCTGGGCAGCCAGACCGCCGTGGTCACCGGCCCCGCCGGCGAAGAAATCCACTGCGACCAATATGGCCGGGTGAAGGTGCAATTCTTCTGGGATCGTGAAGGCCAGGCCGACGAAAAGACAAGCTGCTGGCTACGGGTCAGCTCAAGCTGGGCCGGTGACCGCTATGGCGCCATCACCATCCCGCGTATCGGCATGGAAGTGCTGGTCACCTTCCTCGAAGGCGACCCCGACCAGCCGCTGGTCACCGGCTGCCTGTACCACGCCGAACACGTGGTGCCCTACGACCTGCCGGCGAACAAGACCCGCAGCGTGTTCAAGACCCTAAGCAGCCCCGGCGGTGGTGGCTACAACGAATTGCGCATCGAAGACCGCAAAGGCGCCGAGCAGATCTACCTCCACGCCCAACGCGACTGGGACGAAAACATCGAACACGACCAGAAGATCCGCGTCGGCAACGAGCGCCACGACACCGTGGAAAAGAACAGCTACACCGAACTGCTGGCCGAGGAACACCTCACCGTCACCGCCGAGCGCAAGGTGGAAGTCAAACCGCAGGATCACTTGACGGTAGGCACCGACCAGCACATCAAACTGGGCACCGCGCAACTGACCAAGGCAGGCCGCGAGATTCATCTGAAGGCCGGGCAGAAAATGGTCATCGAAGCCGGCATCGAACTGACCATCAAGGCCGGCGGCAGCTTTATCAAGCTCGACCCTGGCGGCATCACCATCAGCGGCCCGCTGGCAAGACTCAATGCCGGCGGCTCACCGGGCAAGGGCTCAGGGCTCAAGATCAAACCGCCCGTGCTGCCAGACGCGGCGGATAGTGACAAGGCGGGGAGTTTGTTGGAGCAGGCGTTGGCCAATGAGCTGATGCCCAAGGCAAAACCCAAACGCACGCTGAATTTCTCCGGTTAACAGGGATCAAGCGCGGGCTCTATTCACGCCCGTGAACAAGGACTATCACCATGGCAGATAACAAACCGATCAACTGGGCCTATCCGTTCAAGACCGCCGGGGAAGACAGTAAAGAAGTCAGCGACCCGCAGATCTATCTCGATGCCTTGGCCAAAGCCAAAGATGGCTTCTACCCCATGGGCGCCAATGGCCTCTGGCACGGTGGCGTGCATTTCGATGACAACACCGCTGGGAGCCTTGACCAGTCCTCGATTCGTTGCATCGCGGATGGCGAGGTGATTGCTTACCGGATCGACCAGCGCTGTCCCACCACCCAATACGGTGACGGCCCCACGGTCGTGCATCTGCCGTTCTCAACAGGGTTCGTATTGGTCAGGCATCGATTGGAACTGCCGTCTTTACCTGCACCCACCACTCCTGCCGGTGAGACAGGCGACACCACAGCAGCCACAACGCCTACAGATACAGCCACGCCAGCCGCTACGGACACCGAAAGCGCGCCAGCCAGTGAAGGGCTGACTTTTTACAGCCTGTATATGCACCTGCTCGACTGGGACAGCTATAAATCAGCCACTGCCCCTGAGCCCGCGGAGTTCCTCGCGCCGACCTGCTATGTGGTCAAGTCCACCACCGATGATCCACTCGTGGGCTTGCGAGTCCGTGCATTGAACGACGACGGGACGAACAAGGTACTCGCCTTGCTCCCCAAGGGCTGTAAGGTCACGCTCGGTGAAGCGCACAGCATCAAGACGAAATATAAAAAGCTGCTCAGCATCGATGAAGGCGTGGCCATACCCGCCCTACCGGCAGGTACTGACGGCTGGGTGTATGAGGATGAATTGACCGACAACACCGTAGCGGATAAGGCCACGGATACTGAGTCCGAGCTTACCCTTAGTCACCAAGGATTGAGGGTACGCAAGGAGGCTAATGGCACGATCATTGGTGTATTGCCGCGTGGTGCCACACTCAAGGTTGGCGCGAAGGGGAAAAAGGGCTTTTGCAAGGTACTGGAGGTCATGGACTATCGCGGCGTACCCGCACTGCCCAGCGGGCCGGATGGCAAGCCGCTAGGCTACGTTTTCTTCGACGCACTCGAAACACAGAAAACCGAGCCCGGTGCGCTGGATAGCGTTTATATCTTGCCTAAACCTTATTCGATCAAGGCCGGTGAACTGGTAGGGCATATAGGTAAATATCAGAATTTCAATAATTCCCGCCCCAAAGCGATGCTGCACCTGGAAGTGTTCACCAGTGAGGACGTCCCGGCCTTTATCGAAAAAAGCCGTGCTATCGGAGAAAAACTGCCCGACGAACAGAAGACCCTGATCAAGGTGGAAAAGGGCTCGAAGATCGCCCAGCCCGCTGCCGCCGATACCCAGGTCGAAGCGAACGTGGATGTGCGTCTTTGCAGCGACTCCCCCAAGGCTGGTTGCTGGGCCAAGGTACAGAAGTACGCCATCTGCAACGCCGACAAGAACAGCGAGCTAGGCAGTTACAGCTCGACAACGCTTACCTATCCGCTAAGTGCTACGCAGAAGACAACCCTGGCAACCCGAATGGGCGTCGATGCTGCGGACATGCCGAATCAGGTCGACTTTCTCAAGGTGTATTCCAATTCGGTCGAAGGGGGCGACCCTCATGATTATGAAGGAGGCAACATCCCCACGACCCATCCCTGGCGCAAAATTGGTGCTGTGGTTGGCAAGCCCTTTTGGGTCAAGCGATCGGCACTGAACGCCCAGGGCCAACGCAGCAGCACGGCCGGCTCGCTCGATGCCTGGACGGAGTTCCCCCTGCACAGTGGCCTGGAAGGTAAAGCCAGCGGTTACGTACGCATACTGCCCGCCAGCTCCTGGGACGCTTTGCCCGATGAGCGTAAAGCCATCGACGCTGAGAAGGTACGCTGGTGGTACGTCACCGTCGGTGACATGGAAGGCAACGACATCTCCGGTTGGGCACCAGAAAAAGACCTGATCGTCACACGTCACTCGCCCTGGGAATGGCCAGGTTTCAGCTCCCTGCAAGACAAACTCCCCCTGGACGCCCACCTGGCAAGAACCCTCGACGCCACCGGGCGTGCTACAGAAGAGGAAACTGCAAGCTATGCAGCACTGATCGAAGAAGCCGAGCGCGGCCCTATCCTCAGCAAGCTGTACGAAATCATCGATCAGCCGGACGAAAAGGGCGTACGCGACAAGAAGCTCACCCCGGCGGAATTTCAGGCTGCCCTCGGCAAACCCTGGTTGGCACAGCAACTTTCCCTGCTGATCAGCCAGCATGAAAGCGAGTGGTTCTGGAACGAAAGCAAATGGAACCAGCTAGACAAACTGATGGAGCACACGCCGGAAGATCCGAATCCTCAGTGGGTAAAAGAGAAAGAGCGGATTAAAACGCTGAGTTGGTGGAAGGAATTGGCAGGGCAGCCAGGGATAGCGGCGGATGGGGTGGCTTGGCATTTTCATCCGCATGGTCTATTACAAAATTTCCACAGTAAAGTGAGTAAGTTGATTTGGCTGGGGAGGGTTAGAGAACTTTATGGAATGCAAGTATCCGAAGGATTCAGGGAAAGGATGTTAGCGCTAGGAGAGAATTTGAGTTTAGACCCCAATTATGTTATGGCGTGTATCGCCCTAGAAACAGGCAGAACTTTCAATCCGGCGATCAAAAACCCTAACTCCTCTGCTACAGGATTGATACAGTTTATGAGTTCAACAGCGGCTGACCTTGGCACAACAACTGCTCTTCTAGCAAAAATGACGCATGTAGAGCAATTAGAATATGTTGAGAAGTACTTTCTTATGACTGCACGGAACGTCGGTGTGCCAACCTCGGAGTGGTCCTTAGGGGACGTTTATTTTTCCATTTTCACTCCAAGCATAATAAAGAAGAAGCCAGAAGATACGATTTACGCCGATGGACAAGCTGCATATACTGTGAATACATTTCATGATCGCAATAGCGATGGCGTTATAACGAAGCAAGAAATTGCAGAAAATATTGCTGACTACTACAAAGCAGGCTTCAAATATGAAGAGTAAGTTTTTTATTCTTATTGCTGTGGCGTTATTCTCGACTGCTGCACGATGCGCCCCCCCTTTAATGCTTGTAACCACCGAGCAGATAGCAAGAGAGACAAGTGACCTGTTCTATGATGGCAGCATTAACGTCGACATCACCGGCGGCGGAAAAGCTGATAGCTCTTTGAACTTCTCATATTCAAAAATTGGCCCTACCTCCACATGTCCAGAGACAGAAAAATGCAAGCCTATAACCAAGTCTGTTCTCACGGCTTATCTTGATCTCGGAAAATCTAGAATCCATATAAATTTCATGTGCGACTCGATAGGTTTATATGACGAGACATCTCACGGCATGAGAGATATTTTTTGCGGGCCAAATACTCGCCTAACGTGGAATGGCAAAAACTACGTCCAATCCGAGAGCAAACCATAAAGGCGAAGGAAAACGGAAAGAGTAGCAAAATGAAGGAAGATCTAATCCCATAAACTTACTCCAACGCTTAAACTAGCTGGTGAAGGGATCGTAGACATGACAATCAAGGATTGACAAATGAAAAAATTTTCGGTGACTTTTGCAAGCACGGCTTTCTATCTATTCGTCACATACACTCCAGCCAATGCCGCTAGCTTTTATTGTGATCACAGAATTGATAACGATATTGATAAAGCCATCTGCGCAAGCAATCAGCTTTCAGAGCTAGATGAGCTCTTGTACGATGTGTATAAAACAAGCATTGAACACCCAGACGGCAGCTATGATGTAGATAGCCTCAAACAAGAGCAACGTCATTGGGTGCGGGATAGCCGTAATAAATGCCGAAAAGCCAAATCCATTGCAGACTGTCTTGTGCCTATCTATGAGTCTCGCATTGACGAACTATTGCTGAAAGGCCCTGTTCCAGCAGACCGTAAACTGCGAATATCGCACGCATCTGGGCATTACGATTTCCAGCTTGAGTTTGTAAACATCAAATCAGCAGATGAGGGGGCTGATCGCTTTGGCCGTGTTGCTGTATATGAAAAAGGATCCATAAAACCCTTGCAATATATACCCATGAAGCAGCTATATATCGCCGTTGATGAGGAAAATCAGATCCTAACAAATAACGCCGAAATGTATGGCATGCAAGGAACCATTAACGTGAGCGATTTCAACTTCGATGGCGAAGAGGATGTGGCGATTCGTAATGGAAACAATGGCTCTTATGGCGGCCCCAGCTATGACGTATTTCTTTTCTCAAAAAAACAGTCAAAGTTCATTAAGAGCCTTGCTCTGAGTGAGCTCATTGAATCGACGCTTGGCATGTTCGATATTCACCCGGATAAGCGACGGCTATCAACCTGGGAAAAGAGCGGTTGCTGCTGGCACCAATATACGGAATACGAGTTGCGAAAGAATATACCCGTTGCGGTATACCGCATGACAGAAGAGCCTGAAACAGTCGACGCCGATGATTTCATGTTCGTACAAACTCACGAGGCCTTGAGGAATGGTAAATGGGAAACCATCAAAATTGATCGAGTTCCGCCTGAGTGAATAGCCAGTTCTCCAAGGCAAACAATCATGCAGGCGTGGGATGCTGCTGCCTTATACCTTGCCTCCGACAACCGTGAGCAGAAGTTGTATTTGGCTACCGCGTTGGCCCTGCTTCGAGAGCAGGGCGCAACGCAGAGCGATCAGATGCTGACGCAGTTAGTTCTTACGCTGCCGGCACTGAATCCAATGCCTGCTGCAAAGCCCCTGCCTCCTTGAATACCTTCTGCTCCACCAACTTCCCATCCTCCAACTGCAGCCACAGCACCTCACCTTCGCCAGCCTGATAACGCGGGGCGATGCGGGCGTCGCGGTCGAGGAGGATGCGGTAGTTGTAGTCGCGCATCTTCGGCAGGGCGAAGAGGGTGGCGATGATGCTGGGCATGCGGCTGATATCGGCGAGAAAGACCGTCTGGCGCGCTTCCAGATAACCTTTGGGCTTGCCTTCAAGCGCGGCGTCGACCAGCTTGGCGCCGTCCATGTCGCGGGCGACCAGCAGGATGTGGGTCTTGTCGTTCAGGGTGTAGGGCGCCTCGAACTGATCCAGTAGCGTCCAGGGCGCCAGGCGTTCGCCGGGCTCCAGGGCCAGTGCAGCGGTGGACAGCAGGCACAGCAACATCAAGACAACAGCTTTCATGCTGGAACTCCTAGCAGGGATAAGCAGGGGTTAGAGGTCTTCGTCGGTTACCAGGCGCACTTCGCTGGCATCCAGGGCGTATGCAGCGTCGGCCAGGTCATTGCTGATCTTTTCCACCTTGAGCGTGCCGCTGACCCAGATGGGCGCGTAGATGTCGTCGAGCACGATGCCCTTGGGGTAGCGCACCAGCACCAGTTGGTTGGGCGGCGGTGGCGGCACGTGGATGCAGGCGCCGGGGTAGGGCACGAGGAAGAACAGGGTGCTGTTGCCTTTCTCGTCGTTTTCCAGCGGTACGGGGTAGCCGCCCAGGCGGATGGCTTTGCCATCCAGCGCGGCGACGGTCTTGGCCGAGTACATAACCGCCGGCAGGTTCTTGTCCTGCTGGCGCAGGCCGCCCTTGCTGTAGAAGGTGCTGTCCCCTTCGGGGGTATCATGGCTGATCTCGGGCATCTCTTCGAGGGCCTTGCGGTCATCCGGGGGCATGAGGTCGAGCCAGTCGGTTTCCGGCAGTTCGGCGCGGGCCAGGCCGGTGAATAGCAGTAGAACGAGCAGCAGGTGGCGCATGGTGTGGGGGATCTCGTGGCGGCGGTAAGCGAGAGCCGGCGTACCGGCTCCTGCGCAGGAGGGCAGGTCAGCCCTTCTTGATCGCGCCGTAGATTACCAGCAGAACGATGGCGCCGATCACCGCGCCGATGAAACCAGCAGCCTGCCCGGCCTGGTAGATGCCCAGTGCCTGGTCGCCATAGGTGGCGGCGATGGAACCGCCGATGCCGAGCAGGATGGTCATGATCCAGCCCATGCTGTCATCGCCGGGTTTGAGAAAGCGTGCGACCAGACCGACGATCAGCCCGATGAAAATGGTGCCGATAATGCTCATAGGCGTGTCTCCTTGATGAAGCCGCGGCTGCGGCAGGCCATGCATGGGACAGGCAGCAGGGGCTATCAGTTCGCTTCATCGGCTGGCAGGAGGCCATGACGTCGGTCGCCCGGAGCCAACAGCAGAGGCAACAGGGCGGGCAGATGCCTTATCGAGGGCTCTTGAACGATCGCCGTCGCTCAAGAGCCTGAGCCGGATCAGCCTTTGGCGATCAAGGCCTGCACGGCTTCGATGGCGACATCGAGACCGGCACGGTCGGCGCTGCGCAGCGTGGCATGGCCCACCTTGCGCCCGGCCTTGAAGGCCTTGCCGTAGTGATGCAGGTGGCAGTCGGCAATGGCGACGACCTGCTCCACCGGCGGCACTTCACCGATGAAGTTGAGCATGGCGCTTTCGCCCAGCTTGGCGGTGGAACCCAACGGCAGGCCGGCGACGGCACGCAGGTGGTTCTCGAACTGGCTGCATTCGGCGCCCTCGATGGTCCAGTGCCCGGAGTTGTGCACGCGCGGGGCGATCTCGTTGGCCTTGAGGCCGCCATCCACCTCGAAGAACTCGAAGGCCAGCACGCCGACGTAATCGAGCCTGTCCAGCACACGGCAGACGTAATCCTCGGCCAGCGCCTGCAGCGGGTGCTCGGTGCTGGCGATGGACAGGGCGAGGATGCCGCTGTCGTGGGAGTTGTGCACCAGTGGGTAGAAACGCGTTTCGCCATCGCGGGCGCGCACGGCGATCAGCGACACCTCGCCGCTGAAGGGTACGAAGCCTTCGAGGATGCATGGCACGCTGCCCAGTTCAGCGAAGGCGCCAGTGACGTCTTCCAGCTTGCGCAGCACTTTCTGGCCCTTGCCGTCATAGCCCAGGGTGCGGGTCTTCATCACCGCCGGCAGGCCGATGCTGGCGACTGCCGCGTCGAGGTCGGCCTGCGACTGGATATCGGCGAACTCCGGCGTGGGGATGCCCAGCTCGCGGAACATGGACTTCTCGAACCAGCGATCGCGGGCGATGCGCAGCGCCTCGGCGCTCGGATAGACCGGCACGAACTGCGAGAGGAAGGCCACGGTTTCCGCCGGCACGCTCTCGAACTCGAAGGTGACAAGATCCACCTCGTCGGCTAGCTGGCGTAGGTGATCCTGGTCGCCGTAGTCGGCGCGGATATGCTCGCCGAGTGCCTGGGCGCAGGCGTCCGGCGCCGGGTCGAGGAAGGCGAAGCTCATGCCCAGCGGGGTGCCCGCCAGGGCCATCATGCGGCCCAACTGGCCGCCACCGATCACACCGATTTTCATAACAAAGCCCCTTTTCAGCAGGTGGCGAGACCAAGCAGTTGAGCGCTGCCCGCAGCGCAGGAAGCGGAGTTTACGCCGGTAAATGAGCATTCCGAGCAGCGAACAGCGTTCAAATGCGCCGTGTCGCAGCCCCTGATGGAATGGACTTCAGGCCTCGCGCGGATCCGGATTGTTCAGCACGGTCTCGGTCTGTTCCTGGCGGAACTGCTTGAGCGCGGCATGGAACTGCGGGTGTTGATGGCCGAGGATGCTGGCGGCAAGTAGGGCGGCGTTGGCCGCGCCGGCCTTGCCGATGGCCAGGGTGGCGACCGGCACGCCAGCGGGCATCTGCACGATCGACAGCAGCGAGTCGACGCCCGAGAGCATGGACGACTGCACCGGCACGCCGAGTACCGGCAGATGAGTCTTGGCCGCACACATGCCCGGCAGGTGGGCCGCGCCACCGGCACCGGCGATGATCACCTGAATGCCACGGGCCTCGGCCTCTTCGGCGTACTGGAACAGCAAATCCGGGGTGCGGTGGGCGGACACCACCTTGACCTCGTGGGGGATGCCCAGCCGGTCCAGCATTTCGGCGGTGTGGCTAAGGGTGGACCAATCGGACTTGGAGCCCATGATCACGCCAACCAGTGCGCTCATCGTCGTGCCTCTTCATCTCGGGCGCCATGCGGCGCGTCATAGGTGTGCCCAGCAGGGCGCGTCAAAAACCAACAAGCCACGCGGGCAGGCCAGCGTGGCTTGTGATGATTCGGTTGGCCGGGCGTTGCCGGCCGAAGGCCGCGCAGTATAACGCAAAGGCGCGATGGGCGGGCATTGCCCATGACCGTTTGTCACGCCAACGGCAGCGCGCCGGGAAATCACTCAAACCTTGCTCTGGAGCAATGTCGACGAGTACCAGGCGCGCACACTGGCCAGACACTCGCATGCAAGAGGAACAGCGCATGAACCAGACCATGAAAGCCGCCGTCGTCCACGCCTTCGGGCAGCCGCTGCGTATCGAGGAGGTGAAGACGCCGCTGCCAGGCCCAGGGCAGATTCTGGTGAAGATCGAAGCGTCAGGCGTGTGCCATACCGACCTGCACGCCGCCGAGGGCGACTGGCCGGTGAAACCCAGCTTGCCATTCATTCCCGGCCATGAGGGGGTCGGCTACGTGGCGGCGGTCGGCAGCGGCGTGACCCGTGTGAAGGAAGGCGACCGGGTCGGCGTGCCCTGGCTGTACAGCGCCTGCGGCTGCTGCGAACACTGCCTGACCGGCTGGGAAACACTTTGCGAAAGCCAGCAGAACACTGGCTATTCGATCAACGGCGGCTATGCCGAATACGTGCTGGCCGACCCCAACTATGTCGGCATTCTGCCGAAGAACGTCGAGTTCCTGGAAATCGCACCGATCCTTTGCGCAGGGGTGACGGTGTACAAGGGGCTCAAGGAAACCAAGGCCCGACCCGGCCAGTGGGTGGCGATCTCCGGTATCGGCGGCCTCGGCCACGTGGCCGTGCAGTACGCCCGCGCCATGGGCCTGCATGTCATCGCAGTGGATGTCGATGACGCCAAGCTGGAGCTGGCACGCAAGCTCGGCGCCAGCCTGACCATCAATGCGCGCAAGGAGAACCCGGCCGAGGTGGTGCAACGGGATATCGGCGGTGCTCATGGCGTGCTGGTCACGGCGGTATCCAACGCGGCCTTCGGCCAGGCCATCGGCATGGCGCGTCGCCACGGCACGGTGGCCCTGGTCGGCCTGCCGCCGGGTGACTTCCCCACGCCGATCTTCGATGTGGTGCTCAAGGCCATCCACATCACCGGCTCCATCGTCGGTACCCGTGCCGACCTGCAGGAAGCGCTGGATTTCGCCGATGAGGGTCTGGTCAAGGCCACGGTGCACAGCGACAGCCTGGACAACATCAACGGCATCTTCGATCAGATGCGCCAAGGCCAGATCGAAGGGCGCGTGGTGTTGAGCTTCTGACGCTTGCGGGGAAAGCGCCAAGGATTGGCACTTCTCCTACAAACCGGACGAGGACGAGCGCACAGAATGCCGGCAGACGGTTGCCTATACTGAGTGCCCCCTCATCCGTACAAGGACGTGCCACTCATGAAACATGCGTTACCGTTTTTCGCCCTTGCGCTGCTCTCCCTCCAGGTAAGCGCTCTCGAACTGGCCAAACATCCGCAGGTATTCGATGCCGGCAAAGGCGTCAGCCTGGCCCTGGCCCCCACCGCCGACGGCAAGCAGGCCCTAGTGCAGGTGCGTGGTATCAACCATCCGCTCGATGAAGTGGTGTTCCTCACCGAGGTGCAGGAACTGGGTAACGAGCAACGCGATTACGGTATCCGCCTCGACGGTCGCGACTACAACCTGCTGAACAAGCGTCGCGCCTGGGGTGGCGAAAGCTACCAGCTCAACCTGCCCGATACCCAGGGCTTCGAGCTCAGCTATGACGAGGAAAAGTCCAAGGCGCTCAAGCCTGCCGACCTGCTCGCCCTCTATGAAAAACAGGAAAAGGACGGCGTACAGGCTCGCCTGGCGGCCTTTGACCGCAAGCAGCGTGTGGCCGATTACAGTGCCCGCCTGCAAGAGATGGACAGCGAAGCGTCCAAGGCCTGCGGCACCCCATTAGCGACCCAGGTTGACTGGAGCGCGCTCAGCGACGAACAACTGATCGGCCTCAGCGTACCGAGCTTCTGCGGCGAGGTGGTCAATCAGATGGCCTACCTGTGCGAAAAGGACGATCGCTACAAGGCCGAAGCCAAGACTCTGAAGGGTGTCGACTGCCGCTTCGGCGAACGGCTGAAGCTTCACGAGAAGGACGGCCGGCTGCAGCTCACCACCCATGCCGATGAAGCCAACCAGGGCGACTTCATCAACGCCATTCTGCGTAACCGCTGAGCAGTTGCTGACAGCCTGAAGCCCATAAGTGGCGGCATGTTTCTTGCGTTCTTTTGCTGACCCACGCAAACGGAACGCATCATGTTGCATGCCCCGCTGACGACCCTGCATGTGGTTTTTCTGATCCTGCAACGTTTCGCCGACCAGCCCGAGCTGCGCCCGCAGTTGCTGGCCGGGAGCGGAATTGGTGCGGCCGATCTGGACAATGCCGACGCACGCATCACCCGAGTGCAGGAGCTGCAGGTATGTGCCAACGCCCTGGCCCTGCGCGCCGATCTGGGGCTGGAGCTGGGACGCAGCCTGCACGTTTCCTCCTATGGGCTGCTGGGTTACGCCGCGCTGTCGGCTGATACCCTTGGTGACGCCTTGCGCCTGCTGCTGCAATACCCGGCATTGCTCGGTACCTACTTCCGCCTGGAGCTGTTGGTGGACGACGATCTGGCCTGGATACGCGCCAGCGACTATCGCGACCGTGCGGCGCTGGAAGCTTTCAACGTAGAGATGTGCCTGGCGTCGATGAAGCTCACCTGCGATGAGTTGCTCGGCCAGCCCTTGCCCGTCAGCCAGGCGTGCTTTCGCCACCCGCGCCCAGGCTATGCCGCGCGCTACGCCGATAGCTTTCCCTGTACGCTGGTCTTCGCCGCCAGCGCCAACGCCTTCGCCTTCCCCGCGGCGCTTCTGGAACGCCGCCTGCCGCTGGCCGACAGCGTCACCCATGGCGCCATGATCGAGCGTTGCCGTCGCCAGAACGCCGAGTTCAGCAGTCGCCAGGCCTGGCTGGAGCGAGTGCGCCAGTTGCTCGCCGCACAACTGGCTGAGCCACCGGGGCTGGAGAACCTGGCGCAGCAGATGCACTGCTCGCCGCGCACCCTGCGCCGCCATCTGCAGGAGCTGGACACCAGCTACCAGGGCCTGCTCGACGAGCTGCGCTTCGAGCGCGCCAAGGCATTGCTCAGCGAAGAGCAATGGCCGGTGTACCGCATCGCCGAGGTACTCGGCTTCAGCGAGACGGCCAGCTTCCGCCATGCCTTTCAGCGCTGGAGTGGCGTAGCGCCGAGTCGCTTTCGCGCGTAGGGCTGGTGCGCATGGCGCACCCTACGAGCCGGCACGGCGCATGCCTTTGTAGGGTGCGCCGCGCGCACCGGCCCCTTACTCCTCCACCTGCACGTTGCGATACATCTGCAAGCGCGCCGCTTCGTGCAAACCGCGGCTGAGTCCCAACAAACGGTTGAATTCCTCGGGGTGGCGTTCGGCGACGTTGTCGCGCGGTGTTGGCGAGCGCAGGTCGTGCAGGGTCGGCGAGCTGCCGTCGTGCTGCATCTGCACGAGAAAATCTCGGGTCACCGCGCCGATCACCGGGAAAGTGCCTTCCTGCAGCACCAGCGGTACCACGCGCTCGCCTTCCGGCGCTGGCAGTTGCAGGTCGCGGCCGAGACCGCCGTTGTCGAAGGGCACGCCGACCAGGCCGGCCACCGTCGGCAGCAGATCGGCCAGGCCCACGGCTTCGTCGAATTCGCGCGGCGCCAGCCATTTCGGCGCGTGGATCAGCAGCGGTACGTTGTTGCTCTCCAGCCCCAGTTGCTCGAAGGCCGGCGCCATGTGCGGGATCTGGCTGATGCGGGTGTTGTGGTCGCCGAAGAAGACGAAAATGCTGTCGTCGTAAAAACCCTGCTCCTTGGCCAGCTCCATCAGACGGCCGATGTTGAAGTCCAGCAGGCGCACCGCGTTGTACTGCTCGACGCTGCGCGAGCCGGCCTGCTGCACCTGTTCCAGCGGCAGGTCGAGTGGCTCGAAACCGTCGTTGTCCTTGGGGATGGTGAAAGGGCGGTGGTTGCCAGAGGTCTGCAGGTAGGCGAAGAACGGCTTGTCCTTGGGCAGGGCGCCGAGGATGCGCGTGCTTTCCTTGAAGAAATCTAGGTCGGAGATACCCCACACATCCACCTGCGGCGACTGCCAGTGGCGCTCCTCGTAGAGCTGCACGCCGTCGATGCTCTGGCGGATCAGCGCGTTGATGTTGGCCCAGCCGGCGTTGCCGCCGATCATGTAGAACTTCTCATAGCCGTCGAGCGCATTGATCAGCGTGCGCTGGCGGGCGATCAGCGGATTGCGCGTGGCGGTCTCCTGGCGCGATACGTCGGGGATGCCGGTGATGCTCGCCCACACCGTCTTGGCGGTGCCGGTGACCGGCACGTAGAAGTGACGGAAGAACCAGCTTTGCTGGGCCAAGCGATCCAGATTCGGCGTCGGGTTCAGCGGGTTGCCGTAGGCGCCCACGGCGCTGGTGCCGAGGGATTCGAGCATGACGAAAATCACGTTGGGCGGGCGCTCGGCCTGGATGCGGTGTGCCTGCACCGGCTGGTGACGGAAGAAGTTCAGCCCCTGCGCATCGCGTTCGCTGACGCCCAGGTAATCGGCAACCACCGCGTAGTGTTCGCGCGTGGCGGCCTCGTCGAAGGCGGCGGGTTCGAGCTTGAGGGTGTCGAAGAGAAACAGCGCCGGGTTGAGGCCGAGCGCGCCGATCTGGCTGTTGCCGCTGTAGAAGGCGTCGCTCCAGCGCAGCGGCACCGGGTTTTCCAGGTTCAGCGCGCTGGCGCGGCCGAGCAGACCGAAGAACACCAGCACGCCCACCACTGCCGCACCACCGATTGCCGGCAATACGCCGACTCGCTGCGCTTGCGGTCGATCCAGGGTAACGCGCTCCAGGCGCAGCAGCGCCCAGGCCCACAGCGCCACACCGGCCAGCCAAGCCAGGGTTATCCACAGCACGGGGTAGGTCTGCCAGAGCATGCCGGCGGAGATCTGCGCATCGCCGGAAAAGCGCAGCACCGTGGCGTTGAGGCGCACGCCCAGATAGGCGTAGTGGCCGAAATCGATGATGTACAACAGGCCCAGCGCCGCCACGGCCAACACCAGGTAACCACGCAGCAGCCAGCGCACGGCGCGAAAACGCGCCAGGCGCAGCCTGGGCAAGGCCAGCAGAAGCCCTGCCGGCAGCATCAACAGCAGGGCCAGGCGCAGATCGAAGCGCAGGCCGATGCCGAGGGTGGGTAGCACGTCCGGGTCGCTGACGCTGTCGACGGCAGAAAAGCCCAGTACAAACAGCCCGCGCAGGGCGGCAAAGAGGAGGAACAGCAGCGCCGTCAGGCCTGCCAGGTAATGCAGGCGGCGGGATTTCAGCCAGCTCATGCGAGGTTCCTTGTCGGACGGCCCAACAGCCAGCGTCCGCCTGCGATCAGCAGCGCGCCGAGGCTGTAGAGGGCCAGGTAGGGGTCGATCAGGTAGTCCCAATAGTTTGCCGAGGCCCCCAGGCGCAGGGCGAAGGCCAGGGTCGCCAGTACCAGTGCCACGGCGCCGAGCCAACTGCGCTGGACGATCAGCACCGCGCACAGCAGGCCCAGCACCAGCAGCATCGGCCGCGGCTCGAAGCCGAGCTGGTAGGGGTCGGCATAACTCAGGCCCAGCGCCGCCGGGTAGAGCAGCACGGCCAGGCCGGCGAACAGTGCCAGGCTGGCCAGGCGATCACGGGCGCCGGCAGGAGGCACGCCGAAGCGGCACAGGGTCGCCCAGCCGAGCAGCACCAGGCTGGCCACCGACAGGTCACCGATATAGGTGCGCAGATGCAGCGCCAGACTGATGCCCTGCACTGACACCAGGCTGAGCAACAGGCAACCCGCCAACAGGATGCTGCGTTGTGTCGTATTGCGCGTCAGACGCGTGAAGATCAGGAAAACCAGCAGGGCGAAGGCCAGGTGCGGCAGCCAGAAGTCAGTCATGCGGGCGGCGCTCCGACAGCCAGGCCTCGTTGAAGGCCAGGTGCTTGATGAACATGTCGTTCCACGAGTAGACCAGGTGGTAGGTACCCTCGCGGTCGCGGGTGAAGTAGGGGTACTCGTAGTCGAAGGTGCAGCCATCGGCACTGCACATGCGCGCCGTCACCCGTTCGAGAAAGCGCGCCTGCTGCTCGGGCCTGCCGCCGCTGGCACGGAATTTCTCGCCGACCACGGCGGGAAATTCGTCGCGCGGGATCGGCTCGCCCCAGGGGTTGGGCGTCTCGTCCAGTTCGCCCAGGGTGCGCCAGTTGCCCAGCTTGGCGTCGGTGGCGTAGAGGGTCAGGCGGAAACGCCCGTCCTCCAGATCGTTCATCGCCACCAGCAGGCTGCCGTCGGGGCGACCGACCGCCGCCAGGGACGAGTTGGGGTTGCTCGGCTCGACCGGCTGCGGCCGGCTCCAGCTACGCCCGGCGTCCTCGCTGTAGCTGGCCAGCACACGGTGATGCGCTTCGCCGGCATAGCGCAGCAAGGCCACGGCGCGGCGCTCGTCCAGCGGCACCACGGTGGGTTGCAAGGAGTAGCGACCCTTGCCGATGCGGTACTTGCCCAGCACCTCACCCTTCGCGCTCAGGTGCAGATACTCGGGAAACTTGCCGAGGAACTCGTGGTACACCGGCAGGCCGATGCTGCCGTCGGCATGGAACACCGGCGCGGCGCGCACCAGGGTGCTGATGTTGAGAAAGGGGCTGGCGACCAGTTGGCGGGGCGCCGACCAGGTTTCACCGAGGTCATCGGAGACCATGGCGTTGACCGCACTGCCAGCCCAGCCGCCGAGCGACACCGAGACGTAGAACAGCCACAGGCGGTTGTCCGGTGCCAGACTGATCACCGGATTGCCCAGCTTGCGAATGTGCTTGCCGACCGCGCGTTGGGTGGCTTCACGGGTGGCCAGCACGCGCTCGGCGCTCCACTGACCGCTGGTGGCATCGAAGCGCGCGGCGCGGATTTGCACGTCCGCGGCGCCTTCACGTGTGCCGGCGAACCAGGCCGCCATCAGGTCGCCGCCGGGCAGACCGGTGATCGAGGCGGAGTGGACGAAATCTTCCAGATCGGAGGAGGCGAAGTGCGCGGCCAGAGCCGGAGCTGTGTCGGTCGTCGGCTGCGCCGGCTGGCTGGCGAAGGGTGCCAGCACATGGGGCGCGGCGCTGAGCCAGGCGCAGACGAACACCGTGGCTGCACCCAGTAGCGGGGTGCAGGTCTTGAAGGTCGAGATCATGGTCGGTGGCTCAGGGATGTCTTGGCGATTCCAGGGATGACCTGGCGACTTCTTCTACTGGGCGGGCGTCGACCGGGTCGTAGTAGATCTCCAGCTTGCGGCCGTCACGGTCGAAGCCATAGATCTCGTAGCAGTGGCCGGGGGTAATGCGGAACTTGGTGATCTGCACGCCCTGGCGTTTCATCTGCTCGCGAAATTGCGACTCGGGCATCCAGGCGCTGCGGTCGGGGCGGGCGCAGTCGGCATCTGCCAGTAGCGGCGTGGCACCCAGCAGGAGCAGGCTGCCCAGAGTGGCTCGGGCTAAAAGAGGCATGGCAGGTTCTCTTCAGGGAAGCGCCAGCCCTCAGGGCTGGCACCAGGATTGAGATCAGTCTTCGATCTCGGTCTTCACCGCCTTGCCGCTGACCGGGTCGTGGTAGATCTCAACCTTGCGGCCTTCCTTGTCGAAACCGTAGATCTCGTAGCAGTTGCCTTCGGTAACCTTGAACTTGTTGATCTTGTAGCCATCGGCCACGAGCTTGGCCTGGAACTGCTCGGGGTCTTGCCAGGTGGAGCGGTCGGCTGTGGTGCATTCGGTCTTGGCGAAGGCCGGGGCGGCGCAGGCCAGCAGGGCGGAAACGAGCAATAGACGACGCATGGTGAGCTCCTGAGAGGTGTCGGAGCCGCCACCTTCGGCGCGCTGGCTTAACGAAAACTTAAGGCTCACACCCCGTTACATCTTGCCGGCGAGCATCCCTGTGCCCGTGCAACTTGGCCATTTCGATCCCCTTTTGGCCATTAGCAGCGTTCTCCAGCACGGCGCGACGAACGAACAATGCAGGCATAACAACGAGCCTGGAGCGCTTTGCATGCTCACTTACTACAGTGACGACCATCACCTGCACCACGGCAAATGCGAGCTGATCGACGGGCAACTGCTGCCCTGCTTCGAGATGCCGCAACGCGCCGACCATATCCTCGCCCGCGTCAAGCAGCGCCAACTCGGCGAAGTTCGCGCGCCCAAGGATTTCGGCCTGGAGCCCATCGAGCGCATCCACAGCAAGGCCTACCTGGAGTTCTTCCAGGGTGCCTGGGCGCGCTGGCAGGCGCAGGGCGGCAAGGGTGACCTGCTGCCCTTCACTTGGCCGGCGCGCACCCTGCGACGGATGATCCCCAACGACCTGCACGGCCAGCTCGGCTACTACAGCTTCGACGGCGGCGCCCCGATCACCGCCGGCACCTGGCAGGCCGCCTATAGTGCTGCGCAGGTGGCGCTCAGCGCCCAGGCCGAGATCGCCCACGGCGCCCACAGCGCCTTCGCCCTGTGCCGGCCGCCAGGCCACCACGCCGCTGGCGACGTGATGGGCGGCTATTGCTACCTGAACAATGCCGCCATAGCCGCCCAGGCCTTCCTCGATCAGGGCCGCAAAAAGGTGGCCATCCTCGATGTCGACTACCACCACGGCAACGGCACCCAGGACATCTTCTACCAGCGCAGCGACGTGCTGTTCGCCTCGATCCACGGCGACCCGGCCGAGGAGTTCCCATTCTTCCTCGGCTACGCCGACGAACTGGGCGAGGGCGCCGGCGAGGGCTACAACTTCAATTACCCACTGCCCATGGGCAGCACCTGGGAAACCTGGAGCGCGGCACTGGAGCAGGCCTGCCAGCGCATCGCCGACTACGGCGCCGAGGTGCTGGTGGTATCGCTGGGCGTGGACACCTACATGGAAGACCCGATCTCGCAGTTCAAGCTCGACAGCCCGGACTATCTGGCCATGGGCAAGCGCATCGCCGCGCTGGGCCTGCCGACGCTATTCATCATGGAAGGCGGCTATGCGGTGGAGGCCATCGGCGTCAACGCGGTGAACGTGCTGGAAGGGTTCGAGGGCGCGTAATTGGCGCTTTTCCATGCACCGGGCGTCAGACCTGGCATTGCAACGGTGGACGGATAAAGCGTCAGCTACGCGCCCGGTCCACCCTACCAAAAGACCAACAACGACACTTCAGGGGTGAGAAACGATGAAAGCCATCCAACAGATGCTCGGCGCCGCCTTGTGCGGCGCCACCCTGCTCAGCGGTGCGGTGCAGGCCAAGGAGCTGCGCGTGTACAACTGGGCTGACTACATCTTGCCATCCGTGCCCAAGGACTTTCAGAAGGAAACCGGTACCCAGATCACCTGGGACACCTTCGAGACCAACGAGGCGCTGGAGGCCAAGCTGCTCACCGGCAACTCCGGCTACGACCTGGTGATCCCCTCCAACCAGTTCCTCGAAACCCAGATCAAGGCCGGTGTGTTCGCCCCGCTGGACAAGTCGAAGATCCCCAACTGGAAGAACCTCGACCCAGCGCTGCTGAAGCTGCTGGAGAAGAACGACCCGGGCAACCAGTACGGCGTGCCCTACATGTACGGCACCGTACTGATCGGCTACAACCCGGACAAGGTCAAGGCGGCGCTGGGCGATGATGCCCCGGTCAATAGCTGGGATCTGGTGTTCAAGCCCGAGTACATGGAGAAGCTGAAATCCTGCGGCGTGGCCATGCTCGACTCGCCCAGCGAGATCATTCCCATCGCCCTGCACTACCTGGGACTCGACCCCAACAGCACCAACCCGGCCGACTATGAGAAGGTCACCGAGCTGCTGCTCAAGGTGCGCCCCTACGTCACCTACTTCCATTCCGCCAAGTACATGACCGATATCGCCAACGGCGACATCTGCGTGGCCATCGGTTACTCCGGCAGCTTCTACCAGTTCGCCAACCGCGCCAAGGAAGCTGGCAACGGGGTGAAGATCAACTGGCGCCTGCCCAAGGAGGGCGCGCCGATCTGGTTCGACACCTGGGCCATCCCCAAGAGCGCGCAGAACGTCGACGAGGCCCATGCCTTCATCAACTACCTGCTCGACCCGAAAGTGATCGCGCCGATCAGCGATTTTCTCGGCTACCCCAACCCCAACGTGCCGGGCATGAAGCTGGTGAGCAAGGAGATCGCCGCCGACCCTGATCTGACCCCAACGCCGGAGATGCAGAAATCACTGTACGTGGTGCAGCCTCTGCCACAGAAGATCGAACGCGTACGCACACGGGCGTGGACCTCGATCAAGTCGGGCAAATAACGCCCCTATAACGATGGAGCCCACGCTTTGCGTGGGCTCCATCGGTTGCGAGGCGCCGCGTCGTGCCTGGTGCTGCTGGCTGCTGGCTGCTGGCTGCTGTGACAATCGTGATGAACGCGGAGCGTCCTGGGCTGCGTTACCACACGGAGCGTGGGAGCAATCATGTGCCTTCGCGGGTGCGTTGGTCTTGACGACCGCACCCCAACCAACGAATAGACGCTGCAGAAATAGTGGCCATGTCACATTACTGCCGCTGGACTGGCGTCTCCAACTGATCGACACTCTGGCCCAGCGTTACCCCTGTGCAATGGAAGCCCTTGAAAGCTGTTAAAGCTTCGAGACGAGGACACGATATGGACAATCTCTATCCCGCCGGGCCCAGCGATGTGCCGGCAAACCTGACCCGCCCCAGCTCCCTCTACAAACGCCAGGCCTGGCTCGCCGTCGGCAGCCTGGCTTTGTTCGTCACACTGTACTTCGCCTTGGCCGGCTGGTTCGGCTGGACCGCCTGGCGCTTGATCAACAGCGGCCTGGCCGGTAGCGAAGAAGCCTTCGTGCATTTCCTGGTGGGTGGCTGCTCCGCCTTCCTCTGCGTGTTCATGCTCAAGGCCCTGCTCTTCGTCGAACGCGGCGGTGCGCCGAACCATGTCGAGCTGCGCCCCGAAGAGCAGCCACAGCTGTTCGCCTTTATCTACCGACTGGCCGACGAGGCCGGTGCACCACGGCCTCACCGCGTGTATCTCTCGGCGCGGGTCAATGCGGCGGTGTTCTATGACCTGTCGGTGGTCAACCTCCTGTTTCCCTCGCGCAAGAACCTGGAAATAGGCCTGCCCCTGGTCAACATCCTCACCCTGAGCGAATTCAAGGCCGTGCTGGCCCACGAGTTCGGCCATTTCGCCCAGCGCTCCATGGCCATCGGCAGTTGGGTCTATATCGCCCAGCAGATCGCCTCGCACATCATCAGCAAGCGTGACGCCCTGGACAAGTTGCTGCGCGTGCTGTCGAAGTTCGACCTGCGCATCGCCTGGATCGGCTGGCTGCTGTCGTTGATCGTCTGGTCGATCCGCTCGCTGCTCGACACCCTGTTCCGCCTGGTGGTGCTGGCGCAACGCGCGCTGTCGCGGCAGATGGAGTTCCAGGCCGACCTGGTGGCGGTCTCCCTGACCGGCAGCGACGAGCTGGTGCATGCCCTGCACAAGCTGCAAGCCGCCGACGAGGCCTGGGATCGCACCCTGGCGTTCGCCAACGCCGAATACCAGCAAGGCCGCTCGGTGCAGGATCTGTTCAGCATCCAGACCCAGGTGCTGGAAAGGGTCACGCAGATTCTCAATGACCCCAGCTACGGCAAGGTTCCGCCTCGCACCAGCAACGCGCCCGAGCAGCACCGCGTGTTCGTTTCCGGTTTCGCCCAACCGCCGCAGATGTGGTCGACCCACCCGGCCAACAGCGACCGCGAAGAAAATGCCAAGCGCCTGTACCTGCCCGCTCCGCACGACGAGCGCAGCGCCTGGGTGCTGTTCGACGAGCCGACGGCGCTGCGCCAGCGCCTGACCAGTGACTTCTTCCACGGCGCGCAGCTCGAGCCCGTCACCCTGGAAGAATCCCTGCGCAACCTGGCCGACCGCTACGACATGCTGCAATACGCCCCCGACTACCAGGGCGCCTACCTGGGCCGCAGCCTGACGCGCCATGCCGAACAGGCCGCCGAGCTCTATCAGGACTCGACGCCCATCACCGATCTGTACGGCGCGTTGCAGGCCCTCTATCCGCCCAGCCTCAGCCAGCAGCTCCACCAACTGCGCGCTCTGGAAGAAGAGCGCGGCATGCTGCAAGCGCTGCGCGACAAGGTCTACAAGGCCGCTGGTGGCAGCATCGTGTTTCGTGGCAGCAGCGTTGCCCGTCGCGACCTGCCGCGCCTGATCGAGCAGGTCAGCGAGGAGGCCGAAGCCCTGCGCCAGGAGATCCTAGGCCATGATCGACGCTGCCGGGCCACCCACCTGGCTATCGCCGAACGGTTCGGCAGCGGTTGGCCGGCCTACCTGATCGGCCTGATCGAAGTGCTGCACTATGCCGAACACAGCCTGGCCGACCTGCGCGATGCGCAGGGCCTGCTCGCCAATGTCACCGCCGTGGTGCTGGCCGACGGCAAGGTCAGCTCCCGCGAGCTCAAGCGCCTGTTGCAGACGGCCAATGCGCTGCATCGGGTGATGGCGGCCATCCACGAAGACAAACAGCTCGTGGTGCTCGATGAGCCGCTGCTGAAGCGGCTGGGCATCGACTCCTGGGCGGCCTCGCTCGAGGACTTCACCCTGCCGCAGGCGAGCACCGACAACGTCAACGAATGGATGCAGGTGATCGATGGCTGGGGCAATAGCCTCGCCGCCCAGCTATCCGGCCTGTGCAGCGCCACCCTGGAGCAGTTGCTGCACAGCGAAGCCGAACTGGCTCGCCACCTGCGGCAGAACAGCCAGCCCGAGGCGGCACCGACACCGGCTCGCCACCCACAACGCTACGCCGTGCTCCTGCCCGGCCAGGAGCGCAAGCGCCAGTTGAAGCTGGACTGGTGGGATCGCTTCCAGATTGCCGATGGTGCCTTCGCCACCAGCATGCGCCTGCTGGTGGCAGCGCTGATCGTCGGTGCTGTGCTCGGCTTCGGCAGCCTGACCGGCGTGGACACCAAAGTCGCGGTGTACAACGGCCTGGGCACCAGCGTGCAGGTACGTATTGGCAAGCAGAGCGCGGTGGTCGGGCCCTACTCGTCCACCGAGTTCAAGACCGAGTTCACCCCCAACACCCAGGTGAGCGCTCGTACCCTCGATGGTCAGTTGATCGAAACCTTCAAGCCCAGCCTGGGCAACCCGGGGCTGCATTACGTCTACAACGTCGCCGGCGCCAGCCCGCTGGTTGCCTGGACGGCCTCATACGGCAATGCCGCCGAGGAAGAGCCACGCTTTCTCGGCGCGCCGCGCTGGCTCGACGCCCGTGCCGACTTCTTCTTCACCGACCCGCCCGAGTCCATCAGCAGCAAGAGCGGTGGCGCCACGCGCCATATCATCAGTGGCATGGGCGACAGCACACCCGAGGAGGTTCTCAAGCTGGTCGGCAACGAAGCACAGGCGCAACAGATCATCCAGGCCCATGTACGCTGGGATGCACCGGACGCGACCCATGCCAACCTCTGGAAAGCCTATGCCGGCAAGACGCCTTGATTGCGAAGCCGACGGAGCGCTGTAGGAGCGAAGAAGGCGCCTAGCCTAATGCCAGTCAGTTAAGGCTGTACGCGTTTGGCTCCCCTCTCCCGTTTACGGGAGAGGGGCTGGGGGAGAGGGGACTGATCGTAGCCAGTCGGCGCTTAACTGATCGGCATTAGGCGCCTAACCTTCATTCGCGATCACGGTCGCCCACGTTGCCCCCTGTCGCGAATGAATTTCTCCTACAGGATCTTGCGCGGCTCGTTGGCCTGAGCTCCAGATGCCTTTGCCGCGCCATGCTGCACCAGCAGTACGCGGGCCATGTAGCCGACCACGATGACATTGAGCACGAAGACGGCAACGCTCAGCAGGCTGGTATGAGCAACCATTTCATAGATCTCGAATGGCAAATAGATCGCCCCGCTGCCCAGGGCGAACCACTCGGTCCAGACCAGCCCCCTCCACAGGCCATAGGCTTCGACCAGGCGAACGGCGGAATACGCCAGAGCGCCAAAGGCCAGCAGCGTCAGATCGACATTGGGTAGCGCGCTCACGGCCTGAATGAAAATGCCGGGCAGGTGACTGGCAGGGTTCAGATGCGCATGGCTGACCAGCGCCTCAGCCAACTGCTGCAGATTCCGCCCCGCCAGCTCATGCAGCCCAAGCGCGACCAGAAGTGAAGCAAGACCCTTGCAGGCCTCTATCGCGGCAATGACCCGAAGGCCGCTTCTCGTGGATGTCATCATCGACTCTTCAGTGTGTGCGCATCATTCATTACAGACCTTGTCTCGCCCTTTTGATAGCGGACTCCACTGCCGCCAGGGCCTGAGGGCTATTCTTCCAGCAGGTAGTTCTGAGCACGGAAGCCACCCTTTGGGCTATTTCCTTTGGCTCATGGCTCGCCAGTTCAGAGAATGAATCTATACCTATCTCCTCGAAGCGCTTGATGACCGTAGGCCCAACACCTTTCACGGCCAGTAGAGCGGCCTTTTCCGATTCACTGAATGCCATAACGATAACGCTCCAATAATCAGGATTAACCACAGGCGTAATCCACCACTTATCCCCCGACTTCCCCCGCCCCCAACTTGCGCCACAGCAAGCGCACCGCCGCCTTGCGCACCAGTGCGCAGCGGTAGAGGCGGATTTCCAGGGGGATCTGCCAGTGCTCGCCGCCACATATGGCCAGTTCGCCACGGGCCAGTTCGGCGGTGACCGACAGGCGCGGCACCCAGGCCACACCCATGCCCTGCAGGGCCATGCTCTTGAGGCTGTCGGCCATGGCGGTTTCGTACACGGTGGTGGAGCGCAACACGCGCTGGCGCAGCAGCAGGTTCACCGAGCGACCGAGGAAGGCGCCAGCCGTGTAGGCGAGCAAGGGGATGCTCTGGCCGCTGTCGAGGTCGAACAGCGGCGCGCCACTCTCGTCGGTGGCGCAGACCGGCAGCATGGCGGTGGTGCCCAGGTGCAGTGAGGGGAAGATCTTCGGATCCATCTGCAAGGCGGCGTCGGGATCGTAGTAGGCGAGGATCAGGTCGCAGGCGCCTTCGCGCAGCGAGTGCACTGCCTCGCCGACGTTGGTCGCTACCAGGCGGGTGTTGAGCGGCAGGCCGTCGCGGCGCAGGTCGGCGATCCATTGCGGGAAGAAGCCCAGGGTCAGCGAGTGCGCGGCGGCGATCTGCAGCACTTCGCCCTGCTGGCCTTCCAGGTTATGCAGATGGCGCACCACCTCGCCGAGCTGCTCCACCAGGCTGCGCGCAGTGACCAGGAACAACCGCCCGGCCTCGGTCAGTTCGACGGGGGTGCAGGAGCGATCCACCAGGGTCAGCCCGAGCATGGCTTCGAGGCTGCGGATGCGCCGACTGAACGCGGGCTGGGTGACGAAGCGCTTCTCGGCGGCCTGGGAGAAGCTGCGGGTGGCGGCCAGGGTGACGAAGTCTTCCAGCCATTTGGTTTCCAGATTCATTGCCGGCTCCGGGGCATGACACTGTGCGGCACGTAGCCCGGATGCAATCCGGGGAGTTTGAATGGGCGCTCCCGGATTGCATCCGGGCTACGCGGTACGTCCGAAGTCAGACGGGCGTCACATACACATTATGCCGATTGCGCATAGGGCAGCAAGCAACGGCATTGGCCGGCCAAGCGCCAGAAACCTTACTCTATGGGCATCGCGGCACTTGCCGTATCTCCCAGAGAGCCTGTCTCATCATGTCCGCTGCTGCATCCTTCCGCGTCGAAAAAGACCTGCTTGGCACCCTCGAAGTCCCCGCCGATGCCTACTACGGCATCCAGACCCTGCGTGCGGTACAGAACTTCCGACTGTCCGGTGTGACCCTGTCGCACTACCCCAAGCTGGTGATCGCGCTGGCCATGGTCAAGCAGGCTGCAGCCGACGCCAACCGTGAGCTGGGCCACCTCTCCGCTGCCAAACACACGGCGATCAGCACCGCTTGTGCACGCATCATCCAGGGTGAGTTCCACGATCAGTTCGTGGTGGACATGATCCAGGGCGGTGCCGGCACCTCGACCAACATGAACGCCAACGAGGTGATCGCCAACGTCGCCCTGGAAGCCATGGGTCATGAGAAGGGCGAGTACCAGTACCTGCACCCGAACAATGACGTGAACATGGCGCAGTCGACCAACGACGCCTACCCGACCGCCATCCGCCTGGGCCTGCTGCTGGGCCACGACAGCCTGCTCACCGCGCTGGACAAGCTGATCCAGTCGCTGGCGGCCAAGGGCCTGGAGTTCGGCCACGTGCTGAAGATGGGCCGCACCCAGCTTCAGGATGCGGTACCGATGACCCTCGGTCAGGAATTCCACGCCTTCGCCACCACCCTCGGCGAAGACCTGCAGCACCTGAAGATGCTCGCCCCGACCCTGCTGCACGAAGTCAACCTGGGCGGCACCGCCATCGGTACCGGCATCAATGCCGATCCGAAATACCAGGCCCTGGCGGTCAAGCGCCTGGGCGTGATCAGCGGCCATCCGGTCAAGCCGGCTGCCGACCTGGTCGAGGCCACCAGCGACATGGGCGCCTTCGTGCTGTTCTCCGGCATGCTCAAGCGCACCGCGGTGAAGCTGTCGAAGATCTGCAACGACCTGCGCCTGCTGTCCAGCGGCCCGCGCACCGGCATCAACGAGATCAACCTGCCGGCGCGTCAGCCGGGCAGTTCGATCATGCCGGGCAAGGTCAACCCGGTAATCCCCGAGGCGGTCAACCAGGTGGCCTTCGAGGTGATCGGCAACGACCTGGCGCTGACCATCGCCGCCGAGGGTGGCCAGTTGCAGTTGAACGTGATGGAGCCGCTGATCGCCTACAAGATCTTCGACTCGATCCGCCTGCTGACCCGCGCCATGGACATGCTGCGCGAGCTGTGCATCGACGGCATCACCGCCAACGAAGCGCACTGCCGCGCGCTGATGGAGAACTCCATTGGTCTGGTCACCGCGCTCAACCCCTACATCGGCTACGAGAACGCCACCCGTATCGCCAAGGTCGCGCTGGAAAGCGGTCGCGGCGTGCTGGAACTGGTGCGCGAGGAAAAACTGCTGGATGACGCCACCCTTGATGACATCCTGCGCCCCGAGAACATGATCGCACCGCGCCTGGTTCCACTGCAGGGCTGAACATGCGCATGACACACGCCGCCGCCAGGGCGGCGTGTTCGTTTCCACGGCAATAGCACCAAGGCCGCACAGACGGCATCACAACAACGACAATCCAGGTGACAACCCATATGAGTCAGAACACCGCTGCACAGTCTTTCCTTGCCCGCGTGCCACTGTGGCAGCAGATTCTCGTCGGCCTGCTGCTCGGCGTGGCCGTCGGCATGCTGTTCAAGAGTGGCGCCCAGGCGCTGGCGCCAATCGGCACACTGTTTCTCAATGCGATCAAGATGCTCATCGTGCCGCTGGTCTTCGTTTCCCTGGTGGCCGGCATCACCTCGATGAGCGACAGCGCCAAGCTCGGCCGCATCAGCGTCAAGACCATCGCCATCTACCTGATCACCACCGCCTTCGCGGTGAGCATCGGCCTGCTGTTCGGCACCCTGTTCAGCCCCGGCGAGGGCATGCAGATGGTCGCCAACGGCACTATGGAGGCCAAGCAGGCACCTTCGCTGGTAGAGATACTGGTGGGCCTGGTACCGACCAACCCGGTGACCGCCTTCGCCGAAGGCAACATCCTGCAGATCATCGTCTTCGCCATCGCCCTGGGCCTGAGCATGAACCTGGTCGGCGAGAAGGCGGCGCCGGCGATTCGCCTGTTCGACAGCCTGGCCGAGGTGCTCTACAAGCTCACCGACCTGGTGATGCGCTTCGCCCCCATCGGCGTGTTCGCACTGATCGCCGGGGTGGTTTCGTCCCACGGTATCGAGGTACTGCTGCCGCTGGCCGGGGTGATCGGGGTGATCTACCTGGCCAGCATCGCCCATATGCTGGTGGTCTATGGTGGCCTGATCGGCGGCCTGGCGCGCCTCAGCCCGCTGCGCTTCTTCCGTGGCATCGCCCCGGCACTGGCGGTGGCCTTCAGTACCTCGAGCAGTTCCGGCACCCTGCCGGTGTCCATCGAGTGCGCGCGCAAGAACCTTGGCGTGTCGCAAGGCGTGGCCGGTTTCGTGCTGCCGGTGGGCGCCACCATCAACATGGACGGTACCGCCATCTACCAGGGCGTGCTGGCACTGTTCATCGCCCAGGGCTTCGGCATCGACCTGAACGCCGGCCAGTACCTGATGATCATCCTCACCGCCACCCTGGCTTCGATCGGCACCGCCGGCATCCCTGGCGCCGGCCTGATCATGCTCGGCCTGGTGCTGAGCTCGGTCGGCCTGCCGCTGGAAGGCGTGGCCCTGATCGCCGGTATCGACCGCATCCTCGACATGGCACGCACCACGGTGAATGTCGCCGGCGACCTGATGACCACCACCCTGGTCGGCCGCAGTGAAAATGAGCTGGATCGGGATATCTACAACAGCGACAACGCGGCCTGAACAACGATTTTCATAGGAGGCCTCACCAGCCTCACCACTCTGGGATGGCCTCGGCCATCCTTTTTTTGTGGCCTGCCATTCAAGAGTGGCTGCCGTAGGGTGCGCTGCGCGCACCGCCGGTTGGCCAGCATTAAAGCCTCCAGACCCTGCGTAGCGTCTGCACCGCCTCGACGATCTGCGCCTCAGGCACCGCAGCAAAACCCAGCACCAGCCCGGCGCGGGCGTCCTCAGCCGTTTCACTGTCGGGCAGCCAATAACCGCTCAGCGGGTTCATCTCCACCCCGGCAGCACGCGCCGCGCTGATCAGCTCGTGCTCACGCGCCAGGCTCTCGACCCTGATGCTCAGGTGCAGGCCGGCCTCCACCGCCGGCAACGGCGCACAACCCGGGATCGCCTGCGGCCATTCACGCAGCAAGATGTCGCGCCGCGACCGCGCGGCCTGGCGCATGCGCCGCACATGCCGCTGGAAGTGCCCGGCCGCGATAAATTCGGCCATCACCGCCTGGGTGCCGATCTCCAGATGGCGCATGTCCAGCGCCAGACGGCGACTGAAGCCCTCGACCAAAGCCATGGGCAGCACCAGATAGCCAAGGCGCAGGGCAGGGAAGGCGAGCTTGCCGAAGGTGCCGACATAGATCACCCGCTGCAGGGCATCCAGCGCGGCCAGGGGTGCCAGCGGCGTGCCGCTGTAGCGATATTCGCCATCGTAGTCGTCCTCGATGATCCAGCCACCCTCGCGCTTGGCCCACTCCAGCAGTGCCAGGCGCCGGGGCAGTGACAGGGTCACGCCGGTCGGGTACTGGTGTGAAGGCGTCAGGTAGGCCAGCCGGCAGCCGCCGATGCCTTGCAGGGCCTCGACCTGCAAGCCTTCACCATCCACCGGCACGCCCCGCACCTGCGCCCCGGCCACGGCGAAGGCATGCCCGGCGGCGCGATAACCGGGGTTTTCCACCGCCACCCGCTCACCGGGCTGCACCAGCAATTGGGCGCACAGGCTGATGGCCTGCTGTGCCCCCGTGGTGAGCACGATCTGCCTGGGGTCGCAGTCCAGACCACGGCCATTGCGTAGGTAGGCGGCGATCAACTCACGCAATTCCAGCAGGCCGGCGGGGTCGCCGTAGCCCAGGCGCGCCAGCGAAGGTTTGCGCCAGAAGCGCGCCTGCAGGCGTGCCCAGGTGGTGAAGGGGAACAGGTCGAAGGCTGGCACACCGATGCGAAACGCCCGCGGCGCACCCTCGACCGGCACCGGCAGATGATGCGCCTGCAAGCGCTGCAGCGCCGGGGTATCGACGGCCGTGGCGGCAACGGCGGACGAGGCTGGACGCGGCCGCGCCAGCTCGACGACATAGGTGCCATCGCCGACGCGCCCAGCCACATAGCCCTCGGCATAGAGCTGGTCGAGGGCGCGGGTCACGGTATTGCGCGAGATACCGAGCAAAGCGGCCAGCTCGCGACTGGCCGGCAAACGGGTACCACCGACCAGACGACCGTCGAGGATACGCTCGCGCAGCGCCTGGTAGAGCTGGCGCGCCAGACCATGGCCTGGCTGCAGGTGAATGCCGGAAAGATCGAAGGGCAGGGCAGGCGACTTGGCCATGGCAGCGGCGATTGGCTCCATCGAAGTGATCTTAAATGGATCTTACGTCAGGCCAATATCCTGCCTAGCATGGGCTCATCACGCCAGGAGAAGCTGCCATGTACTGCCCCGCCGCCTTCCGCCAGGATGACCTGGCCAGCCTGCACGCACAGATTCACGCCTGCGGTCTGGCTCTGCTCAGCAGTGCCGGCGAACAGGGCTTACAAGCCAGCCATCTGCCGCTGCTGCTGGAGCCCAGCGAAGGCGAGTTCGGCACCCTCTACGGCCACTTCGCCCGCGCCAACCCACACTGGCGCGATCTGGCCGATGGCGCCGAGACCCTGGCGGTGTTTAGCGGCCCGGACGCATACGTGCATCCCGGTTGGTACTCGGCCAAGGCCGAGCACGGCAAGGTGGTACCGACCTGGAACTACATCTCCGTGCATGCCTGGGGTCAGGCCGAGGTGTTCGACGAGCCCGAGCGCCTGCTGGAGCTGGTCAGCCGTCTCAGCGAACGCCACGAACAGGGGCGCCCGCAGCCCTGGGCGGTCAGCGATGCACCGCGTGAGTACCTCGACACCATGCTGCGCGCCATCGTCGGCTTCGCCATGCCGATCCGCCGCCTCGAAGGCAAATGGAAACTCAGCCAGAACCGCTCGACGGCCGATCAGGCCGGCGTGCGCAATGGCCTGGCCGCTTCAGCCAACCCGCGCGAGCGGGAACTGCTAGCGCACATGCCCCTTAGCGACTGAAGACCAAAGGAAAACCCCATGCTCGACATCCGCCCCATCACCGCTGCCGATCACGCCGCCTGGCTACCGCTGTGGCAGGGCTACCAGCACTTCTACCAGGCCGAGATCCCGACCGAAACCAGCGCCCTCACCTGGCAGCGCTTTCTCGACCCGGCCGAGCCGATGCACGCCGCACTGGCCTGGCAGGACGGTGAAGCGGTCGGCCTGGTGCACTTCATCTACCACCGCAGTTGCTGGACGACCGGTGACTACTGCTACCTGCAGGATCTGTTCGTGGCCGAGCACATCCGTGGCGGCGGTGTGGGCCGTGCGCTGATCGAGCACGTCTACGCCGAGGCACGCTCCGCTGGCGCCAGCCGCGTGCATTGGCTGACGCAGGAAACCAACTACCAGGGCCGCATGCTCTACGACCGCATCGGCGACCGTTCCGGGTTCATTCAGTACCGCAAGTTGTTCTGAGCCGCGCCTCACTCGATCTCGAACAGCCCATCGCGCAACTGCGCACCACCCAGGCGCTGGCGGATGTCGTCGTCGATGCGTGGGTCGTCCGGGGCGTAGAGCATCACCTGTCGGTAGGCGTTGACCCGATTGATCTCGCTGCCCAGGTATTGCCAGACCACGCGGGTGCAGGCCGGGGTGCGCCGGTCGCCGCTGGAGACGCCGGTCTTCAGGCCGTTGAGGCGGGTGATATGGCTCTTGAAGCTGGGGATGAGGATGGTCTGGCTCATCTCGTTGCCGGTCAGCGACTCGTAGTCGATGAGAAACAGTCGATCCTGCAGGTAGAAGGCGGCCCCCAGGTAACGGCAGCGCACCCAGTCCTCGGCGACGCCGCCGCGGGCGCGCTCCTGCCGTTCCTGGCGCTCGAACACGTAGCTGCCACGTTCCTCGCGCAGGTGCACCAGCGACAGCAGGATCTGCCCAGGCACCGACATGCAGTTGGAATACTCGAAGTAGTAACCGCAGTAACGCGCCAGCGAACTGGCATGGCCGCGCAATGGCTCGAACAGCTCCAGCAGTGGGTCTCTGCCATGGCTCGGCTGTGGCTCGCCATGGCGCGTGCCCATCAGCCGGGCGAAGGCCTCGCTCGGCAGTGCCAGTTCGTGGGCCTCGACGCCGAAGAAATCGCAGATGCGCTTGAGGTTGTGCGCGGTCGGTCGACTCTGCCCGGCCAGGTAGCGATTGAACTGCGCACGGTTGATGGCCAGCTTGCGACAGACCTCGGCAATCGAGCGGTAATGACTGCAAAGCAGTTTGAGATTGCTGCCGAGGGAATCGGACATATGGGCGGTCCAGGTGATGCGAGTGACGCGATTCTAGCATCAACTCGCGTCATTTCGCCGCGACCTGCGAAATTGCCCTATGAGGCCTCTATCACGAACCATTCCGCAATCCGCCCAGAGAGGCGTATTCCCCATTCAGAACAACAAGAGAGAAAGCCTCCATGCTCGATCTTCTCAATGACTTTATCTGGAGCAAGCTGCTGATCGTAATGCTGATCGGCCTTGGCTTGACCTTCACCATCACCTCACGCTTCGTCCAGTTCCGCTACCTGGGCAGCATGTTCAGCATTTTTGCCCAAGCCTTTGAACGCAAGCCCGGTCAACTCAGTTCGTTCCAGGCGCTGATGCTGTCGGTTGCCGGTCGCGTCGGCGCAGGCAATATCGCTGGCGTATCCGTGGCCATCATGCTTGGCGGCCCTGGCGCGGTGTTCTGGATGTGGGTCGTGGCTCTGATCGGCATGGCCACCAGCTACTTCGAGTGCTCGCTGGCCCAGCTATACAAGCGCCGTGAGCCCGATGGCACCTACCGTGGCGGCCCGGCGTTCTACATGCAGCACGGCCTCGGCCAGCGCTGGCTGGGCATCATCTTCTCGCTGCTGTTGCTGGCGACCTTCGGCTTCGGCTTCAACGCCGTGCAGTCCTTCACCGTGGCCAGCTCGCTGCATGACACCTTCGGTCTGCCGACCATCGCCAGCGGCATTGCGCTGACCGTGGTGATCGGCCTGATCATCTTCGGTGGCATCAAGCGTATCGCCAGCATGGCTGACGTACTGGTTCCGATCATGGCGTTCTCCTACATCGCCATGGCGCTGACCGTGATTGCCCTGAACGTTACGGAAGTCCCGGACGTGCTGACTCTTATCGTCAAGAGTGCTTTCGGCCTGGAACCGGCATTTGCCGGTGGCATGGGCGCCGCCATCATGATGGGCGTCAAGCGTGGCCTGTTCTCCAACGAAGCCGGTCTGGGTAGTGCGCCGAACGTGGCTGCCGTTGCCGAAGTGCAACACCCGGCCGCTCAGGGCATCGTGCAGTCGCTGAGTGTGTTCATCGACACCCTGCTGATCTGCACCAGCACCGCGCTGATCATCCTGCTGTCCGGCGTCTACCAGCCGGGTACCGAGATGGCCGGTGTTGTCCTGACGCAAAGCGCTCTGGCCGCTGTCGTCGGCGAGTGGGGCCGCGTGTTCGTCAGCATGGCGCTGCTGCTGTTCGTCTTCACCACCCTGGTTTACAACTACTACCTCGGCGAGAACGCCCTGGGCTTCTTCACCGAGAAGCGCGTACCGGTGATGGTCTACCGTGTACTGGTGGTCGTGCTGGTGCTGTGGGGTTCGGTGCAGGATCTGGGCACCGTGTTCGCCTTCGCCGACGTGACCATGGGCCTGCTGGCAATCTGCAACCTGATTGCCCTGGCACTGCTGTTCAAGGTCGGCCTGCGCCTGATGCGCGACTATGACGGCCAGATCAAAGCCGGTGTAAAAACCCCGGTACTCGATCCCAAGCAGTTCGCCGATCTGGATCTCGACCCCAAGGCCTGGCACGCACCGGCAGATGCCCCGGCCGCGCATGCCGAACTTGGCGATCGCGTCTACCAGCGTTGACGCCCGCGTGAAACAAGGGGGGCGTTGCCCCCCTTTTTCTTGCCCAACGTTTACCGAGGAGAGCCCATGGCGACCCCAGCAAAACTCCTGGTGCTGTATACCGGCGGCACCATCGGCATGCAGATGAGCGAAGCCGGCCTGGCGCCGGCCTCCGGTTTCGAGGCACGCATGCGTGCCCGGCAGAGCGAAGAGAACCCGGCCGAGCTGCCCCACTGGGTCTTCCGCGAACTGCTGCCGTTGATCGATAGCGCCAACATGACCCAGCGCCACTGGCTGGCCATCCGCGATGCCATCGTCCAGGCAGTCGAAGCCGACGGCTGCGACGCCGTGCTCGTGCTGCATGGCACCGATACCCTGGCCTACAGCGCCGCGGCATTGAGCTTCCTGCTGCTTGGCCTGAACGTGCCAGTGGTGCTCACCGGCGCCATGCAGCCGGCTGGCGTGCCCAACGGCGACGCCTGGCCCAACCTGTTCGGTGCCCTGCGTACCCTGCATCGCGGCGTCGCGCCGGGGGTGCACCTGTATTTCAACGGCCAACTGATGCACGGCGCGCGTTGCGCCAAGTTGCGCAGCGATGCCTTCGACGCCTTCCAGGTGCTGGAGCGCACGCGTCAGGCCGAGCGGGCTGCCAGCATCGACGCGGCCACCGACTACCGCCAGCAGCGCCAGCCGGTCAGCCTGGCCGTGCTGCCGTTCTACCCGGGCGTGCAGGCTGCCCAGGTGCGCGCACTGGTGGCCAGCGGCGCCCGTGGCCTGCTGCTGGAATGCTATGGCAGCGGCACCGGCCCGGCCGGCGATGCCGAGTTCATGACTGCGCTGCGCGAAGCCCATGAGCAGGGCGTGGTGCTGGCTGCCATCAGCCAGTGCATGCAGGGCCATGTGCAGTTCGGCGTGTACGCGGCCGGCAGTCGGCTGGCCGAGGCCGGTTTGGTGTCCTGCGGCGGTATGACGCGCGAAGCGGCGCTGGGCAAGCTGTTCGCCCTGCTCGGCGCCGGCCTGGCGCAGGCCGAGGTGGAGCGCTGGCTGGGGCTGGATCTGTGCGGAGAAATGGCCGACTGAGGGTAGCCATCCAAAAGCTCTCCCGGAGCCGGCCGTTGGACATCATTTCGTCATAACCCCCGGGCATCTTCGTTGGCCATTCTTATTCCAACGAAGGGTGCCCGCCATGAACCCGCTGCTGCGTCCACTCCCCCTTGCGCTGGCCTTGCAGGCCCTGATCGCCGGCCCGGCCCACGCCGACTTCACCATCACCGCCGGTAGCACGGAAACCAGCGGGCAAAACCTCAGCGGCACCGGCACGGTGGAACAGACAGCCAGCCTGGCCACCAGCGGCAGCACCGTGGCGGTCACGGTGGCCAGCGGCAGTTCGCTGCTGAACAATGCCGGTAGCATCCGCCAGAGTGGCACGGCCAGGGCCATCGATGCCAACAGCGGCACCCCCGATTTCACCCTGCGCAACGCCGCCGGCGCGCTGATCGACGCCACCGGCAACGTCGCCATCCGCCTCAACCGCGCCAATGGCCACTACCTCATCGACAACCAGGGCACCATCTCGCAAAGCGGCGCGAGCGTGGACGGTGAGCGGGCGATCAAGGCCGACGCCAACTACAGCAGCAGCGGCAACCAGATCATCAACGGCAGCACCAGCAACCGTGACGCGGTGATCAGCTCCAGCGGCAACGACGCCCTGCGCCTGGGCAGCAACTTCACCCTGAGCAACTACGGCCGCATCTTTTCCACGGGCCTGGTCAACACCAGTTGCCCGAGCTACGTGAACTGCGTGAACGATTACTCCGCCGCCGATGGCGTGGCCATCGAGAACGGTCGCAGCAACGTTGCCATACTCAACCATGGCAGCATCGAAGGCCCGCGCCATGGCATCGATGGCGGCGACCCTGTGGCATTCAACCCCGACGCCAACCTCCTGGGGCTGGAGCGCCTGATCATCACCTCCGCAGACGGCAACGGAGTGACCTTCGACAAGGTGGTCGGCGGCATCACCAGCAGCGGCGTGCGCATCGCCGACTCAGTGGTGATCAACTACGCAGACGGCACCATCATCGGTAACAACGGCTCCGGCGTCGGCCTCGACAGCCACGGTGTGGTGTTCAACTACGGCCTGATCAGCGGCCGTTACGCCGGCGCGGGCAATGTCTACGACCACGAGGGCGCGGGCCAGACCACCAGCAATGGCGACGGTGATGGCGTCGACATCGACGGCGTGACCTATATCGAGAACCATGGCCGCATCGAAGGCCTCGGCGCCGGCGGTCTGGACTCCGGCGGTCGGCCCAACGGCGCGGATGGCATCGCCGCAGGTGGCGGCACCATCATCAACGCCAGCGGCGCGAGCATCTTCGGCCAGTCCAAGGGCATCCTCATCGACGACGGTGCCAACGGCACCGCGGCGGCCAGCGGCCGTGGCACCAGCAGCGTGGCCGCCACCCTGGCGCGCATCGACAACGCCGGCAGCATCATCGGTGAGGAGGAGGCGGCCATCGGCTTGGTGGGTGACTTCGACGATCTGCTGTTCAACCGCAGCGGCGGCGTCATCCAGGGCGGCAGCGCCACCACCCGGGTGGACGAGCTGGGCAGCACCACGGCGGGCGCCGCCGTGCAGATGGGGGCTGGCGACGACCTGCTCAGCAATGCCGGCCTGATCGAAGGCCGCAATGGCCTGGCGGTGGATCTGGGCGCCGGTGACGACCGCCTGGAGGTACTGGCTGGCGGGCGCTTCATCGGCCGCATCGACGGCGGCGCTGGCTACGACCGGGTGCAGTTGAACGGCGCCGAGGGTGGCAGCTTCGGCAACAGCACCGGCTTCGAGCGCCTCGAGGTGCTGGCGGGCGCCTGGACGCTCGACAGCAGCGACTTCAGTGACCGCGTGCAGGTACTCGGCGGCAGCCTGCACAACCTCGGGCGCATTCTCGGCGATGTCAGCGTCGCCAGCGGTGCCGGCTTCGGCGGCGGCCAGGTGGATGGCAACCTGACGCTGACCAGCGGCGCCAATTTCGACTTCCACCTCACCCCCAGCAGCGCCGACGCCACCCAGGTGCGAGGCAGCGCCAGCCTGGCCGGCGCCAACCTGCGCATTCTCGCCGCGCCAGGTGAATATGCCCTGTCCCGGCAGTATCAGATCCTTGAGGCCGGTGCTGGCATCAGCGGTCAGTTCGCCACGGTCAGCAGCAACCTGGCCTTTTTTACCCCGACCCTGAGCTACGCCGCCGACAGCGTCACCCTGACCCTGCAGCGCAACGATCTGGGCCTGGTCGATTTCGCCGGCAATGCCAATACCCGCAGCCTGGCCAGGGCGCTGCAGAACCAGAATGCCAGCGCCTTGCAGCAACGTCTGTTGGGTGCCAGCGCGCAGGATGTGCAGCGTGGCCTGGAACAACTGGCCGGCAGCAGCAACGCCAGCAATGCCGGCGCCACCCTGGCCAGCAGCACGCAGGTGGGCACCAGCATGCTGGCGGCCATGCAGCAGGTAGCCGGCGGCGGCCTGCAAACCGCGCAACTGGAGGAAGACGGGCCATTGCTCGCCGCCCTCGGCGTGCCCCAGCAAGCGCGCGAACTGAACGACCCGAACGCCGCCGCCCGCCTGTGGATACAAGCGCTGGGCAGCCACGGCAAGCTCGACAGCGTGGCCGGCGACATTCGCCAGGACAACGGCGGCGCGGTGATCGGAGCCGACTGGCCGGTCGGCGGGCAATGGCGCCTGGGCGTGCTGGGCGGCTACGGCAAGACCCAGGTGGACGCCACCCAGAGCGCCGAGAACGACATCGGCAGCCTGCACCTGGGCCTGTACGCACAACGTCTCGACGGCCCCTGGGCCCTGCGCCTCGGCGCGGCCTATAGCCGCCACGACAACGACAGCCAGCGCCGCCTCGACTTCGCCGGGCTGCAGGAGAAACTCAAGGGCGACTTCGACGCCAACAGCCAGCAGGCCTTCGCCGAACTGGCCTACCGCACGGCCCATCAACGCCTGCTGGCCGAGCCCTTCGCCTCTCTTGGCTACCAGCGCTACAGCAGCGAAGGCTACGACGAGCGCGGCGGCAGCGGTGCCCTGCATGTCGAGGGCAACGACCAGGACAACCTCAGCAGCAGCCTGGGCGTACGCCTGGCCCACCTCGGCACCCTGGAGAACGGCATGAGCCTGACCCCACGCCTGAGCCTGGGCTGGCGCCATACCTTCGGCGACCTCGAAAGCAGCGCACGGCAGTCCTTCCTCACCGGCGGCAATGCCTTCGAGGTGGAGGGCACGGCGCTGGATCGCGACAGCCTGCTAGTCGAAGCGGGACTGGATCTCGGCCTCAGCGTCGCGCAGAACCTGGCACTGAGTTACAACGGCGAACTGGGCGAGAAGGCGCAGAACCATGCGCTGATTCTGCGTTGGCAGGCTCGTTTCTGAGCCTCAGCGGGGCTCAGAACACCGACCAGCCAATGCGCTCGCTGAGCAGCTCCAGGGCCTTGATGCCGGCCAGCGAGTTGCCGGCGGCGTTGAGCTCCGGCGACCATACGCAGACACTGAAGCGCCCCGGCACCACCGCGACGATGCCGCCGCCGACGCCGCTCTTGCCGGGCAGGCCGACACGATAAGCGAAGTTGCCGGCCTCGTCGTACAGCCCGCTGGTGGCCATGATGGCGTTGACCTGCTTGCTCTGCCGGGGCGACAGCACCTGCTCGCCGCTGTGCTGGCAGAAGCCCTGGTTGGCCAGAAAGCCGAAGGCGCGGGCCAGGTCGACGCAGCTCATGCGCAGCGCGCAGCAACTGAAATAGCTGCGCAGCACCGCCTCGACATCGTTGTGGAAGTTGCCGAAGGCCTGCATCAGGTAGGCCATGGCAGCGTTGCGCGCACGGTGCTGGTATTCGGACTCGGCGACGTGGTTGTCCACCGTCACCTCCGGGTTGCCCGACAGGCGCCGGGCGAAATCACGCATCGACAGCGCCGGGGCCGCATAGCGCGACTGGTTGATGTCGCAGATCACCAGCGCGCCGGCGTTGATGAAGGGGTTGCGCGGTTTGCCCCGCTCGAACTCCAGTTGCACCAGCGAGTTGAACGGCTGCCCGGACGGCTCATGGCCCAGGCGCTGCCAGATCGCTTCGCCGCTGTGACCGATGGCCTGCACCAGGCTGAACACCTTGGAAATGCTCTGAATGGAGAAGGGCGTGCGCGCGTCTCCGGCCACATGCAACTGGCCGTCGTTGCCGTACACGGCGATGCCTAGCTGATCGGGCACGACACTGGCCAGCGCGGGGATGTAGTCGGCCACCTTGCCCTGGCCGATCAGCGGGCGGACTTCATCGAGGATTTCGTTCAACAACGCTTGCATGCATAAAGCCTGTTCAAAGTCTCGCGACAGCGCCGGAGCATCCCGGCAGGTCAGTGCTAGACGCCTGCGGGCGCAACCGAATCACAGGCAATGGCTTGCGCCACAGCGGCGACAGCCCCTAGGCTCGGGCCTCTTTGCGCCGATGGCTGTGCCGATGTCCACCGTTCTCAATGTGCTGCTGCCGATCTTCGGCCTGATCCTGGTCGGCTTCGTCTGTCGCCGCAGCAACCGCCTGGGGCCGACCGCCGCCTCGGAAATGAACCGCTTCGTGGTCTGGCTCGGCCTGCCAGCGCTGCTGTTCAGCCTCACGGCCAAGGCCGACTGGGCGCATATCTGGCAGCCCGGTTTCCTGCTGGCTTTCAGCGGCGGCACCCTGGCGGTGTTCCTGGTCACCCTGGCGTACCGCTGGAAGACCACTGGCAGCCTGGTCGACGCCAGCATCGACGGGCTCAGCGCCGGCTATGCCAACACCGGCTATATCGGTATTCCACTGTGCCTGCTGGTGCTCGGCGAGGACGGCATGACGCCAGCGCTGATCGCCTCGCTGATCGTGGTCTGCGTGCTGTTCGCCCTGGCCGTGGTGTGCATCGAGGTCGGCCTGCAAAGCCAGAAGGGGCTGGGCGGAGCGATTGCCCAGGTCAGCCTGGCACTGCTGAAGAATCCGCTGGTGGTCGCTCCTGCGCTCGGTGCCCTATGGTCGCTCGGTGGGTGGCAGCTGGCGCCAGCGCTGGACGAGTTCCTGCGCCTGCTGGGCGCGGCCACCGTGCCCTGCGCGCTGGTGTCGCTGGGGTTGTTCCTGGCGCAGCGGCAGAGCGGCTCGGCTCAGGGCGCCTGGCCACTGGTGGCCCTGAAGCTGCTGCTGCAGCCACTGGTGACCTGGTTCATTGCCTTCGTCCTGCTCGACCTGCCGCCGTTCTGGGCACATGCCGCACTGCTGCTCAGCGCGCTGCCCACCGGCACCGGGCCGTTCATGCTCGCCGAGTATTACCAACGCCAGGCAGCGCTGGTGTCGCGGGCGATTCTCTACTCGACACTTGGCTCGCTGCTCACGCTGTCGCTGCTGCTACTGGCACTCGCGCCGTGAGCTGCAGATCGACACCCAACTGACGCGACAGGCAGGGCCAGCGTTGCCAGGCCGAGGCGGTATCCGGCGCGGCCAGGCGCTCGCGGTAAGCCTGCACCGACGGCTGATCGAAGCTGGCGTCGTCGAGCATGCCGCTCAGGGCATGGTGCACCGCCTCATCGAGCTGATTGGCGAATGGCTCGCCGATCAACTGGTGAGCGATCAGGTTGGCGCGGGTGGTGTCCAGCGGGATCAGCGGCTGGCCGAAGTGAGCGATGTAGCGATCGTTCACCTCTTCCACCAGGCGATGGGCCAGGTAGGCCTCATCGAGCAGGCCATCCAGCCCCTCGTGCCCGGCCATCAGCGCCAGTGGCTGGAGGAAGAACTGCTCGGCGATCTTCAGCACCGGCTTGATCGCCTCCTCGATGCCCGCTTCGCGCGCCACCTCGGCCGCCGCGTCGAGCACGTCCGGCACCTCGTCGATGTAGGCGACGACGAAGTTGGTCAAGGCACCCGGAGCATCCTCGTCCGGCAGGCGGATGGCAGGGTGCAGCCCCTCGAAGCGGGCTTGCAGGCTCTGGGCAAGGGCCTGGCTGGTCGCCTCGTGCTGACGAGCCTGGGCGATGAGCTGGCGAATGGCGGCGGTATTCATGATGACTCCGAAGCGGGCAAGACATGGAGGTGAACCTTAGCTGGCGACCTGCACCTGCTAAGACGCAATTGTCATAACTTCTTCACAGTTATGCGAGTCCGCTATAAAGAACGCCGTGCAATCCGCGCCAGACCACGCCATCCGTGGTCTGTGCCGCTTCGTTGCGCCTGTCCTGCCTGGCTCGATGGGCACATTGCGACCTCGGGGGTGCTGTCTATACTCGAACTCGAAAGGCAGTACCTGATGGAACCGGACGGGCTTAGGCACGAGGTTTCGACAGCAGTTGCCGTAGTCGCGACGGCGTATGGCTCGTGCAAGCCACCATGCCGCCACGTGGCAGTCGACCCCACCCACAAGGCTCAGCCGGCGGGATAACAAAAACAATATCGAGGGGAACCCGCGATGATGCGACATCCACGAGTCTGGATGGGCCTCTTGCTGTGGCTGATATTGAGCTCGGCGCACGCCCAGTGGACGGTGAACATGGCGCCCGGTGTCACCGAGGTCAGCCGCTCCGTGTTCGATCTGCACATGACCATCTTCTGGATCTGCGTCGTGATCGGCGTGATCGTGTTCGGCGCGATGTTCTGGTCGATGATCATTCACCGTCGCTCAACCGGCCAGGAACCCGCGCACTTCCATGAAAGCACCACGGTGGAGATTCTCTGGACCGTGGTGCCACTGGCGATCCTGGTGGTCATGGCAATCCCCGCGACCAAGACCCTGATCGACATCTACGACACCTCCGAGTCGGATCTGGACATCCAGATCACCGGCTACCAATGGAAGTGGCACTACAAGTACCTGGGCCAGGATGTCGAGTTCTTCAGCAACCTGACCACGCCCCGCAGCCAGATCAACAACCGCGAGGCCAAGGGTGAGCACTATCTGCTGGAGGTGGACGAGCCACTGGTGGTGCCGGTAGGCGCCAAGGTGCGTTTTCTCATTACCTCCGCCGATGTCATCCACTCCTGGTGGGTGCCGGCACTGGCAGTGAAGAAAGACGCCATCCCCGGCTTCATCAACGAATCCTGGACTCGCATCGAGGCGCCCGGCACCTACCGTGGCCAGTGCACCGAGCTGTGCGGCAAGGATCACGGTTTCATGCCCATCGTGGTCGAGGTCAAGAGCAAGGAAGACTTCGCCGCCTGGCTGGGCGAACGCAAGCAGGCCGCCCTGGCCGAGCGCGAGCTGACCAGCAAGGAATGGACGATGGAAGAACTGATGGCGCGCGGCGAGAAGGCCTACAACACCACCTGCGCCTCCTGCCACCAGCCCACCGGCGAAGGCCTGCCGCCGATGTTCCCGGCGCTCAAGGGCTCGGCCATCGCCACCGGCCCGGCCGAGGGGCATATCGACATTGTCTATCACGGCAAGCAGGGCACCGCCATGGCGGCCTTCGGCAAGCAACTGTCGCCGGTCGACCTGGCCGCCATCATCACCTACGAGCGCAATGCCTGGGGCAACAATGTCGGTGACATGGTCACGCCCAAGGACATTCTCGACTTCGCCAAGGCGCAGGAGTAAGGACATGAGTGCAGTGATCGACCACGGTCATACTGACCACCACCATGGCCCGGCCAAGGGCCTGATGCGCTGGGTGCTGACCACCAACCACAAGGACATCGGCACCATGTACCTGTGGTTCAGCTTCTGCGCCTTCCTGCTTGGCGGCTCGATGGCGATGGTGATTCGCGCCGAGCTGTTCCAGCCGGGGCTGCAGATCGTGCAGCCGGAATTCTTCAACCAGATGACCACCATGCACGGCCTGATCATGGTCTTCGGCGCGGTGATGCCGGCCTTCGTCGGCCTGGCCAACTGGATGATCCCGCTGATGATCGGCGCGCCGGACATGGCCCTGCCACGGATGAACAACTTCAGCTTCTGGCTGCTGCCGGCGGCCTTCGGTTTGCTGGTCAGCACCCTGTTCATGGAGGGCGGCGGGCCGAACTTCGGCTGGACCTTCTATGCACCGCTATCGACCACCTACGCGCCGGAATCGGTGACCTTCTTCATCTTTGCCATCCACCTCATGGGCATCAGCTCGATCATGGGGGCGATCAACGTGATCGCCACCATCCTCAACCTGCGTGCGCCAGGCATGACCCTGATGAAGATGCCGCTGTTCGTCTGGACCTGGCTGATCACCGCCTTCCTGCTGATCGCAGTGATGCCGGTGCTGGCCGGCGTGGTGACCATGATGCTGATGGACATCCACTTCGGCACCAGCTTCTTCAACGCCGCCGGCGGTGGCGACCCGGTGCTGTTCCAGCACGTGTTCTGGTTCTTCGGCCACCCCGAGGTGTACATCATGATCCTGCCGGCCTTCGGCGCGGTCAGCTCGATCATCCCGGCCTTCTCACGCAAGCCGCTGTTCGGCTACACCTCGATGGTCTACGCCACGGCGAGCATCGCCTTCCTCTCGTTCATCGTCTGGGCGCACCATATGTTCACCGTGGGCATCCCGCTGACCGGCGAGCTGTTCTTCATGTACGCCACCATGCTGATCGCCGTGCCCACCGGGGTGAAGGTGTTCAACTGGGTGAGCACCATGTGGCAGGGCTCGCTGACCTTCGAGGCGCCGATGCTGTTCGCCGTGGCCTTCGTGATTCTCTTCACCATCGGCGGCTTCTCCGGGCTGATGCTGGCCATCGCCCCGGCGGACTTCCAGTACCACGACACCTACTTCGTGGTGGCGCACTTTCACTATGTGCTGGTGCCGGGGGCGATCTTCGGCATCTTCGCCTCGGCCTACTACTGGCTGCCCAAGTGGACCGGGCACATGTACGACGAAGTGCTGGCCAAGCTGCATTTCTGGCTCAGCTTCGTCGGCATGAACCTGGCGTTCTTCCCCATGCACTTCGTCGGTCTGGCCGGCATGCCACGGCGTATCCCCGACTACAACCTGATGTTCGCCAACTTCAACATGGTCTCGAGCATCGGCGCCTTCCTGTTCGGCGCCACCCAGTTGCTGTTCCTGTTCATCGTCATCAAGTGCATCCGTGGCGGCAAACCGGCCCCGGCCAAGCCCTGGGACGGCGCCGATGGTCTGGAGTGGACGGTGCCGTCGCCGGCGCCCTATCACACCTTCAGCACACCGCCGGATGTGAAATAGGCAGGAGGTGAGCCGTGAGCGAAACCATCGCAACCCGTCGCCTGGTCACCCGCCTGCTGCTGGTGGTGGTGGTGATGTTCTGCTTCGGGGTGTTCGTCCTGCCGCCGTTCTACGACGCCATGTGCCGTGCCTTCGGCATCAATGGCAAGACGGCCGGCGCCTATCAGGGCGAGCAGCAGGTCGATGCGGTGCGCGAGGTGCGGGTGCAGTTCCTCGCCACCAACGCCGCCGGCATGGTCTGGGAGTTCGGGCCGAAAGCCGATGACCTGGTGGTACACCCCGGGGAGACACGCGACATGTTGTTCGTCGCCTACAACCCGAGCGACGAGCCGATGACCGCCCAGGCCATTCCCAGCGTCTCGCCCGCACGAGCAGCGGCCTTCTTCCACAAGACCGAATGCTTCTGCTTCACCCAGCAGGTGCTGCAACCCGGTGAACGCATCGAGATGCCGGTGCGCTTCATCGTCGACCGCGACCTGCCCGAGGACGTCAGGCACCTGACCCTGAGTTACACCCTGTTCGATATCACCGCGCGCAAACCGCCCGTGGCACAGGCGGCTCCCTGAGGAGAAATGAGATGTCGAGTCACGAAAACTACTACGTCCCGGCCCAGAGCAAATGGCCCATCGTCGCCACCCTCGGCCTGCTGGTCAGCGTCGCTGGCGTCGGCACCTGGTTCAATGACCTGTCCGCCGGGCGCGAAACCTCCAACGGCCCGCTGATCTTCTTCGTCGGCGGGCTGATCCTGGCCTACATGCTGTTCGGCTGGTTCGGCAACGTGATCAAGGAAAGCCGCAGCGGCCTGTACAGCGCGCAGATGGATCGCTCGTTCCGTTGGGGCATGACCTGGTTCATCTTCTCCGAGGTGATGTTCTTCGCCGCCTTCTTCGGTGCGCTGTTCTACATCCGCATGTGGTCCGGCCCCTGGCTCGGCGGCGAAGGCGACAAGGGCATCGCCAACATGCTCTGGGAAGGCTTCGAGTATAGCTGGCCGTTGCTGCAGAACCCCGACTCCAAGCTGTTCCCGCCCCCCACGGCGGTGATCGACCCCTGGCACCTGCCGCTGCTCAACACCATTCTGCTGGTGTCCTCCAGCGTCACCGTCACCTTCGCCCACCACGCCTTGAAGAAGAACAATCGCGGCGCCCTGAAAGCCTGGCTGGCCGCGACCATCCTGCTCGGCGCGGCCTTTCTGTTCTTCCAGGTGGAGGAATACATCGAGGCTTACACCGAGCTGGGTCTGACCCTCGGCTCGGGCATCTATGGCGCCACCTTCTTCATGCTCACGGGCTTCCACGGTGCTCACGTCACCCTCGGTGCGCTGATCCTCACGGTGATGCTGATCCGCATCCACAAGGGTCACTTCGATGCTGAAAAGCACTTCGGCTTCGAGGCCGCCTCCTGGTACTGGCACTTCGTCGACGTGGTCTGGCTGGGGTTGTTCATCTTCGTCTATGTGCTTTGAAGCAGTTACAAGCTGCAAGTGAGTCGCAGCGCTTTTCTTGCAGCTTGAAGCTGGCCGCTACCAGCTCACATGCGACACCAGTTGCCCCGAGTAGAAGCCCCAGGCGATCAGGGCCAGGGTGATGGCGGTCAGCCCGACGCGCACGCTCAGGGCATTGACCAGGCGGGTACCACGGCCTTCGTCCTTGACCAGGAAGAACAGGCCACTGAACAGGCTGGCGATGGTCGCCAGCAGCATGAGGACGATCGCGGCCTTGAGCATGCGAGACTCCAGGGGGATTGGGCGATGCCTTGCAGTATAGCCAGCCATCTGATGCCGAACGGAGACGCCCGATGAGCGCCTTCCGCCCCGGCTGGCTACCCAGCATTCTGGTGGCGCTGCTGCTGCCACTGCTCTGTGGCCTGGGCTTCTGGCAACTGCAGCGCGCCGAGGAAAAGCGCCTGCTGCTGACCAGCTATGAGGCGCGCCAGCAGGCAGCGCCGGTCAGCCTGGTGGAGCTCGAGCAGGCTGGCGACCCGGCCTATCGCCGCGTGCATCTGCAAGGTCAGTTCGATGACCAGCACAGCCTGCTGCTGGACAACCGCATCCGCGACGGCCAGGCCGGCGTCGAGTTACTGCAACCCTTCTACGACCAGCCCAGCGGCCTTTGGGTGCTGCTCAACCGCGGCTGGCTGCCCTGGCCGGATCGGCGCCAGGCACCGCAATACAACACCCCCGATGGCCCGCTCCAGCTCGACGCCTGGGTCTATGTCGCCCCGCCCGGCGGCCTGCACCTGCAAGGCAATGCAGCGGCGCAAACCGGCTGGCCACGGCTGATCAGCGAGGTCGACAGCGCGGCGCTGTGGCAACGCCTAGGTCGCGGCGGCCTGCCGCTGGAACTGCGCCTGGAGAGCGGCCTGGCCAGCTACCGGGTCGACTGGCCGGTGGTGGCCATGAGCCCGGCCAAGCATCAGGGCTATGCCGTGCAGTGGTTCGCCATGGCGGCGGCGTTGCTCGGCCTGTTCATCTACCTCGGTGTGCACAACGCACGGGAGAAACGCCATGCACCCAGCCATCACCCTGCCTGAAACCCCACGCAAGGGGCGCGGGCGCCTGCAGTTGCTGCTTCTGCTGGCCATCGTCTTCGGCCCCATGCTGCTGGCCAGCGCCATGTATCGCTGGCAGTTCTGGGTGCCGGAAACCCGTACCTATCACGGCACCCTGATCGGTGACGGGCGCACCCTGCAGGATCTCGGCGTGCAGGGCCAACTGGCACCGCGCTGGCAGATCCTGGTGACCACACCCGGCGCCTGCGAAGCCGACTGCCAGCATCTGGTGTACCTGGCGCGACAAATCCAGATCGGCCTGAATCGCGAGACGGCACGCGCCAGCCACGGCCTGGCCACTGGCGAACCGCTGAGCGCCGATTACCTCGCCACCCTGCAACGCGAGTATCCACAGCTCGGCCGCTACCGCCTCGACAGCCGCAGCTACCAGCAGGCCAGCGAGGCCCCGTCAGGCGCACAACTATGGCTGGTGGATCCGCACGGCAACCTGGTGCTGCGCTACGACACCAGCAGCCAGGGCAAGGCGATTCTCGATGACCTGCGCTACCTGCTGAAAATTTCCCTGATCGGTTGAGCCAGCCCTGTGTCCCACCTTTGAAGAGGACAACACATGAGCAAACCCGGATACCGACTCGCCCTGTTCGCCACCCTGCTCGCCGCCGTGGTGGTACTGCTCGGCGCCTACACTCGCCTGACCCATGCCGGCCTGGGCTGCCCTGACTGGCCCGGCTGCTACGGTTTTCTCGGCGTACCCATGAGCGAGCACAAGCAAGCCCTTGCCGAGAGCCGCTTCCCCGAAGCGCCAGTGGAAGTGGCCAAGGGCTGGGCCGAGATGATCCACCGCTACTTTGCTGGCGCCCTCGGCTTGGTCATCCTCGCCCTGGCGATAAAAGCCGTGCGTCTGCGCCATCAACCACAGCAACCACTGAAACTGCCGCTGGCGATCCTCGCCCTGGTGATCATGCAGGCAGCCTTCGGCATGTGGACCGTCACCCTCAAGCTGTGGCCGCAGGTGGTCACCGCGCACCTGCTCGGCGGCTTCGCCACCCTGAGCCTGCTGGCCCTGCTCACCTTGCGCCTGTGCGGACGCTTCGCCCCGCTGCAGGTCTCGCCGCGCCTGCGTGCACTGGCTGCCGCCTGCCTGCTGCTGGTGATCGGGCAGATCACTCTGGGTGGCTGGGTCAGCTCCAATTACGCTGCCGTAGCCTGCGTCGACCTGCCCACCTGCCATGGCCAGTGGTGGCCGGCAATGGACTTCGGCAAGGGCTTTCACTTGACCCAGCACATTGGCCCCAACTACCTCGGCGGCCAGCTCGACAGCGAGGCGCGCACGGCCATCCATATGAGCCACCGCATCGGCGCTTTGCTGGTGACCCTGGCCTTGCTGGTACTGGCCTGGCGTCTGCACACCGCGCATCTGTCGCGTCTGGCCTGTCTGGTGCTGGTGGCGCTCGCCGCACAGGTCAGCCTGGGCATCGCCAACGTGCTGCTGCACCTGCCACTGCTGGTGGCGGTGGCGCACAACGCAGGCGGCGCCGCCCTGCTGTTGACGCTGGTACTGATCAACTACCGCCTGCACGCGGCGGCGCCGCGCCTGCGCATCGGTCGCCAAGGTGCCGCCATTCAACGTCCGCTCGTCCCTGCCAGGCTGATTCAGGTCGGGAAATAACCGCAAGAGGAGCATCATCATGGCCACTGCGCTACGTGCCCACTACGAACCTGCTACCTGGCGCGACTATCTGGAGCTGACCAAACCCAAGGTGGTGCTGCTGATGCTGATCACCTCGCTGGTCGGCATGTTTCTCGCCACCCGCGCCGGCGTGCCCTGGCAGGTGCTGCTGTTCGGCAACCTCGGCATCGGCCTATGCGCCGGGGCGGCGGCGGCAGTGAACCATGTGGTAGATCGGCGCATCGATGCGATCATGGCGCGCACGCACAAGCGTCCGGTGACCACGGGGCGCGTCTCGCCGCTGGCCGCATTGACCTTCGCGCTGGTGCTGGCCATCGCCGGCATGAGCCTGCTGCTGGTGTTCACCAACGCGCTGACCGCCTGGCTGACCCTGGCCTCACTGCTCGGCTACGCGGTGATCTACACCGGCTTTCTCAAACGCGCCACGCCGCAGAACATCGTCATTGGCGGCCTGGCCGGCGCTGCACCACCGCTGCTGGGCTGGGTTGCGGTGACTGGCCATCTCAGCGCCGAACCCCTGCTGCTGGTACTGATCATCTTCGCCTGGACGCCACCGCACTTCTGGGCGCTGGCCATCCATCGCAAGGCCGAGTATGCCAAGGCTGACATTCCCATGCTGCCGGTCACCCATGGCGAGCACTACACCAAGGTGCACATCCTGCTCTACACCCTGGCGATGTTCGCGGTGACCCTGCTGCCCTACGCCATCCACATGAGCGGACCGCTCTATCTGGCTTGTGCGCTGCTGCTGGGCGGGCGCTTCCTGTACTGGGCCTGGGTGCTGTACCGTGACAGCCGACCGCATGCGGCGATCAATACCTTCAAGTACAGTATCTGGTACCTGTTCCTGCTGTTCATCGCCCTGCTGCTGGATCACTACCTGCTGCTCAATCTTTGAAGGCTCTTATGACCCGCACCCATACCACCATTTTCATTCTCGTCGCCGCTGTCGCCCTGGTGCTGGGCCTCACCGTCAACAAGGTGTTGAGCAGCAAGGGCCAGGGCGACCCGGCTGCTCTGCTCGACGCCGGCATCGTTCTGCTGCCGCAACCACGTACCCTGCCAGCGCTGACCATGACCAATCAGGATGGTGAAACGGTCGCGCTGGATCAGCTCAAGGACGACTGGACGCTGCTGTTCTTCGGCTACACCTTCTGCCCGGATATCTGCCCGGCGACCCTCGCCCAGTTGCGCCAGCTCAAGAGCCAGCTACCCGAGGTGACCCGCGAACGTCTGCGCATCGTGCTGGTCAGCGTCGACCCGCACCGCGACACACCGCAGCAGTTGAAAAAATACCTGGGTTACTTCGACGCCGGCTTTCAGGGCCTGACTGGCGAGGAGGCCAGCCTGCAAAAGCTGGCCAATGCGGTGAGCATTCCCTACATTCCCGCCGACACCAGCAAGGAAAACTACACCGTCGACCACAGCGGCAACCTGGTGATCCTCGGCCCGGACGGCACCCAGCGCGGCTTCATCCGCGCACCGATCAACAACGCCAAGCTGGCCGAGCAGTTGCCGGGGTTGGTTTCCGGTAGCTGACATGATGCGGTTGCCGACGTAGGGTGGATGACGCTCTTTTCATCCACCGCAGGGCGTACCGGGCCGCCCTACGCCACGAGCGGCGGAGTTGCGGTTCGCGTTACAACGCCAACGGCAGCGGCAGATCGACCTGCTGGCGCTGCGCCAGGCGGCGCTCGAATTCGGCCGGATCATGGATCAACACATCCTGCCCGGCGAAGGACTCGGCGGCGATCAGACGTGACAGCCAGAAACGCACGCAGGCCACCCGCAGCAGGGTCGGCCATAGCTCGGCCTCGGCGGCGGTGAAGGGGCGCAACGCCGCGTAGGCGCCCAGCAACGCACGCGCACGGGCACCATCGAGGCTGCCGTCTTCGTGCGAGCACCAGTCGTTGAGGGTGATCGCCAGGTCGTAGAGCATCGGCCCCGAGCAGGCGTTGTAGAAGTCGATCACCCCGGCCAGATGGTTGCCGTCGAACAGCGCGTTGTCGCGGAACAGATCGGCATGCAGGTTGGCGCGCGGCAGGGCAAGAATGCGCGGCTTGAGCTCGGCGATTTCCTGCAATGCGTCACGCAGCAGAGGCAATGCCTGCTCGTCGAGCTTCAACGCCTGACTCGGACCCTCGCTGAGCATCCAGTCCAGCCCCCGATCACTGCGTCGCTCGATGGGGCGCTCGCGGGTCGCCAGATGGATGTTCGCCAGCAGGCGCCCGACCTCCTGGCAGTGATGGGCGTTGGGGTCGTGCAGATGCTTGCCGTCCAGCCGCGGTTGCAACAGCGCCGGCTTCTCGGCCAGGCTGCGCAGCGCCTCGCCATCCTGCGTGCGCAGGGCGTAGGGCACCGGCAGACCGGCCTCGTGCAGCACATCGAGCAATTCGATGAAGAACGGCAAATCGGCCACCGGCCCACGCTCGACCAGGGTGAGAACGAACTCACCCTGCTCCAGGCTGACGAAGAAGTTGCTGTTCTCGCTACCGGCGGCAATGCCTTGAAAGCTCTTCAGTCGACCGAGCCCGTAGGGCGCCAGGAATACTTCGAGCTCATGACGCTCCAGGGGGGTGAATACCGACATGTCGTTGCCTTGTTACCAACTGAAGATTTCCCAGGACGGGATCAGCATGTCCGGGTCGTCCGAGCGGATGAAATTACCGTCGCTGCCATCGGCGCGGACGAGAAAATAGGGTTTACCGTTCTTGGGAGTGATCTTGATGGCATAGAGGAAGCCATTGACCCGATACTCCTGAATGGTGCGGTCGCCGTCCTGGCGAATGGTGACGTCGGGATCGGCGGAAACCGGATCCTCGGCATGAGCAGCAAGCGGAAGACAGGCCATCAGGCCGACCAGCAACAGGCGATTCAGCATACCCATGATAACCTTACTCCTTCGTTTTTCACCGATGCAGCCATTCTACCGCTGCACCCGCCGAAAAGGTTGATCCCGCGCATGAGCCAAGCCCCTCTCGTTCTGGTCGACGGTTCCTCGTACCTGTACCGCGCCTTCCACGCCCTGCCGCCGCTGACCACCTCCAGGGGCATGCCCACCGGGGCGGTCAAGGGTGTGCTGAACATGCTCAAGAGCCTGCGCAAGCAGTACCCAAACAGCCCCTTCGCGGTGGTCTTCGACGCCAAGGGCGGCACCTTCCGTGACGAGCTGTTCGCCGAGTACAAGGCCAATCGACCTTCCATGCCGGACGAGCTGCGCGTGCAGGTCGAGCCGCTGCACGCCAGCGTGCGTGCCATGGGCCTGCCGCTGCTGTGCGTGGAAGGTGTGGAAGCCGACGACGTGATCGGCACCCTGGCCCGCCAGGCAGCCGCGGAAAAGCGCGACGTGGTGATCTCCACCGGCGACAAGGACATGGCGCAACTGGTCTGCCCGCACGTTACGCTGGTCAACACCATGACTGGAAGCGTCTACGATGCCGATGGCGTAAAGGAGAAATTCGGTGTCGGCCCCGAGCTGATCATCGATTATCTGGCACTGATGGGCGACAAGGTGGACAACATCCCCGGCGTACCCGGTGTCGGCGAGAAGACCGCCCTGGGTCTGCTGGTCGGCGTCGGTGGCGGCCTCGACGTGCTCTACGCCAACCTCGACAAGGTGCCCGAGCTGCCGATTCGCGGCGCCAAGGGCCTGCCAGCCAAGCTCGAGGAACACCGCGAGATGGCCTACCTCTCCTATCAACTGGCGACCATCAAGACCGACGTGCCGCTGAATATCGAGATCGATTCGCTGCACCCCGGTGAACCGGATCTGGCTGCGCTGGTGCAGCTCTATGGCGAACTGGAATTCAAGGCCTGGCTGGACGAGCTATTGCGGCAGAACAAGGCGCTGGCGGCCAAGGCGGCAGCGCCAGCCGGCGACCTGTTCGCCGAGCCGGCCAGCGATGATGGTCAAGACAACGCCGAAGCGACGCCGCCCAGCGCCGGGGATTACCAACTGGTGCTGGAACAGGCGCAGTTCGACGCCTGGCTGAAAAAGCTGGAGCAGGCCGAACTGATCGCCTTCGACAGCGAAACCACCAGTATCGACGCCCAGCAGGCGCAACTGGTCGGCCTGTCGTTCGCGGTCAAGGCCGGCGAAGCCGCCTACGTACCGCTGGCCCACAGCTACATGGGTGTGCCGCAACAGCTTGACCGCGATGCGGTGCTCAAGGCACTCAAGCCCATCCTCGAAGACCCGACCAAGGCCAAGGTCGGCCAGCATGCCAAGTACGACATCAACGTCCTGGCCAATGCCAGCACGCCGATCGCGGTGCAGGGCGTGGCCTTCGACACCATGCTCGAATCCTACGTGCTGGATTCCACCGCCACCCGCCACGACATGGACAGCCTGGCGCTGAAGTACCTGAACCACAGCACCATCCGCTTCGAGGACATCGCCGGCAAGGGCGCCAAGCAACTGACCTTCGACCAGATTCCTCTGGAGCAGGCCGGCCCCTACGCTGCCGAGGATGCCGATGTGACCCTGCGCCTGCACCAGGAACTGTGGGGCCGACTCGAAGCCGTGCCCTCGCTGGCCAAGGTGCTGCGCGAAATCGAGATTCCGCTGGTGCCGGTACTGGCGCGTATCGAGCGCAACGGCGCGCTGGTGGACGCCAAGCTGCTCGGCGTGCAGAGCGTCGAACTGGGCGAGAAACTGGTGGAGCTGGAGCGCCAGGCCTTCGAGATCGCTGGTGAGGAATTCAACCTGTCCTCACCCAAGCAGCTCGGCGCGATTCTCTACGAGAAACTTGGCTACCCGGTGATCAGCAAGACCGCCAAGGGCCAGCCCTCCACCGCCGAGGCGGTGCTGGCGGAACTGGCCGAACAGAACTACGAGTTGCCCAAGGTGCTGATGCAGTACCGCTCCTTGAGCAAGCTCAAGAGCACCTACACCGACAAGCTGCCGGAGCAGATCAACCCACGCACCGGGCGCATCCACACCAGCTACCACCAGGCAGTGGCGGCAACCGGCCGGCTGTCGTCGAGCGACCCGAACCTGCAGAACATCCCCATCCGCACCGCCGAAGGCCGACGTATCCGTCAGGCCTTCGTCGCGCCCAAGGGCTACAAGCTGATGGCGGCCGACTATTCGCAGATCGAGCTGCGCATCATGGCCCACCTGGCCAAGGACGAAGGCCTGCTGGATGCCTTCCGCCACGATCTGGACGTGCACAAGGCCACCGCCGCCGAAGTCTTCGGTGTGGCCCTGGAAGAGGTGACCAGCGATCAGCGGCGCAAGGCCAAGGCCATTAACTTCGGCCTGATCTACGGCATGAGCGCCTTCGGCCTGGCCAAGCAGATCGACGTCGAACGCAAGGAGGCGCAGGCCTATATCGACCGCTACTTCGCCCGTTATCCCGGTGTGTTGAGCTACATGGAGCGCACCCGTGCGCAAGCCGCCGAACAGGGCTACGTGGAAACCGTATTCGGTCGTCGCCTGTACCTGCCGGAAATCCATGCGCAGAACCAGGCCATGCGCAAGGGCGCCGAGCGCGCGGCGATCAATGCGCCGATGCAAGGCACCGCGGCGGACATCATCAAACGTGCCATGATCAAAGTGGACGGCTGGCTGCAGGATAGCGGCATCGATGCACGCATCATCCTGCAGGTGCACGATGAACTGGTGCTGGAGGTGCGCGAGGAACTGATCGACGAAGTCAGCGCCAAGCTCAAGGCCCTGATGGGCGACGCTGCCGAACTGGATGTGCCGCTGCTGGTGGAAGTAGGCGTCGGCAGCAACTGGGATGAAGCTCACTGACCCTCGCTAAGCCGCGGCCGCTCTAGCTTATGGATTTGAGAGCAGTAAAAGCTGGTAGTTATGGCAAATGGTTGTAAGAAAACCTGAACTTTCCGCTCAACCACCCGGTCAGAACTCATGAATGGCCGTTAAGCCTTTCAATGCTCCTTTGTTGTGTTAAGTGTTGGCAGACATCTGAACCCCGCCCTAGCGGTTCAGAGCTTGAACCCCGAACTTCTCCCTCCCCATACGAAGCTCGGGGTTTTTTTTGCCTGCAAGAAAGTGGCTGCCGAATCGTGTAGGAGCCCGCTTGCGGGCGATGGTGCAGGCAACAAGCTGCAATCGCTGGCAAGCCAGCTCCTACCTTCTCCTCCTGCCTCTCACACTTGCTCAGAGGCCTCGTCGCCCTCCGTAGGGTGCGCTGTGCGCACCGATACGCCATAAGTCGTGGACCCTACTCCTGAGCCGCCTCATCTTCCTCCGGCAATAGAGCCAACCAGCCGGCCAACACCATCTGCGCCTCTTCCACGCCCATGCGCTTGGGCGCCGAGAACAACTGGATACCGATACCCTCGCCCCATTCCTTGCGAATCTCCTGACGCACCTTGAGCAGAGCGTTCTTCGCAGCGCCGAAGGCCAGCTTGTCGGCCTTGGTCAGCAGGATGTGCAGCGGCATGCCGCTGGCCACCGACCAGTCCAGCATCATCCTGTCGAAGTCGGTCAGCGGGTGACGAATATCCATCATCAGCACCAGGCCGCACAGGCTTTCGCGGCTGCCCAGGTAGGCTTCCAGGTGTTTCTGCCAATGCTGCTTGAGCGGGATCGGCACCTTGGCATAGCCATAGCCGGGCAGGTCGACCAGACGGCGCTCGTCATCCAGGCGGAAGAAATTGAGCAGTTGCGTGCGTCCTGGCGTCTTCGAGGTACGTGCCAGGCTGGCATGGGTGAGCGTATTGAGCGCGCTCGACTTGCCCGCGTTGGAGCGGCCGGCAAACGCCACCTCCAGGCCACTGTCCTCGGGGCACTGATCGACCTTGGCGGCGCTGATGAGGAAGCTGGCCTGCTGGCACAGGCCGATGATGGGGTTCTTCGGGAGCATGGGGGGTATCCGGTGGATGCCCTGATCCGGCATGGGATCCGGGACTTGCGACATTTCCGCGCACCCACCGCCGGCTAAGGCATGTCGCAGGTGGCGTCGTTTCCGTTTAAGCGTTGCCAGTATATAATGCCGCAGATTTTGTGTGCGCTTTGTCCCACCCGCAGGAACCGTAGCCAAGGGAACGCTCATTCCATAACGCCCGATAGAGGCAGGATGTTCCCACCCTGATGAGGTTGATTTGATGAAGAAAATGCTGCTCGCGGCTACTCTGACCTTGCTGTCACTGAACGGTCATGCCGCACAGGATCCGCAAGCGGTATTCGACCGCACCTGTGGCGCATGCCACAACGGCCAGCTTCCCATGGCACCCAAGAAAGGCGACAAGGCCGCCTGGGAACCGCGTCTGGCCAAGGGCATGGATACACTGGTGCAGAGCGTCACCAATGGTTTGAACGCCATGCCGCCCCGTGGGCTGTGCATGGACTGCACGGCGGAGGATTACCAGGCGGTCATCAAGCTGATGAGCGAATGAGTAAGCCCGGCCGATAACCCTTTCTCTCTTAGCCGTAATTGGATTAGCTGATGAACAAAGTACTCGTGAGTCTGCTGTTGACCCTGGGCCTCACCGGCGTGGCACAGGCTGCCGGTGATGCACAAGCCGGTCAGGGTAAAGTCGCCGTCTGTGGTGCCTGCCATGGCGTCGATGGCAATAGCCCTGCACCCAACTTTCCCAAACTGGCTGGCCAAGGCGAGCGCTATCTGCTCAAGCAACTGCACGACATCAAGTCCGGCAACCGTCAGGTCGTGGAAATGACCGGCCTGCTGGACAACCTCAGCGATCAGGACATGGCCGACATCGCGGCCTACTTCGCCAGCCAGAAGATGAGCGTCGGCGCCGCCGATCCCAAGCTGGTCAAGCGTGGCGAAGCCCTGTTCCGTGGCGGCAAGCTGGAAGAAGGCATGCCTGCCTGCACGGGTTGCCACTCGCCCAACGGCGCTGGCATCGCCGCAGCCGGTTACCCGCACCTCGGTGGCCAGCATGCGCAGTACGTCGCCAAGCAGCTGACCGATTTCCGCGAAGGCAACCGCACCAACGATGGTGACGCCATGATCATGCGTACCATCGCCTCCAAGCTGAGCAACAAGGATATCGAAGCCGTTTCCAGCTATATCCAGGGCCTGCACTGACAGACCGCCGTTGCACTTGGCAAGACAAAGGGTGGCTTTGGCCGCCCTTTTTCGTATGTGCCATGGCTACAATAGAGGAACTGACCAAACGGTAGCGAGTCATAGTTCCGAATCGCCATCAGGGCGATGCTTTTCCAGCCAAGGAGTTCCCCCATGCGTAACCTGATTTTCGGCGCCGCTCTGGCGATCAGCAGCCTGTTCGGCCTCACTGCCCATGCCGAGCCGGTCGCAGGCCAGCAGTATGTCGAGCTCAGTAGCCCGGTACCGGTTTCCAAACCCGGCAAGATCGAAGTCGTGGAACTGTTCTGGTATGGCTGCCCGCACTGCTACCAGTTCGAGGCGACGCTCAACCCCTGGATCAAGCAACTGCCGGATGACGTCAACTTCGTGCGCATTCCGGCGCTGTTCGGCGGTCTGTGGAACGTGCATGGCCAGGCGTTCATTACCTTGGAAATGATGCAGGTTGAGCACAAGGTGCATGATGCCGTGTTCAACGCCATCCACCAGGAGAAAAAGCGCTTGGCCACGCCTGAGGAGTTCGCCGATTTCGTCGCCACCCAAGGCGTGGATCGCGATGCCTTCCTCAAGACCTTCAACTCCTTCGCCGTCAAAGGCCAGATGGAAAAGGCCAAGAAACTGGCCATGGCCTATCAGATCACCGGCGTGCCGGTGATGATCGTGGATGGCAAGTACCGCTTCGATATCGGCTCGGCCGGTGGCGCGCAGCAGGCGCTGGAAGTAGCCGACTACCTGATCGCCAAGGAACGTGCCGCGCGCTGAGCGGCGCTAGGCGCATAAGATGCTGCGCCGCTGGCGGAAGACCCGCGCGGTTGGCCTGTGTGACCCACAGGTCAACCCGCATTGCCGTTCCCCCGAGCGCAGTTGGCCAGCCGATGGTCTGCTGCGACTGCTCAGTTTCAACGTCCAGGTCGGCATCAATACCCAGCACTACCACCATTACCTGACCCGTAGCTGGCAGCACCTGTTGCCGCACGCCGGGCGCAGCGGCAACCTGCAACGCATCGGTGACCTGCTCGCCGACTTCGACCTGGTCGCGCTGCAGGAGGTCGACGGCGGCAGCCTGCGTTCGGGCTTCGTCAACCAGGTGGAATACCTGGCCCAGCAGGGTGCCTTCCCCTACTGGTATCAGCAACTCAACCGCAACCTCGGACGCTTCGCCCAGCACAGCAACGGTCTGCTCAGCCGTTTGCGCCCGCAGGCGCTGGAAGACCATCCGCTACCCGGGCCCCCCGGACGCGGCGCGATATTCCTGCAACTGGGCAAGGGCGAGCAAGCGCTGCTGGTGGTGATGATGCACCTGGCGCTGGGCGCCCGTACCCGTACCCGCCAGCTCGCCTACATTCGCGAGCGCGTCAGCGAGTTCCGCCATCTGGTATTGATGGGCGACATGAACACCCATGCCATCGACCTGCTGGAAAACTCACCCCTGCGTGATCTCGGCCTGCTGGCTCCACAAGTCGAGGCCACCTTTCCGAGCTGGCGCCCACAGCGCTGCCTCGATCACATCCTGCTCAGCCCCAGCCTAGAACTGGGCCGTTTCGATGTGCTCGCCCAGCCGATTTCCGATCACTTGCCCGTGGCGGTGGAAATACGTCTGCCGAATGCTCAAAGTAGTGGCCAACCGCCTGCACCCAACCCGCCATCCCTGGAATAAGCCAAATGAGCGATGACGCCCAGCGCTGGAAAGACAAGTACCTGAGCAGCCTCGAACAGCAGGAGAAGCTCGAGAGACGCTGGGACGCACGCCTCGACCTGCTGCGTCGCGGCCTGGTACGCAGCAGTCTGGCGGCGGAGGGTACCGACAAGGCAGTGGATCAGTGCATGAAGGAAATGCGCGAGATCCTCCGTCGTGACGACATGGACGCCCCCCTCGGCAACCTCATCCCGCGCCTGGAAAAGGCCGTGCTGGAGTCGGAAAAGCGCCGCCAGCAACGGGCCGGCGAAGCACTCAACGCCCTGCAGCAGGCGATCGACCAGTTGCAGGAGCTCGATCCTCCGCGTGAGGTGCGCAAGGCCCTGAAAGCCCTCGGCAGGCAGCTCGAGGACGCCACCAGCCACAGTTACCTGCTGCCGGCGCTGCTCAGCCAACTGAGCCAGTTGCAGGGTCAGGCGCTGCAACAAGTGCGCAATAGCCAGCCGGAACAGCCCGGCCTGCTGCAGCGCCTGTTCGGCAGCCGTGGCGATGGCCAGGCGGCGTCGAACGAAGCCAGCGAGGCAGGCGTACAGCCCAGCGATGCGCTGCCACTTGCGCAACCCGAGGCTACGTCTCAGCCTCAGCCTCAGCCTCAGCCTCAGCCTCAGCCTCAGCCTCAGCCTGTCAACGAGGATAGGCCGGCCACGCCGCCACAGGAAACACCCACTAGCGCCGCATCGGCTCCCCGCGCGACGCTCGACAGCCTGCCGGCGCCGCCCGGCCTGGTGCCCAGCCCGCAAGCGGATAACGGCGCGTTCGACCTGCCCAGCAGCGAGCCCGGCTACAGTTCAGTGGCCCCGCATATCGCCGAAAGCCTGCGCAAACTGCTGGCCGAACTGGAACTGCCCGCACGTCACCAACCCCAGGGCGAGGCGCTGCTGTTACGCCTGCAAGGGCCACTGAACTGGTACGAGCTGGTACCCGTTCTGGACGATCTGTCGGTATTGGTGTTGGCAGTCAGCGGCAGCGGGCAGCGTGAGTTCGCCCTCTACCTCAAGCAGCTCAACGAGCGCCTGGCAGCGTTCATCAGTACCCTCAACGAAACCCACGAGGGCTACAGCGGCTCCATCGAACAGGCGCGCAGCTTCGATCAGGAACTACGCGATCAGGTCAGCGAGCTGCAGAGCAGCGTGCAGGACGCGGTGGATCTGGAATCGCTCAAGCAGGCGCTGGAGCAACGCCTGGAAGGCCTGCTGCAAACGGTCGCCACTCACCAGCACCAGCGCAACGAACGGGAAGATGCGGTGGCCGAGCGCCTGCAAGGCCTGGTACAGCGCGTGGCGGAAATGGAACAGGAGGCCCAGCAGTTCCGTGACCACCTGGAAGAACAGCGGCAGAAGTCGCTGCTCGACCCGCTGACCGGCCTGCCCAACCGCGCCGCCTGGAGCGAACGCCTGGAGATGGAGGTGGCACGCCGGCAACGCTACGGCGGCGAATTGCTGCTGGCGGTCATCGACATCGACCACTTCAAGCGGGTCAACGACAACTACGGCCACCTGGCCGGTGACCGCGTGCTCAAGATCATCGCTGGCGAGCTGCACAAGCGCCTGCGCAAGAGCGACTTCATGGCGCGCTTCGGTGGCGAGGAGTTCGTCCTGCTGATTCCAGGCACCCCTCTGGAAGGCGGCCTGCAGCTTCTGGAAACCCTGCGCGCGGCCGTCGCGGCCTGCCCCTTTCACTTCAAGGGCGAGCCGCTGGTCATCACCTGTTCGGCCGGCCTTACCGAGTTCCGCGGCGACGAGAAGAGCGACATCACCTTCGACCGCGCCGACAAGGCGCTGTATCGCGCCAAGGCGAATGGCCGCAACCGGGTCGAACAGGGCTAGCAGGTTGTTGAAAAACTACCTCGGCTTTGGCTTCCTGCGTCGCTCTACCTCCTGCATCCCTGCAGTCGTGCGTTGCCATTGCTGCGTTAAAAGCAGGCTCGCGTGCGAGCCCAGACTAGGCGCCCCCGTCAAAAATGCTCATTTGCAATTCGCAAAGTCGAACGCGACTCCGAGCATTTTTCGGCTGTTTTTGCGGGGCCGCCATCGGTATTGCACTGGCTGCCTCGCCTACGTTTTTCAACGGCCTGCTGACGGTTGTCAGGCCGCCGGCAGGTAGGGCCGCCAGCTCTCCGGTAGCTGCTGCAGACGCGGATAACGCATGGCCTCCAGTTGCAGTGGCGGCAACAGGAAGGGCGTATGCCGCAGGTGTGCAGCGACGGTATGCAGCTCCGGCATCCACAGGCTGACGTAGCTGGCATCCGGGTCGTACTGGCGCGCCTGGCGCAGTACGTTGAACACGCGATGCTGCCGTGGATCGCTGCCAACGCCGGCCAGGTAGGCCCAGTTGCCCCAGTTGCTCGCCGGGTCGTAATCGAGCAGATGCTCCTCGAACCAGGCAGCGCCATGGCGCCAGTCCTGCTGCAGGTCATGCACCAGGTAGCTGGCCACTACCTGTCGACCACGATTGGAGATGAACCCCGTAGCCGCCAGCTCACGCATATTGGCATCGACGAACGGCATGCCGGTGCGGCCCTGGCACCATTGCTCGAAACGTTCATCGAGGTTGCGCGGCGCATGGCTGGTGGCCTTCAGGCCGCCGGCCTTGAACAGCGCGCTGCCATGGCGCAGCAACGTCCAGCGAAAGAAATCGCGCCAGAGCATCTCCACCCACAGCCAATGAGTGGAGTCGTTGCGGCCGTACTGCGACTCGTGGCGCCGCAGTTCCGCCAGCACCCGCCGCGCGGACAGGCAACCATTGGCCAGCCAGGGAGAGAACTTGGAGGAATAGTCGCTGCCGATCAGGCCGTTGCGGGTTTCCTTGTATTGCCGCACCGCCTGGGTATTCCACAAGTAGTCACGCAAACGTGCCTGCGCAGCGGCTTCGCCGCCTGAGAAGGGAAAGGCGCTGAGCGGCATGTTGAGCGGCTCGCCCAGACCGAGTTGGGACAGTGTCGGCAAGGGCTGCAGCAAGTCCAGCGCGGCATCCGGCAGAGGCGGCAGGGCAGGGGGCGCGGGCTGCGGCTGGAACACCAGCACGCGCTCTTCGCACAACTCGCGGAACTGGCTGAATACCGCCGGCAGCTCACTGGGCAGGCAGGGCAGTTCGTGCTCGCGCAGCAGGCCATTGCCGGCAAACTCGCGTATCGGCACCAGACCGAGCGCGTCTTTCACGCGCTTCTGCAGCGCGCATTCATCCGGCGCGATCTCGGCGTGCGTCAGCACCTCCTGCAGCGCCAGGCGTTCGACCAGCTCGGGAATGACCCGCTCGGGCTCGCCCTGCACCACCAGCAGATGCGAGCCACGCTGGCGTAGCGCACTGTCGAGTGCCACCAGGCTCTCGAGCAGGAAGCGCGTGCGCTGCACGCCCTGGCGACGGCTGCCGAGCGGGCCGATCTGCAGCAGGCGCGGGTCGAGCACGTAGACCGGCAACAAGCGCTCGCAGGCAAGCCCGGCCTGCAGGGCCGGGTTGTCGTCGAGACGCAGATCCTGTTTGAGCCACAGCAGAGCGCTCTGCATGCTTCACTCCTTGAGGGCAATGACCTCGGTATACCGCAATGGCTGGCAGTTGCAAGGTCGGGCCAGCACCTGCTGATCAAGACTCTAATCCGCCCGTCGGGTTCCTGCCGCCCAAAAGCGGCTGATGGAAGGGCAATCGACTCGGTGGGCGGACACAAACGGCAAAACAAAGTCGCCGCATCGCCAGCGGACTCAGCCCAGCAGTTGCCGTCGCAGCTCGGCCAGCACTGGCGCAGTGTCGGGACGCACGCCACGCCACAGGGCGAAAGCCTCGGCGGCCTGCTCCACCAGCATGCCCAGACCATCCAGGCAGCGCGCCGCGCCCTGGGCGGCAGCCCAGCGATTGAAGGCAGTCGCCTCGCGGCCATACATCATGTCGTAGCAAAGGGTATGCCCAGGCTGGATCAGGCTCGCTGCAATAGGCGGCAGCTCGCCGCCGAGGCTGGCCGAGGTGCCATTGACGATCAGATCCACCGGCGCCTCGTTCCAGTCGAAACCGGCTGCGACCAGCGGGCCGAGGTCCGCGAACTCGCGCACCAGTTGCTCGGCCTTGGCCACCGTGCGGTTGGCGATCACCAACAGGGCGGGGCGCTGCACCAGGAAGGGTTCGAGAACACCACGCACGGCGCCACCGGCGCCGAGCACGAGGATGCGCTTGCCGGCCAGACTGAAGCCGGCGTTGTCCTGCAGGTCGCGGGTCAACCCGGCGCCATCGGTGTTGTCGCCGAGCAGACGACCGTCCGCCAGCTTCTTCAGGGTATTCACCGCCCCGGCACGGCGCGCGCGCTCGGTCAGCTCGTCGGCCAGGCGAAAGGCCTCCTCCTTGAACGGCACGGTCACGTTGCCACCCAGACCATCGGCGAAGAAGGCGCGGGCATTGCCGACGAAGTCATCCAGCGGTGCCAGGCGCGCGTCGTAGCTCATCACCTGGCCGGTCTGCTCGGCGAACAGACGATGGATCAGGGGTGATTTGCTGTGGCCGATGGGGTTGCCGAATACGCAGTAGCGATCCATGGGATTCCTTGAGTTGTAAGCCTCAAGCGACAAGCGTGATTGCTCCGCTTGTGGCTTGGAGCTTACGGCTGTTTCTCTCAAATACGATCTGGTGCGCACAGCGCACCCTACGCAGATTCGTAGCCCGGATGAAATCCGGGGATGTCTGATCAAATGCCCCGGATTGCATCCGGGCTACGGGTCACGGCGCCGCCTGGAGCCAGTCGCGATCGGTCAGGAAATACTCAGTCAGACGAGCTTCCTCGCTGCCAGGCTCCGGCTTCCAGTCGTAACCCCAGCGCACCTGCGGCGGCAGCGACATGAGGATCGACTCGGTACGCCCACCCGATTGCAGGCCGAACAGGGTGCCACGGTCGAAGACCAGGTTGAATTCCACGTAGCGGCCACGGCGGAAGGCCTGGAACTCGCGCTCACGCTCGCCAAACGGGGTGAGCTTGCGGCGCTGGACGATGGGCAGGTAGGCCTCCAGGTAGGCATCACCGATGGCACGCATGAAGGCGAAGCTGGTGTCGAAGTCCCATTCATTGAGATCGTCGAAGAACAAGCCGCCGATACCGCGCGGCTCGCCACGGTGCTTGAGGTGGAAGTAACGGTCGCACCAGGCCTTGAACTTGGGGTAGACGTCCGCGCCGAAGGGCGCACAGGCGTCACGGGCGACCCGATGCCAGTGCACGCAGTCTTCCTCATGGGCGTAGTAAGGCGTCAGGTCAAAACCGCCGCCGAACCACCACACTGGCTCTTCGCCTGCCTTCTCGGCGCTGAAGAAGCGCACGTTGGCGTGGGAGGTGGGCACATGGGGGTTTTCCGGGTGGATCACCAGCGACACACCGAGGGCCTGGAAGCCGCGCCCGGCCAGTTCCGGGCGATGGGCGCTGGCCGAAGGCGGCAGGCTGTCGCCGAATACGTGGGAGAAATTCACCCCGCCCTTTTCGATCAGCGCGCCATTCTCGATCACCCGCGTGCGCCCGCCGCCGCCAGCCGGGCGTTGCCAGGCGTCTTCGGCGAACACGGCCTGGCCGTCCTCGGCTTGCAGGGCGGAGCAGATATGGTCTTGCAGGTCGAGCAGATAGGCCTTCACGGCCTCGGTACGGTCAGTCACGGCGGCACCTTAGAACGGGGAGCGGGTCGAATTCGGCGGGCAGCATAGCATTCACACCGGGCATACCACAGTTGACGCTGATCGACCGAGCCGCTTGGATAGCCCTTCGCTCAAATCAGACAAGGAATCGAAAATGGCCAAGCGTATCGAGTTCAGCCAGCACGGCGGCAGCGAGGTGCTGCAATATCGTGATTATCAACCAGCCGCTCCCGGCCCGCACGAAGTCCGGGTGGCCAACCGGGCCATCGGCCTGAACTTCATCGACACCTACTTCCGCAGCGGGCTGTACCAGCCACCGATGTTGCCCTCGGGCCTGGGCACCGAAGGCGCCGGCGTGGTCGAGGCCGTCGGCAGTGCAGTCCAGGGCTTTGCCGTGGGTGATCGCGTGGCCTACGCCACCGGCCCGCTGGGTGCCTACAGCGAGCTGCACGTGCTGCCCGCCGACAAGCTGGTGAAACTGCCGGACAACATCGCCTTCGAGCAGGCCGCTGCGGTGATGCTCAAGGGCCTGACGGTGCAGTACCTGCTGCGCCAGACCTATGAGCTCAAGGGCGGCGAAACCATCCTGTTCCACGCCGCAGCCGGCGGTGTCGGCTCCTTCGCCTGCCAGTGGGCCAAGGCGCTGGGCGTCAAGCTGATCGGTACCGTCAGTTCGCCGGAAAAGGCCGCGCGAGCCAAGGAGCAGGGCGCCTGGGCGACCATCGATTACAGCCATGAGAACGTGGCGCAACGGGTGCTGGAGCTGACCGACGGAGCCAAGTGCCCGGTGGTCTACGACGGCGTCGGCAAGGACACCTGGGAAACCTCGCTGGACTGCGTGGCACCACGCGGCCTGCTGGTCAGCTTCGGCAATGCCTCCGGCGCGGTCACCGGGGTCAACCTGGGCATCCTGGCGCAGAAGGGCTCGCTGTTCGTCACCCGCCCGACCCTGGCTGGCTACGCCAACACGCCCCAGCGCCTGCAGGCCATGGCCGACGAGCTGTTCGGCATGATCGCCAGTGGCAAGCTGCAGGTGGAAATCAGCAACCGCTACGCGTTGAAGGATGCCGCCGCCGCGCAGGACGCGCTGAGCTCACGGCAGACCACAGGCTCGACCATTCTGCTGCCTTGAGAGTAGCTGCAAGCTGCAAGCTGCAAGCTGCAAGCTGCAAGCTGCAAGCTGCAAGCTGCAAGCTGCAAGCTGCAAGCTGCAAGCTGCAAGCTGCAAGCTGCACAGCGTGACGGTGAAAACCGAGATGACAAGCGCTCTGATCGCTTTCCGCTGTTACTTGAAGCTTGCAGCTTGAAGCTGCTCTTCAGGATGGGCGAATCACATCGCCGGTGCGCAGGTCGCGGATCAGGCTTGGGTTCCTGCGCCCGCCCAGAGCGCCCACCAGCACCTTGTCCAGCTCGCCGGGAAAGTACTGCTCGACGCGCAGGCGCGAACGCGCGGCAGGGCGACCCGCCGGGTTGGCCGAGGTGGAGATCAGCGGCCCGGTCAGACGACACAGTGCGCGCACCAGTGGGTGGTCGCTCACACGCAGGGCGACGCTGTCGTGCGCGCCGGTCACCCACTCGGGCAAACGATCCTGATGTGGCACCAACCAGGTGTTTGGCCCTGGCCAACTGGCGGCCAGGCGTTCCTGCCAGATCTCTGGCAGATCCTCGAGGAGAAAATCGAACTGCTCGATCTCATCGGCCACCAGGATCAGGCCCTTGGCCATGGGCCGCTCCTTCAGCGCCAGCAGGCGGTCGACCGCCTCCTCGTTCCAGGGGTCGCAGCCTAGGCCCCAAACCGCCTCGGTCGGATAGGCGATCACGCCGCCGTCGAACACCACCCGCGCCGTTTGCTGTATCTGCCAGTTGCTGGTCATCGACTGTCTCTCGCTAGCGAATGATCGGCAGTCTATCCAAGCCTGCCCTGGCACGGTAACCCGGATGCACTCCGGGCAGCCACCCGGCGCTACGGCTTGCGTGCCAGCCAGCGGCCAGCCTCATTGCTTACCCGGCCATCGAGTTCCAGTTCGGTCAAGGCAGCCAGCACCTCGTTCAGCGGCCAACCCGTGACCTGCACCAGTGCTTCGCTGCTCTGCGGCGCGGCATGCAGCAGCGCCAGCAAAGGATGCTCGGCCTGCACCTCAGCAGGCGTGCCAGGCGACTCAGCCACGGCCTGCCAAGCACGCAGTGTCTCGAGGATATGCTCGACGCTTTCCACCAGGGTGGCGCCATCACGGATCAACTGATGACAGCCGCGCGACCCGGGATGATGGATGGAGCCGGGTATGGCATAGACCTCGCGACCCTGCTCGGCGGCCAGGCGCGCGGTGATCAGCGAGCCGCTGGACGGGCTGGCTTCCACCACCAGCACGCCGAGTGACAGGCCGCTGATGATGCGGTTGCGCCGTGGAAAGTTGCTGGCCTGTGGTGCGCAATCCAGCGGCAGTTCCGAGACCAGCGCGCCGCCCTGCTCGATGATCTGCGCTGCCAGGCGTTTGTGCCGGGCCGGATACAGGCACTGCAGCCCCGTGCCGAGTACTGCCACGGTCTTGCCGCCACCATCCAGCGCGCCCTGGTGCGCGGCACCGTCGATGCCCAGGGCCAGACCACTGGTGATGACGAAACCGCCGGCCGCCAGGCTGCGGGCGAAGGCGTGGGCGTTGTCCAGCCCCGGCCCGGAGGCGCGTCGGCTGCCGACCATGGCCAGTTGCGGGGCATCGAGCAGCTCCGGATCACCGGCGACGAATAGCAACGGCGGGGCATCGGGCAGTTCGCCGAGCAGGGCGGGATAGCGCGCATCGTCCCACATCAGCAGGTGCTGGCCGGGCACTTCCAGCCAGGCCAGGGCGCTGGCGGCACGCTGACGGATCTCGGCACTGCGCCTGGGTTCGGCACACTCGGCTGGCAACCCCAGGGCACGCCAGGCGCTGGCCGGCGCACTGAGAGCGGCCGAGGCACTGTCGAAAGCACTGAGCAGTTTGCGAAAACGCCGTGGCCCCAGCTCCGGCAGCAGATGCAGGCGCAGGCGAGCTTCGAGTTCGGCGGGGGAGAGAGAGGCTGGAATGGGTGGCATAAGCAATCTTCCCTGAACGATGGAGCCGCCATCCTGGCGGCCATAAAGCACGAGCCCTGCATCAGGCAGGGCTCGAAGGTGTCACGGGTTGCGGATCTTGTCCATCACCGCCAGTTGCCGGGAGGCCTGCAGGATCAGGCCGTAGCTGAGCTTGTCGTAGGTGCGGAACACCATCAGCAGGCCGGAACGCTCGTCCGGGATCTTCACGCTTTCCCCGGTGATGCGGTCACGCACGGTTTCGCCGGTCTTGTACACCGCCAGCACGTTGCCGACTTCCAGGCCGTCGCGGGCGCCCTTGCTCAGGGTGACCACGTCGAACTGACCAATCTGAGTCACGCCACGCGGCACGTCGAGAATCAGGCCGTCGACCTGGCTGGAGGGCTCGCTGGGCATGAAGGTGGAATTGATCGCACGCTCCTCGGTGGGAAACAGACGGTCACCCAGACGCACTTCCTGCGTGGAGCGGCTCAGCACCAGAGTGCCGACATCGCCTTCCTCGGCAACGATCTCGCCGGTGCCGATGTCATCGGCATTGATACCGAGAAACTCCTGGGTTTTCGGATCCAGGTAGGTCTTACCCTGACGGAAGATGCCATACACCGGATGCTGCACGTCGAACTTGCCCCGGGCGTAGATGCGATCCCCGACGCCACTGATCACACGCTCGGCATTGCCGGCGACGACGTAGGGCTTGCTGTTGAATTCTTCCGGTGTGTTGACGATGCGGTTGCTCAGCAGAAAGCTGTTGATCGCCTCCAGCGGGATGGTCGGAATCGCCTCGGCCATCGGCGTGCTGCGCACCTGCGGCGACAGCTTGATGGTGCCACGGGACTCGCCACGGTTGAGCATCAGCCGCGGCTGGCCGTCGATGTAGACCAGGTTGAGGGTGTCACCCGGGTAGATCAGATGCGGGTTGGCCACCTGCGGGTTGGCGTGCCAGATCTCCGGCCACTTCCACGGTTGGCTGAGGAATTTACCGGAGATGTCCCAGAGGGTATCGCCCTTGACCACGGTGTAACGGTCTGGGTGACCGTCCTTGAGTTGCACTGCGGCCTGAGCCATGCTGGTCAGAACCAATCCGCCGGCTGCCAGGAGCAGGGCGAGTAGTGATTTCCTCATACGGTGAATCCCTTTATTATGTGCTTTCGCGTGAAGCGCCCTAGCGCCGCGCTCAAACCCGCTGGTTACGCGGCTTGAAGCCGTTTTTCAATGCTGTTCATCATCTTAGCAGCGGATTTTGAATTTATTCTACAAGTGCATCACAAACGCATATGGCGATCCTGAATATCCTTGAGTTTCCCGATCCACGCCTGCGCACCATCGCCAAGCCGGTGGAGGTCGTGGATGACTCTATCCGCCAACTGGTCGATGACATGTTCGAGACCATGTATGACGCGCCGGGTATCGGCCTGGCCGCAACGCAGGTCAACGTGCACAAGCGTGTGGTGGTCATGGATCTGTCCGAGGACAAGACCGAACCACGGGTGTTCATCAACCCCGAGTTCGAGCCTTTGACCGAGGAGATGGATCAGTATCAGGAAGGCTGCCTGTCAGTGCCCGGTTTCTACGAGAACGTCGACCGCCCGCAGAAGGTCAGGATCAAGGCGCTGGATCGCGATGGCCAGCCCTATGAGCTGATCGCCGAAGGCCTGCTCGCCGTGTGCATCCAGCACGAGTGCGATCACCTCAACGGCAAGCTGTTCGTCGATTACCTGTCCAATCTCAAGCGCGACCGCATCAAGAAGAAGCTGGAAAAACAGCATCGCCAGCGCGCTTGATTCACTTATTCCAAAGGCTTGCGTAGCAGGTCGCATGGAAACGTCACGAGCGAAGGTTAGGCAAGGCGAAAACAGGCGAGGGCGCGGAGTTTACGAGCTGTAAATGAGCAGTCCGAGCCTGTTTTCAACGCAGCATAACCGAGCGCAGTAGTTTCCAAGTGACCTGCCAGGCAAGCCTTTTTCTTTGGTGACTGCCCCCATGCGTATCGTCTTTGCCGGCACCCCGGAATTCGCCGCCGAACACCTCAAGGCCCTGCTGGCCAGCCAGCACCAAATCATTGCCGTCTACACCCAGCCGGATCGCCCGGCCGGCCGTGGCCAGAAGCTGATGCCCAGCCCGGTCAAACAGCTAGCCGTCGAGCACGGCATCCCGGTCTACCAACCAGCCAGCCTGCGCAATGCAGAGGCGCAGGCCGAACTGGCCGCGCTCGAGCCAGACCTGATGGTGGTAGTGGCCTACGGCCTGATCCTGCCGCAAGCGGTGCTCGACACCCCGCGCCTGGGCTGCATCAACAGCCACGCATCGCTGCTGCCGCGCTGGCGCGGCGCGGCGCCGATCCAGCGCGCGGTGCAGGCCGGTGACAGTGAAAGCGGCGTGACCGTGATGCAGATGGAAGCCGGCCTGGACACCGGGCCGATGCTGCTCAAGGTCAGCACACCGATCAGCGCCAGCGACACGGGTGGCAGCCTGCATGATCGTCTGGCCCAGCTCGGCCCGCAGGCGGTGCTTGCCGCCATCGATGGCCTGTCCCGCGGTACGCTGAAGGGCGAAGTGCAGGACGATTCCCAGGCCAATTACGCACACAAGCTCAGCAAGGACGAAGCGCGCCTCGACTTCGAGCGTCCAGCCTTCGAGCTGGAGCGCCTGATCCGCGCCTTCCACCCCTGGCCAATCTGCCACACCACGCTGGGTGGCGATGCCCTGAAAGTGCATGCCGCCGAGATCGGCGAAGGCAAGGGCGCGCCGGGCACCATCCTCGCCGCCGACAAGAACGGCCTGACCGTGGCCTGCGGCGAAGGCGCACTGCGCCTGACCCGCCTGCAACTGCCTGGCGGCAAGCCGCTGGCCTTCGCCGATCTGTACAACAGCCGCCGCGAGCAGTTCGCGCCTGGCCTGGTGCTCGGCCAATGAACCCGCGCCTGGCCGCCGCCCGCGCTCTGAGCGCCGTGCTCTCCGGCAAGGCCTCGCTGGGTAGCAGCCTGCCGCCGCAACTGGATAAGGTCGAACACCATGACCGCGCCCTGGCGCAGGATCTGGCCTTTGGCGCTGCGCGCTGGCAGCCACGCCTGCAACTGCTGGCCGAGAAGCTGCTGGAAAAACCCTTCAAGGCCGCCGACAAGGACGTGGAAGCGCTGCTGCTGATCGGCCTCTACCAGTTGCTGCACAGCCGTATCCCCGAGCACGCCGCCATCGGCGAAACGGTCGGCTGCGCCGGCGCGCTGAAGAAGCCATGGGCCAAGGGCCTGCTCAACGCCGTACTGCGCCGCGCCCAGCGCGAGCACGAAGCCCTGTTCACCGAATTGGATCGCGACCCGGTGCTGCACACCGCGCATCCACGCTGGCTGCAGAAGGCGCTCAAGGCGCACTGGCACGAGCACTGGCAGGTCATCTGTGCCGCCAACAACGCCCATCCGCCGCTGATCCTGCGAGTCAATCGTCGCCATGGCAGCCGTGACGCCTATCTCGCAGAGCTGCACAACGCCGGCATCGCTGCCGAGCCTTGCACCTTTAGCTGCGATGGCGTGCGCCTGCTGCAGCCTTGCGACGTGACCACTTTGCCGGGCTTCAAGGAAGGCCGCGTCAGCGTGCAGGACGAAGCCGCGCAACTGGCCGCAGAACTGCTCGAACTGGCACCCGGCCAACGCGTGCTGGACGCCTGCGCCGCACCGGGCGGCAAGACCTGCCACCTGCTGGAGGTCGAGCCGGGCTTAAGCGAGGTGGTTGCCGTGGATCTGGAAGCCAAGCGTCTGGTGCGTGTGCGCGAGAACCTCAAGCGCCTGCGCCTCGAAGCCACCCTGATCGCCGCCGATGGTCGCGACACCGCTGCCTGGTGGGATGGCCAGCCATTCCAGCGCATCCTGCTCGATGCGCCCTGCTCGGCCACCGGCGTGATCCGTCGCCACCCGGACATCAAGCTGACCCGTCAGCCCGAGGACATTCCCGCCCTGGCGCAACTGCAGGGCGAACTGCTCGATGCCCTGTGGCCAACCCTGGCGCCCGGCGGCATCCTGCTCTACGCCACCTGCTCGGTGCTGCCGACGGAAAACAGCGAGACCATCGCCGCCTTTCTCGCTCGCACCGCGGATGCACAAGAAGTGGCAATCACCGGCGAATTCGGCCTGCAGCCAGGCCACGGCCGCCAGTTGTTGCCGCAGGTGGACGGCCACGACGGCTTCTACTATGCCAAGCTGTTGAAGACTGCCGTGACGACCCACGGCTAACGGAGCGATCAGTGAAAATCATCATTCTCGGCGCCGGCCAGGTAGGCGGCACCCTGGCCGAACACCTGGCCAGCGAAGCCAACGACATCACCGTGGTCGACACCGATGGCGACCGCCTGCGCGACCTCGGCGACCGCCTGGACATCCGCACCGTGCAGGGCAAGGGTTCCTTCCCCACCGTGCTGCGCCAGGCCGGTGCCGACGACGCCGACATGCTGGTGGCGGTGACCAACAGCGATGAAGTCAACATGATCGCCTGCCAGGTGGCCTATACCCTGTTCCACACCCCGACACGCATCGCCCGGGTGCGCGAATCGGCTTATCTGACCCGCGAGGCGCTGTTCGACAACGAGGCGATCCCGGTCGACGTGTTGATCAGCCCCGAGCAGGTGGTGACCAACTACATCAAGCGCCTGATCGAGTATCCCGGCGCCCTGCAGGTGATCGACTTCGCCGAAGGCAAGGCCCAGTTGGTGGCGGTCAAGGCCTACTACGGCGGCCCGCTGGTGGGCCAGCAACTGCGCCAGCTTCGCGCCCACATGCCCACCGTGGACACCCGCGTGGCCGCCATCTTCCGCCGCAACCGGCCGATCATGCCGCAGGGCGATACCGTCATCGAAGCCGATGACGAGGTGTTCTTCATCGCCGCCAAGGCACACATCCGCGCGGTGATGAGCGAGATGCGCCGCCTCGAGGACAGCTACAAGAAGGTGGTGATCGCTGGCGGCGGGCATATCGGCGAGCGCCTGGCCGAAGCCATCGAAAGCCGCTATCAGGTGAAGATCATCGAGATGAACCCGGCCCGTTGCCGCTACCTTTCGGAGAACCTGGAAAGCACCATCGTGTTGCAAGGCAGCGCCTCGGACAAGGATCTGCTGGTGGAAGAGAACATCAGCGACGCCGACATCTTCCTGGCCCTGACCAACGACGACGAGGCCAACATCATGTCGTCCTTGCTGGCCAAGCGTCTGGGCGCACGCAAGGTCATGACCATCATCAACAACCCGGCCTACGTGGATCTGGTGCAGGGCGGCGAGATCGACATCGCCATCAGCCCGCAGCTCGCCACCATCGGCACCCTGCTCACTCACGTGCGCCGTGGCGATATCGAAAGCGTGCACAGCCTGCGCCGTGGCGCGGCGGAGGCATTGGAGGTGATCGCCCATGGCGATGCCAAGTCGAGCAAGGTGATCGGCCGCATGATCGGCGCTATCGCCCTGCCGCCGGGCACCACCATCGGCGCCATCATCCGCGACGAGGAAGTACTGATCGCCCACGACGACACGCTGATCGAGTCCGGCGACCACGTGATCCTGTTCCTGGTGGACAAGAAGTACATCCGCGACGTCGAGCGTCTGTTCCAGGCGGGGTTAACGTTCTTTTGAGCGGCAAGCCACAAGCTTCGAGCCGCAAGTGAGCGTTCTTGCAGCTTGAGGCTTGCCGCTTGTAGCTGGCCGACGAAGGAGGCCCACCCATGAGCACCGAAGCACTGCAAAAGATGCTGGCCAAGGGCATGGACAATGCCCTGCTACGTTTCGGCCTGGGCAAGGGCCATCTGGATGCCGGCGACGCCGCGCAGGCTGCCGAGCATCTGCAGCGCTGCGTCGAGTTCGATCCAAGCTACTCTGCCGCCTGGAAGCTGCTGGGCAAGGCATTGCAGGCCGAAGGCGACCAGGATGGCGCACGCCAGGCCTGGCAGCAGGGCATTGCTGCGGCACAGGCCAAGGGCGACAAGCAGGCCGAGAAGGAAATGAACGTGTTCCTGCGCAAACTGGACAAGCCGGCGAGCAATCGCGGCTAAAGCCCCTCCCACAAGCTCGGTGCTGCCTCGTAGCTGCGTAGCCCGGATGCAATCCGGGAAAATTTCTGCAGTCTGTTCCCCGATTGCAGCCGGGCTACGGCGTTTACGATGCGACTCAGGCGGTAGCGGTGCGCTGTGGCAAAGCCCGCACGATGGCGCTGAGCAGCATGCCGTACAGCGGCACGAACAGCATCAGGCTGATGGCCAGCTTGATCACGTAATCCACCGTGGCGATCTCCACCCAGTTGGCCGCCATGAACGGATCGTCGCTGTGCCAGAAGGCCACCGAGAAGAACAGGAAGGTATCCAGCAGGTTGCCGAAGATGGTCGAGGCGGTCGGTGCAATCCACCACTGGCGCATCTTGCGCAGGCGATCGAACACCTGGATGTCCAGCAACTGGCCGAAGGCGTAGGCGAGGAAGCTGGCCACGGCAATGCGGAAGACGAACAGGTTGAACTCGCCCAGCGCCGCCAGGCCACCGAAGATGCCCTCATGGAACAGCACCGACACCACGTAGGAAGCCACCAGCGCCGGCAACATGACGCGGGCGATCACCACGCGCGCGGCATGCTTGCCGATCAGGCGCACGGTGAGGTCGGTGGCCAGGAAGATGAACGGGAAGCTGAACGCGCCCCAGGTGGTGTGCCAACCGAACAGGGTGATCGGTAGCTGCACCAGGTAGTTGCTGGCGATGATGATGAGGATATGGAAGGCGATCAGGCCGGCCAGCACGGGCCGACTGACCGACGCGGGAATCAGGGTCATGTCGATGTCCTTTTTCGTAGAGTGGGGTGAGGGAACCCACTGCCGCAGCCGACATGGCCACGAGCGGCGCGCATTCTAGCGTGATCTTGACCCTGGAGATAGGTTCTTGGCGACGGCCTGGCTGCCACTCATCGGCAACTCAGGCTTCCGGAACCACGCGTTTGGCCAGTTGGAAATGGCGCTTCCAGTACGGCGTGTTGAGGCGATCGATACGCACGTTGGCGCCACGACGCGGCGCGTGAATGAAGCGCCCTTGGCCCAGGTAGATGGCGACGTGATCGACCGAACGGCTACGGATGCGGAAGAACAGCAGGTCGCCCGGTTGCAGATCGTGGCGCTCGACCGAGGGCGCATCCACGCGCGACAACGCATGCGAGGTACGTGGCAGATCGAGATCCTCCAGCGGCTGGAAGGCATATTGCACCAACCCGCTGCAATCGAAGCCCTGCTTGGGGCTGGCGCCGCCCCAACGGTAGGGTTTGCCCAGAGCGCCAAGAGCGCGGTCGATCACCTCACGGGTCGGCGTCGGTTCGACGTGCTTGCTGGCGACGGTGGCAGGAATGACCTGAATACGAAAGGTGGCGGAGGCTTCGGCACAAATCCCGAACAGAAGAGCGCCTCCAAGACAAAGTGACATGACAATCTTGTTCAAACCCAGTAACCCTGGTCAGCGGCCTATGTTCGGATTCCCTTCCAAATCATGGCGTTGCATCGAAAAAGGCATCCAATCCATCAGGAGGACGGACTGTCGATGACTGCTCAGGGTTCATTTTCGACCATGGCTGACCGACGAACGGTTACCTGCGCAGGTGCCCGTCCGTAGCGTCATTCAGGGCTGCTGGCGCGCCTTGATCGCCGCCAGCATCTTCTGCGCCAGCGCGGCGTAGTCTTCATCGAAGTGGTGACCGCCGGTGATTTCCAGGCGCTCGCCCACGGCGCCCGGTGCCGTGCAACCGCTGTCTGGCGCCTCTTCGCTGCCGTAGATGCACAGCACCTTGGCCGGCGGCAGGCGCTGCATTTCCGGGCCGGTCGGGGCTTCCGCGCCATCCTTGCCGAGCCAGCCACTGACGGCGATCTCGAAGCTGCCGCTGCGGGCGAAGGCTAGCAACAGGATGGCGTCCACCTGCTGTTGGTCGCTGGCCGGCAGGCGGTTGTAGATGGCCGGCAGCACGTCGGCGCCGAAGGAATAACCGGCCAGGACGAAGCGCTTGATATGCCATTTTTCGCGATACTGCTGCATCAGCCGCGACAGGTCGGCAGCGCTCTGTTCCGGACTCTTGTGCTGCCAGTAGTAACGCAGGGTGTCGATGCCCACCACCGGGTAACCAGCAGCGGCCATGTGCTCGGCCGAGGCGCGGTCGAGGTCACGCCAGCCGCCATCACCGGAATAGAACAGGGTGAGGGTATCGGCCGGCTGAGCGGAAGGGTGTTCGATCACCGGCATCGCGGCGCCCTGACCGGCCAGCATGTGCTGCAACTGATCGGCCAGCAGGGCCGGCAAGGGCGCGCCCAGGCTGCCGATACGCGGCTCGCCATTGGCCTGCTCGCGCAGGAAGCGGGCGTTGTCGTCACCCGGATTGTCATTCCACAGGGCCACCCAGTGGCCGTGCGCCGCCTTTTGTGGCAGCGGCTCGGCGCAATCGGGCTTTGCCAGATCGAAGCCCACCGACAGCGCCTGAACTCGGTCGTCGCTTTGTTCGGCCAGCCAGCGCCAGGCCGTGGCCGCTGCCGGGCCGATGCCGGCCACCAGGGTCGGCGTGCCGCCGAGCGTCTCGCTCGCCTGCTCGATCAGGCGTTGCTGAGCGGCGCAATCGCCGCCCGAGAAAGGCAGTTGCAGCAAGCGCAGATCGCCTACCTCAGCGAGACGACGCAGCGTCGCGTCATCCAGTGTCTGATCAGCCGGCGCGATCAGCAGCACACGCTGCTGGGCCGAGCCCTGGCTCACCAACTGGGCGGGCGTGCCTTGCACCTGTACCGTCTGCAGGTGCGGCACGGCATGCATTGACCACCACCAGATGAATGCCCCAGCAGCCAGTGCCGCGATCAGCAACAGGCCGCCCAGCGTCCTTGTCGTCTTGCTCATGTCAACGCCTCACCAGTCCACCCAGGCCACCCGCGATCAAGGTCGCGGTATCGGCCAACGCCACCCAGGGATCGAGCCCGGCCGGTACGGCCAGGTAACGCGGTTCCCAGTGCGGCAGGAACTTGTCCTTGAAGCGGCGCAGGCCTTGGAAGTTATAGAAGTTTTCACCACGGTCGAACACCAGCGCACCCAGACGCAAGGGTAGCGGCGCGCCTTTGCGTGTCTGCAGGCCGGCCAACGGTACCATGCCCAGGCTGAAGCGCGCGTAGCCCTCGCTCTGGAACTGCTGGATCAGGCCCAGCATGAGAAATTCCATGGTCGACTTCGGCGCATCCGGCAGCACACGCATCAGATCGAGGCTGGCCACGGCGCGGGTCTGGCATTCCAGCAGGTTGGCGAAGGCCACCGCGCGGCCCTCGAAGCGCACCACCACGATACGGAAATGCGCCAGGTACTCGGGGCTGAAACGCCCCAGGGAGAAGCCTTTCTCGCGCACGTTCTTGCCTTGTAGCCAGGCATCGGAGATGGCCTGCAGCTCATCCATCGGCACCTCGCCAGGGGCATGGAATTCCAGGCTCAGGCCATCGCGCTGGCCACGGTTCCAGGTGTAGCGCAGGGCCTTCATCTCCTTGCCGTTGCTGGCCAGGTCGAAGGTTTTCAGATCCACCAGCGCCTCTTCGCCGAGCTTCAGCGCGGTCAGGCCGATATCGATATAGCCGGGCAGGTTCTCCGCACGCACCTGGTAGAACACCGGGCGCGCATGGTGACGGTCGCACAGGTCGCGGAACTGCCAGATCAGTTCGGCCCGTGCAGCCGGCGGGCCGATGGGATCGAACAAAGCCACCAGGCTACGCCCACGGCGGGCATACATGAGGAAGGCTTCGCCATCGGGATGGAACAGCAGCGCCTTGTCGCCACTGAGCGCCAGGCCACCTTCCGGCTGACGCGACGCCTGGACGATGGCGCGAGCGCGCAGCAACGCTTCGCTGTCCGGCAGGCTGATGCTCGGCGGCGTGGCACGCAGCAGCCAAGTGAGACAGACGGCCAGCAGCACCAGAGTGCTGCCCAAGGCCGCACGCAGGCCACGCGGCGCATTGGCATCGAGCTCGAACTGCCACCACAACTGGTGGCTGTAGCTGACATCCTGATAGGCGAACAGCAACAGCCAGACCGAGGCAGCGATCACCCCGATCGCCGCCGCCAGTGCCAGGCCGGAAGCCGGCACGTCCATCAGCCGGCTACGCCGGTAGAACTCGCGGCGAAACAGCGCCAGCAACCCGGCGACGGACGCCAGCGCCAGCGCTTCCAGCCAATCGAAACCCTTGAGCAACGACAACACCACGCCCAGGCAAAGCAGCACCAGGGTCAATACCCAGGCTGCCGACAGGCGCCGACGCAGGCCCTGGGCCAACAGCAGGCATAGCGTGCCGACCAGGCTGGCTGCCAGGTGCGAGGCCGCGATCATCTGTGGCGGCATGAGAAAGCCCAGGGCCTCCAGATGCTCATCCATGGCAGGCGTTACCCCGGAGAACAGCAGTACCGCGCCCGCACAGAACACCAGCAAGCCCAGTAGCGGCACCGCCATGCCGCTGGCGACCCGCACCACCTGGCGCGGGAACCACAGGCGCCGGGCCTCGGCCGCCAGCAGCAGCAGGCCGGCCACCAGCAGCGGCAGCAACACGTACAGCAGGCGGTAGAGCAGCATGGCCGCCACCAGCCCTGCCGAGTCGATGCTCGACGAGAACGCTGCCAGCAGCACGGCCTCGAACACCCCGACCCCACCCGGCACATGGCTGAGCACACCCGCCGCCAGCGCCAGCATGTACACCAGAATGAAACTGGAGAAGGAGGGGGCCTGCGGCAGCAACAGGTAGAGCACGCTGCCGGCGATCAGCACATCCAGGCTGCTGATCAGCAACTGCATCAGACTCATGCGCAAGCCCGGCAGACGCAGGCTGAAACGGCCGAGATCCACCTGCCAGCAGCCAGGCGCAGGGCGCTCCGGCAAACGCTTGCGGTTGATCAGCAACACCGCGGCCAGCGCTGCCGCCAATACGGCCAAAGCCAGCCCCACCAGCACGGGTTGCGGCAAACGCAGCGCCGCCGAGGCATCCTCGGGATCGAAGAGCACGGCCAAGGCCGCCAGGATCGGCAGGCTGGCACCCAGCGACAGACTGGCGAACAGGCTCATCCGCGCGACATCGCCTGCACCCAGACCATTGCGTCCATACAGGCGGTAACGCACCGAACCGCCGGACAACGCCGACAGTCCCACCGCATTGCCGATGGCAAAGGCGCAGAAACCGCCCATCGCCAAAACCGACGGCGGCAGACTGACATTGGCGTAACGGCTGGCCGACCACTCATAGGCCAGCATCACCAGAAAGCCCAGCACGGTCGCCAGCAGAGCGCCGAACACCGCCTGCGGCGGTACGGCAGCCAGCGAGTCGTGCACCTGATCGGGATTGACGTCACGCACCAGGTGCCAGCAGGCCACCAGCGCCAGGCCGAACAACAGCAGCGACAGGCAAAGGCCAAGCAGGTGGCGGTTGCGTTGTAGCCAGCTAGGGGAAGAAGGGGGGAGAAGGTTGGGTGCTTGCACACCGTCCAGGGGAACTTCAGGTACCGCTCGACTCATGTCGAAACGCCTCGAATGGACGCAGCCTCGGATTGAGGTGTTGGTCAGAGTGCAAATGTAACCAAATGTTCCATGAATCCGAAATTTAGTCGATGTCACCCTGTGAAGCATGTTCCCGTCAGGCTTCGCCGAGAAAGCGCAGCCCCGCACCTTCGGTATCCACGCGCATCACTTCCATCTTCAGCACCGGCGCGGGAAAGGGTAGATCCTGGACCTGGCCGATCACTTCGGTACCCACGCTCAGAACGCTCATGTCAGGGTGCCTCACGTAGACGCCACTGTCAGACAGGTCACGGGTCTGCGCCAGCAGCTCACCAAAGCTTGGATGGCTGATCTTGATTCGGCACTTCATCGGGGTTCGTACCTGCTGACGCTGATTCGACATGTCGACTCCAGGAGTGGGCGAGCGGTAACCTTGCCTTTAATAGCTCATCCGTATGACAACGCCCAGTAGGTGGCGGAAAAAAGGCGCCATCGAGGCGCCTTCCTTCATCTTCGCGTGCATGGGCAGTACGTCAGTACCACTTGGCCTCGCCTTCCGGGCGCTTCTTGAAGCGCTTCATGCTCCACATGTACTGGCTCGGGTAGTTGCGCACGTAGCGCGATACCACCTCGCTCATGGCCGCCACGCCTTCTTCCACGTTGTCGCTGTACATGCCCTCGGGAGCGGCTTCGAGTATCACCTTGTAGCCGCTGCCATCCGGCAGGCGCAGTGCATGGAGGAACACGCCGAGCGCCTTGCCGCCAGCGAGCATGCCGGGCACGAACTTGCTGGTCAGTGCCATGGTGCCGAGGAAGGGCACGAAAACACCAGATGAACGGCTCGGCTCCGGGTCGGCCGGAATACCCACGGCGCCACCCTTGCGCACTTCCTTGATGACACTGAGGATGCCTTCCTTGGTCGAGGGCGCGACGCGGTTACCCATCTGCACGCGCTGCTGCTGCAGCAGCTCGTCGACCGCCTTGAGCTTGGGCGGGCGGTAGAAAATGATGGGTTTGCACTGGTTGCAGTAGAAGTGGTTGAGCACTTCCCAGTTGCCCAGGTGGCTGGTGATGCCGACCACGCCCTTGCCCGAAGCCAGCGCCTGTTGCAGCACCTCCAGGCCTTCCACTTCGCGCACCAGCTCGAGGGATTTGTGCGCCGGCCAGATCCAGGCGCAGGCGCTTTCGGTCAATGTCTTACCGATGTCCTTGAGACTCTGCCCAACCAGCTTCTCGCGCTCGGCCTCGCTCAGCTCGGGGAAGCACTTGGCCAGGTTGATGCGCACCACCTCGCGCGAGCCGTTCGGCAGCTTCCACATCAACCAGCCGATGGCATTGCCCACGGCCTGCACGGCGCGCCAGGGCAGCAGCGCGAACAGGCGCAGAAAGCCGACCACCAGGGCGCCCTTGAGTTTTTCCACGACAGACTCCAACAGCTCAGAAAAGCGTCAATTGTAACAGGCGCTTGGAAAACGTAGGCGAGGCAGGCAAGACAAGGCGCAACGACCAACGGGAGTAACAGCCAACGGCTGGCCCGAAGGGTGAGCACTAGCGAATCAAACGAACGAAAAACGCTCGGAGTCGCGCTCGACTTTACGAAGTGTAAATGAGCATTTTGACTGGGCTCGCACGCGAGGGCGTTTTTAACGCAGTATTGCCAACGCAGGTAGTTTTCCTAGGGCCTGTATGGGGGACAGTGCACTCAGTAAAGGCTGGTGCGAAGCCGCTGCTGGCGGTCGAGTTCGTAGGCCTCGACATCGAAGCTTTCATCGATGCAGCGGAAGATTTCCCCGGCGCTCGGCAGGCTGCCCCGCTCGACCTGCTGGGCCGCGTCCCACAGGCCGGAACGCAGCGCCGCCTTGGAACACTGGAAGTAGCAACTGTCGATGTGGATGAGCAAGGCGCTGCGCGGCAGCTTGCCCTGGGCCCGCCCCAGCTCCAGCAGTTCGGGATCGAGAGAGATTTCAGCACGGCCATTGACCCGCAGACTCTCGCCGATGCCCGGAATCAGGAACAGCAGCCCCACCTGCGGGTTCTGCACGATGTTGCGCAGGCTGTCGATGCGGTTGTTGCCGGGGCGATCCGGCAACAGCAGGGTGCGCTCGTCGAGGATGTGCACGAAGCCCGGCGCATCGCCGCGCGGTGAGCAGTCCAGGCCATCCGGGCCGGCGCTAGCCAGTACCACGAAGGGCGAGGCCTGAATCAGCGCGCGATAGGGTTCGATCAGTTGCGGCAGCTCCTTGCGCCGCGAGCGCTCATGGCTTTCGCCGTACAGTGCCTGCAATTCATCCAGCGTGGTGATGGTGGTCATGAGCCCTTCAGTTGCGCATAACGGTCGCAGTCGGTGGTGTGATCCATCACCATACCCGTGGCCTGCATGAAGGCATAGCAGATGGTCGGCCCGACGAAGGTGAAGCCAGCCTTCTTCAGCGCCTTGCTCATCGCCTCGGCCTCGGGCGTCACCGCCGGCATCAAACTGCGATCACTGAAATGGTTGATCTTCGGCGCACCGCCGACGAACGACCAGAGCAGCGTCACCGGATCCTCCAGCTTCAGCCAGGCCTGGGCGTTCTGTCGCACGGCCTTGAGCTTGAGGCGATTGCGGATGATGCCCGGATCCTGCATCAGCGCCTCGATCTCTTCATCGCTAAGCCGCGCCAGGCGCTCGGGCTCGAAGCCATGCAGCACCTGGCGATAGCGCTCGCGCTTCTTCAGCACGGTGATCCACGACAGCCCGGCCTGCGCCCCTTCGAGCAGCAGCATCTCGAACAGGTGCTGGGCATCGCGCTGCGGAACGCCCCATTCCTCGTCGTGATAGGCCTGGTACAGCGGATCGTCGGTACACCAGAAGCAGCGGGGCATGGCAGTAAGCCTCGGTCAGGGGTCGAAGCGCTGACTATAGCGACAAAATAACTGGATATAAATACAGTCAACACCAACCGCGAATGATGCCGATGTGCCGTACCCTGCGGCCTGCGTCGAGTTTCGATATACTCCCCGGCTTTCCCTCGCAAGCCTCCACAGGTGATTTTTTCGTGAGCCAGAACAAGCCTGCCGTGCGCACCTTCCAGGATCTGATCCTGGCCCTGCAGAACTACTGGGCCGAGCAGGGCTGCGTGGTGCTGCAACCCTATGACATGGAAGTGGGCGCCGGCACCTTCCACACCGCCACCTTCCTGCGTGCCGTTGGCCCGGAGACCTGGAATGCCGCCTATGTGCAGCCTTCGCGTCGCCCGACCGATGGCCGCTACGGCGAGAACCCCAACCGCCTGCAGCACTACTACCAGTTCCAGGTGGTCCTGAAGCCCAACCCGGAAAACTTCCAGGAGCTGTACCTGGGCTCGCTGAAAGCCATCGGCCTCGACCCGGAAGTGCATGACGTGCGCTTCGTCGAAGACAACTGGGAATCGCCGACCCTCGGCGCCTGGGGCCTGGGCTGGGAAATCTGGCTCAACGGCATGGAAGTCACCCAGTTCACCTACTTCCAGCAGGCCGGTGGCATCGAGTGCTACCCGGTAACCGGCGAGATCACCTACGGCCTGGAACGCCTGGCCATGTACCTGCAGGGCGTCGACTCGGTCTACGACCTGATCTGGACCGACGGCCCGTTCGGCACCGTGACCTACGGCGACGTGTTCCACCAGAACGAGGTGGAGCAGTCCACCTACAACTTCGAGCACGCCAACGTCGAGAAACTGTTCGAGCTGTTCGATTTCTACGAGAGCGAAGCCAACCGCCTGATCGCCCTCGACCTGCCGCTGCCGACCTACGAAATGGTGCTCAAGGCCTCGCATACCTTCAACCTGCTCGACGCCCGCCGTGCCATCTCGGTGACCGCGCGTCAGCAGTACATCCTGCGTGTGCGCACGCTGGCCCGCGACGTGGCCCACGGCTACCTGAAGGCGCGTGCCCGCCTCGGCTTCCCCATGGCCACGCCCGAGCTGCGTGACGAAGTGCTGACCAAGCTCAAGGAGTCGGGTCTGCTGCAAGACGAAGGGCAAGGCAACAACGCGGAGGCACAAGCATGAGTGCGCATGACTTTCTGGTTGAACTGGGCACCGAAGAGCTGCCACCGAAAGCGCTGAAAACCCTCGGCGATGCCTTCCTCGCAGGGGTCGAGAAAGGCCTCAAGGCCGCTGGCCTGAACTATGCCAGCGCCCGCGCCTATGCCGCGCCGCGCCGTCTGGCGGTGCTGGTGGAACAACTCGAGGAGCAGCAGGCCGACCGCAGCATGAACCTCGATGGCCCACCCATCCAGGCCGCCTTCGATGCCGACGGCAACCCGACCCAGGCCGCCCTCGGCTTCGCCCGCAAATGTGGCGTGGATATCTCCGAGATCGACCGTAGCGGGGCGAAACTGCGCTTCGCTCAGCACATTCCCGGCCAGCCGGCGGTGAACCTGCTGCCGACCATCGTGGCCGACTCGCTGAACGATCTGCCGATCCCCAAACGCATGCGCTGGGCCGACCGTCGTGACGAATTCGTGCGCCCCACCCAGTGGCTGGTGATGCTGTTCGGCGATGCCGTGGTCGACTGCGAGATCCTCACCCAGAAGGCCGGCCGTGTGTCCCGTGGCCATCGCTTCCACGCCAACCGTGACGTACGTATCAGCAGCCCGGCCAACTACGCCGAAGACCTGCGCAGCGCCTACGTGCTGGCTGACTTCGCCGAGCGCCGCGAGCTTATCAGCCGCCGCGTCGACGAACTGGCCGCCGCCGAGCAGGGCACGGCCATCGTGCCCCCGGCGCTGCTGGACGAAGTCACCGCCCTGGTGGAATGGCCAGTGCCGCTGGTCTGTTCCTTCGAGGAACGCTTCCTCGAGGTGCCGCAAGAAGCGCTGATCACCACCATGCAGGACAACCAGAAGTACTTCTGCCTGCTGGACGCGGGCGGCAAGCTGCTGCCGCGCTTCATCACCGTGGCCAATATCGAGTCCAAGGATCCGGCACAGATCGTCTCAGGCAACGAGAAAGTGGTGCGTCCGCGTCTGACCGACGCCGAGTTCTTCTTCAAGCAGGACAAGAAGCAGAAGCTCGAAGGCTTCAACCAGCGCCTGGCCAACGTGGTGTTCCAGGCCCAGCTCGGTTCGGTATTCGACAAGGCGCAACGCGTCTCGGCGCTGGCCGGTTTCATCGCTCGCGAAGTGGGTGGCGACGCCCAGCGCGCCGCCCGTGCCGGCCTGCTGTGCAAGTGCGACCTGGCCACCGAGATGGTCGGCGAATTCCCCGAGATGCAGGGCATCGCCGGTTACTACTACGCGCTCAACGACGGTGAGCCGGAAGATGTCGCCCTGGCCCTGAACGAGCAGTACATGCCGCGCGGTGCCGGTGCCGAACTGCCGAGCACCCTCACGGGTGCCGCCGTGGCCGTAGCCGACAAGCTCGACACCCTGGTGGGCATCTTCGGCATCGGCATGCTGCCCACCGGCTCCAAGGATCCCTACGCCCTGCGTCGCGCCGCCCTCGGCGTGCTACGCATCCTGATCGAGAAGGGCCTGGATCTGGATCTGGCCGCCGCGGTCGACTTCGCCGTTGCCCAGTACGCCGGCAAGATTAAGGCCGCAGGCTTGCCCGCCCAGGTGCTGGAGTTCATCTTCGACCGCCTGCGTGCGCGCTATGAGGACGAAGGCATCGAAGTGGCGGTCTACCAGGCCGTACGTGCGGTGGGTCCGACCTCGCCGCTGGACTTCGACCAACGCGTGCAGGCCGTGCAGGCTTTCCGCAAGCTGCCGCAGGCCGAAGCCCTGGCTGCGGCCAACAAGCGCGTGTCGAACCTGCTGAGCAAGGCCGAAGGTGGCGTCGCTGCCCAGGTCGAGGCGCACTACTTCGACAACCCCAGCGAGTTCGCCCTGCACGCCGCCATCCAGCAGGCCGACCACGCGGTGCAACCGCTGGCTGCCGCCCGCCAGTACAACGAAGCCCTGGCCAAGCTGGCCAGCCTGCGCGAGCCGGTGGACGCCTTCTTCGAGGCGGTGCTGGTCAACGCCGAGGATGCCCGTGTACGCGCCAACCGTTATGCCCTGCTGGCCCGTCTGCGCGGGCTGTTCCTCGGCGTGGCGGATATTTCGGTGCTGGGCTGACGCACAGCAACGGCAAGCTACAAGCTTCAAGCGGCAAGCGGGCCGCTGTTGACTTGTAGCTTGCGGCTTGGAGCTTGCAGCTATGAAGTTACTCATCCTCGACCGCGACGGTGTCATCAACCAAGACTCCGATGCCTATATCAAGACGCTCGACGAATGGATCCCGATCCCCTCGTCGATCGCCGCCATTGCACGTCTGTCCCGCGCTGGCTGGATTGTGGCGGTGGCCACCAACCAGTCCGGCATTGCCCGTGGCTACTATGACCTGGCGACCCTGGAGTCGATGCACGCGCGCCTGCGCCAGCTAGTAGCGGAGCAGGGTGGTGAAGTCGGCCTGATCGTCCACTGCCCACACGGACCGGACGATGGCTGTGAGTGCCGCAAGCCGAAACCGGGCATGCTGCACCAGATCGCTGCGCACTACGCCACGGAACTTGCAGGTGTCTGGTTCGTTGGCGATACCAGCGGTGACCTGCAGGCGGCGCTGGCCGTCGACTGTCAACCCGTGCTGGTGAAGACCGGCAAGGGCGAACGAACCCTGGCCAAGCCCCTGCCGCCAGGAACCCTGGTATTCGATGATCTGGCGGCGGTCGCCGATCAACTGCTTTCATAAGGTGCGAAGTTCAATGGCGATCCTGCAGGCCCTCAGAGTCACGCTTTTCTACCTGCTGCTGTCGTCCAGCTCGTTCTTCTGGTGCCTGATCAGCCTGATCGTGGCGCCCTTGCTGCCATACCGCCAGCGTTACCGCTTCGTCATCCAGGCTTGGTGCAACTGCGCCGTATGGCTGGCCAAGGCGATAGTCGGCATCCGCTACGAAGTGCGCGGCATGGAGAACATTCCCCAGCGCCCCTGCGTGATCCTTGCCAACCACCAGAGCACCTGGGAAACCTTTTTCCTCTCCGGGCTGCTCGAGCCGCTGTCGCAGGTGGTCAAGCGCGAACTGCTGCGTGTGCCCTTCTTCGGCTGGGGCATGGCGCTGCTCAAACCCATCGCCATCGACCGCAGCAACCCCAAGGCCGCACTCAAGCAGATGGCCAAGCAGGGCGACGAGCGCCTCAAGCAGGGTGCCTGGGTGCTGGTATTCCCCGAAGGCACGCGCATTCCGCCGGGCCAGATCGGCAAATTCTCCCGTGGCGGTGCGGCCCTGGCGGTCAATGCCGGCCTGCCGGTACTGCCCATTGCCCACAACGCCGGTGAGTTCTGGCCCAAGGCCGGTTGGGGCAAACGCTCCGGCACCGTCCAGGTGATCATCGGCGCGCCGATGCATGCTGAGGGCGAAGGCCCGCGCGCCATCGCCGAACTCAACGAGCGCGCCTTCCAGTGGGTACGCCAGCAGCAGACCGAAATGCGCGGCACAGAACCGGCCATCAGCCGTCTGGGCGAGACTGCCTGAGGCTGTGGATAAGCTGTGCAGAAGATGAGGGTAAAAACCGCCATTTTCTGCATGGCGCTGAGAATCCTGGCGATTCGATGCCACTAGGAAAATCCCGCGACTGGGTATAACTTGCAGCAATGCCACTGGCGTTGCACGGGCACGTGCACGCGGCGACCTCTGGGGCGTCGGTCGCCATGACAAGGAATGCAGCATGCCCTCGATCTACCAGCTCAAACCCGCCTTCCAGAACCTGTTGCGGCCTGGCGTGCAACGCCTGCATGCACGAGGCATCACCGCCAATCAGGTGACCCTCTGCGCAGCCATCCTCTCCGTATTGCTCGGCACCTTGCTCGCCACTTTCAGTGCCATCACCTGGTTGTTCGCCCTGCTTCCCCTGTGGATGCTGCTGCGCATGGCCTTGAACGCCGTCGATGGCATGCTCGCACGCGAATTCGGCCAACAGTCGAAGCTTGGCGCCTACCTCAATGAACTCTGCGACGTGATCGCCGACAGCGCGCTGTACCTGCCTTTCGCATTGCTGCCCGGCGTCTCGCCGTTGCTGGTAGTGACCGTGGTGTTGCTGGCGGTGATCAGCGAATACGCCGGCGTGCTAGGCCCCATGGTCGGTGCCTCGAGGCGCTATGACGGGCCGATGGGCAAGAGTGACCGTGCCTTCTGTTTCGGCGTACTCGGCGCCGGTGTCGCCAGCGGCCTGCTCACGGCACCGTGGATCAACATCCTGTTGCTGCTGATCCTGGCGCTACTGCTCTATACCCTCTACAACCGCGTCCGCCATGGGCTGGCCGAGACGGCCTGATTAACGCCTGGAATATGGAGATTCCATACATAGCCATCACGGTTCACGTTCCTCCGTTCCCCTTGCTGCCTCACCACCTTGAGTAAGGAGTCGTCATGTTCGCCGCCTTCACCGCCTTCGCCATTACCTCGGCCGCGCGCCTGCTGACCGGGGCTCGCGCCCTCTGGCTAGGTAGCACAGCACAGGCCACGCAACGCCTGTACTATGCCAACCACAGCAGCCATGGTGACTTCGTACTACTCTGGGCTTCGCTGCCGGCGCAGATGCGCAAGCGCACCCGTCCGGTGGCCGGTTCCGACTACTGGCAGAAGCCAGGCGTGCGCAGCTTCCTGATCAACCGTGTGTTCAACGGCGTACTGGTCGACCGCGAACGCAAGGAGCAAGGCGTCAATCCCTTGCAGCCGATGCTCGACGCCCTAGACGGCGGAGACTCCCTGATCATCTTCCCCGAGGGTACGCGCAACCTCAGCGACGAGCCGCTGCTGCCCTTCAAGAGTGGCCTCTACCATCTGGCGCAGGCGCGCCCGGAAGTGGAGCTAGTGCCGGTATGGATCGCCAACCTCAACCGGGTGATGCCCAAGGGCAAGGCGCTGCCGCTGCCGCTACTGTGCACCCTGAGCTTCGGCGCCGCGCTGCCGCGCATCGAGGGGGAGGGCAAGGACGCCTTCCTCGAACGAGCACGCAACGCCCTGCTGGCCCTGGCACCCAAGGAGGTCTGAGATGGATCGCAATACCCTGCTGTTGTTCGCCGGTATCGGTGCCCTGCTGCTGCTCGCCAGCCTGATCGGTTTCATCCTCAAGAAACGCAGTGGCGATGCTCCCAGCCCGGTGGTCGACAACCTCAACGCGCGCATCAACGCCTGGTGGGTGATGGTGCTGGTCATCGGCATCGCCTTCCTGTTCGGCAACAACGGCGTGATCCTGCTGTTCTACTTCGTCTCCTTCTACGCCCTGCGCGAATTCATGACCCTCGCGCCGACCCGGCGCAGCGATTATCCCGCACTGGTAGCGGCTTTCTACTTCGCCCTACCGATGCAGTACCTGCTGATCGCATTCGGCTGGTACGGCCTGTTCGCCATTTTCATTCCGGTCTACCTGTTCCTGCTGCTGCCGATTCTCGCCTCGCTGGGCGGCGATACCACGCGCTATCTGGAGCGTGCGGCCAAGGTGCAATGGGGCCTGATGATCGCCGTGTTCTGCATCTCCGCCGTACCGGCGCTGCTGACTCTGGAAATCCCCGGCTACGAGGGCCGCAACCTGCTGCTGATCGCCTGGCTGATCATCGTCGTGCAGATCTCCGACGTCCTGCAGTACGTTTGCGGCAAGCTATTCGGCAAGCACAAGATCGCCCCCAGCCTGTCGCCCTCGAAGACAGTGGAAGGCTTCGTCGGTGGCGTGGCCCTGGCCACACTGATCGGTGCTTTGCTGTGCTGGATTACCCCGTTCGCCTTCTGGCAGGCAGCGCTGTTCGCCCTGCTGGTATGCCTGCTGGGCTTTGCCGGTGGCCTGGTGATGTCGGCAATCAAACGTGATCGCGGAGTAAAGGACTGGGGCCACATGATCGAAGGCCACGGCGGCATGCTCGACCGCCTGGACTCGGTGTGCTTCGCCGCCCCGGTGTTCTTCCACCTGGTGCGTTACTGGTGGGCCTGATTACCCGCCTTTTAGCAGGCAACAAAAAATCGTCAGGAACGATTTTTGACATCGCTTGCGATGGCCCGAAGGGTTGCCGCCAAGGATGGCAGGCAACAAAAAACCCGCCGAAGCGGGTTTTTTAAGACCTTCCGACATCCTGTCGTTTGCCATCCTGGCGCGGTCTGTCTTCCTTGACCCGGGACATCCAATTCCCGGCAGGTGTGTGTAGATTAGCCAGGGTTCGCAGGCGAAGGGAGAGGCTCACTGCTCGTCATCCTGTAAGCCTTTTGCCATAGACGCTGCAATAAAAATCCCGGCACTCAAGCCGGGGTTGGGTACTTCATCGACGCAGCGCGGCGCTGTTGACGGGCGATAAAGGTGGCATTCACCACTCTATAAAAATCAATGACTTACGTAAAAAAATGGGCGCCTTTATTGGCATGATTGAGCCACATAAAGTGGCATTTTTCCGTCGAAATGACCGGAATAAATGGCATTTCCGTACGTCCTACCTTCCGGGCACTACAAGCCTGAAAAAACGCATTCACTAAACCACGTGGGCGCTGGCCTGAATGGATTGCCAACCTGTCAATTGAACGCAACGTAGTGGGGTTCCTGGCTTAGCGGAATCCCCATCCGTCGCAGATTTCAAGGCTTTATCAGTCCTACGGCAGAAGCTCTATCGAGATGGATGAATCAGCGAACTCATAGCCCATTGCCTTGTAGCCGGCCTGGCGCTTGCTCCACATACGCAGCAAGGCTGGATGCCCGGAGTCGATGAAATCGATGATACGGACATCTGCTTTGTCAGCATGCTCCCGATGCAGGCGACCCGCATATTGCTGGAGGGTACCCTTCCAGGACACCGGCATCGCCAGTACCAAAGTATCCAGCGCCGGATGATCGAACCCCTCACCCACCAGTTTCCCAGTGGCCAGGATTACCCTGGGTGCATCGGGCGGTAGCGCTTCTAGCTCACCGATTAGTGAAGCACGTTGCTTCTTGGACAGCCGCCCGTGCAGGGTAAACAGGTTTTCGACCCGACCAACGAGCCTCTCTTCAATGGCACTGAGGTGATCCGTCCGCTCCGTCAGCAGTAGGATTTTTCTCCCCTGGCCAAAAGTGACTTCGACTTCAGTCACGATCTTATCTATTCGCTCCGAATCGCTGCATACCTGCAAGAAGACGTCCTGAATGCCAGCGCCTGCTGGCGTGAGTATGGGACGAGGTAACCACCTGGGGATCACCGTTAACTCAGCAGGCGCACTCTCGGGCCTCGATGCGGTATGCCGAATCGGCCCGCACTGCATGAAAATAATCGGTTGTTGGCCATCGCGCCGAATGGGTGTAGCGGTCAGCCCCAGCACGTATCTCGCAGGGGCCGCCTTGAGAATGGCCTCAAAGGAGAACGCCGACAGGTGATGGCATTCATCCACGATGATTTGCCCGTATTTCTTTACCTGTTCGCTGACCTCACCTTGCCGCGATAGCGACTGCATGACCGCCACATCGATGATGCGGGTCGGCTTGGCCTTACCTCCACCGATGCTGCCAACAGTCTTCTTGTCTGCCCCCAGAAATGCCTGCAATCGCTCCTTCCACTGCTGGAGCAATTCAGTGCGATGAACCAGCACCAACGTGTTCACACCACGCTGGGCAATCAGCGCGGCAGCAGTAACGGTTTTGCCGAAGGCAGTTGGGGCACAGAGGATGCCGGTGTCGTGCCCCAGCATACCTGCCAGTGCAGCCTCCTGATCCGAGCGCAATTTGCCCACGAATCTGACTTCGATGGGATTCCCTGCGAAGCGCTCATCATGCAGCACCAGCTCTATCTTGTTTTCACCCAACAGTGCCCGGACATCATCCAGGCATCCGCGCGGCAGGGCAATATGCTGCAGATAGTTTTCGGCACAGCCGATGATCCTGGGCTTGTTCCACACCGGCAGGCGCATGGCCTGAGCTTTGTAGAACTCCGGATTTTGAAATGCCGCCAGCCGAATGAGCTTGTTGACCAATGGCTGGGGTAGTTCGGACTTGCTGAAATAGATCTGGTTGGCCAGGGTCACGCTCACCGACGTGGGCAATGGGCAGGTTAGTTTCTGAGTCTTTTCCGACGTGCGCTGCCAGGGCTTCCCGCTCTCATCATCTGTTAAATCAGCGACACCCAACGGATGGCGACCGCCACTGGCTCGCAAAGTAGCCGGTGCAATGTCCCTCGCCGGCATAGGTTGGACACTGGCCAGAAATGCCCACTGATCGGGATAGGGCACCAGCTTCTCATCGGCAAAAACACTGCCACCCTGAGCGCGAGCCCGCTTCTGCAAGGGCAGGGCAATCAAGTTTCCGAAACCACCCTTGGGCATGCTGTCTTGGTTTGGAAACAGCCGGTCGTAAGAGCCCAGCGTCAGCAGCCGGGTACGTTCACAGGTATGGCTAATGATCGCAGAACCAAGCAGACGTGCCTCAGACGCAGGAACGCTGTGCTCGAAGAATATCCAGGCATGGGCACCGTTGCCGGAGCGAGAAACCTCCACCGCAACCGGCACACCCAACTCACGACATGACTGGGTAAACGCCTTGACATCCTCACGCCAGTCGGCCTCATCAAAATCCACCGCCAGGAAGTAGCAGGTGTCATCCGGCAGCAGTGGGTAAACACCCACGACGATCTCTCCGGCCAAGTGCTTGTAGAGCACCTGGTCGGTCAGCGGTAGTAACTTCCGGTACGAGCAATCGCCACATTTGATCCGTGGCTTCTCACAGACGCCTGGGCGCCATTCATTCGCACATGCAGGTGAGTAGCCGGACTTCCCGGCCTTACTTTCCCAGCGCAAAGCAAATACATCAGCACGCCCCCGGAACAGGCGCTTGAACAGTGCCAACTTCTCATCAGTATTCAGAACCGGGACTAGCGGTGGCAGCGCAGCGGTCTGCTCAGGCTCTGGCCGCTCAACCGGTAGCCGCCACTCAATGCCATGCGTTTCCAGCAATGCGATCAGGCGAGCGTTCTCAGTCCGCAGTTGCTCCAACAGATCGCCATCACTCATCGCATTGAAACCTGATTCTGTCTTACGCAGGCAGCGCGTTATTTGAGCCGCTCAGCGGCCTTGAGGTAAGCCTGCTCACGGTCACGTCGATCCACCGCGACGACAAACACCACCACCTCATGGTCGATCACCTGATAGACCAGGCGATAACCACTGCTGCGCAGCTTGATCTTGTAGCAGTCGGGTAGCGAGTGAAGGCGATTCGCCTCGACGCGCGGGTTGACCAGAACCTCCGCAAGCTTTTTCTTGAACTGCTCGCGGACGGTGTCTCCCAGCTTGTGCCACTCCTTAAGTGCTCGTGCATCGAATTCGAGGCTATAGGTCATCCAGCGAAACCTTCACTCGCTGAGGCGTTTCGAGGCGCTCACGAACGGTGGCGATCAAGGCTTCATCCTCCTCGGTCAACAACACCGGACGGAAAGGCAACTGGCCGCGCTCGGCAACATACTGCAAGGTTTGGCGCATCAGCTCGGAAGGCGTGACACCGAGCTTTTCCAGTTCACGGTAAGCCCGCTCTTTCAGTTCATCGTCGATACGGATGTTGATAGAGGCCATTTGGCTGATTCCTGTAAAGACATTCGTCAGTACGATGACAGCCCTGAAAGTCGTTGGCAATCGTTCGTTGATATTTCGCCTGGCAGTGAGTAGCGACTCGATGCTGGCGAAGTCACTGAATCGTCCGAGTGCAACAAAAACCCCGGCACGAGGCCGGGGTTTGTTGTACTTCATCGATGCAACGCGTGGCGCATCAGAAGTCCAGGTTCGACACCGCCAGGGCGTTGGACTCGATGAAGTCGCGGCGCGGCTCCACGGCGTCGCCCATCAGGGTGTTGAAGATCTGGTCGGCGGCAATGGCATCCTCGATGGTCACCTTGAGCATGCGGCGTACTTCCGGATCCATGGTGGTTTCCCACAACTGATCCGGGTTCATCTCGCCAAGACCCTTATAGCGCTGGATGCTGTGACGCTTGGTGCTCTCGCTCATCAGCCAGTCCAGCGCTTCCTTGAAGGTGCTGACCGGCTTCTTGCGCTCGCCACGCTGCACGTAGGCGCCTTCTTCCAGCAGGTTGTTCAACTGATCGCCCAGGGCCGTGACCGTCTTGTAGTCATTGCTGGCGAAGAAGTCGCGGTTGAAGGTGGTGTAGCTGGACAGGCCATGGGCCTTGACCTCCACCTCGGGCAGCCAGACGTGGCGCTCGCGGTCTTCACGCAGACTGGCGGTGTAGGTCTGGCCGGACTTCTCCGTCGCCTTCAGGCGCGCGCTGAAGCGCTCCAGCCAGGCTTGCATGCCAGCATGGTCGGCCAATTGCTCAAGGCCGATGCGCGGCAAGTAGACCATGTGCTCGGTGATGTCCTTGGGATAGACGCGCGACAGGCGATCCAGGGTCTTCATCACGCCACGGTATTCACCGACCAGCTTCTCCAGCGCGCCGCCGGACAGGCCGGGGGCATTCTCGTTGACGTGCAGGCTGGCATCTTCCAGGGCCGACTGGGTCATGTATTCGTCCATGGCCTCGTCGTCCTTGATGTACTGCTCCTGTTTGCCTCGCTTGACCTTGTACAGCGGCGGCTGGGCGATATAGACGTAGCCGCGCTCGATCAGCTCCGGTAACTGGCGGAAGAAGAAGGTCAGCAGCAGGGTACGGATGTGCGAACCGTCGACGTCAGCATCGGTCATGATGATGATGTTGTGGTAGCGCAGCTTATCGATGTTGTATTCCTCACGGCCGATACCGCAACCCAGCGCGGTGATCAGGGTGCCGACTTCGGCGGAGGAGAGCATCTTGTCGAAGCGCGCCTTCTCGACGTTGAGGATCTTGCCCTTGAGCGGCAGGATCGCCTGGGTCTTGCGGTTGCGGCCCTGCTTGGCAGAACCACCCGCGGAGTCACCCTCCACGATGTAGAGTTCGGACAGTGCCGGGTCTTTTTCCTGGCAGTCGGCCAGTTTGCCGGGCAGGCCGGCGATGTCCAGGGCGCCCTTGCGGCGGGTCATTTCCCGGGCCTTGCGCGCGGCCTCGCGGGCACGGGCGGCGTCGATCATCTTGCCGACCACTGCCTTGGCTTCGTTGGGGTTTTCCAGCAGGAAGTCGGCGAAGTACTTGCCCATTTCCTGCTCCACAGCGGTTTTCACCTCGCTGGAGACCAGCTTGTCCTTGGTCTGCGAGCTGAATTTAGGATCCGGAACCTTGACCGAGATGATCGCGGTCAGGCCTTCACGGGCGTCGTCGCCAGTGGTGGAGACCTTGAACTTCTTGGCCAGACCTTCCTGTTCAATGTAGTTGTTCAGGTGGCGGGTGAGGGCAGAGCGGAAGCCTGCCAGGTGAGTACCACCGTCACGCTGGGGAATGTTGTTGGTGAAGCAGAGGATGTTCTCGTTGAAGCTGTCGTTCCACTGCAGGGCAACTTCCACGCCAACGCCATCTTCTTCGCGCTGGATATTGAAGTGAAAGACTTGGTTCACCACGGTCTTGTTGGTGTTGAGGAACTCGACGAAAGCCTTGAGGCCGCCCTCGTACTTGAACAGTTCTTCCTTGCCACTGCGCTCGTCGCGCAGCAGGATGCCCACACCGGAGTTGAGGAAGGACAGCTCACGCAGGCGCTTGGCCAGGATGTCCCAACTGAAATGGATGTTGGCGAAGGTTTCTTCGGACGGTTTGAAATGGATCTGCGTACCAGTACCGTCGGTATCGCCGACGGCGGCCAGAGGTGCCTGCGGCACGCCATGCACGTAGGTCTGTTCCCAGATCTTGCCGCTACGGCGAATGGTCAGCACCAGCTCCTTGGAGAGGGCGTTGACCACGGAAACACCCACGCCGTGCAGGCCGCCGGATACCTTGTAGCTGTTGTCGTCGAACTTACCGCCGGCGTGCAATACGGTCATGATGACCTCGGCTGCCGAGACGCCTTCTTCCTTGTGGATGTCCACCGGAATGCCACGGCCATTGTCACGCACACTGATCGACTCATCCGGGTGGATGGTGATGGTGATTTCGCTGCAGTAGCCTGCCAGCGCTTCGTCGATCGAGTTATCGACCACCTCGAACACCATGTGGTGCAGACCACTACCATCGTCAGTGTCACCGATGTACATACCGGGACGTTTGCGTACGGCATCCAATCCTTTCAGCACCTTGATGCTGGAGGAGTCGTACGTTTGGTTCTCGCTCATGCCTTCACTCCCGATGCTCGATGGTCTGGGTGATACGGCCATGTTCCACGTGGAACATGGCAACCGGCGTATCCGTTTGCCAGCCTTCTTTCAACAATTCATGATCCACACAGGTGATGAACACCTGGCAGTGCAAATCTTCCAGCAACCGGCACAAGGCCTGACGATGCTGTTCATCCAGCTCCGACGGTAGGTCGTCCACCAGATAGATACACTGACCGCGCTTGGCTTCATTGACCAAGTGGCCCTGGGCGATGCGCAACGCGCACACCACCAGCTTCTGTTGTCCTCGCGACAGGATTTCTGCCGCATTGTGCCCCGCCAGACGCAGACGCAGATCGGCGCGCTGTGGTCCGGCCTGGGTATGCCCGAGTTGCTGATCACGGAGCAGGGAGGAGGCGAGCACTTCGCTCAGCTCTCGTTCCTTGTCCCACCCTCGGTAGTAACTCAGGGTCAGACCATCCAACTGCAGCAGCTCGCCGAGGGTGCGCTCGAATACCGGTTTCAGCGCCTGGATATAGGCTCTGCGGTAGGTGTCGATCTCCTCGCTTGCGTTGCACAACTCGCGATCCCATGCGGCCTGCGAAGCACCGTCTAGTGTACCATGGCGCAGCCATGAGTTCCGCTGCCGGAGGGCTTTCTGCAAGCGCTGCCAGGCACCCAGAAAGCGATGTTCCACGTGGAACACTCCCCAATCGAGAAACTGCCGGCGAATCTTCGGTGCGCCTTCCAGCAGGCGAAAACTGTCCGGGTTGATCAGTTGCAGGGGCAATAGCTCGGCAAGCTGAGCAGCGCTGCGGGCGTTCTGCCCGTCGATGCGTATCTGCAACTCACCCTGGCGATCACGGGAAATACCCAGATTGCTCGCGCCCCCTTCGGCCAATTGCACCTGGCCGAAAACGGTACAGGCGGGTTGCTCGTAATGAATGACGGGCTGCAGGCGAGTGCTGCGGAAGGAACGGGCGAGGCCAAGCAGATGGATGGCCTCCAGCACGCTGGTCTTGCCGCTGCCGTTGGCGCCGTGAAGGATGTTGATGCGGGGGGAGGGAGAGAGAGTCACCGGGTGCAGATTACGCACCGCGGTGACCATGATACGGCTGAGGGACATTAAAGGCTTAGAGCCTCATCGGCATGACGACGTAAGCGGAGTCGTCGTTGTCGGCTTCCTGCAGCAGGGCGCTGCTGTTGGAGTCGGAGAGAATCAGGCGCACCTGCTCGGTGCTCATCACGCCCAACACGTCCAGCAGGTAGCTGACATTGAAGCCGATCTCCAGGCCGCCGCCATTATAGTCGACGACGATTTCTTCCTCGGCTTCTTCCTGCTCCGGGTTGTTGGCCTGGATCTTCAGCAGACCTGCCGCCAGCATCAGACGAATACCGCGGTACTTCTCGTTGGACAGGATCGCGGTACGGCTGAAGGCCTCACGCAGCCCCTGACGATCCGCCAGCACCAGCTTGTCACCACCACGCGGCAGCACGCGCTCGTAGTCGGGGAACTTGCCGTCGACCAGCTTGGAGGTGAAGGTGAACTCGCCAGTGTTGGCGCGAATGTGATGCTGGCCCAGCACGATGGCGACTTCGGCGTCCTGCTCGGTGAGCAGACGCGCCAGCTCGAGAATACCTTTGCGCGGCACTATGACCTGATGCTTGCCATCCTGCTGGATGGCCGCTTCCATTGAGCACATGGCCAGGCGGTGGCCATCGGTGGCCACGGCGCGCAGCATGCCGCTCTGTACTTCCAGCAGCATGCCATTGAGGTAGTAACGCACATCCTGCTGCGCCATGGCGAAGCTGGTGCGCTCGATCAGGCGGCGCAGCTTGGCTTGCGGCAGGTTGAAGGTCAGCGAGCCCGGGCCTTCTTCCACGGTGGGGAAATCGTTGGCCGGCAGGGTCGACAGGGTAAAGCGGCTGCGACCGGCCTTGACCAGCAGTTTCTGGTCATCGACGCGAATGTCGATCACCGCATCGCTCGGCAGGCTTTTGCAGATGTCCATCAGCTTGCGTGCCGGTACGGTGATCTCGCCGGGTTCGGCGGCATCTTCCAGCATCACGCGCCCCACCAGCTCGACTTCCAGATCGGTGCCGGTAAGCGAAAGCTGCTGGCCTTCGACCACCAGCAGGACGTTGGACAGAACCGGCAGCGTCTGGCGTCGTTCCACGACACCGGCGACCAGTTGCAGGGGTTTCAACAGGGCTTCGCGTTGAATGGTGAAATGCATGGTCTAGTCCCTTGCCTCGTGGAGCTGCGAATCAGGTAGTCAGGGTACGCAGCAGGTTCTTGTAGTCCTCGCGGATATCCGCGTCGGATTCCCTAAGTTCAGCAATCTTACGGCATGCGTGCAATACCGTGGTGTGATCACGACCGCCGAACGCCACACCGATCTCCGGCAGGCTATGGTTGGTCAGTTCTTTCGACAACGCCATGGCCACCTGACGCGGCCGCGCGATGGAGCGCGAGCGGCGCTTGGAAAGCAGATCGGAGATCTTGATCTTGTAGTACTCAGCCGTGGTGCGCTGGATATTGTCGATGCTGACCAGCTTGTCCTGCAGAGCCAGCAGATCCTTGAGCGACTCGCGGATCAGCTCGATGGTGATATCGCGGCCCATGAAGTGCGAGTGGGCGATCACCCGTTTCAACGCGCCTTCCAGTTCACGCACGTTGGAGCGAATGCGTTGGGCGATGAAGAACGCGGCATCGTGCGGCAGATCCACCTTGGCCTGATCGGCCTTCTTCATCAGGATCGCTACGCGGGTTTCCAACTCCGGCGGTTCCACAGCGACGGTCAGGCCCCAGCCGAAGCGCGATTTCAGACGCTCCTCCAGGCCTTCGATTTCCTTCGGGTAGCGGTCGCTGGTGAGAATCACCTGCTGGCCACCTTCGAGCAACGCGTTGAAGGTGTGGAAGAACTCCTCCTGGGAGCGCTCCTTCTTGGCGAAGAACTGAATGTCATCGATCAGCAGCGCGTCCACCGAACGATAGAAGCGCTTGAATTCGTTGATGGCGTTTAGCTGCAGCGCTTTCACCATGTCGGCGACGAAACGCTCGGAGTGCAGGTACACAACCTTGGCATTGGGATTCTTCGCCAGCAGGTGATTGCCCACCGCGTGCATCAAGTGAGTCTTACCCAGACCCACGCCACCATAAAGGAACAGCGGGTTGTAGCCGTGCTTGGGATTGTCCGCCACCTGCCAGGCAGCGGCGCGCGCCAACTGGTTCGACTTGCCCTCGACGAAGTTGTCGAAGGTAAAGGTGCGGTTGAGGTAGCTGGTGTGCTTGAGACCACCTTCGACCTGCACGGTACGTTCGGCGCGCGGCGCCACGGCGGGTGCTGGCGGTTGCGGCGCCGAACCGGCCATGGAATCGAAGCTGGCCCGCGACGGTTCCGCCTGCACGGGCGGTGGCGCCGGCTTGCTGACGGCCGCAGCGGCCTGAACCTGAGCGGCACGGGCTGCAGCAGGCAGAGGCGCGGTCGGCGCGACACGCGCAGTGGCTGCTCGTTTGCTGCCGATCAACAGGGAAAGCGCAGGCACCAGGCCACCAGCACGCTCGCCAAGGAGCTCGAGCAGACGGCTCAGGTATTTCTCATTGACCCAATCGAGGACGAAGCGATTCGGCGCATAAACGCGCAGCTCATCGCCTTCGGCTTCTACCTGCAGAGGACGGATCCAGGTGTTGAATTGCTGAGCGGGCAATTCATCGCGCAGAAGCTCGACGCATTGCTGCCATAGTTCCAC